>NZ_JAHHIT010000038.1:15075-153827 GCF_024539675.1 Streptomyces hilarionis | reverse complement strand
CCTCGGCCCCGCTCCCGACCCTCGAACCCGGCCGGCGCCGCCCCCGACTCCCGTCTCCCCCCAGCCGTCAGGCCGGGGTGGTGACGAAGTCGATCAGTTCCTCCACCCGGCCCAGCAGCTCCGGCTCCAGGTCCTTGTAGGAGCCCACCCGCTTCAGGATCGCCTGCCAGACCGCGCCCGTGTTCTCCGACGGCCAGCCCAGGGCGCGGCACACGCCCGTCTTCCAGTCCTGTCCGTGCGGGACGCGCGGCCAGGAGGGGATGCCCAGGGCGGCCGGTTTCACCGCCTCCCAGACGTCGATGTAGGGGTGGCCGACGACCAGGGCGTGCTCGCTGGTCACCGAGCGGGCGATGCGCCACTCCTTGGTGCCGGGCACGAGGTGGTCGACCAGGACGCCGAGGCGTGCGTCCGGTCCCGGGGCGAAGTCGGCGACGATGGACGGCAGGTCGTCGACGCCCTCCAGGTACTCCACGACGACGCCCTCGACGCGCAGGTCGTCGCCCCACACCTTCTCGACCAGTTCGGCGTCGTGCCGGCCCTCGACGTAGATGCGTCCGGCGCGGGCGACCCGCGCGCGGGCGCCGGGGACGGCGACCGAGCCGGAGGCGGTGCGGGAGGGGCGCGCCGGCCCCGCGGCGGGTCTGACGAGGGTGACCGTGCGGCCCTCCAGCAGGAAGCCCCCCGGCTCCAGCGGGAACACCCGGTGCTTGCCGAAGCGGTCCTCCAGGGTCACCGTGCCCGCCTCGCAGCGGATCACCGCGCCGCAGAACCCGGTGCCGGGCTCCTCCACGACGAGACCGGGGTCCGCCGGGACCTCGGGGACGGCCTTCGGCTTCTTCCAGGCAGGGGTCAGGTCGGTGGAGTACTCGCGCATTCGGATGACGATAGGAGAAGCCGCGGGGCGAGGGTCACACGGTCAGCGCGACACGCCGAAACGGGTCGCCAGGGCGTCGCGCTGGGCCCGCACGAACGCGGCGTCCACCGTCGCCCCGTGGCCGGGCACGTACAGCGCGTCCTCGCCGCCGAGGTCCAGGAGGCGGTCGAGGGCGGCGGGCCAGCGGCCGGGGACCGCGTCCGGCCCGGCCTGCGGTTCGCCGGACTCCTCGACCAGGTCGCCGCAGAACACCACCTCCGGCGAGCCTGCGGCTCCGGGGACGAGGACCACCAGGTCGTGGGCGGTGTGGGCGGGGCCGACGTTGGCGAGCAGGACCTGGCGCCCGCCGCCCAGGTCGAGGGTCCGCTCGCCGCAGACCGGGTGGCGGGGGCGCACGAGCGTGTCGACGGCCTCGGCCGCCGCCGCCTCGGAGAGGCCGCACCGCACCGCGTCCGCCCGCAGCTCCTCGCCCGGCACCGCGTCCGCGCCCACCGCGCCGAAGACCTCCGCGCCCGCGAACGCCCCCGCCCCGAACACATGGTCGAAATGCGGGTGGGTGAGCGCGAGATGAGTCACACGCGCCCCCGTGAGCTCCTCGGCCTGGGCGCGCAGCCGGACCCCTTCCGCCAGGCTGGATCCCGCGTCCACCAACAGCACCGCGCCCGCCCCGACGACCAGCCCCGCCGTGCAGTCCCAGCCCGGCAGCCGCACCCGGCCGACACCCTCGGCGAGCCGCTCCCATCCGAGCTCTTCCCAAGTCACCGTCATACCGCGACGCTAGCTGGACCACGCCCCGTGAGGGGCCGACCTTGCCCCGGGTGTACCCCACAGCCGTACACTGGGCCGGGGAACGCTGGCACTCGGATGTGACGAGTGCCAGGCGGGACGCCCAGGGGCCGGCCCGGGGGACCGGGGGACGACATTCTTGGAGGTGCGCGCGGATGCTGAGTGAACGCAGGCTCCAGGTTCTGCGCGCCATCGTCCAGGACTACGTCGGCACCGAGGAGCCCGTGGGGTCCAAGGCGCTCACCGAGCGTCACAACCTCGGCGTCTCCCCGGCGACGGTCCGCAACGACATGGCCGCCCTGGAGGACGAGGGGTACATCGCCCAGCCGCACACCAGCGCCGGGCGCATCCCCACGGACAAGGGCTACCGCCTGTTCGTCGACAAACTGGCCGGCGTCAAGCCGATGACCGGCCCGGAGCGGCGGGCCATCCAGAACTTCCTCGACGGCGCCGTGGACCTCGACGACGTCGTGGCCCGCACGGTGCGGCTGCTCGCGCAGCTCACCCGTCAGGTCGCCGTCGTGCAGTACCCGTCCCTGACCCGTTCGACCGTGCGGCACGTGGAGCTCCTCTCGCTCGCGCCCGCGCGCCTGATGCTCGTGCTGATCACGGACACCGGGCGGGTCGAGCAGCGGATGGTGGACTGCCCGGCGCCCTTCGGGGAGTCCTCGCTGGCGGACCTGCGCGCGCGGCTCAACAGCCGGGTCGCGGGCCGCCGGTTCTCCGACGTGCCGCGTCTGGTGGAGGATCTGCCGGAGGCCTTCGAGGCGGAGGACCGCGGCACGGTCACGACGGTGCTCTCCACGCTGCTGGAGACGCTCGTCGAGGAGAACGAGGAGCGGTTGATGATCGGCGGCACCGCCAATCTCACCCGCTTCGGACATGACTTTCCCCTCACCATCCGGCCCGTCCTGGAGGCACTCGAGGAGCAGGTCGTGCTCCTCAAGCTCCTTGGCGAGGCGGGGGATTCGGGCATGACCGTACGCATCGGTCACGAGATCGCCCATGAGGGGCTCAACTCCACTTCCGTGGTGTCGGTCGGCTACGGTTCGGGCAGCGAGGCAGTCGCCAAACTGGGCG
The DNA here is from genome assembly GCF_024539675.1 of Streptomyces hilarionis. Classification (GTDB taxonomy): domain Bacteria; phylum Actinomycetota; class Actinomycetes; order Streptomycetales; family Streptomycetaceae; genus Streptomyces; species Streptomyces hilarionis. The sequence continues at coordinate 151,087 of NZ_JAHHIT010000038.1, read as the reverse complement.
TGGTCGGACCGACCCGCATGGATTACCCGGGAACGATGGGAGCGGTACGAGCGGTGGCACGGTACGTCGGACAGATCCTGGCGGAGTCGTAAGTGGCCACGGACTACTACGCCGTCCTCGGCGTGCGCCGCGATGCGTCGCAGGAAGAGATCAAGAAGGCCTTCCGGCGGCTCGCGCGCGAGCTGCACCCGGACGTCAACCCGGATCCGAAGACCCAGGAGCGGTTCAAGGAGATCAACGCCGCTTACGAGGTGCTGTCGGACCCGCAGAAGAAGCAGGTCTACGACCTCGGCGGAGATCCGCTGTCCCAGTCGGGCGGCGGTGGCGCCGGCGGGTTCGGGGCCGGCGGCTTCGGGAACTTCTCCGACATCATGGACGCGTTCTTCGGCACGGCGTCCCAGCGCGGGCCCCGCTCGCGCACCCGCCGCGGCCAGGACGCGATGATCCGGCTGGAGATCGACCTCGAGGAGGCGGCCTTCGGCACGACCAAGGACATCCAGGTCGACACGGCGATCGTCTGCACCACGTGCAGCGGTGAGGGCGCGGCGCCCGGGACGACCGCCCAGACGTGCGACATGTGCCGCGGCCGCGGCGAGGTGTCGCAGGTGACCCGGTCCTTCCTGGGCCAGGTCATGACCTCGCGGCCGTGCCCGCAGTGCCAGGGCTTCGGCACCGTCGTGCCGACGCCGTGCCCGGAGTGCGCGGGCGACGGACGGGTCCGCTCGCGTCGCACGCTGACGGTGAAGATCCCGGCCGGCGTCGACAACGGCACCCGCATCCAGCTCGCGGGCGAGGGCGAGGTCGGCCCCGGCGGCGGCCCCGCCGGCGACCTGTACGTCGAGATCCACGAGCTGCCGCACTCCCAGTTCCAGCGGCGCGGCGACGACCTGCACTGCACGGTGACCCTCCCGATGACGGCGGCCTCCCTCGGCACCAAGGTGCCGCTGGAGACGCTGGACGGTCTGGAGGAGGTCGACATCCGGCCCGGCACCCAGTCCGGCCAGTCGATCCCGCTGCACGGCCGGGGCGTCACGCACCTGCGGGGCGGCGGCCGCGGCGACCTCATCGTGCACGTCGAGGTGCAGACGCCGACGAAGCTGGACCCGGAGCAGGAACGCCTGCTGCGCGAGCTGGCCAAGCTGCGCGGCGAGGAGCGGCCCACGGGTCAGTTCCAGCCCGGTCAGCAGGGCCTGTTCTCCCGGCTGAAGGACGCGTTCAACGGACGCTGAGCGGTGCCGGAAGGCCGCCGCGCAGGCGGCCCCGGCACCCGCGCGGGCACGGCGCGGGGCCGATTCGGACTTGTTCGGAGGACGTGACAACATGCCGTCATGTCCTCCGCGCTGACCGATCTCCTCCCGCACCCGATCGTGCAGGCCCCCATGGCGGGCGGTGTCTCCATGCCCCGGCTCGCCGCCGCCGTGGCCGAGGCCGGCGGACTCGGTTTCCTCGCGGCCGGGTACAAGACGGCCGACGGCATGTACCAGGAGATCAAGCAGCTGCGGAGCCTGACCGGCCGTCCCTTCGGCGTGAACCTCTTCATGCCGCAGCCCGAGCATCCCGGCGCGGGCCCCGGCTCCCAGGCCGCGGCGGGCGCCCCCCTTCCCGCGGCGGGCGCCGTAGAGGTCTACGCCCACCAGCTCGCCGGCGAGGCCGCCTGGTATGCGACCGAGCTCGGCGACCCGGACAGCGGCCGCGACGACGGCTACGACGCCAAACTCGCGGTGCTGCTGGACAACCCGGTGCCGGTCGTGTCCTTCCACTTCGGGGTCCCCGGCGGCGACACGCTGGAGGCCCTGCGGCGCGCGGGCACGGTCACCCTGGTCACGGCGACCACCGCCGAGGAGGCCGTCGCGGTGGAGCGGGCCGGCGCGGACGCGGTGATCGTGCAGGGCGTCGAGGCCGGCGGTCACCAGGGCGCCCACCGCGACAACCCGGAGACCGACGGCTGCGGCGTCGGCCTGCTCTCGCTGCTCGCCCAGGTCCGCGAGTCGGTGCGGCTGCCGGTCGTCGCCGCCGGCGGTCTGATGCGCGGCAGTCAGATCGCCGCGGTCCTCGCGGCGGGCGCGAGCGCGGCGCAGCTGGGCACCGCGTTCCTCGCCACACCCGAGTCCGGCGCGCACGCCGTGCACAAACAGGCGCTGACCGACCCCCTCTTCGTGCGCACCGAGCTGACCCGCGCCTTCTCCGGCCGCCCCGCCCGCGGCCTGGTCAACCGCTTCCTGCGCGAGCACGGCCCCTACGCGCCCGCCGCCTACCCGGAGGTCCACCACCTGACCGCGCCGCTGCGCAAGGCGGCGGCCAAGGCGGGCGACGCGCAGGGCATGGCGCTGTGGGCCGGACAGGGGCACCGGATGGCCCGTGACCTGCCCGCGGGGCGGCTCGTGGAGGTCCTGGCGGCCGAACTCGCCGAAGCGCGGACAGCGTTGTCGCGGTTCCCGGCCGGAGACGGAGGCCGCTCGTGACCGCCCCCGTCTTCGTCGTCGACGAACTCCGCGGCGCCGCGACCGCGTTCGTGCTCGACGGCCCCGAGGGCCGGCACGCCGTCTCCGTGAAGCGGCTGCACGCCGGCGAGGAGGTCGTCCTCACCGACGGCGCCGGTCGCTGGGCGCGGGGCGAGGTCGTCACGACCGAGGGCAAGGACCGGCTGGTGGTGAGCCTCGCGGAGGTGGTCGAGGAGCCCGCCGAGTCGCCCCGGATCACCGTCGTCCAGGCACTGCCCAAGGGCGACCGGGGCGAGCTGGCCGTCGAGACGATGACCGAGACCGGCGTGGACGCGATCGTGCCGTGGGCCGCCTCGCGCTGCATCACCCAGTGGCGGGGCGAGCGCGGGCTGAAGGCGCTCGCCAAGTGGCGGGCCACCGCCCGCGAGGCCGGCAAGCAGTCGCGCCGGGTCCGCTTCCCCGAGGTCGCCGAGGCGGCGACGACCAAGCAGGTCGCGGCGCTCCTGGCCCGGGCCGACTTCGCCGCCGTCCTGCACGAGGACCGCGCCTACCCCAGTGCGCCCCTGGCGACCGCCGAACTGCCCGCCTCGGGCGAGATCGTGCTCGTCGTGGGGCCCGAAGGCGGCGTGTCCCCCGAGGAGTTGGCGCTGTTCGAGGAGGCGGGCGCGAAGGCGCACCGCCTCGGTCGCAGCGTGTTGCGCACGTCGACCGCCGGCACGGCGGCGACCGCCCTGCTGCTCGGCCGCACCGGCCGCTGGTCCTGACCCCGGGGGGACGCTGTGGAACTCGCCCAAGTACGGCTGCTCGTGACCGACTTCGCCGCCTGCTACCGCTTCTACGCCGACACCCTCGGCCTCAGGCCGCAGTCGGGCGCGGCGGACGGCCCGTACGAGAAGTTCAGCCCCGTCACCGGCTCGGCCGGCATCGCGTTGCAGGACCGGGCGATGATGGCCGCCGTCCTCGGCGAGCTGGGCGACGCGGCGAGCGGGCACCGCTCCCTGGTGGTGCTGCGCGTCGACGACCTGGACGCGTACTGCGCGCGGATCGTGGACCGGGGCGCGGTCCTGTTGCGGGGCCCCGTGCCGATGACCGACCGGATGCGCGTCGCCCATCTCAAGGACCCGGAGGGCAACCTGGTGGAGCTCCAGCAGTGGCTGCTGCTGGGCGGCTGAATCCCGCCGCCGCGACCGCCGCGACGCGTGAGGATCCGTGCGGAACATGACCGCATCCGGGCTACCGGACCGCCCGCCCCGGTGGGAGGCTGCCCTGCATGGGGGCATTGAGGCGTGTTTGGCTTCTTCCGGCGGCGGCCGCGGCCGCGTTGGGCGTCGTGGCGTGCGAACCGGGCGGACTGAGCACCCTGTCGGTCGCCTACACCACCGACGCGGCGGCGACCGCGGAGATCCAGCGGCGGCACGTGAACGTGCGCTGGCTGACCTGCACGGCACGCGACGACCACGAGGGATCGGACGGGGTCGTCGCCTCGGTCGACTGCCGGGGCAAGACCGGTGACGGGCGGGACATCACCGTCACCGGGAAGGTCACCCGGGCCGTCGACGGGGCCTGCGTGCGCGGGGACCTGAGCGCCGTCGTGGGCGGGAAGCAGCTGTTCCGGGTGAGCGGGCTCGGCGACTGCCGGTCCGCGACGCCGTCGCCGGTGGGCCGGCCGTCGGGCGGCCCCACCGGCACGGCGCGGCCGGACGTCCGGCCGACGGTCACCGTCACGGTGACCGTCACCGAGACCGTGCACGCCGGCGCCGTGGGAAAGTGATCGAAACCGCCGACCAGCCGCCCCGCCGTTGCCTACAGTGAGGCGGGTGACCCAGCCCGCGACGCCTGCCGCGTATCTCAGATTCCCGCACCTGCACGGCGATTCGGCGGTCTTCACCGCCGAGGACGACGTGTGGCTCGCGCCCCTGGACGGCGGCCGCGCCTGGCGGGTCAGCGCCGACAACGTGCCGGTCTCCACGCCGCGCGTCTCGCCCGACGGCGCCACCGTCGCCTGGACCTCCACCCGCGACGGCGCCCCCGAGGTGCACATCGCCCCCGTCGACGGCGGCCCGTCCACCCGGCTGACGTACTGGGGGAGTTGGCAGACACGGGTGCGCGGCTGGACCCCGGACGGCCGGGTCGTCGCCGTCAGCAGTCACGACCAGGCCACGCTGCGCCGCACCTGGGCCCGGGCCGTGCCCGTCGACGGCGGACCGGCGGCCACCCTGCCCTACGGGCCCGTCGGCGCCGTCGCCCACGGTCCGCACACCGTGCTCCAGTCCGCGCCGATGGGCCGCGAGGCCGCCCACTGGAAGCGCTACCGGGGCGGCACGGCGGGCAAGCTGTGGATCGACCGGGCCGGCGAGGGGGAGTTCGTCCGGATCCACGAGGACCTCGACGGCAACATCGAGTGCCCGGTGTGGGCGGGCGACCGGCTCGCGTTCCTCTCCGACCACGAGGGCACGGGAGCCCTGTACTCCTCCCTCGCCGACGGCTCCGACCTGCGCCGGCACACCGCGATCGACGGGTTCTACGCCCGCCAGGCCGCCGGCGACGGCACCCGCATCGTGTACATGGCGGCGGGCGAGCTGTGGCTGCTGGAGGACCTGGACGGCGCCGAGCCGCGCCGGATCGACGTCCGGCTCGGGGGCCAGCGCGCCGACCGCCGCCCGCATCCGGTCCCCGCCTCCCGCTGGCTCGGCGGGGCGGCGCCCGACCACACCGCGCGCGGCAGCGTCGTCGAGGTGCGCGGGGCCGTCCACTGGCTCACCCACCGCGGCGGGCCCGCCCGCGTGCTCGCCGCCGAGCCCGGCGTCCGCGCCCGGCTCCCGCGCGCCTTCCGCACCGAGGGGGAGGAGTGGGCGGTGTGGGTGACGGACGCGGAGGGCGAGGACGCGCTGGAGTTCGCCCCCGCCACCGGACAGACCCCCGGCGCCGCACCGCGCCGGCTCGCCGCCGGACGGCTCGGCAGGGTCCTGGAGCTCGCCATGGCGCCCGACGGCAGCCGGGCCGCCGTCGCCGCGCACGACGGTCGGCTGCTGCTCGTGGAACGCGAGACCGGCGAGGTCCGCGAGGTCGACGCCAGCCCCGACGGCGAGGCGTCCGGCCTGGTCTTCTCGCCCGACTCGGCCTGGCTCGCCTGGTCGCACCCCGGCCCGCGCCCGCTCAGCCAGCTCAAGCTCGCCAACGTCACCGACCTGTCCGTCACCGAGGCCACCCCGCTGCGCTTCCGGGACTACGCGCCCGCCTTCACCCTCGACGGCAAGCATCTGGCATTCCTGTCCACCCGTGCCTTCGACCCGGTCTACGACGAGCACGTCTTCGACCTCTCCTTCGTCTCCGGCGCCCGCCCGCACCTGATCACCCTCGCCGCGACGACCCCGTCCCCGTTCGGCCCGCAGCGGCACGGCAGGCCGTTCGAGGCGCCCGACAAGGACGAGACGCCCGACAGCGAGGGCGCCCCCACCACCCGGATCGACCTGGAGGGCCTCGCCGACCGGATCGTCGCCTTCCCCGTGGAGGCCGGCCGGTACTCGGGACTCGCCGCGGCCAAGGACGGGGTCCTGTGGCTGCGCCACCCCGTCCGCGGTGTCCTCGGCGCCTCCCGGGCCACCCCGGACGACCCCGACCCGCACACCGAGCTGGAGCGCTACGACCTCGTCCAGCAGCGCATCGAGCACCTCGCCGCCGACGCGGACGGCTTCGAGGTCAGCGGCGACGGCAAGCGGCTGCTGCTGTGGACCGACGGCAAGCTCAAGGTCGTCCCCAGCGACCGGCGCGCCTCCGGCGACGAGGACAGCGACACCCAGGTCACCGTCGACCTCGGCCGCATCCGCCGCGTCGTCGACCCCACCGCCGAGTGGCGGCAGATGTACGACGAGAACGGCCGCATCATGCGGGACAACTTCTGGCGGCCGGATCTCGGCGGGGTCGACTGGGACGGCGTCCTGGACCGCTACCGGCCCGTGCTGGAGCGGGTCGCGACCCACGACGACCTCGTCGATCTGCTGTGGGAGGTGCACGGCGAGCTCGGCACCTCGCACGCCTACGTCATGCCGCGCGGCGGACGCGGCCGCGGCGACCGGCAGGGGCTGCTGGGCGCCGACGTCTCCCGGCACGAGGACGGCGCGTGGCGCGTCGACCGCGTCCTGCCCTCGGAGACCTCCGACCCCGACGCCCGCTCCCCGCTGGCCGCGCCCGGCGTCGCGGTGCGGGCCGGCGACGCGATCCTCGCCGTCGGCGGGCAGCCGGTCGACCCGGTCACCGGGCCCGGGCCGCTGCTCGTCGGCGCCGCGGGCAGGGTCGTCGAGCTGACGATCTCGCCGTCCGGCGGCGGCGAGCCCCGGCACGCCGTGGTGGTGCCCGTCGCGGACGAGGAGGCGCTGCGCTACCACGCGTGGGTCGCGGACCGTCGCGCGTACGTGCACGAGGCCTCGGGCGGGCGGCTGGGCTATCTGCACGTGCCCGACATGCAGGCGCCGGGGTGGGCGCAGATCCACCGTGACCTGCGGGTGGAGGTCGCGCGCGAGGGGCTGATCGTGGACGTCCGGGAGAACCGGGGCGGCCACACCTCCCAGCTCGTCGTGGAGAAGCTGGCCCGGCGGATCGTCGGCTGGGACGTGCCGCGCGGCGTGCGGGCCTCCAGCTATCCGGAGGACGCGCCCCGCGGGCCCGTGGTCGCCGTCGCCAACGAGTTCTCGGGGTCCGACGGGGACATCGTCAACGCGGCGATCAAGGCGCTCGGGATCGGGCCGGTGGTGGGCACGCGCACCTGGGGCGGGACGGTCGGGATCGACAGCCGCTACCGGCTGGTCGACGGGACGCTCGTCACCCAGCCCAAGTACGCGATCTGGCTGGAGGGGTACGGCTGGGGCGTGGAGAACCACGGCGTCGACCCGGACATCGAGGTCGTCTGCGCTCCCCAGGACCACGCGGCCGGCCGGGACGTCCAGCTGGACGAGGCCGTGTCCCTGGCGCTGGCCGCCCTGGAGTCGACCCCGGCCAGGACGCCCCCCGCGCTGCCCTGACCGCCCGGCGCCCGGCCCGGTGGGCGCGCGGGAGTGCGCGGGCCCGGGGCGGCGGCCCCCGGATACGATGCCCCGAACCGACCGACTGTCCGAGGAGGACACGCATGGCAGGGGAACCGCAGGACGACTGCCTGTTCTGCAAGATCGTTTCGGGCACGATCCCCGCGACGATCGTGCGGGAGACCGGGACGACCGTCGCCTTCCGGGACATCAACCCGCAGGCGCCCACCCACGTCCTGGTGATCCCGAAGGCGCACTACCAGGACGCCGCCGCCCTCGCCGCCGCCGCGCCCGAGCTCGCCGCCGACGTCCTGCGCGAGACCCGGGAGGTCGCGCAGGAGGAGAAGCTGGAGAGCTACCGCACCGTCTTCAACACCGGCGCCGGCGCCGGCCAGACGGTCTGGCACGCCCACGCGCACGTCCTCGGCGGACGCGGCCTGCACTGGCCCCCCGGATAGGGCGTCGTGTCCGTCCGCGAACTCGTGGTGCTCGGCACCGCCAGCCAGGTCCCCACCCGCCACCGCAACCACAACGGCTACTTCCTGCGCTGGGACGGCGAAGGCCTCCTCTTCGACCCGGGCGAGGGCACCCAGCGCCAGATGGTGCGCGCCGGCGTCGCCGCCCACGACATCCACCGGATCTGCGTCACCCACTTCCACGGGGACCACTCCCTCGGACTGGCCGGCGTGCTCCAGCGCGTCAACCTGGACCAGGTCCCGCACCCCGTCACCGCGCACTACCCGCGCTCCGGGCAGCACTTCTTCGACCGGCTGCGCTACTCCACCGCCTACCGCGAGACCGTCGGCGTCACCGAGGCCCCCGTGGACGCGGACGGCGTGCTGGCGACCGCCTCCTCCTACCGGCTGGAGGCCGCCCTGCTCTCGCACCCCGTCGAGTCCTACGGCTACCGTCTCGTCGAGCCCGACGGCCGCCGCATGCTGCCCGAACTGCTGGCCGCGCACGGCGTGCGGGGGCCGGACGTGGGCCGCATCCAGCGGGAGGGCTCCGTCGGCGGGGTGTCGCTGGACGACGTCAGCGAGGTGCGCCGCGGGCAGCGGTTCGCGTTCGTCATGGACACCCGGCTGTGCGAGGGCGTGCACGCCCTCGCCGAGAGCGCCGACCTGCTCGTCATCGAGTCGACCTTCCTCGACGAGGACGAGCGGCTCGCCGTCGACCACGGGCATCTGACCGCCGGTCAGGCGGCCCGGGCGGCGCGGGACGCGGGCGTGCGGCACCTGGTCCTCACGCACTTCAGCCAGCGGTACTCGGAGCCCGCTGAGTTCGAACGGCAGGCACGGGCGGCCGGGTTCGAGGGCGAGCTGACCGTGGCGCACGACCTGCTCCGGGTGCCGGTTCCGAAACGCCGGTGAAGCGGCCGTACGATGCTTTGATGCCCCTCCCCAAAGCTGAACTGCACCTGCACATCGAAGGCACCCTGGAGCCGGAGCTCGCTTTCGAGCTGGCCGTCCGCAACGGCGTCGAGCTGCCCTACGCCGACACCGAGGCGCTCCGCGAGGCGTACCGGTTCGAGGACCTCCAGTCCTTCCTGAACCTGTACTACGAGCTGATGGCGGTGCTGCGCACCGAGCGGGACTTCGAGGACCTCGCGAACGCCTACCTGGCCCGGGCGGCCGCCCAGGGCGTGCGGCACGCGGAGATCTTCTTCGACCCGCAGGCCCACCTCGCGCGGGGCGTGGACATGGGCACGGTCGTGGACGGGCTGTGGCGGGCGCTGGGCGTCAGCGAGGACGCCCACGGCGTCTCCACCCGGCTCATCCTGTGCTTCCTGCGCGACGAGTCCGCCGAGTCTGCCCTGCGGACGCTGGACGCGGCGAAGCCGTACCTCGACCGGATCACCGGCATCGGGCTGGACTCCGCCGAGGTCGGGCATCCGCCGGCGAAGTTCCGCGAGGTGTACGAGGCCGCGGCCGCGCTCGGGCTGCGCCGGGTGGCGCACGCCGGCGAGGAGGGCCCGCCGCAGTACATCACCGAGGCGCTGGACGTCCTCGGCGTCGAGCGCGTCGACCACGGTCTGCGCTGCATGGAGGACCCGGCGCTGGTGGAGCGGCTGGTGCGGGAGCGGATCCCGCTGACCCTGTGCCCGCTGTCCAACGTCCGGCTGCGCACCGTCGACGTCCTCGCCGAGCACCCGCTGCCGGCCATGCTCGACGCCGGGCTCGTCTGCACCGTCAACTCCGACGACCCCGCCTACTTCGGGGGCTACGCCGGCGACAACTTCGACGCCGTCCGCACGAGCCTCGGCCTGGGCGAGGAGCGGCTGCGCGAGCTGGCCCGCAACTCCTTCGTCGCCTCCTTCCTGGAGGACGACGAGGAGCGCCGGGCCCGGTATCTCGCCGAGGTGGACGCCTACACCTTCTGACCGGCCGCACCTTCTGGCCGGCCGCACCTTCCGAGCGGCCGTACCTTCTGAACGGCCGGTCGGGCGGGTCCGGGTTCCGCCCGGACCCGCCCGACCCGTTCGGCCGTCAGCTCCCGGAGCCCGCGCCCGACCCGGGTCCCGGCGCGGCGCCCGCCGGGCGGGGGCCGGCGGTGTCGTACGCCTCCCGGACGGGCAGGGCCGGGGCCTCCACCGGGATCTCGACGACCTCGACCTGCTGGTGTTCGGCCGCGCCGCCCCGCCGCCGCACCCGGCCCGCGAGCAGCGGACGGCCGCCGGCGCGCAGGGCGACGGCCGTCATCGGCACGGCGACGACCAGCAGCCCCGCGCCCAGGATCAGCCCCATCACCGGGAACCCGGCCCGCGCGGACAGCACGCTCCCGGTCAGCGGCCCGGCAGCCGTGCCGAGCGAGGACGCCGATCCGACGAGCACCGCCCAGCGGCCGCGCCGGTCCAGCGAGGCGGCCAGCCCGATCAGGTAGGACAGCACGATCGGGTAGAGAGCGTTCCAGGCGATCTCGCCGGCCGCGAAGCTCAGCGGCCCGGTGGCCGACGCGGCGGCGACGACGCAGCCCGCGATGGCCACGGTCCCCACGCCGATGGGGGCCGCCCGCCCCAGCCGCGTCCCGAGCGCGCTCGCGCCCAGCACGCCCGTCAGCCCGGCCCCCAGGGCCACGGCGAAGACGACGCCGACGGCGGCCTCGGACAGCCCGGCCTGGGTCAGGCCGATGCGTCCGCTGACACCCCACAGGGAGTTCTGGACCAGCGACCAGCAGGGCATCGCGGCGGCCAGGACGATGCCGGAGCGCAGATGGGGAAGGCGGGCGAGGTCCCCGGCGCGGGGGAGGGCGCTCGCCGTGCGGTCGGGCAGCCGCCCGGTCAGCGGCCACACCGCCAGCGCGGTGAGCGCGATCGCGGCCAGCGGCTGCCCGTGTCCCGCGCCGAGGTGCGGGACCGTCAGATAGACGGCGCCCGCGAGCGCGGAGACCGCGAGCAGGCCCAGCGTGGAGGTGCGGTGCGGGTCGGGCTGGGCGGCGATCCGGGTGGCGGCCACCGTGGTGACCGTGCCGGAGCCGATCCCGCCGAGGACCGCGCCCGCGACGACGGCCGGCACGTCACCGGCGAGGGCGGCGCCGCCGTATCCGAGGACGGCGAGGGCCAGACCGAGGCGGGCCAGGGTGCGCGCCCCGGTCCGGTCGACCCGGGAGGCGAGCAGGAAGCCGGCGCAGGCCGAGGCGAGCAGCAGCGCGCTGCCGACGGCGCCGGCCTCGGTGGCGGACAGCGGGAGTCCGGCGTCCAGCCGGCCGACCACGGTCGGCAGCAGGTAGGGGGCGAGGTACCCGGCCGTGAAAAGGGCGACGACGGGCCAGGGCACGGTGGTGCGAGGGGCGAACACGGGCGTTCCAGGGCATGCGAAGGGGGCGGCACGAGAAGGGGGTTGGGCGCCGACCGTCGACGGACAGGAACGCGCGGGCAATTTGTATCAAGCACGCGGTTCGGGAAGAAGCCCGGGGTGCGTGATCTGGATCACTTCACGTTTGGTGCGCGGTTCGCCGGGTAGAAGCGCGCGTCACCGCCAGTCGGCGCCGCCGCCCGCGCCGGGCGCCATCGCCTCGATCCTCGCCCTGATCTCCCGCATCACCGCGACGATCCGCTCCTCGTGCTCCGGCGTCAGCCGGGCCACCGGCACCGAGCAGCTGATCGCGTCCTGGGCGGGGACGTCGTAGCGCAGGGCGAAGCCGAAGCCCACGATGCCGAGGACGCCCTCCTCGCGGTCCACGGAGTGGCCGCGCGCCCGCACCCCGGCGAGGTCGGCCAGCAACGCCTCCCGGCTGGTGCGGGAGTGCGGGGTGAGGGCCTCGTAGGGGCCGTCGGGCAGGTCGTCGTCCGGCCGTTCCGCGAGCAGCGCCTTGCCGAGCGCCCCGACGTGGGCGGGCAGCCGCCGCCCGACCCGGCTGATCGTGCGCCGGTACTCGTGCGACTCGCGCGTCGCCAGGTACGCCACGCCCCGGCCGTCGAGCCGGCCCAGGTGGATGGTCTCGCCCAGCGCCTCGGAGGCCTCGTCGAGGTAGGGCCGGACCAGGCGGACACGGGGGTCGGAGTCGAGGTAGCTGGTGCCGGTCAGCAGGGCGTGGATGCCGATGCCGTAGAGAGAGCCGGTGACGTCCGTGCGCACCCAGCCCCGGCCGATCAGGGTCTGGAGCAGCGCGTACATCGAGCTGCGGGGCACCCCCAGCTCGTCCGCCAGCTCCTGAAGCCGGGCGGGCCGGTCCGCGCGGGCCGCGAGCAGTTCCAGCAGCTCCACCGTGCGGGCCGCGGACTTCACCTCGCGCACGCCCCCTGTCTCCGACATGCGCCGATCGTAAGGGCCGGAGCGGCTCCATTGACGAGCGACGTTCGTGTATCTAACCTCCATTTCCATACATGGATAACGTCTACATAGGGAGATGGCGAGGGTGACCCTCGAAAGCGACGCGACCGACGCACCGGTCCGCGACACCGTCCGGCGCCTGCGGGACGGCATGACGCGCGGAGTGCTGTCCTTCCCGCTCACCAGCTTCCACGACGACGGCTCCCTCGACCCCGACGGCTTCCGCGCCCATGTCGCCGCCCAGATCGCCACCGCCCCCGGCGCCCTCTTCCCCGCCTGCGGCACCGGCGAGTTCTTCTCCCTCGACGAGGACGAGTACCGCGAGGCCGTGACGATCGCCGTCGAGGAGGCCGCCGGCCGCCTCCCCGTCGTCGCCGGCATCGGCTACGGCTGGGCCCAGGCCGCCCGCTTCGCCCGCATCGCCGAACAGGCCGGCGCCGACGCCCTCCTCGTCCTGCCGCACTACCTCGTCGCCGCCCCGCAGGACGGCCTCGTCGCCCAACTGGAGCAGATCGCCGCCCGCACCCGGCTGCCCCTCATCGCCTACCAGCGCGGCCAGGTCGCCTTCACCGCCGCGTCCCTGAAGCGCGTCGCCCGCATTCCGACCGTCATCGGCCTCAAGGACGGCCACAGCGACCTCGACCGCCTCCAGCGCCTCACCCTCGCCGCGCCCGAGGACTTCCTCTTCTTCAACGGCGCCGCCACCGCCGAGATCCAGGCCCGCGCCTACGCCACCGTCGGCGTCCCCGCCTACTCCTCCGCCGTCCACGCCTTCGCCCCCGAGATCGCGAACGCCTTCTTCACCGCCCTGCGCGACGGCGACGGCCCCGACGACAAGACGACGCAACGGCTGCTGCGCGACTTCTACGTCCCGTTCGTCGAACTGCGCGACCGCGTGCCGGGATACGCCGTGTCCCTGGTCAAGGCGGCGGCCCGGCTGCGCGGCCGCCCCGTCGGGCCCGTCCGCGCCCCGCTCACCGAGCCCTCGCCCGCCGACCTGGCCACGCTCACGACCCTCCTGAACACCGGCCTCGACCTCGTAGGAGCCGCCCTGTGAGCCCCGACCTCACCATCACCGACGTCCGCCTGACGCCGATCCTGGTCGCCGACCCGCCCCTGCTCAACACCCAGGGCGTCCACCAGCCCTACACCCCCCGGCTGATCGTCGAGGTCGAGACCGCCCACGGCGTCACCGGCGTCGGCGAGACGTACGGCGACACCAAGTACCTCGAACTGGCCCGCCCCTTCGCCCGACGACTGGCAGGACGTCAGGTCAGTGACCTCAACGGCCTGTTCACGCTCGCCGACGAGGTGTCCGTCGACGGGTCCCGCATCTCCTCCCAGGTGGACGTGGGCGGCCTGCGCGGCGTCCAGACCGCCGACAAACTGCGGCTGTCCGTCGTCTCCGCCTTCGAGGTCGCCTGCCTCGACGCCCTCGGCAAGGCGCTCGGCCTGCCCGTGCACGCCCTGCTCGGCGGCAAGGTCCGCGACGCCGTCGAGTACAGCGCCTACCTCTTCTACAAGTGGGCCGGCCACCCCGAGGGCGTCCCCGCCGAGAAGGACGACTGGGGCGCCGCCCTCGACCCGGCCTCCGTCGTCGAGCAGGCCCGGCGCTTCAAGGAGCGCCACGGCTTCACCTCCTTCAAGCTCAAGGGCGGCGTCTTCCCGCCCGACGAGGAGATCGCCGCCGTCCGCGCCCTCGCCGAGGCCTTCCCCGGCCACCCCCTGCGCCTCGACCCCAACGGCGCCTGGTCCGTGGACACCTCGCTCCGGGTCGCCCGCGAGATCGGCCACCTCCTCGAGTACCTGGAGGACCCCGCGCTCGGCACCCCGGCCATGGCCGAGGTCGCCGCGCGCACCGACGTGCCGCTCGCCACCAACATGTGCGTGACCACGTTCGCCGAGATCAAGGAGGCCTTCGCCCGCGACGCCGTCCAGGTCGTCCTGTCCGACCACCACTACTGGGGCGGGCTGCGCAACACCCGCGAACTGGCCGCCGTCTGCCGCACGTTCGGCGTGGGCGTCTCCATGCACTCCAACACCCACCTCGGGATCTCGCTGGCCGCGATGACCCATGTCGCCGCCACCGTCCCCGACCTCCACCACGCCTGCGACTCGCACTACCCCTGGCAGTCCGAGGACGTCCTCACCGAGCGCCTCGCCTTCCGGGACGGCGAGGTCGCCGTCTCCGACGCGCCCGGCCTGGGCGTCGAACTCGACCGCGACCGGCTGGGCTTCCTCCACCGCCGCTGGCTGGACGACGACGGCGCGCTGCGCGAGCGCGACGACGCGGCCGCCATGCGCGTCGCCGAACCCGGCTGGGAAACGCCCTCCGTCCCCCGCTGGTGACCCCCGGGCGCGCTCCCTCGCCGTGCCGTCGACGTCCGTGGCGCCGACCCAGGTGACGCCGGCCGACGCGCCGCCCGCCGCCGGCGCGACCGCCGTGGCCGCCCGGCCCGGCGCCACGGCGTCCCCGGCGTGACGCACCGCCCGCAGCGGGCGGCGTGGTGCACACTGGCCAGATCGGCACCACGTCAGGGAGCGCACCGTGACCGCGTCATACGCGTCCGTCGGAGAGGGACACCACCGCCACACCGGCCGGCACCGCCCGGCCGCCCGGGTCGACCCCCTGGCCGCCCGGCGCGCCCCCGACGATCCGCCCTGGGACGTCTACCTCACCGGGGACGTCTTCCTCGACATCGTCTTCACCGGACTCGACTCCGCCCCCGTGCGCGGGACCGAGTCCTGGGCGCGCGGCATGGGCTCGAGCCCCGGCGGCGTCGCCAACATGGCCACCGCGCTGGCCCGCCTCGGCCTGCGCACCTCCCTCGCCGCCGCCTTCGGCGACGACCACTACGGCGAGTACTGCTGGGACGCCCTCGCACACGGCGAGGGCATCGACCTCAGCACCTCGCGCACGGTCCCCGGCTGGCACTCCTCCGTCACCGTCTCCATGGCGTACGAGGGCGAGCGCACCATGGTCTCGCACGGCCACGAACCGCCCCCCGAGGAACCGGCGCCCGAGTTCCCCCCGCACGCCCGCGCCGCCGTCGCCTCCCTCACCCCCGGCCGGAGCGCCCCCTGGATCGCCCAGGCCGCGAGCCGGGGCACCCGCGTCTTCGCCGACGTCGGCTGGGACGACACCGGCGCCTGGGACCTGGCCGGCCTCACCGACCTGGAGCACTGCGAGGCCTTCCTGCCGAACGCGGAGGAGGCCATGCGCTACACCGGCGAAGCCTGCCCCCGGGCGGCCGCCCACGCCCTCACCGCCCACGTGCCGCTCGCGGTCGTCACGCTCGGCGCGGACGGCGCGTACGCGGTCGACCGGCGCACCGGAGAGTCCGCCGAGGTCCCGGCCATCGCCGTCGAGGCCCTCGACCCCACCGGCGCGGGGGACGTCTTCGTGGCCGGCTTCGTCACCGGCACCCTGGCCGACTGGCCGCTCGCCGACCGCCTGGCCTTCGCCGGCCTCACCGCCGCCCTGTCCGTCCAGGAGTTCGGCGGCTCGCTCTCGGCCCCCGGCTGGTCCGAGATCGCCGCCTGGTGGCGCAAGGTCCAGTCGGTGCCCGGCCAGGACCCCGAGGCGCTGCGGCGGTACGCGTTCCTGGAACGCCTGCTGCCGGCGCTGCTCCCCGAGGCGCAGGACGCGGCCCCCTGGCCGCTGCGCCGGGCCGTTCCGACGATCGGTTTCGGCCGTTCGGCGTAGGGCGTGTTTCGAAAGTCCCGTCTGCCCGGCGACGCCTGGCACGCACTCCCCCGGAGGGGGCACCCCCAGCCGCGTTGTCGGGATCACCCCGATACAACCAGTATCGGGGTGACCCTCCGCCTTGCGATCGCACGCACCAGACGCCGCCGGGCCCGCCCTCCGGGCGGACGACGCTACTTTCGAAACACGCCCTAGCCGCGCGGGCGGCGGCCGGGCATGACAAAACCACTACGGCGTTGTCAGCCCCCTGGCGTACCCTTGAACTCGCCAGGCCGCCCTCGTGGCGGGCACACGCATCCGGGAGGACGTAGAGGCCCTCGGGCCGGTCTATGACTGAGACACCCACAGCTCAGACGCCCGCGCAGGGCAAGGCGAGAGCACAGTTCACCGTTCCCGCCCAGCACCCCATGGTGACCGTGCTGGGTTCCGGCGACTCCCTCCTGCGCGTGATCGAGACGGCCTTCCCGGCGGCCGACATCCACGTCCGGGGCAACGAGATCAGCGCGACGGGCGACGTGCGGGAAGTCGCCCTCGTCCAGCGCTTGTTCGACGAGATGATGCTGGTGCTCCGCACCGGGCAGCCGATGACGGAGGACGCAGTGGAACGCTCGATCGCCATGCTGCGGGCGAGTGAGAACGGGACGAGTGACGGCCAGGAGACCCCGGCCGAGGTTCTGACGCAGAACATCCTGTCCTCACGCGGCCGCACCATCAGACCCAAGACCCTCAACCAGAAGCGGTACGTCGACGCGATCGACAAGCACACGATCGTCTTCGGCATCGGCCCCGCGGGCACCGGCAAGACCTACCTGGCCATGGCCAAGGCGGTCCAGGCCCTCCAGTCCAAGCAGGTCAACCGCATCATCCTGACCCGCCCCGCGGTCGAGGCCGGCGAGCGCCTCGGCTTCCTCCCCGGCACCCTGTACGAGAAGATCGACCCCTACCTGCGCCCGCTGTACGACGCGCTGCACGACATGCTGGACCCGGACTCGATCCCGAAGCTGATGGCGGCGGGGACCATCGAGGTCGCGCCGCTGGCGTACATGAGGGGCCGTACGCTCAACGACGCCTTCATCATCCTGGACGAGGCCCAGAACACGAGCCCCGAGCAGATGAAGATGTTCCTGACCCGGCTCGGCTTCGACTCGAAGATCGTGATCACGGGCGACGTGACGCAGGTCGACCTGCCGGGCGGCACCAAGTCGGGGCTGCGGCAGGTGCAGGACATCCTGGACGGCGTCGACGACGTGCACTTCTCCCGCCTGTCGTCCCAGGACGTCGTCCGGCACAAGCTGGTCGGCCGTATCGTCGACGCGTACGAGAAGTACGACAGCGATAACGGTACGGAGAACGGCGCCCACAAGGGCGGCCGCACCAAGCGGAAGTAGACAAGCCAGCACCATGTCGATCGACGTCAACAACGAGTCCGGAACCGAGGTCGACGAGCAGGCGATCCTCGACATCGCCCGCTACGCGCTCGCGCGGATGCGCATCCACCCGCTCTCCGAGCTCTCGGTGATCGTCGTGGACGCCGACGCCATGGAGCAGCTGCACATCCAGTGGATGGACCTGCCCGGCCCGACGGACGTCATGTCCTTCCCGATGGACGAGCTGCGGCCGCCGTCGAAGGACGACGACGAGCCGCCGCAGGGACTCCTCGGCGACATCGTGCTGTGCCCCGAGGTCGCCGCCCGGCAGGGCACGGAGGCGCCGACGCAGCACTCCATGGACGAGGAGCTCCAACTGCTCACCGTCCACGGGGTGCTGCACCTGCTCGGCTACGACCACGAGGAGCCCGACGAGAAGGCCGAGATGTTCGGTCTCCAGGCCGCCATCGTGGACGGCTGGCGTGCGGAGAAGGGCCTGACCGGTCCCTCCCCGGCCCCGACCGTCTCATGAGTCCCGGTCTCGTCGCCGGCGCGATCGCCCTGGTCGTCGTCGCCTGGCTCGCCGCCTGCGCGGAGGCGGGCCTCGCGCGCGTCTCCAGCTTCCGCGCCGAGGAGGCCGTGCGCTCCGGGCGGCGGGGCAGCGCCAAGCTCGCGCAGATCGCCGCCGACCCGACCCGCTACCTCAACGTGGCGCTGCTGGTCCGGGTCGCGTGCGAGATGGCAGCGGCGGCGCTGGTCACCTACGCGTGCCTGCGGCAGATCGACGGCACCGCCCCCGCGCTGCTCGCGGCGATCGGCGTGATGGTCCTCGTCTCGTACGTCGCCGTCGGCGTGTCCCCGCGGACCATCGGCCGCCAGCACCCGCTGAACACGGCGACGGCGGCCGCGTACGTGCTGCTCCCGCTGGCCCGGATCATGGGCCCGATCCCGTCGCTGCTGATCCTCATCGGCAACGCGCTGACCCCGGGCAAGGGCTTCCGGCGCGGCCCGTTCGCCTCCGAGGCGGAGCTGCGCGCGCTGGTCGACCTGGCCGAGAAGGAGTCGCTGATCGAGGACGACGAGCGCCGCATGGTGCACTCCGTCTTCGAGCTGGGCGACACCCTGGTGCGCGAGGTCATGGTCCCGCGGACCGACCTCGTGGTCATCGAGCGCTTCAAGACCATCCGTCAGGCCCTGACCCTCGCCCTGCGCTCCGGCTTCTCCCGCATACCCGTGACCGGCGAGAACGAGGACGACATCGTCGGCATCGTGTATCTGAAGGACCTGGTCCGCAAGACGCACATCAGCCGCGACGCCGAGGGCGAACTGGTGTCGACGGCCATGCGGCCCGCCGCGTTCGTGCCCGACACGAAGAACGCCGGCGACCTGCTGCGCGAGATGCAGCAGGACCGCAACCACGTCGCCGTCGTCATCGACGAGTACGGCGGCACGGCCGGCATCGTCACCATCGAGGACATCCTCGAGGAGATCGTCGGCGAGATCACCGACGAGTACGACCGCGAACTGCCGCCCGTGGAGGAGCTCGGCGACGACCGCTACCGGGTCACCGCCCGCCTCGACATCACCGACCTGGGCGAGCTGTACGGCCTGGAGGAGTACGACGACGAGGACGTGGAGACCGTCGGCGGACTGCTGGCCAAGGCCCTGGGCCGGGTGCCCATCGCCGGGGCGTCCTCCGAGGTGGAGCTGCCCGACGGACGCAAGCTGCGACTGACGGCGGAGGCCGCGGCCGGCCGCCGCAACAAGATCGTGACGGTGCTGGTGGAGCCGGTGGACCCGGTGGACCGGCCGGAGGAGGAGACGAGTCCCGAGTGACGCCCGAGCAGCTGCGCTCCTTCTGCCTGTCCTTCAACGCGGTGACCGAGGAGTTCCCCTTCCGGCCGGAGATCGCGGTCTTCAAGGTCCTGGGCAAGATGTTCGCGCTGAGCTGGTCCGGCGAGCGGCCGCTGAAGGTCAACCTCAAGTGCGACCCCGAGGACGCGGTGCGGCTGCGCGCGGACCATCCGGGCCTGATCGACCCCGGTTACCACATGAACAAACGACACTGGAACACCGTCACGGTCGACGGCGGCCTCCCGGACCGGCTGGTCAGGGAGCTGATCGAGGACTCCTACGACCTGGTGGTGGCGGGTCTGCCGCGGGCCGAGCGGCTGCGCCTGGACCGGTCGTGACGCGAGGCCCCCGGGCCGTGCCGGACGCACCCCTCGTCCCGGCGGGCGGGCCGTCCCTTCGTATGCTCGGGGCATGACCGACAGCAACGCGCTCGACCCCGAGGACCACAAGATCGTCACCCTGGCCCGTTCCGCGCGGGCCCGCAACGGTGTGCCGGAGGGCGCCGCCGTGCGGGACGACACGGGGCGCACCTACGTCGCCGCGACGGTGGAGCTGCCGTCGCTGCGGCTGAGCGCGTTGCGCACGGCGGTGGCGATGGCGGTGGCGTCCGGCGCGCGGTCGCTGGAGGCGGCGGCGGTGGTGACGTCGTCGGAGGGGGCCGCAGCGGACGATCTCGCCGCCGTGCGGGACCTCGGCGGGCCCGGGACGCCGGTGCTGCTGGCCGCGCCGGACGGCACGGTCCGCCTGACCCTCTCCACGGACTGACCCTCACCGACCCTCTTCGCGGGCCTGCCCCCCCGGGGGCGGCCGGCCCGCGCGGTACGGCCGCCCCGCTGCCGAGCCGCGCGGGGCGAGCGCCGCAACTAGGCCGGAATTCGGCCTTGCCGTGCCCCGGTCCGTCCCGCGTCAATGAGACCGTAACTTCCGACGGACCGTCAGATCCACCCCCCACCGGCACCGGTGTCCGCACCCACCCGTCCCGTTTTCGGCCGTCCGTCTCCCCACATCCGGGAAGGAGCCGGAAACATCATGAGAGGCAAACGAATCGGATCAGGTGCGGCACTGCTGGCCGGGGCCCTCGCGGTCACCGGGCTGGCGTTCGCGCCCTCCGCCGCCGCCGTCACTCCGACGACGGCGACCACGACCGCGAACTGCGGTCTGTTCGGCGGCGGCGCCGCCACCCTCACGGCCACCCAGAGCGGCACCGCGGCCACCCTCACCCTGTCGTCCACCGCGATCACCGCGCCGATCCCGATCGGCGCGAACAGCATCAGCTCGACGCTCACCATGGCGAACTCGACCGGCGCCGCCCGCGTCTTCAGCGGCACGGTCAACCCCGCCATGGCCACCGGCGCCCCGATCGTGGTCGGGCCGCTCAACGGGACCGTGGCCGCCGGTGACAGCCTCGACTTCTACAAGGGCTCCCTGAAGATGGTCGTCTTCGGGATCACCGTCACCTGTACGGCCTCCGGGCCGCAGGCGCCCGGACCGTTCGTGTTCTGACCGACACCCTCCCGGAACGGCGCCAACGGACCGTCAGCCGCACTGCCCCAGCAGGAAGCTGACGGTCCATCAGGTGACCGCGCCGTTTCCCTTGACTTCTCGTGCGATCGGCATCTCAATGCCCCCTGTCGGCGCAGAAGAGCCGCTGCGCCCGCACTCCCCGGAGGAGGGGGCAACCATGGCTTCACCCCTGAGGTCCCGAAGGACCCGAAGTTCGCGAAGACGGCGCTGGGCATCGCTGCTCGGGGTCACCGTGCTCGCGCTCACCGCGGGGGGCGCGCTGGCGTGCCCCGCCGGCGCCGCGACCGATGTCAGCTTCCCCACGCACTGCATCCCGCCCGCCATCGCGGGCCTCCCGCCGATCGACGGCACCACCACCGCGAAGATCACCGCGGACAGGACCAGCGCCAAGGTCGGCGACACCGTCACCGTCACGTACACGGTGGTCACGCCCGCCGCCAACAACCCCACCGATCTCGCCCTGCCGGCCGACATCATGACGCCGACGGGCAAGGTCACCCTCGGCGGCGCGCAGACCGGCAGCGTCACCGTCACCGGCCCCAAGAAGAACGACCCGGTGCCCGGCAAGGGCGTCTTCCCGTCGTTCTCCATGACGGGCACCTTCACGGTCACCACGCCCGGCGCGATCACCCTCTCGCCCGGCGACTACAACATCCACACCAGCTACATCCTGGAACTGGACACGCCCTGCACGGTGACCAACCCGCCGGCCCCGGTGTCGGAGACGGTCACGGCGGCCGACAACCCGCCCGCCAACACCCGTGCCATCTCCCTGGGTTCGGCCTCCGGCGCGCCCGGCGCGGCCGTCTCCGTCAGCGGCAGCGGCTTCACCGCGGGCGCGTCGGTGACGCTCGCCGGCCGCTCCGGGTCCGCCCAGACCGCGGACAAGGCGACCGTGACCGCCGACGCCCAGGGCAGGATCTCCGGCTCGCTCGCCGTCAACGACCTCACCACGACCGGTGTGGTGGCGTACGAGGGCGGCGCCTGGAGTGCGGACCTCGGCGCCGGACCGGTCGCCTACGTCGTGATCGACGACCATCCCGTGCCGGCCGGCAGCCAGAAGGTGACCACCACGGTCCGGGCGGGCACGCTGTCGATGTCCCAGGCCGGGGACGCCGTCCAGCTGTCCGCGGTCCAGTTCGGACAGGGCGGGGCCTCGACCGGCGCCCTGCAGACCGTCACCGTCAAGGACTTCCGCGGCGGCCCCGCGGGCTGGTCCCTGACCGGCAAGGTCACCGACTTCAGCGGCCCCGGCGCCAAGATCGACGCCGGCAAGCTGAGCTGGACGCCCACGTGCACGACCAAGGCGGGCAGCCCGAGCACCTGTCAGGCCGGCTCGGCGGGCACCGTCGGCGCCTCGGGGGCGACCCTGGCGTCCACGCCCGACGGCACGGCCACCGGCGGCGAGTTCACCGCCGACGCGCAACTGTCCCTCGACGTACCGGCGTTCACGCCCGCGGGCAGCTACGCCGGCGTCCTGACCCTGACACTCACCTGAGCGTACGCATCACGTCCACCGGTGGCCGGGCGACCACCCCGCAGGGGGTCCGCACCCGCCCGTCCGCCCAGTCGGCGAGGGGTCCGCACCCATGCGCAAGCCGCACGTCCTCCTCCTGCCTCTCCTGCTCGTCGTACCCCTCCTGACCTCCCTGCTCGGCCTGCTGTCCGCCGCGCCCGCCCGGGCCGCCGACAACGGCAGCTGGTCCGTCTACCCCGTCTCCTCGGCCGTCGCCGCACGGCCGTACTTCTACGTGTCCGCCGACCCCGGGCAGACGATCGAGGACAAGGTCGTCGTCGCCAACAAGACGGCCCGGCCCCTGTCGTTCCGGCTGTACGCGGCCGACGCCTACAACACGGCGCGCGACGGCGGGTTCGCCGTGAAGTCGCTGGGCGAGCGGATGCGGGGCGTGGGCGCGTGGGCGAAGCTCCCGCGGGACCGGGTCACCGTCCCCGGCGGCGAAACCGTCACCGTGCCGTTCACCGTCGAGGTGCCCGAGGGCGCCGAACCCGGCGACCACCCGGGAGCGATCGTCGCCCTCGACGAACGGGTCGACGACGGCGGCGGCTCCCTGGCGCTCGGCGTGCAGCGCGCGGTCGGCGCCCGGGTCTACCTCCAGGTCGGCGGGCCCGCCCTGCCGGCCCTGGCCGTCGAGAACGTGCGGGTCGACCACCACCAGCCGGTGATCCCCGGCACCGGCGACAGCACGGCGACGATCTCCTACACGCTGCACAACACCGGGAACGTCACCCTGGAACCCGCGGTGCGGCTGACGGCGAGCGGCCTGTTCGGCCGCACCCTGCTCACCCGGGACCTGAAGAAGGTCCCCTCCCAGCTGCTCCCGGGCCAGCGCGTGCGCCTCACCGAACGCTGGACCGGCGCCCCCCAGCTCGACCGGGCGCACGTCACGCTGACGGCGAGCGCCACCAGGACGACGGAGTCGGCGACGGCGTCCTTCCTCGCGGTGCCGTGGGCGGCGCTGGGGACGGTGGCGGCGCTGCTCGCGGCAGCGGTGTGGCTCCTGGTCAGACGCCGGCGAGGCCGCCCCGAGGGGACGCGGGGAACCGCGCGTCCGGCCCCCGCGAGCCCGCGGCCGAACCTCAGCCGGACCGGCGGGGGCTAGAGCGCGTCCGGCCCGCGCTCGCCCGTGCGCACCCGCACGACCGTCTCGACCGGCACGGCCCACACCTTGCCGTCGCCGATCTTGCCGGTGTGCGCGGCGCGCACGATCGCGTCGATCACGGTCTCGGAGTCGGCGTCCTCGACGACCACCTCGATACGGACCTTGGGCACGAGGTCGACCCGGTACTCGGCCCCCCGGTACACCTCGGTGTGGCCGCGCTGGCGGCCGTAGCCGCTGGCCTCGGTCACGGTCAGGCCGTGCACGCCGAGCTCCTGCAGGGCCGTCTTGACCTCGTCGAGGCGGTAGGGCTTGACGATCGCGGTGATGAGCTTCATTCCTGTGGCTTGACCTTCTGGGCGGAGAGGAGGGAGTGCGCGGAGACCGGGGCGCCGTGGCCCAGGACGCCGTGATCGTATGCCGTCTCGGCGTGCACCGTAAGGTCCAGCCCGGTGTGCTCGTGGTCCTCGTCCGCCCGCAGTCCGATCACCGCGTCGAGCGCCTTGCCGATGCCGAACGTCACGGTGAAGGCGTATGTCCCGACGACGGCCACGGCGACCAGCTGCCTGCCGAGCTGGGCGAGGCCGCCGCCGTACAGCAGGCCGTGCGTGCCGCCGGTCATGGTGTCCACCGCGAAGACGCCGATGAGGAGCGTGCCGATGACGCCGCCCACCAGGTGCACGCCGACCACGTCGAGGGAGTCGTCGTAGTTCAGCTTGAACTTCCAGCTCACGGCGTACGAGCAGACGACGCCGGCGGCCAGGCCCACCGCCAGCGCGCCGAGCAGGGAGACCGAGCCGCACGAGGGCGTGATCGCCACCAGGCCCGCGACCGCGCCCGAGGCCGCGCCCAGCGTCGTCGGGTGGCCGTCGCGCTTCTGCTCGACGAACAGCCAGCCCAGCAGGCCGGTGCAGCCCGCGGCGAGGGTGTTGAGGAAGGCGGCCGCCGCCAGGCCGTTCGCGCCCAGGGCGGAGCCCGCGTTGAACCCGAACCAGCCGAACCAGAGCAGGCCCGCGCCCAGCATCACCATGGGCAGGTTGTGCGGCCGCATCGCGTCCTTCTTGAAGCCCAGGCGCGGGCCCAGGACCAGGCACAACGCCAGACCGGAGGCGCCCGAGGCGATCTCGACCGGAAGGCCGCCGGCGAAGTCCAGCGCGCCGAGCCGGTCCAGGATCCAGCCACCGGGGCCCCAGACCCAGTGCGCGACGGGAACGTATACGAGGAGCGTCCAGACCGGCACGAAGACCAGCCACGCCCCGAACTTCGCCCGGTCCGCGATCGCGCCGCTGATCAGCGCGGCCGTGACGATCGCGAAGGTGAGCTGGAAGGTGGCGAACAGGAGGGTGGGGACGGTGCCCTGGACGCTGTCCGGACCCAGCCCCGCCATGCCGGCGTGGTCCAGGCCGCCGATAAGTCCGCCCGCCACGTCGCCGCCGAAGGCGAGGGAGTAGCCGGCCGCCAGCCACACCACGGTGACGAGCGCGATCGACACGAAGCTCATCATGAGCATGTTGAGGACGCTCTTCGTGCGGACCATGCCGCCGTAGAAGAGCGCCAGACCCGGGGTCATCAGCAGGACGAGGGCGGTGGCGGCGAGCAGCCAGGCGGTGTCACCGGTGTTCGCGTGGGCGGCGGCCAGAGTCACGGGGTCTCCAACGGTGCGGGGGCTCGTCAGAGGTTCACCGCCCCGCGTTTCCGGCTGTGCACGGACATGTTTCCGTGACGTTTCGTTGCGTGGAGGTTTCCGGGAGCTCACCGGCGAGGGCCGTGCCGCTCGTGTGTACGGCGGGGCTTCGTGAATCAGGGAGAATGGGGGCCATGAGCGTTCGCAACCTGTCATCCGAGCAGTCGGCCGAGTCCGCCCACCGTGCCGGCTTCGCCTGCTTCGTGGGCCGCCCCAACGCCGGCAAGTCCACCCTCACGAACGCTCTGGTCGGGAAGAAGGTGGCGATCACCTCCAACCGTCCGCAGACCACCCGGCACACGGTCCGGGGCATCGTGCACCGCCCCGAGGCCCAGCTGATCCTGGTGGACACCCCGGGGCTGCACAAGCCGCGCACACTGCTGGGCGAGCGGCTGAACGACGTCGTGCGCACCACCTGGGCCGAGGTCGACGTCATCGGCTTCTGCCTGCCGGCCAACGAGAAGCTGGGCCCCGGCGACCGGTTCATCGCCAAGGAGCTCGCCGGGATCAAGCGCACCCCGAAGATCGCCGTCGTCACCAAGACCGACCTCGTGGACTCCAAGGCCCTCGCCGAGCAGCTCATCGCCATCGACCAGCTCGGCAAGGAGCTGGGCATCGAGTGGGCGCAGATCGTGCCGGTCTCGGCGGTCGCCGGGGCGCAGGTCGAACTGCTGGCCGACCTGCTCATCCCGATGCTGCCGGACAGCCCGCCGCTGTACCCCGAGGGCGACCTGACGGACGAGCCCGAGCAGGTGATGGTCGCCGAGCTGATCCGCGAGGCGGCCCTGGAGGGCGTCCGCGACGAGCTGCCGCACTCCATCGCGGTCGTCGTCGAGGAGATGCTCCCGCGCGAGGACCGGCCCGCCGACAAGCCGCTCCTCGACATCCACGCCAACATCTACATCGAGCGCCCCAGCCAGAAGGGCATCATCATCGGCCCCAAGGGCAAGCGCCTGAAGGACGTCGGCATCAAGTCCCGCAAGCAGATCGAGGCCCTCCTCGGCACGCCCGTCTTCCTGGACCTGCACGTGAAGGTCGCCAAGGACTGGCAGCGCGACCCGAAGCAGTTGCGCAAGCTGGGCTTCTAGACGCCCTGCGGGGACATGTCCTGGAGGCCCACCACGCGCAGCAGAGCGAGCCGCGCGTGGGCCTCGGTGCCCGGGCGGGCCGTGTGGATCACCAGGAGCTGGTGGTGCTCGTGGCTGAGCAGGACCTCGCAGTCCAGCTCCAGCAGGCCCACCACGGGATGCAGGAAGCGTTTCGTCGCCCGGTGGCGCAGGGACACCTCGTGCTCGTCCCACAGCCGGGCGAACTCCTCGCTCCCGGCGCGGAGTTCGGCCACCAGCGCGGCCGGTTCCGGGTCGCCGGGGCGCGCGGCGGTCACCGCGCGCAGGTTGGCCACATGGACGCGGGCGTGCTCCTCCCGGTCCTCCGGCGGGAACAGACCGCGGGCCTCGCGGTCCAGGAAGTAGCGGCGGAGCAGGTTGCGCTCGCGCCGGGGGCGGGACATCACGTCCAAGGTCAGCGCCCGGGCCATCGCGTTCTGCGCCAGGACCTCGCCGCAGTCGGTCACCACCTGCGCGGGTGTGTCGTCCAGCCGGTCCAGGATCAGCAGCAGCCCCGGCGCCACGTGCCGCGACGACCTCCCGTGGCGCGGCGGCTCCTCGCCGGCCAGGTGGAACAGGTGGTCGCGTTCGACGTCGGTGAGGCGCAGAGCGCGGGCCAGCGCCGCCAGCATCTGCCGCGACGGCCGCGGACCCCGGCACTGCTCCAGCCGCGTGTAGTAGTCCACCGACATGCCGGCCAGCTGCGCCACCTCCTCGCGCCGCAGCCCCGGCGTGCGGCGGCGGGCGCCCGGCACGAGACCCACGTCCGAGGGGGCCAGACGGGCGCGTTCGCGGCGCAGGAAGTCGGCGAGTTCGGTTCGGTTCACCTCTCCAGGCTGCGCCAGGCCGCCCCTGTTATCCAGGGACTGCCGGTCCCCTGATCGACGGGTCTCTCCCGGCCCGGCCCGCTCCGTCCGAGGCTGGGCGCACCGGACAAGAGGAGTGGACGACGATGCTGACACTGGTGACGGGCACGACGGGACAGGTCGGCCGGAGGTTCGTGCCGAGGCTGCTGGCGCAGGCACGGCCGGGGGAGCGGGTGCGGGTGCTGGTGCGGGACGCCGCCCGCGCGGAGCGCTTCGCCGAGCTCGGCGCCGAGATCGTCACCGGCGATCTGCGGGACGCGGAGGCGCTCGGCCGGGCGGTGGCCGGGGCGGACGCGGTGGTGAACGTCGCGGCGGCGTTCCGAGGCGTCCCCGACGACGAGGCGCGGGCCGTCAACCTGGACGCGGCCGTCGCACTCGGCCGCGCCGCGCTCGCCGGTGGCGTCCGGCGCTTCGTCCAGGTCAGCACGGGACTGGTGTACGGCCTGGGCCGGGGCCGCCCGCTGACCGAGGAGGACGAGACGCGGCCCGGCGGCGCGTGGTGGGGCGCCTACCCGGAGTCGAAGGCGCAGGCCGAGCGGCAGCTGCTCGCCATGGAGGGCCTGGACGTGCGCGTCGCCCGGCTCCCCTTCGTCTACGGCGAGGGGGACCCGCATCTCGCCCAGGCGCTGACCTGGGCCGGGCGGTGGGCGGCGGCCCAGCGGCTGCACATGGGCCACCACGCCGACGTGGCCCAGGGCCTGCTGCGCCTCCTGCACGCGCCGGGCATCGCCGGCCGGATCTACAACGTCGCCGACGACGCCCCCGTCACCGCGGTGGAACTGCACCGGCTGAACGGGGCCGCCGTCCCGGCCGAGCTGCACGAGCGCACCGACCCCGACCCGTTCTTCCAGGTGATGTCGACCGAGCGCATACGCCGTGAGCTCGGCTACCGCCCGCTCTATCCGAGCGTGTACGCGGCCCGCGCGGCCGGAGCCCTCTGACCGCCCGGGCCCGGGCGACCGCCCGCCGGACCCCGGGTCCCGGCGGGCGGGCACCCGCTAGTCCACGCCCCGGATCCGCCCCACCAGCACCGCGCCCGCGAGGCCGACGACGGCGGCCACCAGGTACAGCATCCGGTAGCCGCCCAGATAGGTGACGATGGGCGCGGCGAGGGCGGGAGCGGCGACCTGGGGGAGCGAGTTGGCCACGTTGATGATGCCGAGGTCCTTGCCGCGGTCCCCGGCCGCGGGCAGCACGTCCGTCATCAGCGCGAAGTCGACCGAGGTGAACACGCCGAAGCCGATGCCCAGCACCGCCGCCGCGACGATCGCGCCCGGCCAGGTCTGCCAGGCCGCCAGCGCGGCCGTCGCCACCGCCATCAGCACGCCGGACCAGATCACGAACGGCTTGCGCCGTCCCACCCGGTCCGACCAGACGCCGCCGACGACGACCGTGGCCAGCAGCGTCAGCCCGTTCACCGCCGTCAGGATCAGCACGCCCTGCTCGGGGTCGGCGTGGTGCAGGCGGTCGCGCAGGTAGTACAGGAGGTACAGCAGCACCAGCGCGTTGCTCAGGTTCATCAGGAAGCGGGTCAGCCAGGCCCACCCGAGGTCGGGGTGGCGGCGCGGGCTCAGCCAGAAGCCGGCCGCGAAACCCCGCCAGGACCAGGCCGGCCGGTCCGTGTGCGACAGCCGCAGGTCCTCGTACCGCACGACGTAGGGCAGGACGCCGGCCAGCGTGAACACCGCGCACGCCGCGTACCCCGCCCCGACGCCGCCGGCGACCGTCGCGAGCCCGGTGCCGCCGACCACGCCCAGGATCTGCGCGGCGCCCAGCCAGCCGCCCACCGCACCCCGCTGGAGCCGGGGCACCTGGTCGGGGACGGCCGCCGTCACCGCGGCGAAGGCCGCGTTCAGGGTCAGCTGGACCAGACACCAGCCCAGCGCCATCGTCCACAGGCCGTCCGCGCCCGCGAGCAGCAGCAGGGACAGCGCGCCGCCCGCCGTTCCGGCCATGATCCACGGCGTGCGCCGGCCCCGCCGCGACGTCGTCCGGTCCGACAGGGCGCCGAAGAGCGGGTTGGCGGCCAGCGAGACGACCGCGCCGATCCCCGTCACCCAGGCGAGCATCGTCTCCTTCGACATGCCCGACCCGGGTGCGAAGTCCTCGGCCTGGGAGGCCAGCAGGATCTGAAGCGGGCCGTACCAGCCCACCCAGATCGCCCCGTTGGCCAGGGACAGGGCCGACGTCCAGCCCCGGCCGACCCGTTCGACGGGCTCGGCCAGCGCGGCCGCCGGGACGCTGTCCGCCGTCGTCATCCCCGGGTCCGCGTTCTCTGCGCGCCCAGCACGTCCCGCAGCCAGGCGTACGACGCCTTCGGGGTCCGCTCCTGCGTCGCGAAGTCGACGTGGACCAGGCCGAAGCGGCGGGCGTACCCCTCCGCCCACTCGAAGTTGTCCAGGAGCGACCACACGAAGTAGCCGCGCACGTCGACGCCCGCCTCCAGCGCCCGGTGCAGGGCGCGCAGGTGGCCGTCCAGGTAGGCGATGCGGGCCTGGTCGTCGAGGCCCTCGTAGGAGCAGCCGTTCTCGGTGATGACGACCGGCGGAAGGCGGTCGCCGTAGCGGTCCCGGAAGGTCGTCAGCAGCTCGGTGAGGCCCTCGGGGACCACCGGCCAGCCGAAGTCCGTCACCGGCACGCCCTCGATCTCCTGGACGGAGAAGGGCAGTTCGGCCGGCATGGTGATCCCGCCGAACTCGATCTCCGTGCCCTGCGGCGCGCCCACCCGGGTGGGCGCGTAGTAGTTGATCCCGTACCAGTCGAGCGGTTCGGAGATCACCTTCAGGTCGGCCGCCACGTCGCCCGGCATCAGGTCGCCGAGCCCCTCGGGGTACTCGCCCAGCAGCAGCGGTTCGGCGAACAGGCGGTTCAGCAGCACGTCGTAGAACGCCGCCGCCTCCAGGTCGGCCGGCTCCTGGGACGCGGGCCAGGTCGGGCCGTGGGAGTTGGCGATGCCGATGTCGCCGGCGCCGGCCGCGCGCAGCGCCTGCACGGCCAGCCCGTGGGCCAGGAGCTGGTGGTGGGCGACCGGCAGCGCGTCGAAGAGCAGCTGTTTGCCGGGGGCGTGGGTGCCGAGCGCGTGGCCGAGCAGGGTGTGCTCGGCGGGCTCGTTGAGGGTGATCCACTTCTGGACGCGGTCGCCCAGGCGGCCCACGACCGTTGAGGAGTACTCCGCGAACCGGGACGCCGTGTCCCGTTCCAGCCAGTCCAGGTCCACCGGCAGGTCCCAGTGGAAGAGGGTGGGGACCGGGCGCACGCCCGCTGCCAGCAGCTCGTCGACCAGACGGTCGTAGAAGTCCAGCCCGCCGGGGGAGTTCACCCGCGGCCAGGAGACCGAGAAGCGGTACGCGTCCACGCCGAGCCCGGCCAGGAGCGCCACGTCCTCGGTGTGACGGTGGTAGTGGTCGCACGCCACGGCGGCCGTCGAGCCGTCCTTGACCCGCCCCGGCTCGGCGGTGAAGGCGTCCCAGACGGACGGCTCGCGCGCGTCGGCCGCGCCCTCGATCTGATGGGCGGAGGTGGACACGCCCCACAGGAAGCCTGCCGGGAACGGGGGGATCGGGTGGGCCGCGGCACGCGGATCGTTCGCCATGGCGGGATCATCCTTACCGCTGGGTAAGGAAGTCAACGCCCCAGCGTGAACCGGTAGTTCGGACGGCGCGTCAGGGGCCGCTCACGCCCCTTCCTTCAGTACGCGCGCGATCAGCGTCCGCTGCTCCGCGGTGAGCCGGGGATCGGCCGCGTAGACCCGCTCGCCGTCCACGGTGATCTCGTAGCTGAAGCCGTCCGGAACCACCGGCGGGGGTGCGCCCCGGCCGCCGGCCACCGCCTGCTCGGCCAGGGCGTGCCACTCGCCGGCGTCGGGCCGCCCCGCCGTGTCCACCTCGGCCCTGCGCTCGATGCCCGCGAACCCGCCCGTGCGCCTCACCTGAATACGCATGGGTCCCTGTGTAGTACGGAACTACAGGATCCGCACCCCGACCTGCTCCCAGGCCTTCTTCACGGCCTGCGACTCGTCGCCGCCGTCGCCGAAGCGCTCGCGCGCGGCCTTCACGGTGAGTCCCGCGAAGTCGGTGAAGAAGGCCTTCTCCTCGAGCTCGCCGCCGGTCAGCACGTCGTACCAGATCTGACCCGCCTTCTCCCAGGCGTGGCCGCCCAGGGCGGTGGCGACGAGGTAGAACGCGTGGTTGGGGATGCCGGAGTTGATGTGGACGCCGCCGTTGTCGCGGCCGGTGCGGACGTAGTCGTCCATCGTCGCGGGCTGCGGGTCCTTGCCGAGGACGTCGTCGTCGTACGCGGTCCCCGGGGCCTTCATCGAGCGCAGGGCGGCGCCGGTGACGCCCGGGGCGAGCAGGCCCGCGCCGATCAGCCAGTCGGCCTCGGCGGCGGTCTGGCCGAGCGAGTACTGCTTGATGAGCGAGCCGAACACGTCGGACATCGACTCGTTGAGCGCGCCCGGCTGGCCGTAGTAGGTCAGGTTCGCCGTGTACTGCGTGACGCCGTGGGTGAGCTCGTGCCCGATCACGTCGACGGAGTTGGTGAAGTCGACGAAGATCTCGCCGTCACCGTCGCCGAACACCATCTGCTCGCCGTTCCAGAAGGCGTTGTTGTAGCCCTCGTCGTAGTGGACGCTGGCGTCCAGGGGCAGGCCGTCGCCGTCGATGGAGTGGCGTCGGTAGGCCTTGAGGTAGAGGTCGAAGGTGGCGCCGAGACCGGAGTAGGCGCGGTTGACGGTCGCGTCGCGGCCCGGTTCCTGGCCCTCGGAGCGGACCTTGCCGCCGGGCAGGTCGGTGCCGTGCGCGCAGTCGTAGATCGTCCGCAGCGGCTGGTCCGACGGCGCTTTCGCCGCGGGCGCGGCGGCCAGGCGGAACTCGGTGGTCACCCGGCGGCGGGCGCGCAGCTCGCTGTCGCGCAGCAGGGTGCGCCGGGCGGGACCGGAGAGTGCGGGGTCGTCGTTGCGCGCCAGCCGGTCGAGGACGTGCGGCGGTACGACGGTGCAGAAGACGGGCTCGGAGCCCCCGTGAGTCGTCATGTCCCGCACCCTTGCACTGTGTTATCTCCCTGTCACTACAGGCAACCATGATCGGTGAAAAACGGTGACAAACGCGGCAGATCACCGACCGCGAGTGGTATGGCACACGTTTTGTCCCCTTTTCCATGATTTCCCTGTCTCTGTTCCCGCCGGTCCCGCATACTGATACGGACCCGCGCGACCTCGGCGGCTCGGCTAAAGTGCGGAGCACTATGCGTTTCGGGCTGCTTCTCCTTAGCTGCCGCGGCGAGGGCCTGTAGTCGAGGCCGACCCCCTCCCCGCGGTGCTTGGTGTTGCGCGTCGGCCGTCTTCCGTCCGGAGACACTCCGGTCACCACGAGGAGCCAACGCCCCATGGCGAACCGCCAGCAGCCCAGCCAGATGCCGGTCCACAAGTACGGCCGGTACGACCAGGTCGACATCCCCGACCGCACCTGGCCGAACAACCGGATCACCGCCGCCCCCCGCTGGCTCTCCACCGACCTGCGCGACGGCAACCAGGCCCTGATCGACCCCATGTCGCCCGAGCGCAAGCGCCGGATGTTCGACCAGCTGGTCAAGATGGGCTACAAGGAGATCGAGGTCGGCTTTCCCGCCTCGGGTCAGACCGACTTCGACTTCGTGCGCTCGATCATCGAGGAAGAGGGCGCGATCCCGGACGACGTCACGATCTCCGTACTGACCCAGGCCCGTGAGGACCTGATCGAGCGGACCGTGGAGTCCCTGAAGGGCGCCCGGCGCGCGACCGTCCACCTGTACAACGCCACGGCCCCCGTCTTCCGCCGTGTGGTCTTCCGCGGCTCCAAGGACGACATCAAGCAGATCGCCGTCGACGGCACCCGCCTGGTCGTCGAGTACGCCGAGAAACTGCTGGGCCCCGAGACCGAGTTCGGCTACCAGTACAGCCCCGAGATCTTCACCGACACCGAGCTGGACTTCGCCCTGGAGGTCTGCGAGGCGGTGATGGACGTCTACCAGCCCGGCCCGGGCCGCGAGATCATCCTGAACCTGCCGGCCACCGTCGAGCGCTCGACGCCCTCCACCCACGCCGACCGCTTCGAGTGGATGAGCCGCAACCTCTCCCGCCGCGAGCACGTCTGCGTCTCGGTCCACCCGCACAACGACCGCGGCACCGCCGTCGCCGCCGCCGAGCTGGCGCTGATGGCCGGCGCCGACCGCGTCGAGGGCTGCCTGTTCGGACAGGGCGAGCGCACCGGCAACGTCGACCTGGTCACCCTGGGCATGAACCTGTTCTCCCAGGGCGTCGACCCGCAGATCGACTTCTCCGACATCGACGAGATCCGTCGCACGTGGGAGTACTGCAACCAGATGGAGGTCCACCCGCGCCACCCGTACGTGGGCGACCTGGTCTACACGTCCTTCTCCGGCTCCCACCAGGACGCCATCAAGAAGGGCTTCGACGCCATGGAGGCCGACGCGGCCGCGAAGGGCGTCACCGTCGACGACATCGAGTGGGCGGTCCCGTACCTGCCGATCGACCCGAAGGACGTCGGCCGGTCCTACGAGGCCGTCATCCGCGTCAACTCGCAGTCCGGCAAGGGCGGCATCGCCTACGTCCTGAAGAACGACCACAAGCTGGACCTGCCGCGCCGGATGCAGATCGAGTTCTCGAAGATCATCCAGGCCAAGACGGACGCCGAGGGCGGCGAGGTCACCGGCGGCGCCATCTGGTCGGTCTTCCAGGACGAGTACCTGCCGAACCCCGAGAACCCCTGGGGCCGCATCCAGGTCAGGAACGGCCAGTCGACCACCGACACCGACGGCGTGGACACCCTCAAGGTCGAGGCCACCGTCGACGGCGAGGACACCGTGCTGACCGGCTCCGGCAATGGTCCGATCTCGGCCTTCTTCGACGCCCTGCAGTCCGTCGGCATCGACGTACGGCTGCTGGACTACCAGGAGCACACGATGAGCGAGGGCGCCTCCGCGCAGGCCGCCTCGTACATCGAGTGCGCGATCGGCGACAAGGTCCTGTGGGGCATCGGCATCGACGCGAACACGACACGTGCGTCGCTGAAGGCGGTCGTCTCGGCCGTCAACCGCGCGACGCGCTGACCACCCTGACCGGCGGTTTGCGGACCCCGCTCGTCGACACCGACGAGCGGGGTCCCGCCTTTTTCGGCCACCGCCGCGTGGAGGTCACGGAAAGGTCTCGTCCTGGGTGCTGACTACACCTCTCCCCTGTGGCTAACATCACGCAGACGTGGCGATGTTGCCACGGGGTTACGGAGGTGCGACGTGCTGCCAGAACGGGGACGAGACGGCCGTGTCACCAGGCTTGCCCACATCCTGGGCACCCGCACCGCGTGGACGCCCGTCGGCGACGGCGAGTTCTTCTGCCCGGGCTGCGGCGGAGACCGCAACTACCTGCGGCTGACCGGACAGCGCCGCTTCACCGTCCTCGGCGTGCCGCTCGTGCCGCGCGGCGAGACCGGCCCGGTCGTCGAGTGCGCCGCCTGCCGGGACCACTACGGCACCGACGTCCTCGACCACCCCACCACCGTGCGCTTCTCGGCGATGCTGCGCGACGCCGTCCACACCGTCGCCCTCGCGGTCCTGTCCGCCGGCGGCGCCTGTTCCCGCACGTCCCTGGAGACCGCGGCGGGCGCGGTGCGTGCGGCCGGCTTCACCGACTGCACCGAGGAACAGCTCTCCGCGCTCGTCGACGCCCTCGCCTCCGACACCGGACGCAACTACGGCGAGTCCTACGGTCCCGGTCTCGCCATAGAGCTCCACGAGGCCCTCGACCCGCTCGCCGCCCACCTCGCGCCGGCCGGCCGCGAATCGATCCTGCTGCAGGGCGCCCGCATCGCCCTGGCCGACGGCCCGTACACCCCGGCCGAACGGGAGGTCCTCACCACGGTCGGCGCGGCCCTGACGATCTGCGCGGACGACGTGAGCCGCCTGCTCGCCGCCGCGGGAACCCCGTCCTGACCCGCCCGCGGCGCGCTCGCACGGGCGGCGGGCGCCGCGGACCCCGCCAGGGCCGGAGCGCTCCCGGAGTGCCGTAGCGCTCCCAGGCCGCCGCAGGGGCTCAGGGGCTCAGGGGCGTAGGAGACCGCCCTACGGCAGGGTCCGCTGGTAGGTGCTGTCCGTGTCGGAGTCGTAGACGAGCTTGCCCGCCGCGTCGTAGCCCTTGATGTGCGGGGCCAGCGTGACCTGCCGGTTCAGCATGCCCGCGGCGACGAACCACGGCCCGTCCAGGACGGCCGTCGCGCGGCTGCCCCCGTAGGAGACGGTCACCTTGGCGACCGACGGCTCCACCGTGCCGATGACCCCCCAGCGGAAGGGCAGCTTCCAGTGCCCCTTGTCGATGAACGACTGCTGGTAGAGCTTGCCCCCGTTGACGTCGGGCAGCACCGGACCCGCGTCCGGCGGACCGGCGTCGCTCGAGCTGACGCTGATGCCGGAGGCCTCCCCGCCCTCCAGGGTGCACACCACCCGGAAGCCGGCCGGCTTCTCCTTCACCGCGACGACGTTGATGCCGTCGCCCGCGCTGTTGGAGTCCCCGGTCTTCTTGAGCGCCAGGACGATCCGGTAGTCCTTGGCCTTGCCCAGACCACGGGCGCTGCCGGGGGGCGCGCTCTCGGCGCGCAGACATGCCTTCAGCCCCTGCGCCGCCTGCTCGAAGGTGATGCCGTCGAGCAACTGCCCCTTCGTGGCGGGCCGCGCCGGGTCGTCCGGCGCCGAGGACGGCTTCGCCGCAGGGGCGTGCGGGGCGCTCACCGACGGGTTCGGCGCGGCGGTGTCGGCGCCCCGGCCCCCGCCCCCGCCGTTCACCGCGTAGGCGCCCACCGGCACCGCGGCCAGCGCCGCCAGCACCGCCCCGGTCACCGCCACGCGCCGCCGCCGCTCGGCCAGTCCCCGCCGCCGGATCGCCGGATAGGGCGCCGACGAGGGGTGAATCGTGTACGCGTCCTTCGCGAGGATCTCACGCATCCATTCCTCCAACTCTCCTTGTTCGTACGACTCGTTCATCCACGGACTCCTAGCGGCTGCGACTGCGGCTGCGACGGCGGCGACGGCGGCGGCTGGGTCCGGGGTCGCGGCCCCGGCCGCGCCCCGCCGTCGGGCGTCGCGCGGCCTGCGGCCAGCCCCGGATACGAGCGCAGCTTCGCCAGCCCCTTCGACGCCTGGCTCTTGACCGTGCCCTGCGAGCAGCCCAGCACCTCGGCCACCTCCGCCTCCGACAGGTCCTCCCAGTACCGCAGCACCACCACCGCCCTTTGCTTCGGCGGGAGTTGGGCCAGCCCGGCCATCAGGGAGCCCCGCTCCTCGATCCGCCCCGCGCCCTCGTCCCG
This sequence comes from Streptomyces hilarionis, assembly GCF_024539675.1. Classification (GTDB taxonomy): domain Bacteria; phylum Actinomycetota; class Actinomycetes; order Streptomycetales; family Streptomycetaceae; genus Streptomyces; species Streptomyces hilarionis. Next base: position 114,781 of record NZ_JAHHIT010000038.1, on the reverse strand, counting down.
GCCCGCGCGCTCGGGCGGCGCCGCGGTCAGCGCCTCGACGACCCTCCGCTTGCGGAACCGGTCGCTGTTGCAGCTGACGAGCATCCGCCGGACGTAGGCCTCCGGGTTGTCGCTGCGCGATATCCGCCGCCACGACCGGTACGCCTTCGCCAGCGCGGTCTGCGTCAGGTCCTCCGCGTGATGGACGTCGCCCGTGAGCAGATAGGCGGTCCGCACGAGCCGGGACCAACGGGCTCTGACGAACTCCTGGAACCGGTCCTCTTGTTCGGCCTGCATCAAGCACCCTCCTCGCCCTCCAGACCACCGGTCGGGCGGAATCGGTTGCCCGGCATCCGTCACGGGGTTCGAATGGAGTGATGGAGAACGATGCGTGGGCCTGGTGCGCCACCGACCCCGGAGTGCTGCGACTGCCGTCCGGCCGCCTGGTCCGCGGCCGCGGCCTGCGCCACCCCCTGGACCCCGCGGCGCCGTCCCCGGCCTACGGCCTCTACCTCCTCGGCGCGCGCCCCGAGCGGCCCGCCTGGGAGTCCCGCTGGGTCCGCTGGCCCGACTTCCGCCTCCCCGCCGACCGCCGGGACGCCCGCGCCGCCCTCACCGACGCGTGGCGCCGCGCGGCCGACGAACGCGTCGAGATCGCCTGCCACGGAGGCCGCGGCCGCACCGGCACGGCCCTGGCCTGCCTGGCGGTCCTGGACGGCGTGCCCCCCGAGAAGGCGGTGCGCTACGTCCGCGACCACTACCACCCACGCGCGGTGGAGACGCCTTGGCAGCGGGGGTATGTGCGGGGGTTCACAGCTCCAGGGTCATGAGGACGCGGTCCTCGCCGTTGCCGTAGTAGTCCTTGCGGGAAGCGCCGTCGTCCTGCACGAAGCCCAGGGACTTGTAGAGCGCGATCGCCCGGTGGTTGTCCGGCTTGACCGCCAGCCGGGCGGTACGCGCCCCCTCCGCCCTGAGTTTCCCCAGGGCTTCCTTCATCAGTTGCCGGGCCAGCCCCTGCCGGCGCACCCCGGGGGCGACGCCGAGGGTCAGGATCCAGCCCTGGCCCCCGGCCGGCGGAGTCGCCAGCACGTACCCGCACAGCCGCTCGTCGTCGTGGACCACGAACAGGTGGTCGGCGAGCGCGTCGAGGAACTGTCGCAGGACGAAGTGCGGATAGGGGAGGCCCGGGAACACCTCCTTGTCCAGGAGGGTGATGTCGTACATGTCCGTCTCGAGGGCGGTGCGTACCCGTAGGGACGGGCGAGTGGCTGGCATCGAACCAGAATTGCCCAGCGGTTCGGGCCGTTCAAGTACCGGCAGCGACGCTGTCGGACCGAGTGCTGCCGTGCGCCCCCGGTGCCTCTTCCGTCCGGCCGCAATCGGAATCGGCGCAGACCGGGGATCGAGCCTATTGATACCGTGGGGCATGTCTTTGGGATCATCGGGTAAACCAGGGCAGTTGAACGCAGAGGCACGATGGGACGCCTTCGACCCCGTGGCCTACGTCCGGAAGAACTACCGCACCCTGCTACCGGTCGACTCGGAGATCATGTCGATCGTCCGCGCCCACTTCAGTGATCATTTCCGTCGATCGCCGGGTGGTCGCCTGCGGGGCATCGACGTGGGCGCGGGGGCCAATCTCTATCCCACCTTCACGATGCTCCCGTGGTGCGACGAGATCACCTTGCTGGACCGGGCGACGCCGAACCTGCATTACCTGAAGCAGCAGTTCGACCGCCACGACCACGGCTGGGACGCCTTCTGGCGGGTGCTGTGCCAGGAAGACGCCTATGCCCAGATGGCGGACGGGCCCTGGAAGCGGTTCGGCGAAGTGGCCCAGGTCGAGCAGGGCGACATCTTCGCGCTGGTGGACCGGCCCGAGCAGTGGCAGATCGGAACCATGTTCTTCGTCGCCGAATCCCTTTCCACCTCCTACGAGGAGTTCCAGGAAGGCGTGGAGTGCTTTTTGCGCTCCCTCACTCCTGGCGCGCCCTTCGCGGCGGCGTTCATGGAACATTCCGAGGGCTACTGGGTGGGCGAAACCCCGTTCCCCGCCTGTGACGTGAGTGAATCCGACATCCGCGACAGCATCGACGGATATGCCGAGCGCCTGCGGATCTACCGCGTGGGCGAGCCGGGAGAGGTGCGCCCGGGATACACCTCCATGATCCTTGCTTGCGGATTCCGCCGAACGGGTAACTCCTGAACGGCCCTGCCGGCGGGGGCGAAGCGATCTGTGAGGGGACACAGAATGCAGATCAAGCCGCGTCAGCACCTGCTGGACATGTGGCAGGCCTTCGCCCGGCATTCCTTCGACGGCGGCGCATGGTCCTGGGGCGATCACGGCGGACACAGCAGCGTGGCGGACGCGGAGCGACTCCTCTGCCTCCTGTACCCCGCCACGGAGATCCCCGCGCTCCGGCTGGACGCCCCGGACACCACGGAGCCGGACGTCCTCAGGGCGCTCAGGAACGTGGGCGACTCCGGCGACATCCCCCTGCGGCTCCTGGAGATCCTCGGCGACTTCATGGACAGGCACCGGAGCGAGGACGGCCCCGGTTTCGCGGGCGGGGACTACTTCGCCCCGGAGGATCCCGACCGGGAACTGTCGCCCGAACAAAGAGGAGTCGACGTCGTCGACTCCTACTCCATGTCGGTGAGCCTGTGCCTGGCGACGCTCCACTTCTGCCGGGTGTTCAGGGGCAGAACCCGCCGGGCTTCCACCCTGGCCCGCATCGAGCGGCTCGTACAGGACGCGGGCGCCCGACTCACCGCGGCGATGGTGGGCCTGCTGCGCTCCTTCACCGTCGACGTCGTCGACATCTCCTCGGACCAGGGCCAGGCGCTCGCCCGGCTCCTGGGCCGGGGCAGACTGTCCGACCGTCAGGTCCTGCAACGCTTCCAGCGCCGGTTCACGTCACTGCGCGCACTGATCACCGAGAGCATCAGACTCGGCCTGGACGCCGACGTCCGGGACCAGTTGCGGGACGAGAACCGCCTGTTCGAGTGCGGATGGGCGTGGACCGTGGTGAAGGGCGCGCCCGAGATCGAACTGGATCCGGAGACCGCCGCTGCCGTCGGCGCACAGCCCCGGGGCCTCGCCCACCCCACCCCCTACCTCCATTTCACCGTCGTCGCCCTCGACGGCATCATCGACCTCTTCTCCGAGCGCACACTCGTCCTCGGACTGCTCACCGCCGAACAGCAGAAACTGAGCGACGCGCTGCGGCTGCGCTGGGAACTCACCCAGCAGTACTGGTCCGGCATCGCCCTCTTCGACGACGGCGTCTGGCCACTGGAGGACATCCCCTGGCGCACGACGCTCCAGCGGCTGGAGTCGGAGTACTTCTCCCTCACCGTCGTCTCCGTTCTCGTCCACGACCGGATGCGCCGTCCCTTCACCGACCACGACCTCCCTCGCGTCATCGGCGTCGTGGAACGCCTCGCCGAGCGCGGCGGGATCACCGGGGGCGCCGGTCGCGATCCGGCGCACAGCCTGCACAAGCCCGGCGTCACCATGCCGCTGCTCGGCAGCGAGGCCCTGGGACCGGCCATGACGTGGACGATGAACGACTTCTCCACGCAGCTGCTCAAGCGCACCGTTCAACTCTGCTGTCTCTCCCGGGACATCACCTCGACGGACCGGCTGCTCAGACTCGCCGAGGGCATCCTCGACCACGTGTGGGGGCGCCGCATCACGGAGGGGGAGGGCGTCGGACTCTGGGACCACGTGCCGCTCGCCCGGACCTCCCGCCCCGTCGGCCGGGGGCCGCTGTCCTGGGGCATCACCGAGCGCGTCGCCGAGTGCATGGTGGCCGCGCACCACCTGTACTCCCGGCTCCCGATCCCGAGTCCCAGACTCTCCGAGCAGGCACGGGACCTGATCAGCGAGGCGAGGCACCTCCTCGGCCGAGAGCAGGAGGGACATCCCCCGCCGGCCCCCAAGAGCCCCCAGGACGAGGAGATCAAGCGCATCGAGGCCGACCTGCGCCGCGCCCGGAACCTGGTCGAGGCCCAGCCGGGCACCGCCTGCGCACTGGCCGCGAGGGTCATGGAACGGCTCGACGCCCTCGCCCGAGCCCGGGGGGTGTGAGTCGTGCTCGTGTTCGCCGCCTCCGACAAGGGAGGCACCGGCCGCTCCGTCACCAGCGCCAACCTCGCCTACCACCGCGCACTGGACGGGGACGACGTCTGCTTCCTGGACTTCGACTTCGGATCCCCCACCGCCGCCGCCGTGTTCGACGTGCCCGACGCCTTCTCCGAGGCCGAGGGGCACGGCCTGCACACGTATCTGCGGGGCGGCGTCGGCGAACCGTCGCGGGTCGACGTCTGGAGCCGCACGGAACACCCCGACCTGCGCGACCGGTTCGGCCCAGTCGGCCGGCTCGTCCTCATCCCCGGCGACCGCACGGGCGGGGAATTCGTCACCGACGAGGAGAACCTCCACCGCTGCGTCGATCTCGTCCTGCGTCTCCAGCGCGAGTTCGACGTCATCGTCGTGGACCTGAGCGCAGGGCGCAGTTACGCCATGGAGCTGGTACTCGCCGCCACCTCGCCCCGCGGCGGTCTCGGCGGCCTGAGACACCGCTGGCTCGTCTACCACCGCTGGACCCGCCAGCACGTGAGGGCGGCAGCCGAACTGGTCCACGGGAGACAGGGCCTGGCGGCGGCCGGCACGGCGATGGGCCACGGATCCGACACGCTCACCGGCTCGATCCGTTTCGTCCGGGCGGCCGTGCCCGACCTGGATGCCCCCATGTGGTCGCAGGTCTCGCCCGCGCAGTACGCGTGGATGCGGCAGTGCGACAGGAGCCTTGAGGAACTGGCCGCGGCCTGCGGGGTCGGCCGGAGCAGGATGCTCGCGTCGATCCCGCTGGAGCCCGTCCTGCAGTGGCAGGAGCGGCTCATCACCGACGAGGACGTCCACGACCGCAGGATCGCGACCGTCGAGACCTGGCAGGCCATGGCACACCTCGCGCGGAAGGTGACCGACGACAGGTGCTGGGAGCCGTCGTGAACCGTGACCCCGTCTTCCGGGAGACCAGCGCCGACCCGCGTACGGAGTCCGTGCCCTACTCCCACCTCTCCCTCGAACTGGGCCACCTGTACATGGAGGACTTCGCCGAAGGAGGCCACCGGCTCCGCCGCCACTTCGAGACCGTGCGGCCCTGGGCGGACGCCGCCCGGGCCGGCGTCGGCCGGCTGTCCGGGGCCCGACAGCCCCGCGTCAGCACCTGCTTCCTGATCGACGACTACTTCTCCCGGCGCTCCACCCCCGCCGAGCTGATCCCACCCCTGCTGGAGGCGGCGGACGACGCGGGGCTGACCATCGACTACCTGGCCCGTGAGTCCGGCTGCGCCGCAGCAGCCCCCGGGCGAGGGGACGGCGCCGGACCCGCGGAATCCGTCCTGCACCGGCTGGTGGAGTCCCCGCCGCCCGGCAGCAACGGCTTCCGGCCGCCCGTCAGCCGCACCGGCTGGCTCGCCAACGGCCGGCGCGCCCCCGCGCGGCGCACCTCCGCCGCGCTCGACCCCGCCGGAGCCGTCTGGCAGCCGCCCGGCGAGACCGGCGCACGCGGTCACTCCGTCTTCGTGGACGTCGAACTGTGGAACGGCCACGAGGACGAACGCACCTGGTCCTGCGCCTTCCTCGCCTCGGTCTGGCAACTGGTCCGCCTGGGACTGCTGCGCGACCGGGGAAGGGCGGTGCTCACCCCCGCCCCCTGGGACGGCGAGGGGTTCCCCGCCGAGTGGGACGCGCTGCCGCCCGTCCTGCGCCTCGAGCCGCATGCCGCGCCCTTCGCGGCGTACGTCACCTGCAGCGTGCTCCCCGTGCGCTTCCTGCCCGTCGAGCACGCCGTGCGCGTGGTCCTCGACCAGGTCCATGTGGAGGCCGACGTGCTCGGGCAGGTCGCCGAGCGGTCCGCGCAGGAGGGCTTCGCCGTTCCCGAGGAAGTGGTGGAACGCGCCTCCTACGTCTTCCCGCCGGGGCTGTGACGTGGACGGCCTGGGCGATCCCGCCGGCCCGGTCCTCGTCTGCGGCGAGGTGCGCACCTGTCTGCTGTCCACCCGCGACGCGGTGGACGAGCGGGTCGCGGTGGCCCTGTTGCGGCTGCGCGCCGACGACAGCGTCCGGGTCTCGCGGCACCCCAACCGCCATACCGTCTCCCCGGACGTCCTCACCGGCGTCGACTGCCGGCTGCCCACCGCCACCGGCGTCCGCACCCGTGCCGTGGGCACCGTGACGGCCCGCGCGACGCTCACCGAGGGCCGCGTCCTGCAGTCCACGGCGTACTTCGGCGCGCCCGCCGCCGGTCCCGACCGCCGTCGGCCGTGGGGCTACTACCTCGTCCGGCCCGGGTCCGTCCTGCCGGTCGGGTCCTTGCCCGGGAAGGCGGCCGAAGGCTTCCTCGCGGGCGTCCGGCCCGGCGAGCTGGACGTCGGCGCCGTCGCCGGGGGACTGCTGGCGAGGATCTCCCGGAACCACCGGTTCCTCGACCACGACCCTCCGCTCACCACCGCCGACACCGTTCTGCGTTGGACGGCGGAGGCCGCCGACGGGCAGCGGACGGCCCTGCGGTTCACCAAGGCCGAGGCGGGCCTGCGCGTCGTCGAACTGCGGCTGCCCCGCGGTACGGCCCCCTCAGCGGCGGCCGGGCTGTGCGAGGACCTCGCCCTGCACGACTGGCTGCTGACGACCGTGGCCGACAAGCTCGACGGCCTGCGCGCCGGTTCGCAGGACGAGCGGACCCTGCTGAGGACCCTGCGTCCGCTCGTGGACCATCTGCTGCACCTGTGGATGCCGCGGGCCCGCACCGAGCGCGCCCTGCACCCGGTCTGGGAGGAACTGGACGAGAACTCCGGCTACAGCAGGCAGTGGAACGCACTGGCGCAACGCGTCCGCGACCAACTCGCCCTCAGGGCAATTGTGTTGCGGATTCAGGTGCCGGGGCCGCCGTGACCGGGAACCATCTACGCACACCTGGCGGGGAGGGGCGGGCATGGACGGAGAACCGGGCACACCGGGGCCGGGCACGAGGACCGGCGTGCAGATAGCGCCCGTGGTGCTCAAGACGCTGGTCACCGTGGTCGTGGGCACGGTCGCCTACATCGTCACCAACCTGATCGACCAGTCGCAGGACGAACTGTGGAAGCTCGCGATGTCCATCGTCATCGGGGGCTCGGCGCTGATCGTGCAGTACATGGTCGACTTCGAGAAGCGCCTGGGCGCGGTGGAGGCGGGCCAGCGCACCCAGACGCGAGAGCTGCACGACCACTACACCCGGCTCAGTGACGCCGCCGGGCTCCTCCAGGAGCTCGACGAGGTCGGCATGAGCACCGACGACGTCAAGCGGCTGGTCAAGGGCGCGACCCAGGTGGGCCTGCACGGCACGGACCTCGTGAAGGACTTCGCCCGCGCCGAGATCAAGAGCCTCGCCTCGGTCGTCACGGACCTCACCGGAAGGACCGCCCACTGGCAGCGGGACAACAACGAGTGGCTCATCGGCCTCACCAAGATCGCCCGACACACGATCGACGCCACGAGCAGCTCCGTCGACCGGCCGTTCTGGGACACCGACCCCGCGGGGCCCTACCTGGACGCGCAGATCGAGGCGATGCGACGCCGTCAGGTCACCATCCGCCGCCTCTTCATGATCAGGGCGTCCGAGGAGCGCGACGAACAGTTCATGGAGCGGTTCAGGGACCTCTGTCAGGAACAGCGGGACCTGGACATCAACGTGCGCTTCATGGTCCTCCCCGAGCAGCGGCGGCGCACGGGACCGGCGACGAGAGACGTCGTGATCTTCGACCACGCCCTCTGTCTCGAATACACCACGGACAACCAGGGCGGAAACGTCCGGACCCGGCTCGACGCGATCACGGACAGCGTGGGTGACGAGGTCAGTCGCTTCGACACGCTGTGGGCGGCGGCCAGGGAGCCGAGCCCCAGCCCCGCCCCGCCGGCGCCCCGACCGCACTGACCGCTCAGCCCAGCACCTCCGCCACCACCCCCGCCGTCTCGACGATCAGGGCGTGGTCGTAGGGGGCCGCCCGGTCGGGCTTGGTGAGTTGGACGGCCAGGACGACGGGGGCGCCGTCCGGGGTCCAGGCGATGCCGGCGTCGTTGTTCGCGCCGTAGGAGCCGCCGCCGGTCTTGTCGGCGATCGTCCAGGTCGGGGGCAGGCCGGCGCGGAAGCGGTTGGCGCTGGTGACCGTGCCGAGCATCCAGTCGGTCAGGCGGCGCCGGTCGGGGGCGCACAGGGCGTCGCCGAGGACCAGTCGGCCGTAGGTGCGCGCGATCGCGTACGGGCTCGTGGTGTCCGTCACCCGCCCGGGCTCGGCCGAGTTGAGGTCCGGCTCCCAGCGGTCGAGGCGGGTGACGCGGTCGCCGACGGAACGCGCGAAGCGGGTGACCGCCGCGGGGCCGCCCAGCTCACGCAGCAGCAGGTTGCCGGCCGTGTTGTCGCTGTGCTGGATGGCCGCGGCGGACAGCTCGGCGATCGTCATGCCGTCGGACACGTGGTCCTTGGTGATCTCCGAGTTCTCCACCACGTCGTCGGCCGTGTAGTGGACGCGGCGGTCCAGCGCGGACGCGGGCAGGTCCCGCAGCACGGCCGCCACCGCCAGCGTCTTGAACAGCGAACAGACCGGGAACAGCTCGTCGGCGCGGTGGCGGATCCGGCGGCGGGTGCGGACGTTGTAGGCGAAGACGCCGAGCCGGGCGCCGTGCCGGGACTCCAGGTCGCGCAGGCGCGCGGTGACGGGGTCGGCCGGGTCGGCGGCGGCCCGCGCGGGGCCGGCGGCCAGCAGGGCGGCGCCGGCGCCCGCGCCGGCGGTGAGCAGGGTGCGGCGGGTGGTCGAGGCTGAGATCGTTCTCTCCGTCCGTCGGGAACACAGAAGTCGTTTCCCTGTACACGGACGCCCGCGCCCGCGCCTCCGGTTGCGTGCGCCCGCCACGGGATCCCGGCGGGCGGACACACCACCCTCCCGGCGTAGGCGAGAATGGGGCCATGAGCCTGTTCCGCGACGACGGCATCGTGCTGCGCCCCCGAGAGCCGGGGGAGGCAGGGCGCGCCGTGCCGCGTCCGGCCGGCGCAGGGCGGTCCCGGCGGGCCCTGGGCGGCGGTGCGCGATGAGTCTCTTCCGGGACGACGGGATCGTCCTGCGGACCCAGAAGCTGGGCGAGGCGGACCGCATCATCACGCTGCTGACGCGCGGGCACGGGCGGGTGCGGGCCGTGGCGCGCGGGGTGCGGCGGACGAAGTCCAAGTTCGGGGCCCGCCTCGAACCGTTCTCCCACGTCGACGTGCAGTTCTTCGCCCGGGGCAGCAGCGAACTCGTCGGCCGGGGCCTGCCGCTGTGCACCCAGAGCGAGATCATCGCCCCCTACGGCGGCGGCATCGTGACCGACTACGCCCGCTACACGGCGGGCACGGCCATGCTGGAGACCGCCGAGCGGTTCACCGACCACGAGGGCGAACCGGCCGTGCAGCAGTACCTGCTGCTCGTGGGGGCGCTGCGGACCCTGGCCCGCGGTGAGCACGCCCCGCACCTGGTCCTGGACGCGTTCCTGCTGCGCTCGCTGGCCGTCAACGGGTACGCGCCCAGCTTCGGCGACTGCGCCAGGTGCGGGATGCCGGGGCCCAACCGGTTCTTCTCCGTCGCCGCCGGCGGCTCGGTCTGCGCCGACTGCCGGGTGGCCGGCAGCGTCGTGCCCTCGCCGCAGACCCTGGTCCTCCTCGGCGCGCTGCTCACGGGAGACTGGGAGACGGCGGACGCGTGCGAGCCGCGCCACGTCCGGGAGGGCAGCGGGCTGGTGTCCGCCTATCTGCACTGGCATCTGGAGCGCGGGCTGCGCTCCCTTCGGTATGTGGAAAAGTGAAGGAGACGAGAGGCACATGGTGGTACGCGGGTTCCTGGGGCGGCAGCGTCGGGAGTACAGGACTCCGGAGCCGCACCCGTCCGGTGCTCGCCCGCCCAAGCTCCCCGGCGAGCTGGTCCCCGAACACGTGGCGATCGTCATGGACGGCAACGGCCGCTGGGCCAAGGAGCGCGGGCTGCCGCGCACCGAGGGGCACAAGGTCGGCGCCGAGCAGGTCCTCGACGTGCTCCAGGGCGCGGTCGAGATGGGCGTGCGCAACATCTCGCTGTACGCCTTCTCCACCGAGAACTGGAAGCGCTCGCCCGACGAGGTCCGCTTCCTGATGAACTTCAACCGCGACTTCATCCGCAAGACCCGTGACACCCTCGACGAGCTGGGGATCCGGGTGCGCTGGGTGGGCCGGATGCCCAAGCTGTGGAAGTCGGTCGCCAAGGAGCTCCAGGTCGCGCAGGAGCAGACCAAGGACAACGACCGTCTCACGCTGTACTTCTGCATGAACTACGGCGGCCGCGCGGAGATCGCGGACGCCGCGCAGGCGCTGGCCGAGGACGTGAAGGCGGGCCGGCTCGACCCGTCCAAGGTCACCGAGAAGACCCTCGCCAAGTACCTGTACTACCCGGACATGCCGGACGTCGACCTGTTCCTGCGGCCGAGCGGCGAGCAGCGCACCTCCAACTACCTGATCTGGCAGAGCGCGTACGCGGAGATGGTCTTCCAGGACGTCCTGTGGCCGGACTTCGACCGCCGCGACCTGTGGCGGGCGTGCGTCGAGTTCGCCTCCCGGGACCGCCGTTTCGGCGGCGCCACCCCGAACGAGGTGCTGCTCTCCCTGGAGGGGAGCGGTTCGGGGCGCGCTGCGGAGCAGGACGCCGGTTCCTGAAGGCGTCCGGCCCGCGTGCCGGGCCGCCGCGCCCGGCCGTTACGATCACGCCTCGTCACCGTAGGACCGGGGAGGGGCCGTGGGCGGGGAACAGGCCGTCGGAGTACACGAGGACGAGGTGGTGCTGGAGTACGAGCACCGTCTCGCGGACATGGAGGACGCCGTCCGGCTGGTGTCCCGCAAGAACGGCCGGGCGGCTCTGATCCACCGGCCGCTCTTCCTGGTGTGCGTCGCACTGGCCGGGGCCGCGGCGTTCGCCCTGGGCGTGCGCGACGACGACGGGGCGGGGGTGTCGTTCGGCGTGATGTTCGTGGTGTGGCCGGTGCTGATGTACTTCGCGCCGCGACTGACGGCCGAGCGGCTGCTGAAGGCGAACCGCCACCACGGCCGGATCCGGGTGACCGTCGGCCCGGAGGGCGTGCGCACGGTGAGCGCGCACGCCGATCTGCGCATGGGCTGGGCCAACTACGGCAGCTACGCGGAGTCGGAGCGGATCTTCGCCCTGCGCAGCCCGGACAAGGCGGGCCACTGCGCGATCGTCCTGGTCAAGGGGGGCGTCCGCACCCCGGAAGACCTCGACCGACTGCGAGCGATCCTGGACGGCAGGCTGCGCCGCGTCTGACCCCGGGCCGGGCGCGCCCGGCCGCCGACTGCGTCCGTCCGGCCGGCCGGGCGGACGTGCTCGGCCGGGGGCGGGGCGGCGGGTCAGCTCGCGGCGGTCGCCGCGCAGTCCGCGCAGGTGCCGAAGATCTCCACGGTGTGGGCCACGTTCACGTAGCCGTGTTCGGCGGCGATGGCCTCGGCCCATGTCTCGACCGCCGGGCCCTCCACCTCCACGGCCTTGCCGCAGACGCGGCAGACGAGGTGGTGGTGGTGCTCGCCGGTGGAGCAGCGGCGGTACACGGACTCGCCGTCGGATGTGCGCAGGACGTCGACCTCGCCCGCGTCGGCGAGGGACTGAAGGGTGCGGTAGACGGTGGTCAGGCCGACCGAGTCGCCCTTGTGCTTGAGCATGTCGTGCAGATCCTGCGCGCTGCGGAACTCGTCCACCTCGTCGAGCGCCGCCGCCACGGCGGCGCGCTGCCGGGTGGCGCGGCCCTTCACGGGCGGTCCAGCGGTCGTCACCGTTGTCTCCTCACGTCTGCGGCTTGCCGGGCCATTGTGCCAGCCCGGCCTGTGCGCGGTCAGACGCCGACTTCGTCGCCGGGGGCTCGGGTGGCCGGAATCGCACACTCCGCGGGGTCGCCGGCCGGGTGCGCCGCCGCCAGCGCGCGGGCGCGGCGCCGGGCCAGCGGGGCGGCCAGCAGGCTCAGCGCGACGAACGCGGCGATGGTCAGCAGCACGATCGTCGCGCCGGGCGGGACGTCCTGGTAGTAGGAGGTGACGGTGCCGCCGATGGTCACCGTCACGCCGATGGCCACCGCGATCGCGAAGGTCGCGGCGAAGCTGCGGCTGAGCTGCTGGGCCGCGGCCACCGGGACGACCATCAGGGCCGAGACCAGCAGCAGGCCCACCACGCGCATCGCCACGGTCACCGTCACCGCCGCCGTGACGGCCGTCAGCAGGTTCAGGGCGCGCACCGGCAGGCCGGTCACCCGCGCGAACTCCTCGTCCTGGCTGACCGCGAACAACTGGCGGCGCAGGCCCAGGGTGACCAGGACCACGAACGCCGCGAGCAGGCAGATCGCCGTCACGTCGGATTCCGACACCGTCGACAGCGAGCCGAAGAGGTACGAGGTGAGGTTGGCGTTGGAGCCGCCCGGCGCGAGGTTGATGAACATCACGCCGCCGGCCATGCCGCCGTAGAAGAGCATGGCGAGCGCGATGTCGCCGCGGGTCTTGCCGTACCAGCGGATGAGTTCCATGATCACCGCGCCCAGGACGGAGACGGCCGTGGCCATCCAGACCGGGGACCAGGAGAGCAGGAAGCCGAGGCCGACGCCGGTCATGGCGACGTGGCCGATGCCGTCGCCCATGAGGGCCTGGCGGCGCTGGACGAGGTAGATGCCGACGGCGGGCGCGGTGATGCCGACCAGGACCGCGGCGAGCAGCGCCCGCTGCATGAAGGCGTAGTTCAGGAGGTCCATCAGCTCAGCAGTCCCGTGCGGATCGGTTCGGCGCCCGCGGGTGCGTGCGGGTGCACATGGTCGTGGCCGGGGAGGGCGTGCTGCCCGACGGCCCGCGGGGGCGGCCCGTCGTGCAGGACGCAGCCGTCGCGCAGGACGACCGCCCGGTCGATGAGGGGCTCCAGCGGGCCCAGTTCGTGCAGGACCAGCAGGACGGTCGTGCCGGCCGCGACCTGCTCGCGCAGGGTGTGCGCCAGCACCTCCTGGCTGGCCAGGTCGACGCCGGCCATCGGCTCGTCCATGATCAGCAGTTCGGGTGCGGCGGCGAGCGCGCGGGCGATCAGCACGCGCTGGTGCTGGCCGCCGGAGAGGGCGTCGACGCTGTCCTTGGCGCGGTCGGCCATGCCGACCAGCTCCAGGGCGTGGCGCACGGCCGCGTGGTCGGCCTTGCGGAAGACGCCGAAGCGGGTGCGCGAGAGGCGGCCCGAGGAGACGACCTCGGTCACCGTGGCCGGGACGCCGCCCGCGGCCGTGGTGCGCTGCGGGACGTATCCGACGCGCGCCCAGTCCCGGAACCGGCGGTGCGGGACGCCGAACAGCTCGATCTCGCCCGCGCCGATCGCCACCTGTCCGATGACGCTGCGCACGGCCGTGGACTTGCCGGAGCCGTTCGCGCCGAGCAGGGCGACGACCTCACCGCGCCGCACGGTGAGGTCGACGCCCCGCAGCACGGGGCGCGAACCCAGTTCCGCGCGGACGCCGCGCAGTGAGATGACGGACTCGGCCTTCGCGTCCATGACGCCCTCCGTAATGGTCACTTGGTTCCCAGGGCCGTCTGAAGCGCCTTGAGGTTGGCTCGCTGGACCGCGAAGTAGTCCGTGCCGCGGGACTTCTTCGTGATGCCCTCGATCGGGTCGAGGACGTCGGTCCTGAGGTGCGCGTCGGAGGCGATGGTCCTCGCGGTCTTGTCGCTGACGAGCGTCTCGTAGAACACGGTGGTGACGCCGTCCGCCTTCGTCATCTTCTCAAGTTCCCTGACCCGTGCGGCGCTGGGCTCCGACTCGGGGTCGAGGCCGTTGATGGCCTCCTCGGTCAGGCCGTAGCGCTCGGCGAGGTAGCCGAAGGCGGCGTGGGTGGTGACGAAGACCCTGGTCCTCGTGTGCGCGAGGCCCTTCTCGAACTCGGTGTTCAGATCGCCGAGTTGCTTCACCAGGGCCGCGGTGTTGGTCTTGTAGTCGGCCGCGTGGGCGGGGTCGGCCTTCTCGAAGGCCTTGCCGACGCCCTCGGCGACCTGGGCGTAGCGGACGGGGTCGAGCCAGATGTGCGGGTCGAGGCCGGACAGCTCCTCGTCCGCGTGGTCGTCGTGCTCGGCCGCGTGGCCGCCGACCTCGTTGCCGTGCTTCTCCAGCGTGGTGAGGGAGGCGGCGTCGATCTTGGTCTTGACCTCGGACTGGGCCACCGCGTCGTCGACGGAGGGTTGGAGGTTCTTCAGGTAGAGCGCCGCGTCGGACTCCTGGAGCGCGGCGGTCTGCCGGGCGCTGATCTCCAGGTCGTGCGGTTCCTGGCCGGGCTGGGTGAGGCTGGTGACGTGGACGTGGTCCCCGCCTATCCGCTCGGCGAGGAAGGCCATCGGGTAGAACGACGCGACGACGTCGAACTTGTCCGTGTTGCCCGCGGCCGCGCTGTCGGAGGAGCAGGCGGAGAGGGAGCCGAGGCCGAGGGCGGCGGCCGCCGCGACAGCCGTTCCGGATATGAGTCGTCGTGCGTTCATGACACTCATTTTCAACAAATATGGAAACCGTTGTCAACAAGCTGAGGGGCAAGGGAGGGGCAAGGGCCCGGTAAGCCCGAAGGGCTGCGGTATGGCCCCGGTGCTCGGGGGCCCGATTTGGTCGAGGGGGAGTCCCCGCCGGTACCCTGAAGTCTTCGCTGGAAGCACCTCGCTTCGTCGCCCGTCGTCGTTATGAAGAGAGCACCGTGGCCGCCGACAAGATCGACACCATCGTCAGCCTGAGCAAGCGCCGTGGCTTCGTATTCCCGTGCAGTGAGATCTACGGCGGCCAGAAGGCCGCCTGGGACTACGGACCGCTGGGTGTCGAGCTCAAGGAGAACCTGAAGCGCCAGTGGTGGCGCTACATGGTGACGTCGCGCGAGGACGTGGTCGGCATCGACTCGTCCGTCATCCTGGCCCCCGAGGTCTGGGTGGCCTCCGGTCACGTCGCCACCTTCTCCGACCCGCTGACCGAGTGCACCTCCTGCCACAAGCGGTTCCGCGCGGACCACCTGGAAGAGGCGTACGAGGCCAAGCACAACCGCCCGCCGGCCAACGGCCTGGCGGACGTGAACTGCCCCAACTGCGGCAACAAGGGCCAGTTCACCGAGCCCAAGCAGTTCTCGGGCCTGCTCTCCACCCACCTCGGTCCCACGCAGGACACCGGCTCCATCGCCTACCTGCGCCCCGAGACCGCCCAGGGCATCTTCACCAACTTCGCCCAGGTGCAGACCACTTCGCGCCGCAAGCCGCCGTTCGGCATCGCCCAGATGGGCAAGTCCTTCCGCAACGAGATCACGCCCGGCAACTTCATCTTCCGCACCCGCGAGTTCGAGCAGATGGAGATGGAGTTCTTCGTCAAGCCGGGCGAGGACGAGAAGTGGCAGGAGTACTGGATGGAGCAGCGCTGGAATTGGTACACCGGCCTGGGCCTGCGCGAGGAGAACATGCGGTGGTACGACCACCCGAAGGAGAAGCTCTCCCACTACTCCAAGCGCACCGCCGACATCGAGTACCGCTTCCAGTTCGGCGGGAACGAGTGGGGTGAGCTCGAGGGCGTCGCCAACCGCACCGACTACGACCTCTCCGCCCACGCCAAGGCCTCCGGCCAGGACCTCTCCTACTTCGACCAGGAGGCCGGCGAGCGCTGGACGCCGTACGTCATCGAGCCCGCGGCCGGTGTCGGCCGCGCGATGCTGGCGTTCCTCCTCGACGCCTACATCGAGGACGAGGCCCCCAACGCCAAGGGCAAGCTGGAGAAGCGCACGGTGCTGCGCCTCGACCACCGCCTCGCCCCGGTGAAGGTCGCGGTCCTGCCGCTCTCCCGCAACCCGGAGCTGTCGCCGAAGGCCAAGGGTCTCGCCGCCGCGCTGCGCCAGAACTGGAACATCGAGTTCGACGACGCCGGCGCCATCGGCCGCCGCTACCGCCGCCAGGACGAGATCGGCACGCCGTTCTGCGTCACGGTCGACTTCGACACCCTCGACGACAACGCGGTCACCGTCCGCGAGCGCGACTCGATGAAGCAGGAGCGCGTGTCGCTGGACCAGATCGAGGGCTACCTGGCCGCCCGCCTGATCGGCGCGTAGCCGCCCACGGCGCGCAGCGACAGACCGAGGCCGGCCCCGACGGAATCCCGTCGGGGCCGGCCTCGCGCCGTGCCTGGCGCTATCCCTCGGGATGCCGCTCCCGCAGATGCGCCCGGAGCAGGACGTCGGCGTCGGTCTCCGCGCTGTAGTCGTGCACCGCGCGCGCCTTCGCCCGGCACGACGCGAGCTCGGCGCACTCCGGACAGCCCTCGGCCGGCTGGGGCGGTCGGCGCAGGCCCAGCATGAACGGCCCGTCGGTGCGCGCCCGCGCGTTCGCCGCCCGCACTCCGGCGCGCAGCCGCTCGCGCTCGGTCGCCGGCCGCAGCCCGGCCGGATCGGCCTGCCACTCCCGGCCGCCGCCGACCGGGCGCAGCATCGCGTAGGGGCCGGAGCGGTCCTGGTACTCGCCGACCCGGTCCGTCGCCGGGTCGTAGAGCAGGGTGCCGGGTTCGTGCTCCATGTCGTCCGCTCCTTTTACCCAACTTCCTTACTCAATGTGAAGGTTGGGATACTCTGGGTGGTGGGGGGTTGAGGTCAGGATGCCTTCCGGGCGGGGCGGACATGCCGTCGACGAGGGCTTCGTAGGCGTTCGGCGGCGCAAATTCCACAAATGCGGAAGGGGCGGGACGGGATGCCGGCGAGGCGGGTGGTCACGGGGCGGAGCCAGGAACCCCGACGGCGGTTCGCGGAGGAGCTGCGCCTGCTGAGGGCGGCCAAGGGGGACAGTCTGCGGCAACTGGAGGAGGTACTGGGCTGGACGGCGTCCACCTTCGGCAAGATGGAGGGCGGCCAGAGCCTGGGCAGCCCCGAGGTCGTGGAGGCGCTGGACCAGCACTACGGGACGGGCTCGATGCTGCTCACGCTGTGGGAGCTGGCGGTCGCCGACCCTTCGCAGTTCAAGGAGCAGTATCGGCGGTACATGGCGCTGGAGGCGGAGGCGGTCGGTCTATGGCAGTACTCGGTGAGTGCGCCGCCGGGACTTCTCCAGGCAGACGGTTATGTGCGCGAGGCTCTCGTGGCGGGCGGCCTCAAGGGGGAGGAGTTGGAGCAGCAGATCGAGGCGCGCACTCGTCGGCGGAAGCTGCTTGAAGGGGAGGAGGCTCCACCGTTCCGGGCGATCCTCGCCGAGGCCGTGCTGCGTAACTCGCTACGTGAACTCCGCCAATGGCGAAGGCAGTTGGAGTTCCTGTTGGATGCTGCGGGGTGCAGCAACATCACGCTCCACGTGTTGCCGTTCGGCATCGGCCCGCACGGCCTGATGAACACGGACACGATGTTCCTGCGGCTGTTGGACGGCCGTACCGTGGCCTATGTCGAAAACGACGTACGCGGTGAACTGATCGAGGAATCGGGCAGGGTTGAGCGTCTGCACCGCACATATGATGCGGTACGTGACCTGGCGTTGGGCCCGGCCGAGTCGCAGTCGTTCATCTTGCGTATGTTGGAGGATTTGCCATGCGAGCCACCGATCTGAGCAGCGTGACATGGCGCAAGAGCAGCTACAGCAACACGGACGGCGGCAATTGCCTCGAAGTCGCCGACAATGCGATCTCCCTCGTCCCGGTCCGGGACAGCAAGGACCCGGACCGGGGTGTCCTGATGTTCGGGGCGCAGGCCTGGGGCCGGTTCGTCGGCGCCTACAGGTCGACGTCCATGTAGAGCGCCGCGTGGTCGGAGGCCGCGTCGAGAGGCGAGGTCACGGTGTCGAAGGACTTGATGCCGTCCGCGAAGATGCCGCGGGTCTCCAGGCCGACGTGCTGCACCTCCTGCCACACCTCCGGCGACATCAGCAGGTAGTCGATCTTGTCCCGCTCGCTCTGGCACGGCTTGAACGTGCCGGGCAGTCCCCGGTAGGAGCGGTGGCTCATCGCGTCCCGCAGTCCGGCTCCCTCCAGTGTCACGACCGAGTCGCTGCTGGGGAAGTCGTTGAGGTCTCCGGCGACGATGACGTGCGGGGTGCGCTCCAGTGCGGCCCGGTAGATCTCCGCGACGCGCCTGGCCTGGGCCAGCCGCAGTGCCGGATCGTCGTTGGACTTGCTCTTCAGGTGGTTGCCGAGGATCACCAGGGGGGTGCCGTTGAGCCGGATCTCGAACTCGGGACAGTCGCGGCTGAAGAGGCGCTCGTCGGGACGGTCCGGGTTGGTCTCGAAGATGTGGGTGCGCAGGGACGTGATCGGGTACCGGCTGAAGATCCCGACGTCGATGCCCCGGCTGTCGTTGCCGTCGATCAGCAGGGCGTAGGGGTAGGGCCGCCTGCCGAGCGCTCCGGCCAGCACCTGCGAGTTGAAGCGCTCCAGGGCGAGACGGTCCTCGACCTCGACGGTGAGCAGGACGTCGGCGTCGACCTCCGAGACCACCCGGCCGGTGTTGCGCACGGTGTCCAGGTCGAGGTCGTCCTGTCCCAGTTCGACCCAACCGGCCCAGGCGGAACGGCCCTTGGCGGTGACCTCGATGTGGGGGTGCCTGCCCCGCCCCGGAGGCTTGAACAGCCCGGAGTCCTTGCCCGGGCGTGACTGGTTCACGTAGATGGGCGGCGGGTCCTCCGGGTCGATCGCGTACGCCCGGTGCTTCTCGATGAGCCCGGCGATCTTCGTCTTGTCGTCGGCCGTGTATTCCGGCTTGTCGAGGAGGGCGCCGAGGGCGGCGAAGTCGTCGAGGATCTCCTTCCGCTTCACCGGGTCGGTGAGCCGGAAGGCCGTGGGTCGGCGGAAGAGGTTCTCCATGTTGAACGTGGCGATGCGGATGCTCATGACAGGCCTCCACGGCGGCGCGGAAGGCCGCTCGGTCGGCGGCAGGCGCCGCCGAGGTGACTGCGCACCGACATATTCCATTGTCCTCATCCTCGCGGGCGCGTCGACCGCGCGGGTGCGGAGCAGCGGCTATGGAATGACAGATATTGAAATCTGTCAGCTGTCATGGCAGTCTGGGGGCATGACGATGCGAACCCGTTCCCTCGGCACCACCGGCCCCCAGGTCTCCGCTCTCGGTCTCGGCTGCATGGGCATGTCCGCCCTGTACGGCGACGCGGACCGGGCCGAGGGGATCGCTACGATCCACGCCGCCCTGGAAGCCGGCGTCACCCTGCTCGACACCGGCGACTTCTACGGCATGGGCCACAACGAGCTGCTGATCGGCGAGGCCCTGCGCACCGCCCCGCCCGCGCTGCGCGAACAGGCGCTGACCAGCGTGAAGTTCGGCGCGCTGCGCGGGCCCGACGGCTCCTGGGCGGGCTACGACGGCCGGCCCGCCGCCGTGAAGAACTTCGCCTCCTACTCCCTCCAGCGTCTCGGCGTCGACCACATCGACGTCTACCGGATCGCCCGCGTCGACCCCGACGTGCCGATCGAGGAGACGGTCGGCGCGATCGCCGAACTGGTCGAGCAGGGGTACGTCCGGCACATCGGCCTCAGCGAGGCCGGCGCGCAGACGATCCGCAGGGCCGCCGCCACCGCGCCGATCGCCGACCTCCAGATCGAGTACGGCCTGATCACCCGCGGCGTCGAGGCGTCCATCCTGCCGACCACCCGTGAGCTGGGCATCTCGATCACCGCGTACGGAGTCCTCTCGCGCGGCCTGATCTCCGGGCACTTCTCCGCCGACCGCAAGCTCGGCGCGAACGACTTCCGGGCCCACTCGCCCCGCTTCCAGGGCGACAACCTCCAGCACAACCTGACCCTGGTGGAAGCGTTGCGGAAGATCGCCGAGGCCAAGGGCGTCTCCGTGGCCCAGCTCGCCATCGCCTGGGTGCTGGCCCAGGGCGAGGACATCGTCCCGCTGGTCGGCGCCCGCACCCGCGAGCGGCTCACGGAGTCGCTGGGCGCGCTGGACGTCGTCCTCGAAGCCGACGACCTCGCGGCGATCGAGGCGGCCGTGCCCGCCGACGCGGCGGCCGGCGAGCGGTACCCGGCCGCGGCCATGGAGCACCTCGACAGCGAGCGCTGAACGGCCCGCCGGGTACCGTCTCACCATGGCACCGCAGACCTCCGAGACCCTGACCGCCGAGCGCATCCTCGAGGCGACCGAGGAGGTGCTGCGCCGGCACGGCCCGGCCAAGGCGACCGTGGTGGACGTGGCCCGCGCGCTCGGCGTCAGCCACGGCAGCGTCTACCGCCACTTCCGCACGAAGGCGGCGCTGCGCGAGGCGGTCACGAAGCGATGGCTGGACTTCACGTCGCAGATCCTCTCCGCGATCACCGACGACGAGAGCCGTCCCCCGGAGGCCCGGCTGCGGGACTGGCTCACGGCGCTCTTCGAGGCCAAGCGGCGCAAGGCGGGCGACGACCCCGAGCTGTTCGCCACGTACATGGTGCTCACCGCGGACAGCGGCACGGCGGTCGGCGACCACCTCGCCGACCTCACCGGCCAGCTGACCTCGATCGTCGAGGCGGGCGTCGCGGCCGGGGCCTTCGCGACCGCCGACCCGGCGGCGTCCGCCCGCGCCGTCTTCCACGCCACGGGCCGCTTCCACGACCCGGGCTACTTCGAGGTCTGGAAGCGGCCGGGCGTCGAGGACGACTTCACGGCGGTCGTGGACCTGCTGCTGCGCGGGCTGCGCGCTCAGTCCGCGTCCTTCTGAGCGACGAGCTGCACCCTGATGTCGTCCCCGTAGGGCAGGACGACCGTCTGGTCCAGGCCCGCGTGCCAGTCGGGCGCCACCAGGAACAGCCGCCCGCCGGACGCCATCAGCATCCGGAAGTTGCGGTAGCGGTAGAGGTACGTCCGGCCGTCCTTCCCGGCCGGGCCCAGCCGGCTCGCGCTCACCCCGGCCGGTACGCCGTCCAGCGGCTCCCTGGTGTCGACGACGACCTCGGGACGCTTTCGCAGCCCGGCCGCGTCCTGCTCGCCCCGCCCTTTCCCGTACGCCCACGCCAGTTGCGTCGACCCCCAGAACAGCCCGAACACGCCCAGCGCGACCGCGCACATCACGCCGTTACGGGCCAGGCGCGTCGTCAGCACCGGACGCCCGCGCTGCCGTCCGTAGATCCAGACGCCGTACGCCAGCGCCGCCGGTCCGAAGGCCAGCGACAGCGGGGTGGAGCCGAACACCACGCTGACGTCCGAACTCTGCACGAAGATGCCGATCAACGCCCGGCCGATCAGCAGGACGCCGACGAGGACGAAGCCGTAGGCGAGGAAGGCGGCGGCGGAGGCCTCGTCCCCGGTGTTCGCGTCGCGGGAGAGGACCCCCAGGGTCACGGCGTGGATCGCGACGAGCAGCATGACGCCGAGGAAGATCATCGCCGCCGGCACGAAGACGACCTCCATGCCGTCCAGCATCAGGTCCTGGTTGGAGCGGCCGGTCATCTCCACGGGGACGCCGAAGTAGGCATACCGCGCGCGGGTGGCGATGTAGCCGAAGTAGAGCAGCAGCGCGGTCGCGAGGGTCGCGGGCCCCAGCGCCTCGGCGAGCCGCCGCAGCCGCGCGGGGACGGCCGACTCGTCGTCGGCGGGGGGTGCGGGGGGCTCGCGTCCCGGCGAAGGCTCGCCCGTCACCCCTCCTCCGAGGCGGAGGAGCCGTCGTCCGGCGAGTGGGACTCGGGGGAGACGTCCGGCGGTGACACCACGTCCGGCGGGGAGGGACTCCTGGAGGAGGGGGAGCCGTCGGGTGAGCTGCTCCTGGAGCCCGGGACGTCCATCGACGTCTCGAGGGAACCGGACTCACCCGTGACGAGCACGGGGTGCTGCGGTGTGGGCTTCGGTCCGCTCCAGTCCCGCACCCGTTTGCACGGGTCCTTGTCGACGTTGTCGCACAGGAAGGTGGCCGTGAGCGTCCCTCGCACCTCGTAGTGGCCGCCCTCGGCGTTCGACAAGGCGGCCACCCCCGCCACACATCCCCCCTCAAGGGCCTTCAGGCGAAGGCCGTCGCAGGGGTTGGCCTGCTGGTACAGCGTCTTGTGGCAGCGTGCGCCATTGTCCGACCGAAGCTTCGGTTTCTGCTTCCCGGGTGCTTCGGTCACCTTGAAGGAGACGCTTGTGACGGTCGCGGGGGTCTCCTCCATGTTCAGGACGATCGCACAACCGTTCCTTCCGGAGCCGTTGATGTTGACGCCGTTGGGGACGTGCGGTCCGACCCTGTGCTTTCCGCCCCCGCCCGGCGACCGGCTGCCGCCGCCGTTCGACGCCTCCCCGGCACGGGATCTTCCGCCGTCGGCTGTCACGTCCCCGCCGCCGTCCGCGTCGCCCGAGCCGTTCGACCGGACGTCGGCCGAGCCGCTCGCCGTGTCACCGGAGGCCGTGTTTCCGCTGTCCGTCGTCGCCGAGCGGACCAGCCACACCGCACCGAGGACCGCCACCAGAGCGAGGAGCGTCGCCATGACGGCGAGCCGGGCACGTGAAGGCTGCATATTCGGAGCGTAAAGGCGCGTTTCGCGGCTTTCCCGCCGGATTACTCCGCCTGCCCCGCCGTGCACCGCCAGAAGTCCCGCATCAGCGGGGTCGGCGTCGGGTCCGTCATCGCCGTCTGGGTGAGGAGGATCGTGACCGTGCCCGTCCGCGGGACGACGTGCGCCGTCGTCCCCGTGCCGCCGACCCAGCCGTAGCGGCCCGGTACGTTCCACGGCGCGAGCGGGTCGACGTCCACGCTGCCGCCGTAGCCCCAGCCCTGACCCTCCAGGAACAGGGCGCCGCCCTCGCGCTGGGCCGCCGACAGGTGGTTGGCGGTCATCCGGCTCACCGAGGTCGGCGACAGGACCCGGTGACCGTTCGCCTCGCCCCCGTTGAGCAGCATGCGGGCGAACGCCAGCCAGTCGTCCGCCGTGGACGCCAGGCCCCCGCCGCCCGACGGGAACCTCGGCAGGCCGCTCCACTCCCCGTCCGGGGCGTCGGCGAGCTCCAGCCCGCCCGCGCCGTCGGGGCGGTACGCGGTGGTGAAACGGTCCCGCTTCTCCTTCGGGACCTCGAACGCGGTGTCCCGCATGCCCAGCGGCTCGAAGATCCGCTCCGCCAGGAACGCGGGGAGCGTGCGGCCCGACGCCCGCGCGATCAGCACGCCCTGCACATCGGACGCCGTGCCGTACAGCCAGGCCTCGCCCGGCTGGTGCAGCAGAGGGACGCGGGCCAGGTCGGCCAGCCACACGTCCGGCTCGGGATACGCCTGTGGAGCGCGGCCGTCCTTCTGCACGCCGAAGAGGGCCTGGACGGCGGGGAGCGCGAAGTCCGACGGGAAGCCCCAGCCGGGCCGCGAGCTCAGCAGGTCCTCGACCGTGATCGGGCGGGCCGCCGGGACCACGTCGTCCACGGGCGCGGACGGCGTGCGGACCACCATCGGCTCCGCCAGCTCGGGCAGCCACTCGGCGACCGGGGCGTCGAGGCCGACCGTGCCCTCCTCGACCAGGGTCAGCAGCGCCGCCGCCGTGACCGGCTTGGTGATCGAGGCGATCCGGAACAGGGAGTCCCGGGTCATCGGGGCCGTTCCGTCGGCGTCCCGCGAGCCGACGCTCACCGCCTCCACCTCGTCGCCGCGGGCCACCAGGCCCACCGCGCCGGGCACGGCGCCGTCGTCGACGTGTCGCTGAAGGGTCTCGCGCAGCGCGCTCATGGGGCCGGCCTTCCGGTGGGGGTCCGCTTCTCTCTGCACCGATACGACCCCCCGGAGGCGGCGAAGTCATCGGCGGCGAAGTCAGCGGCGGCGAAGTCGTCGGCGGTGACGTCGTCGCGGCGCGCGGCCGTCGTCCGGGCCGGCCCCGCGCTCACCCCACGTTCCGCGGCAGTCGCAGGCTGAGCAGGCCCGTCAGGACCACCCCGGCCAACTGCACGACCAGCGTGACGACGAGGGCGTCCCGCATGCCCGAACCCGGGACCAGGGAGAGGAAGAGGGTGCCGAGCGTGGCCACGCCCAGGGCCAGCGAGGCCTGCTGGGTGGTCACCATCACGCCGCTGCCGACGCCCGCGCGGTCCGGCGGCACCTCGGACATCACGATCCGCATGACGACGGGCAGTTGGAGCGCCTGGCCCGCACCGGCGACCGCCGTGCCGGGCAGCAGCTCGACGAAGCCGACGTCCGGCCAGTCGGCGCGCACCGCCAGCACGATGAGCAGGACGCCCACGCCCTGGAGGACCGCGCCGGCGGTCACCACGCGCGCCCCGAACCGGGTCACCAGCCGCGGCCCGGCCAGCGAGGCGAGGAAGAACATCAGGGCCATCGGCGCGAGAGCGAGACCGGCCCGCACCGGACCCAGTCCCGCCCCGCTCTGGAGGGCCACGGCGATGACGAACATGAACCCGCTGAAGCCGACCGCGAGCGGCCCCATGATCGTCAGCCCGCGCCGCAGGGTGGTCAGCGCGAACAGGCTCGGCGGCACCAGCGGTGTACGGCCCTGCCGGTCGGCCCGCCGCTCCACCGCGTAGAACGCGCCCGTGAGCAGCGGGAACGCGGCCAGCGACAGCCAGGTCCACAGCGGCCATCCCGCGGCCCGGCCCTCGGTGAGAGGGGCGAGCAGGGCCAGCAGCGCGGCGGCCAGCAGCACGGTGCCGGGGCCGTCCACGGGCTCCGGGCGCCGGGAGCGGGTCTCCGGGACGGTGCGCACGGCCAGGAGCAGTCCGACGATCACGAAGGGGACGTTGACCAGGAACACGGACCGCCAGCCGCTGCCGGCGATGTCCGCGGCGACGAGCACGCCGCCCAGGATCTGGCCCGCCACCATGGACAGTCCGGCGGTCGCGCCGTACAGGCTCATCGCCTTGGCGCGGCGCGCGCCCGCCGTGGCGGACTGGATGGTGGCCAGCACCTGCGGGACCATCGCGGCGGCCGACGCGCCCTGCGCGACCCGGGCCGCCACCAGCGACCAGGCGTCCGGAGCGAGCCCGCAGGCCAGCGAGGTCAGGCCGAAGGCCGCCATCCCGCCCAGGAAGAGCCGGCGGCGGCCGAACAGGTCCCCGAGCCGCCCGCCGAGGACGAGGAGCACGGCGTACGCCAGCCCGTACCCGGCCACGACGAGTTCGAGGACGGACTCGCTCGCGGCGAGGTCGCGGCCCATCGTGGGCAGGGCGACGTTGACGATGAAGAAGTCGATGAGGGGCAGCGCCGCGCCGAGCAGCACGGTGAACAGGCCCAGCGGGCCGAGGGAGTGGGACGGCCGCGCGGCGCGGTCGCCGCCGGCCTGGGGAGCCGAGGTCGTGGTGGTCGTGGCGGTGGTCGTGGTTGTGTGGGTCACGCTGCCGAGCCTGCGCCGCCCCTCAGACGGGTACCAGAGTCTCCTTATCCTGGTAGAAGGAGTACCTGGCAACAGGATCCGCCGGGCGGCAGGCTGGAGGCATGACGACGATGGCTCAGCGGACGCCGCCTGTCGCGACGGCCCCGACGACCGCGACGACTCCGACGACCGCGACGACGGGCGGCTCGGAGACCCGGCGGCACGAGCTGGCCGCCTTCCTGCGCAGCCGCCGCGAGCGCATCACGCCCGAGCAGGTGGGACTCCCGCGCGGAGCGCGCCGCCGCACGCCGGGACTGCGCCGCGAGGAGGTCGCCCACCTCTCCGCCGTCGGCGTCACCTGGTACACCTGGCTCGAACAGTCCCGGGACATCCATGTCTCGGTGCAGGTCCTGGACGCCCTGGCCCGCACCCTGCTGCTCGACCCGAGCGAGCGTGCCCACCTCTTCCAGCTGGCCGGCGCGACCGACCCGACCCCCGCCTCCTCCTGCACCGGCATCACCGACGCCGTACGCGCGATGCTCGACCAGCTCGACCCGCTCCCCGCCTGCGTCCAGAACAGCCGCTACGACATCCTGGCCTACAACCGCACGTACGCCCACCTGCTGTGCGACCTCGACGCGATCCCGCCCGAGGACCGCAACTGCATGGTGCTCATCCACACCCATCCGCAGTGGCGCGAGTCGGTCGTCCACCTCGACGAGTCGATGCGCCTGATGGCCGCCAAGCTGCGCGCCTCCATGGCCGGTCACCTCACCGAGCCCGCCTGGAAGATGCTGGTACGGCGACTACAGACGGAGTCGCCGGAGTTCCGGGAGAACTGGGAGCGCTACGAGGTCGTCGTCGGCCGCAGCAAGGTCAAGGAGTTCCGCAACCCGCACGTCGGCCTCCTCACGCTCACCCACACCGACCTGTGGCTGAGCCCGGACCACGGGGCCCGCATGGTGACCTACGCGCCCCAGGACGCGACGAGCCGCGAGCGTCTGGAGAAGCTGCACGCGTACGCGCTGGGCGTGGCCGGCCCGGTCGGGCCTACGATGACGCGGTGAACTTCGTCATGGTGCCCGGTGGTTGGCAAGGCGGATGGGTCTTCGACTCGGTGGCCGCGCAGCTGCGCCGGGACGGTCACCACGTCGAGGCGGTGACCCTGTCGGGGCTGGAGCCGGACGGACCGGCCGACGCCGACCGCCCGCCGAACCTCGACACCCACATCGACCAGGTGGCCGAGATCGTCGAGCGCGGCGACGGCGCCCCTGTCGCCCTGTGCGGGCACAGCTACGGCGGGATGGTGATCGCCGGCGTCGCGGACCGCCTCGGCGACCGCCTGGACCAGCTGGTCTTCATCGACGCCTACGTGCCGGACGACGGAGACTCGTGCTGGTCCCTGACCAGCGACGCCTTCCGGGAGCTGTTCCTGGCCGGCGCCCGCGCCGACGGCCGGTGGGTGGCGGTCCCCGAAGGCCTCGACCCGCGGGCGCGCCCGCATCCGCTGGCGAGCTTCGTCCAGTCGATCACGCTGAAGGGCGGCCCCCGGCCGGAGTTCGGCCGGACGTTCATCAGCGGCGGCGCGTGGCCGGGCAGCCCGTTCACGGACCTGAGCGAGCGGTTGCGCGACGACTCGGGCTGGCAGGTCCTCGACATCCCCGTCGGCCACAACATCGCCCGTCGCGACCCGCACCGCCTCGCGGCCGCTCTCGGCGCGCTGCGGCCCGGCTCCGTCTGACGCGCGGCCGCCGCTCGCGCGCTCCCGCGCGGGTGCGCGGCTCAGGCGCCGACGCCCGCCGCCTCGCGGACGTCCGGCGCCTCCAGCCGCTCGGCGGTGCGCTGCGCCGTGCGCCTGGCCCACGAGCCGGTGGTCACGGCCCCCAGGGCGAGGACGGCCAGGCCGCAGCCGGTGAGGATCCACCAGCCGGGCACGGCGGCGGTGGCGAAGGAGTCGCGGTACGACGAGGCGTCCACGCCCGCCGCCAGGACCGCGCCGATCACCGCGACGCCCAGCGTCTGGCCCAGCTGGCGGCTGGTGGAGGCGACCGCCGCCGCCACCCCGGCCTGACTGCGCGGCATGCCCGACACCGCGGTGTTGGTGATCGGAGCGTTCACGAACCCGAAGCCCACCCCGAACAGCGCGTACCCGAGGAACAGCGTGGCGTCGGACGTCTCGGCGTCGAACGCGGCGAACAGCACCCCGCTCGTCGTCATGGCCACACCGGCGATCAGCAGCGGCAGTCGCGGGCCCCGGCTGCCCACGAGCCGTCCGGACAGCGGCGCGCACAGGAACGTCGGCACGGCCATCGGCAGCATCCACAGTCCGGCGTGCAGGGCGTCCAGGCCGCGTACGTTCTGTAGGTACAGGGTCGACAGGAAGAGGAAGCCGCCCAGCGCCGCGAACGCGCTGACGGCCACCACCGTCGCCCCGCTGAACGGCGCCGAGCGGAAGAACCGCAGGTCGATGAGGGGTTCGTCGCGCCGGGGCTCGTACCACAGCAGGCCCGACAGCGCGGCCAGCGCGACGGCGGCGAAGGGACCGCTGGTCGCCGCGCCCGCCTCCGGCGCCTCGATGATGGCGTAGGTGAGCGAGCCGAACAGGGTGATGACCAGCAGCTGGCCGACCGGGTCGGGACGCCGTGCCCTGGGCGCGCGGGACTCGGGGACGAAGCGCAGGGTCGCCAGCAGGGCCACCAGGCCGACGGGCAGGTTGAGCCAGAAGATCGAGCGCCAGCCCACCGACTCCACGAGCAGCCCGCCCAGCAGCGGCCCGGCGGCCATCGATATGCCCACGACCGCGCCCCACACCCCGATCGCCCTGGCCCGCTCGCGCGGGTCGGTGAAGGTGTTGGTGATGATCGACATGGCGACCGGGTTCAGCATCGAGCCGCCCACCGCCTGGACCATGCGGGCCGCGATGAGCAGGTCCAGGCTCGGGGCGAGGGAGCAGAGCAGGGAGCCGGCCGCGAAGACGACCAGGCCGGACATGAAGACCTTTTTGCGGCCGATCCGGTCCGCGGTCGAGCCCGCGAGCATCAGCAGCGAGGCCAGGACCAGCGTGTAGGCGTCGATCGTCCACTGGAGGCCGGAGGTCGACGCGTGCAGGTCGCTCTGCATCGACGGCAGGGCGACGTTGAGGACGGTGACGTCGAGGCTCACGATCAGCAGGCTCATGCAGCAGATCGCGAGCACCAGCAGACGCCGGCGAGGGCTGAGCTCGGGCATGGGTTTCATCGTACGCCGACATCAATAGTGCGTCTAACTAATGAGTGATGCATGATCCCGGAGATCCCCTGACATCCCCCGAGATCCCCCCTCGGGGATCGCCCCGGGGTGCGGCGGCACGCGGTCGAGCGCCCCGGCGCCCGTGCGACGGCCGAGTACCCCCGCGTATACGCGACAATGGAGCAATGTCCACGCCCGTGAACCCCTTGCAGATCGGTCCCCACACCGTCCGCCCGCCCGTCGTCCTGGCCCCCATGGCCGGGATCACGAACGCCCCCTTCCGCACCCTGTGCAGGGAGTTCAGCGGCGGCAAGGGTCTCTTCGTCAGCGAGATGATCACGACCCGGGCGCTGGTCGAGCGCAACGAGAAGACCATGCAGCTGATCCGCTTCGACGCGAGTGAGAAGCCGCGCTCGATCCAGCTGTACGGCGTCGACCCGGCCACTGTCGGCAAGGCCGTCCGCATGATCGCGGAGGAGGGCCTCGCCGACCACATCGACCTCAACTTCGGCTGCCCCGTCCCCAAGGTGACGCGCAAGGGCGGCGGCTCCGCCCTGCCCTACAAGCGCAACCTGCTGCGCGCCATCCTGCGCGAGGCGGTGAGCGGCGCCGGCGACCTCCCGGTGACGATGAAGATGCGCAAGGGCATCGACGACGACCACATCACCTACCTCGACGCCGGCCGCATCGCCGTCGAGGAGGGCGTGACGTCCATCGCCCTGCACGGCCGCACCGCCGCCCAGCACTACGGCGGCACCGCCGACTGGGAGGCGATCGCCCGCCTCAAGGAGCACGTCCCGGAGATCCCGGTCCTCGGCAACGGCGACATCTGGTCGGCCCGGGACGCGCTGCGGATGGTGCGCGAGACCGGCTGCGACGGCGTCGTCGTCGGCCGCGGCTGCCTCGGCCGGCCGTGGCTGTTCGCCGATCTCGTCGCCGCCTTCGAGGGCCGCCCCGACGAGATCGCGCAGCCCTCCCTGCGCGAGGTCGCCGACGTCATGGTCCGCCACGCCACCCTCCTCGGCGAGTGGATCGGCGACGAGTCCAAGGGCGTCGTCGACTTCCGCAAGCACGTCGCCTGGTACCTCAAGGGCTTCGCGGTCGGCAGCGAGATGCGCAAGCGCCTCGCGATCACGTCCTCCCTGGCCGAACTCCGCGCCGGCCTCGACGAGCTGGACCTCGACCAGCCCTGGCCCGTCGGTGCCGACGGCCCTCGGGGCCGCACCTCCGGCAACAACCGGGTCGTCCTGCCCGACGGCTGGCTCAAGGACCCCTACGACTGCGCGGGCATCGACGAGGAAGCCGAGCAGGACACCTCCGGCGGCTGAGCGGCGCCCCCCCGCCGGCGCGGGCCGACGGGGGAACCGTGCGGGTGCGGGGCGTCAGCCCTTCGACGGGTGCGGGGTCGAGCCGTACGCGGTGAGGAACCTGTCGCGGAACGAACTCATCTTCCACACCGGCGCGTTGTGCGCGGGCTTCAGACCGTCGGTCCACTTCCACGAAGAGATCTTGTCGAGCACCTTCGGGTCCTTGGCGACGATCGAGATCGGCACGTCCCGGCTGGCGTTGTCGCCGCTGACCCGGGCGATGGGCTGGTGGTCGCCCAGGAAGACCAGGACGGTGTCGTCGGTGCCGTAGCGCTCCAGCCACTCGGTGAGCGCCGTCACCGAGTACGCGATGGACTTGCCGTACTCCTGCTTGGACGCGGAACCGTCGGCGATGACCTCGGACGCCTTCCTGCCCGCCGCCTGGATGCCCTTGAAGACCGAGCCGTCGCCGAGGTCGTCCCAGCCGACCATCTTCGGGATCGGCGCCCACGGCTGATGGCTGGAGGTCAGGATGATCTCCGACATCAGCGGCTTGTCGCGTCCCGTGCGACCGTGCTCCAGCCGCTGGAACGCTTCGAGGGCGTACTGGTCGGGCATGGTCGACCAGCTGAACTTCGGCCCCCGGTAGCCCATCTGGAAGGCGTTGTAGACCTTGTCGAGCCCGTAGAACCGCGCCTCCGGCCAGCCCTTCTGCACCCCCGGCATGACGCCGACCGTGTCCCACGCGCCGGTCTTGCCGAACGCCTTGGTCAGGGACAGGTGGTCGCTCGCCATCACCGTGCTGTAGCGCTGCTGGTTGTCGACCCACAGCCCCGACAGGGTGGTGGAATGGCCGAGCCAGCTGCTGCCGCCGTAGGTCGCCGAGGTCAGCCAGCCGCTCTTGGCGTGGAAGCCCGCCTTCGCCAGGGCCTGCGTCCTGGTGGCGAGGGTCGCGTCGACGCCCGGCGCCATGATCGGGTCCTCCACCGCGCTGCGGCCGTAGCTCTCGATGAAGGTGAAGATCATGTCCTTGCCGCGCAGGTCCGGCACCAGCTGGTCGGGCGGCGTGGCCCCGAACGTGTCGTAGCGGGCCTCCTTGCCGAACGCGGCCTCGTCCGCCAGGGTCTGCCGCACCTGCCGCCCCTTGTTGATCAGCGCGTCCCCGGCCCGGTAGGAGGCGACGGGCACCCCGGCGTTCTGTAGACCCACCACGGAGCACGTCACCCACACGGTGGCCGCGAGCAGCGTGACGCGGGTCGACCGCTGGCTGTCCAGCATCAGCAGATTGCTCAGCCGCACCGTCGCCAGGGCCATCACCGTGAACAGCGCGACGATCAGCACGACGAGGCCGATCGCCGCCCCCACGGCCGTCGCCCGGCCGAACGAGTCCGCGACGTAGGACTGCGCGTCGTCCAGCAGCCCCCAGTCCAGGACGAGGTTGAAGTCCCGTCCCAGATACTCCACGAAGCCCATGTCGAGCAGGTCGATCACGGTCAGCGCCCCGAGGAGCATCCCGCCCAGCACCGCGGCGACGATCCGCGGCCGCCGGGGCAGCGCCAGCAGCACCGACGCGCCCAGGACGGCCTCGACGGGCAGCCGCGTGAACCGGTTGACGTGCAGTCCGTTCAGCCGGTTCGGCAACAGCAGCGCCCCGAGCACGAGGACCAGCGACAGCACCGTCGCCGTCCACCACAGCGCCCGCGCGGTCCGCGGATGCCTGCCCCGCCAGGCCCGCAGATGCGCGACGCGGGCCCGCAGCCCCCGGGGCCCGGTTTCGGCCTCGGCATCGGAGACGGCGCCGGTTTCGGAGACGGTGCCGGTTTCGGCCTCGGGCTCGGATTCGGTGCCGGCCCCGGCCCCGGCCCCGGCCCCGGCCCCGGCCTCGGCCTCGGATTCGGTGCCGGTTTCGGGTTCGTGCTCGGAGGCGTCCTCGGCATCCGCCCCGTCCCTTGCGCCGGCCCCCGCCCCGGTCCTGGCCTCGGAGGCGGCCGTGGTCCCGGTCCCGGCCACGCCCTCCGCCTCGGTCGGGGAGGCGGACGCGGCGGTGGCCTCGTCGGCTGCCGCTTCAGCCGCTTCAGCCGTCTCAGCCGTCTCGCCCGCTTCTGCCGTCTGAGCGGATCCGGCCGCCTCGGCGGTGTCCGCCGTGGGCCCGGTGGCCCGCCCCTCCGCCCCGGACGCCGCGGGCTCGACGGCCTCCTCCGCAGCCGCCTCGGCGGTGTCCCCGTGCGGCGACTTCGCGGGTTCCGCGGTGTTCACGGTGTCGTCCTCGGGGTCCTTCGATTCGGCCTGCTGGGATGAGCGCGTGGTGACTGGCACCCGAGGGTCCTTCCGTACGAAGCCCGGCGGTTCGGCGGATCCGGTGCGGGCCGGATCCGCCATGGTCTCGTACGGCCTGCTCCCGGCCCGCGTTCAGCCCCCCGGGCCAGTGGTCGGCAAACACCGCGCAAACGTCGCGCCAAACCGCTCCCCGGGCGCCCGGGCGGGCGCACCGGCTACGCGCCCCCGACCGCCGTGAGCAGCGCCAACGGCGCCGCCGCCGAGCGCGATTCCCGTACGCAAGCGTGCGGGTACGGCACCGGCTGCCCGTGGGTGTCACGGCCGTAGCCCGCGAGGACCTCCGGCAGGCGGTGACCGGTCGCGGCCGCCGCGTCGACGAGACCCCGGGCCACCGTGCGCGCCTCGTCGTGCAGCCCGTAGCGCGCGAGGCCCAGCGCGATCAGCGCGTTGTCGTGCGGCCAGACCGAGCCGCGGTGATAGGAGAGCGGGTGGTACGCGGGCTGTCCGGCCGCCAGCGTGCGCACGCCCCAGCCGGAGAAGAAGTCCGCCTCCAGCAGCCGGCGGCCGACGGTCTCCCCGTACTCCTTGTCCAGCAGACCGGACCACAGCAGGTGACCGGCGTCCGAGGCGAGCGCGTCGACCTGCCGGCCCTCGCCGTCCAGCGCGAGCGCGGGGAAGGCGCGGTCCGGCATCCAGAAGTCGCGCTGGAAGCGGTCGCGCAGATCGGCGGCGGCCTGTTCGAGCAGGGCCGCGTACTTCTCGTCCTCCCACACCGTGCGCGCCGTCCACGCCGTGCGGCGCAGCGCGTCGTACGCGTACCCCTGCGCGCCCGCCGCCATCACCGCCCCCGTCGGGCGGGCGCCGTCCGCGGAGCAGATGGCGCCGGGGGAGTCCTTCCAGTTCTGGTTGGCCAGCCCGCCCCGGTCGGCCCGGTAGACCAGATAGCCGCGCGAGGTGAGCCCGCCGTGGTCCAGCATCCAGCCGACGGCCGCCCTCGCGTGCGGCTCCAGCCGGCGGGCCAGCGCCACGTCGCCGGTCTGCTCGACGTACGCGCCGAGGACGACGAGGAACAGCGGGGTCGCGTCCACCGAGCCGTAGTAGCGCCCGTACGGGACCTGCCCGAAGTGGGCGAGCTCGCCGTGGCGCACCTCGTGCACGATCTTGCCGGGCTGGGCCACCGTCAGCGGGTCCGCCTCGGTCGCCTGGGCCGCGGCCAGCGCGAGGAGCGTCGCGGCGGCCGGACGGGGGCGGTAGGGCAGCGCGAACAGCGAGGCGAGCAGCGCGTCGCGACCCAGCAGGGTGAGGAACCAGGGCGCGCCCGCCGCCGGCACGCGCAGGTCCTCCCCGTCCGGGCCGCTCGCCGGGACCTGCAACGCGGCCAGGTCCGACAGACCGCGCGCACAGGCCGCCGTCAGCTCGGGCCAGCCGGCCGGCAGCGCCACGCCCTCCGCGAACTCGGCCTCCCGCTCCCGGAGCCGCCCGGTGACCGACGCAGGGGAGCGGGGCACCCGCAGCGTCCGCCGCTCGCCGTGCGGCCGGGCCGTCACCCGCAGGGTGAGCTCGGCCGCGCCGTGCGGCTCCAGTTCCAGCCGCCACACCAGACGGCGGGCGCCGGTGCCGGTCTCCTCGACGGCGTCCGGCGCGGGCTCGGCCGTCACCGTCGTACGGGACGTCCACTCGCCGCGCCGGTAGGTGAACTCCACGCCGTCGTCGAGGATCTCGCGGCGGCGGACGACCCCGGACTTGGCGTAGGTGCGGTGGTCGGCGCGCAGTTCGAACTGGTCGGCGAAGTCGGCGTCGGCGGTGAGCGCGAGACGGACCGTCGTCGGCACCGGGCGGTTGCACACGATCCGCAGCGACTCCACGAACGCGCTGTCGCCCACGGCCTGTTCACGGAAGAGCGTGCAGGACGGCGGCTCGTTGCGGCCACCGCGCGGCACGAGCACACAGCGCGTGACGTCCCCGTCCGCGACCGGCGACAGCGCCTCCGGGACCGCGCCGTCGACGGTCAGCTGCCAGCGGCTGAGATGGCGGGCGTCCCGCACGAACAGCCCCTCCGGCGACCCGGAGGCCGCTCCCGGCCCCCGCACGCCGCTGATGTCCCCGTTCTCGCCCACGGCCGCGAACGTCCCGCCGAACACGAGCAGATGATGCCGGTCCGTCATCCCAGGTCCCCTCCCTCGGTACCGCTGCCTGACATGTCCTGGTGGATGAGGTCGAGCGTGAGCGCGGCCGTCCAGCTGAACCCCGTCGCGCCGCAGGCCGCCCCGGAGTACGGATCGACGTACTCCGCGAAATCCGAGCCGCCCGCGAGGTCCAGCACGGCCCGGCGCAGCGCCCCCGCCTCGGCCCGGCGGCCGTGCAGCCGCAGACCCCGCTCGAGCAGCCAGCTCGTGTTGAACCAGGCCGGTCCGCGCCAGTAGCGGTGCGGGTCGAAGGCCTCGCCGAGCAGGTCGTAGCTGGGAACCAGCCGGGTCACGCCGCCCACGCCGAAGTGCGGGCCGCGCAGCGTCCCCACGAGCGCGTCCACCGCCTCGCCCGGCAGGCCGGGCAGCAGCAGCGGCACCAGACCGGACACCCCCCGCTCGGGCACCGGGCCCTGGCCGCGCAGGTCCCGGCAGAAGAACATGCCCTCGGCCGGGTCCCACAGGCGCTCCACGAGTGCCGCCGTGAGTCGTTCGGCACGGGCATGGCGTGCCGTGCCCGGTGCGCCCAGCTCCTGCGCGATGTGCGCGAGCGCGTGCTCGGAGGCGATGAGCAGCGCGTTGAACGACGGGTCCTCGACGGCGAACTGCCCGCCCCCGTCGGCGTAGCCGCCGTCGCGGTACTCCGTCGCCAGCCGCACGTACCGCCCGTAGTCCAGGTCCGTCGGCCGGTCCTCGGCCGACCCGTGGTCGAGGTCGGCGCGGCGGAAGGAACGGGCCGGGGCGGGGGCGATCCGGGCCAGGGGGTCGTCCCAGCTGGGCGCGTTGTCCATGCCCTGCTCCCACGGATGGACGACGGACACCAGCCCGCCGCCGCCCAGGTCCCGCCGGTGCAGCAGATAGCGGTGCCAGGCGGCCAGCCGGGGATACACCCGGGCCAGGAAGCCGCGGGCGCGGGACAGCTCCGGGTCGGCGCGGTGCACCAGCCAGGCCGCGAGCGCGTGCACCGGTGGCTGCACGATGCCGGAGGTCTGTACGGTGCGCGGGGCGCCCGCAGCGCGCCCCGCGGTCGAGGAGCGCCAGAAGTCGGGGCTCGGGAAGTACGCGTCGAGCGGCACGGAGGGGTTGAACACGATGTGCGGGACGCGTCCGTCGCCCCACTGGGCGGCCAGCAGCGTCTCCAGCTCCGTCTGCGCCCGGTGCGGCGCGACGTGCCGCAGACCGACGGCGACGAAGGCCGAGTCCCAGGACCACTGGTGCGGGTACAGACCGCGCGAGGGGACCGTGGACGTGCCCGTCCAGTTGGCCTCCAGCACCGCGACCGCCCTGGCGCGCAGCGTCTCGGCGTGCGCCGGACGCACCGGGTGCGGTGGGCACGTGGGGTGTGCGGGGTGCGTGGAGCGCGCGGGGTGCGCCGTGTGCGGGGAGTGGGGACGCGAGGCCCGGACGGGCGCCGGCGCCGGTGGCGCCGCCGGATCGTGTGCGACGGTCCCGGCGACCTCCGCGGCACGGGCGCTGAGCTGGGCGGTGCGATCCACTCGGGGCTCCCCGAAGACGACGTGGCCGCCTGGTTCGGCAGCGACTACCGTAGAGTTACGTCTATTTAACACGCAGAACTCAATATGTAATGCAGAGTGGGGAAACACAAGGGGGTGCGCATGACGGGACGAGGTCAGGCCGGCGCCGGTGATCTGCTCGCACTGGTGCGCACGGGCCGTGCGACGACACGCGGCGCCCTCCAGCAGGCCACGGGCCTCTCCCGCGCGACCGTGGGCCAACGCCTGGACCGCCTCTTCCGGGCCGGCTGGCTGCGCGAGGGCGCCGGCGGACCGGTCGACTCGCCGCTGGGCGGACGCCCCTCGATCACCCTGGAGTTCGACGACGCCCACGCCGTCGTCCTGGCGGCGGACCTGGACACCCGGCACGCGCGCGCGGCCGTGCTCACGCTGACCGGCGAGATCCTGGCCGAGCACGGCGGCCCGCTGGCCGTAGAGGACGGCCCGGACGTCGTCCTCGGTGAACTGGGGGGCTGGTTCGCCGAACTGCTGGTGAAGGCGGGGCACCGGCCGGACGAGGTCTGCGGCATAGGGCTCGCCGTCCCCGGACCGGTCGACACCGAGACGGGCCTGGTCGTCCAGCCGCCGATCATGCCCGGCTGGGACGGCTACGACATAAGAGGACGCCTCGCGCGCGCGTTCAGGGAACGCGCCGACACGGGGGCGTGCGCCGGGACGGAGGCAGGGGCGGGCGCCGCTCGGGCGGAGGTCCCCGTCCTGGTGGACAACGACGCGAACCTCATGGCGTACGGCGAGCAGCGCACCGGTTACCCCGACTGCTCCGCGTTCGTGCTGGTCAAGGTGTCCACCGGCATCGGCGCCGGAGTGGTCGTCGGCGGCTCGGTCTACCGGGGCGTCGACGGCGGGGCCGGCGACATCGGGCACATCCGGGTGGGCGCGGACGCGCCGTGCCGCTGCGGTTCGCACGGCTGCCTGGCGGCCGTCGCCAGCGGCGGGGCCGTGGCGCGCCGGCTGGCGGAGTCGGGCGTTCCCGCCGCCTCCGGCTCGGACGTGCGCGACCTGCTCGCCGCCGGGCACCCCGAGGCGGCCGCACTGGCCCGCGAGGCGGGGCGCAAGGTCGGCGACGTCCTGGCGACGGTCGTCACGCTGCTCAATCCCGGGGTCCTGATGATCGCGGGAGATCTGGCCGGAACCGCCTTCCTCACCGGCGTGCGCGAACTGCTCTACCAGCGTGCGCTGCCCCGCTCCACGGCCGGCCTCGAGGTCGTGACCTCGCGGCTGGGCGAGCGGGCGGGGCTGGTGGGGGCGGGGGCGATGGTCGTGGAGCACCTGTACGCGCCCGAGCGGGTCGAGGAGCGGTTGCTGGCGCTCGGGGTCTGAGGGACGCTCGGGGGAGGGACGGCCGTGCGCGCACGCGTGTGACAGGCGGGTTTCCGTTGCGCGGGTGCGTCCGCGGGCGCGTCCGCATCGTGAACTCGGACCGCGTGCGAGAGCGTGATTCTCGCCACCCCTGAGGGGGGTAGTGCTCAGATGAGCGGATCAAGGACGGCTGCACTTCTCCAAGGGGTGGCACTCAGTGCCACGCCTTGATCGTTCATCGATCGAAATCAACCGTGCCACGCAACGCTCATACGAGCGTGAACGAGGCTCCTGGAGCGTCCTTCCGTTCAACAAGTGAAAACATCGACGGCCCCGCACTTGCCAAGCCTTGACTTTCGATCCGCTGGCGGACGACGGGTTACGGGCGTATGACGCGCAAGTGGACGTACCCAGGAGCCTTCGATCTGGGTATGTTCCTGGCCGTCAGGGCAGCCACCGCGTCCTCGAGGAGTCGAGACCCGTGTCGGAAAACAAAGATCTCCGTGCAGCCGAGTCGGCCACGAGCGTTGAGGGCGTGAAGTTCGTCTACGACTTCACCGAGGGCAACAAGGACCTCAAGGACCTCCTCGGCGGCAAGGGCGCGAACCTCGCCGAGATGACCAACCTCGGCCTTCCCGTCCCTCCCGGCTTCACCATCACCACCGAGGCCTGCAAGGTCTACCTCGACAGCGGCGAGGAGCCGGCGGCACTGCGTGACGAGGTGAGTGCGCACCTCGTCGCCCTGGAAGAGCGCATGGGCAAGAAGCTCGGCCAGCCGGACAACCCCCTCCTCGTGTCCGTCCGCTCGGGCGCGAAGTTCTCCATGCCCGGCATGATGGACACCGTCCTGAACATCGGCCTCTCCGACAAGTCGGTCCAGGGCCTCGCCAAGCAGGCCGGCGACGACCGCTTCGCGTGGGACTCCTACCGCCGCCTGATCCAGATGTTCGGCAAGACCGTCCTCGGCGTCGACGGCGAGCTCTTCGAGGACGCGCTGGAGTCGGCCAAGACCGCGAAGAAGGTCACGGTCGACACCGAGCTGGAGGCCGCCGACCTGAAGAAGCTGGTCACCCGCTTCAAGAAGATCGTCAAGACCGAGGCGGGCCGCGACTTCCCGCAGGACCCGCGCGAGCAGATGGACCTCGCCATCAAGGCCGTCTTCGACTCCTGGAACGGCGAGCGCGCCAAGCTCTACCGCCGCCAGGAGCGCATCCCCGGCGACCTCGGCACCGCCGTCAACGTCTGCTCGATGGTCTTCGGCAACCTCGGCCCCGACTCGGGCACCGGCGTCGCCTTCACCCGCGACCCCGCCTCCGGCCACCAGGGCGTGTACGGCGACTACCTCCAGAACGCCCAGGGCGAGGACGTCGTCGCCGGCATCCGCAACACCGTCCCGCTCGCCGAGCTGGAGCAGATCGACAAGAAGTCCTACGACCAGCTGATGCAGATCATGGAGACGCTGGAGAACCACTACAAGGACCTCTGCGACATCGAGTTCACCATCGAGCGCGGCCAGCTGTGGATGCTCCAGACCCGCGTCGGCAAGCGCACGGCGGGCGCGGCCTTCCGCATCGCCACCCAGCTCGTCGACCAGGGCCTCATCGACGAGACCGAGGCGCTCCAGCGCGTCACCGGAGCCCAGCTCGCCCAGCTGATGTTCCCCCGCTTCGACGAGGACGCGAAGGTCGAGAAGGTCGGCCGGGGCATCGCGGCCTCGCCCGGCGCGGCCGTCGGCAAGGCGGTCTTCGACTCCTACACCGCCGTCAAGTGGTCCCGCTCGGGCGAGAAGGTCATCCTCGTCCGCCGCGAGACCAACCCCGACGACCTCGACGGCATGATCGCCGCCGAGGGCATCCTGACCAGCCGCGGCGGCAAGACCTCCCACGCCGCCGTGGTCGCCCGCGGCATGGGCAAGACCTGCGTCTGCGGCGCGGAGGAGCTCGAGGTCGACACCAAGCGCCGTCGGATGACCGTCCCCGGCGGCCACGTGGTGGAGGAAGGCGACGTCATCTCCATCGACGGCTCCTCCGGCAAGGTCTACCTCGGCGAGGTACCCGTCGTACCCTCCCCGGTCGTCGAGTACTTCGAGGGCCGCATGCACGCGGGCGCGGACGACGCGGACGAGCTCGTCGAGGCCGTCCACCGCATCATGGCCTTCGCCGACCGCAAGCGCCGCCTGCGCGTGCGCGCCAACGCCGACAACGCCGAGGACGCGCTGCGCGCCCGCCGCTTCGGCGCGCAGGGCATCGGACTGTGCCGCACCGAGCACATGTTCCTCGGCGACCGCCGCGAGCAGGTGGAACGCCTGATCCTGGCGGACACCGACGAAGAGCGCGAGGAGTCGCTGAAGCAGCTGCTCCCGCTCCAGAAGAAGGACTTCGTCGAGCTCTTCGAGGCCATGGACGGCCTCCCGGTGACGATCCGTCTCCTCGACCCCCCGCTGCACGAGTTCCTGCCCGACATCACCGAACTGTCGGTGCGCGTGGCGCTCGCGGAGTCCCGCCAGGAGTCCCACGAGAACGAACTGCGCCTGCTCCAGGCCGTGCACCGTCTGCACGAGCAGAACCCGATGCTGGGTCTGCGCGGTGTGCGCCTCGGGCTGGTCATCCCCGGCCTGTTCACCATGCAGGTCCGCGCCATCGCCGAGGCGGCGGCCGAGCGCCGCAACGCCAAGGGCGACCCGCGCGCCGAGATCATGATCCCGCTGGTCGGCACCGTGCAGGAGCTGGAGATCGTCCGCGAGGAGGCCGACCAGGTCATCGCCGAGGTCGAGGCGGCCACCGGCGTCGAGCTGAAGCTCGCCATCGGCACGATGATCGAGCTTCCGCGGGCGGCCCTCACCGCCGGCCAGATCGCCGAGGCGGCGGAGTTCTTCTCCTTCGGCACGAACGACCTCACCCAGACGGTGTGGGGCTTCAGCCGGGACGACGTGGAGGCCTCCTTCTTCACCGCGTACCTGGAGAAGGGCATCTTCGGCGTCAGCCCCTTCGAGACCATCGACCGCGACGGCGTCGGCTCCCTGGTCAAGTCCGCGGCCGAGGCCGGCCGCCGCACCCGCCCCGACCTCAAGCTCGGCGTGTGCGGCGAGCACGGCGGCGACCCGGAGTCGGTGCACTTCTTCCACGAGGTGGGCCTGGACTACGTCTCCTGCTCCCCGTTCCGCATCCCGGTCGCCCGCCTGGAAGCGGGCCGGGCGGCGACCCAGTCCACGGGCAGCGACCACCGCTGAGCCCTGAGGCCCGAGGCGTCGGGCCACCGCGCGGCCGGAAGTGCACCCGGCCGCACGCAGAACCCCGGAGCCGCCGCCGGTCCCCGACCCTCACCGATCGGCGACGGCCCCGGCCCACGAAGAGACGGCACCCTGTGCGGGGGTGCCGTCTTCTTTTTGTTGGGGTGGCTGGAAGTCGATCACCTGATGTGGTGGATATGGGCTGCTAGATCGTTTCTGTCAACTTTCGCACCGCTACAGTCCGTTACTCATGGCGATGACGGCGTCGCCATCGGTTACGGAGGTATGTGTGAAGAGAGCGCTGATGGCGGCGGTGGCGGCTGGCTTGTTCTGCCTGGGGGCGGGGACGGCACTGGCCACACAGTCGGGCAGCATCGAGAAGCTTCACTCGGGTGGAGTGGAGTTCCTGGAAGGGGAATTCAGGTTCAATCCGCCCGGCACCAACCACGGGGCCTTCGAGTGGTCTGGAGTGCTCCACGATAACGCTGCCGACGATGGCCACAACGTCTACATGCAGGTGCGGGTCGAAGGTCACGGATGGGTTCGGTACAACGGAAAACAGCGTCATTCAGTGAGCATGCATCACTTTAATTGGGATGGCGCACAGCGGTACACCAGTTCTGCGAAGCTCCGGGCTTGTCGAGATCGCGGAAGCCTGCACCCCGACAATTGCTCGAAGACCAAGAGTGTGTCGCACCACCGCGACTGACCGAGATCGTTTGGAGCCCAGGTGGTCTTCCCTGGGCTCCCGCTCTTAAGGGGGCAACATGAGTACGCAAGAAGTCCTCTGTGGTACGGGCATCGACCTCTTTTATGGTGAGACGCCCGCTGTGAGGGCTGCTGGCATCAGTGTGTGCCGCGGCGAAGTCGCGGCGATTACTGGGCAAAGTGGCTCAGGTAAATCATCGCTGCTGTATTGCCTTGCTGGAGTACTGCCCGTTGCTCGCGGTGAAATCCGTTTCGAGGGGCGAGTTTTGGGTGACCTCGATGACGAGGAACTCAGTACGCTGCGCCGTGAACGCTTCGGATTTGTTTTCCAGTACGGTGAACTGCTGCCTGAGTTGACTGTTGAGGAGAACGCGGCGCTGCCTCTACGCCTGGCCGGCCAGCGTAAAGCCCCTGCACTCGCTGCTGCCGGCGAGGTCTTGGAGCGACTGGGGCTGGCCAACCTGCGCGACCGTAGGCCATCGCAGGTTTCCGGAGGGCAGAGTCAACGAATTGCGGTTGCGCGTGCTTTGGTGCACAGGCCTGCCGTGATTTTCGCGGATGAGCCCACAGGGTCTCTTGACAGTTCCAACGCGGCATCTGTGTTGGACGAGTTCCTAGCTCT
The DNA here is from genome assembly GCF_024539675.1 of Streptomyces hilarionis. Taxonomy (GTDB): domain Bacteria; phylum Actinomycetota; class Actinomycetes; order Streptomycetales; family Streptomycetaceae; genus Streptomyces; species Streptomyces hilarionis. The sequence continues at coordinate 73,091 of NZ_JAHHIT010000038.1, read as the reverse complement.
CGCCCGCTCTCAGGGTACGGCCGTGCTCCTGGTGACTCACGATCACCAAGTGGCAGCGCGGGCCGACAGTCGCTACACCATGTGTGACGGCTTGCTCACTCCTCAAGTCAGGGAGGTTTCGTGAGGGAACTCATGCTCGGCCTGAGATTGCTTTCAGGGAGTGGCCGAGGGAACCGGCTACGTTTCCTGCTCATGGTGGCGGGTAGCGCGATCGGCGTCTGTTGTCTCGCTGTTGTTTTGGCAATCCCAGGGATTCTAGCTGCGCAGGACGGCCGGATGGCGGCGCGTAATCCGGACTGCGACAGGGTGGATTACAACGGCTACTGTATTGGAGCCCGTGGCGATTCGTTTGAGCTCACTAGGACTGATCCCTATGGATCCCAACCCCTCACCAGAGTCTTTGTGGCACGGGGAGTTCGGTCTATTCAGCCGCCCCCGGGGCTCAGTCAACTACCCAGAGCTGGCGAAGTTTTCCTGTCTCCTCAACTCCGTGAGGAGCTTAAGCGGGAGCCTGGTCTTGCTCAACTCGTACCAGGCAAAGACAAAGGGCTGATCGGAGCCCCGGGGTTGGCTCATCCAGACGAGTTGTACGCGTACGTCGGAGTAGAGCGCCGCGCTCTCGACGGTGCCCAACGGGTTACGACCTTTGGTACGGAGGATCCACCCGATGAAACTGTGGAGCCATCGACGCTGAACATTCTGCGTTTTACCCTTGTCGGTGTAGTTCTGCTACCCCTAACAGTATTCCTCTCGGTATGTGCCCGGCTTTCCGCCGCCGCACGGTCTAAGAGGCTTGCCGCTTTGCGCCTTCTCGGGTTGAGTAGGGCGGGAACGCAGAGGGTGAATGCTGCAGAGACCGTGGCGGCTGCACTATGCGGCACTTTCATCGGTCTTTGTGCGTATTGGATCGTCAATCAATGCGTCTCAAGGACCGGGCTTCCTGGATTCAAATGGTATCCGTCTGATGGGGCGTTGCCTGCGCCCACCGCCGTCACCTGTGTAGTGGGTGCCACCACCCTCGCATGGTTCGTCGGGCGATCAAGTGCACGTAAGGCGGCAGAGAACCCGCTCGATGTCCGACGCGGTGCTGTGGAGAAGTCGCCCAGCCGGTGGGGATTGCTCCCGTTATTTCCTGGTTTGGGGATCGTGGCTGCGTACTGCGTGCTGGGTGCTCTTGGGCGTCAGCCGCGAGACACCGGGCTTTCTTCGTTTCTCCTTCCTTTGGCTGTTGTCCTGGTCGGTTCGGGTGTCGTGCTTACTCTGCCACTCTTGTCTCGGTCCCTCGCTGGAAGAATGGCTCGCTCAACCAGGTCGCTTGCGCTTGGGCTTGCCATGCGGCGAAATGAGGTGGAGCCCGGGGGGGTTCTACGAGTTGCGACAAGTTTGGTGTTGCTGATTTTTTCAGCCTCGCTTGTGCAAGGCGTGCTCATCGAACTGGCACAGGTATCCAAAAACACCTCTCCGGTGCAACTTTATCGAATTTCGCTCGAAGGGGTTTCTGCGGAAAAACAAGAGGCATGGGAGCGCGTGAAAGGCGTTCGTGCGCATATTGTTGTCATGGACTCATGGCGAGACCTGGGTGCTGCTCAGCCGTCCGGGATGATCAGTGCCGTCGCTGCAACGTGCAAGCAATTGCGCAGTTTTGTTCCAGAGGCTGGCAGCTGTGTGGATGGGCGACCAATTCGGCTGCGAGACCCGAACCAAGGTTATGACGACATCGACAAACCTGGGATGGAATTCCCGTTCCATCTGCGTCGTGGAAGGCAGCGGCATGTCATGCACGTGAAGCTCCCGCAGCAGGAGGTTGTTTACCGAGACTATGTGGGCCTGCCGGCGCTGAGTAGTGGTAATGTCCTTCTGCCACCTTCATTCATGCCGCGTGGTTTCCGTCCAGAACAAGCGACTCTAGTTCTCGTAAGTAGTTCGGCGCCCGCAACCGTCCGTGCTGTTCTCGACGGTGTCGCTGGGGTTGACCCCACGACGGAGGTGGACACACCGGGCATCGTGGTCACCGCGCTTCAGCAGATCACGGTCATCAAAACCCTCCTTGCTGTAGGCATGGTTTTGGGGCTGGTCATCGGTGTCGCTGCCTATCTGGTTGCGGCCACAGACCGGGCCGTGGAGCGCCGTCCTCAAGTCACAGCGTTGACCTTGCTAGGGGCGAGACCTCGGACCCTTAAAGCCGTTCAAGTCGCCCAAGTGGTGCTGCCGTTGACCGTCGGTCTGGTGCTCGCCGTGGTGACGGGGAAGATGGCCGAGTCCAGCTATCTGGTCACCGGGGGCGGGGCCGTGTTCTGGGACGGGGACGGCGTGCCGTTGTTGTTGGTCTGTGCTCTGGGGGTCGTGGTCGTCGCCGCTCTTGGGTCCTTGCCGTTGGTCGGGCGGCGGATCGATCCGGAGTTGATCCGTCGGGACTGAGTGGGGTGGAGCGGTGAGTGCGGGCCGGGGCGAGGGCCGAGGGACTGCGGTCCCCGGGAATTCGGGGGGGCGGGGCCGGGGCCGTAGGCTGCACCGCACGCTGTGGAGGGAGTGCGGTCGTGGTCGGCTGGAGTGTGCGTGACATGCCTGGTCAGGGAGGTCGCGTCGCCGTCGTCACCGGGGCCAACAGTGGGCTCGGGTACGTCACCTCGCGGGAGCTCGCCCGCCGGGGGGCGCGGGTCGTGCTCGCCTGTCGCAGCGAGGCCCGGGGGACGCAGGCCGTGCGGCGGTTGCGGGAGGACGTCCCGGGCGCGGAGGTGGAGTTCGGCCGGCTCGATCTCGGGGATCTCGCCTCCGTGCGCGAGTTCGCCGGCTCGCTGCCGTGCGAGCGGCTCGACCTGCTCGTCAACAACGCCGGGGTGATGGCCATGCCGTACGGCGTCACCGCCGACGGGTTCGAGACGCAGTTCGGGGTGAACCACCTCGGGCACTTCGCCCTCACGGCGCTGCTGCTGCCCGCGCTGCTCGAAGCCGCGAAGGGCCCGGCGGGGGCGCGGGTGGTGACCGTCTCCAGCATGGCCCACCTGCTCGGCGCCATCGACCCGGATGATCTCAACTCCGAGCGAAGGTACCGGCGTTGGGTCGCCTACGGGCGTTCCAAGACGGCCAACCTGCTCTTCACCCACGAGCTGGCCCGCAGGGTCGAGGCCGCCGGGGCGGACGTCGTCGCGGCGGCAGCCCATCCCGGGTACGCGGCGACCAACCTACAGACGGCCGGTCCGCTCGCGGAGGGGCGGCGGGGCGCCGAGCGGCTGATGGCGCTCGGCAACCGGGTCCTCGCCCAGAGCGCCGAGGCCGGGGCGCTGCCCACCCTCTACGCGGCGACCGCGCCGGGCGTGCGCCCGGACTCGTTCACCGGGCCGTCCCTCGCGATGTGGCGCGGGGCGCCCGCACCGTCGTGGCGGGCGCCCTGGACCCGGGACGACCGGGCGGGCCGGCGGCTGTGGGCCGCGTCCGAGCAGCTGACCGGCGTGTCCTACGACGTCCTCACGCGCTGAGGGCGGGGGCGGCGTCCGGGGTCGCCGTCCTGACCTCGTAGGTGGCGACGCGCACCGTGTCGTCGTCCAGGCACTGACCGCTCACCAGGTCGAAACGCTGCTTGAGGAGCGGGGAGGCGACGAACGGGCGACCCTGGTGCGTGCCGGTCAGGCCTCGGGAGAGGACCGCCGCGCCGCTGAACGGGTCCCGGTTGTCGACGGCGTACAGGGCGCCGGAGCGGTCGCGGAACAGGGCGACCTGGCGGCCGTCGGGCAGCAGTGCGGCCACGCCGCGGCCGGGGACGAGCCGGCTCAGGTCGCAGACGGTGAACCAGTGCGGTCCGCCTTCCTCGAGCTGGAGCTGGACCTTCAGGTCGGTGGTCTCGGGTGCCAGGGTCATCGCTGGGCGCTTCCTTCCAGGGGACGGTGGCCGATGGTCAGCAGCGGCAGGTCGGGCTTGATCTGCTCGCGCTCGGGGACGAAGCCGACGACGGGGTCGGGGGTGTCGGGGGCGTTCACGAAGGACACGAACCGGGCCAGCTTCTCGGGGTCGTTGATGGTGGTCGCCCACTCGTCGGCGTAGTGCGCCACGTGTGCGGTCATCAGGGACTCCAGCTCCTCGCAGATGCCGAGGGAGTCCTCCACGACGACGTCGCGGACGTGGTCCAGGCCGCCCGGGATGCGCTCCAGCCAGGTCGACGTGCGCTCCAGGCGGTCGGCGGTGCGGATGTAGAACATCAGGAACCGGTCGATCAGCCGGATCAGTTCGGCGTCGGTGAGGTCCTGGGCGAGGAGGTCCGCGTGGCGCGGGGTCGCGCCGCCGTTGCCGCCGACGTAGAGGTTCCAGCCGTTGGAGGTGGCGATGACGCCGAAGTCCTTCGACTGGGCCTCGGCGCACTCGCGGGCGCAGCCGGAGACGGCGGACTTGAGCTTGTGCGGGGAGCGCAGGCCCCGGTAGCGCAGCTCCAGGTCGATGGCCATGCGGACGGAGTCCTGGACGCCGTAGCGGCACCAGGTCTGGCCGACGCAGGACTTCACGGTGCGCAGGGACTTGCCGTACGCGTGGCCCGACTCGAAGCCGGCGTCGACCAACCGGGTCCAGATGAGCGGGAGTTGCTCGACGCGCGCGCCGAACATGTCGATGCGCTGACCGCCGGTGATCTTCGTGTAGAGGCCGAAGTCGCGGGCGATCTCGCCGATCACGATGAGGCCCTCGGGGGTGATCTCACCGCCGGGGATGCGCGGGACGACCGAGTAGGAGCCGTTCTTCTGGAGGTTGGCGAGGAAGTGGTCGTTGGTCTCCTGCAACGCCGCCTGCTCGCCGTCCAGGACGTACCCGCTCGCGCCGATGCTCGGGGCGAGCGACGCGATGATCGAGCCGATCGCGGGCTTGCAGACGTCGCAGCCGTCGCCGCCGCGGGCGCCGTCGCGGCCGTAGCGGTCCAGCAGGTCCTGGTAGGTGTTGATGCGCAGGGCGAGGACGATCTCGTACAGCTCCTCGCGGGTCTGCGCGAAGCAGCCGCACAGGCCCTTGTCGACCTCGACGCCGCTCGCCTCCAGCTCGGCGGCGACCAGCTGGCCGAGGACCTTGACGCAACTGCCGCAGCCGGTACCGGCCTTGGTGCACTTCTTCACCTCGGGCACGGTCGTGCAGGAGTGCTCGGTGACCGCGCCGCGGATCGTGCCCTTCGACACGTTGTGGCAGGAGCAGACGATCGCCTCGTCCGGCAGCGCGGACGGGCCGAGCTGCACGGACTCCCCGGCGCCGGCCGGCAGGACCAGCGACTCGGGGGCCACGGGCGGCACGGATCCGGTGAAGGCGCGCAGCGTGCCGTACGCGTCGGCGTCGCCGACCAGGATGCCGCCGAGCAGCGTGCCGTCGCGCCCGATGACCAGCTTCTTGTACAGCCCGGCGCGGGAGTCGGAGTAGACGACGTCCAGACAGTCCTCGGCCGCGCCGTGGGCGTCGCCGAAGGAGGCCACGTCCACGCCGAGCAGCTTCAGCTTGGTGGAGAGGTCGGCGCCGGTGAAGGACAGCTGCTCCGACTCGTCGTCGGCGATGGCCGCGGCGGCCGTCTCGGCCTGCTCGTAGCCGGGGGCGACCAGGCCGTAGACGCGGCCGTCGGCGGCCAGGGCGCACTCGCCGATGGCGAACACGTGGGGGTCGGTGACCGTGCGGCACCGCTCGTCGACCGCGATGCCGCCGCGCTCGCCGACGCTCAGACCGCAGTCGCGGGCGAGCTGGTCGCGGGGGCGGACGCCGGCGCTGAACACGACCATGTCGGTGGCGAGTTCGGAGCCGTCGGAGAGCCGCATGCCGGTGACCGCGCCGGACTCGTCGACGACGATCTCCTGGGTGCCCACGCCCGTGTGGACGGACAGGCCCATGTCCTCGATGGTGCGCAGCAGGGCCGCGCCGCCGCCCGCGTCGACCTGGACGGGCATCAGCCGGGGCGCGAACTCCACGATGTGGGAGGTCAGTCCGAGGCCCTTCAGGGCGCCGGCGGCCTCCAGCCCGAGCAGGCCGCCGCCGACCACCGCGCCGGTGGTCGCCTTCTCGGCGTACTTCTCGATGGCCAGCAGGTCGTCGATCGTGCGGTAGACGAAGCAGCCCTCGGCGTCCTTGTTGGGGACCGGGGGGACGAAGGGGAACGAGCCGGTGGCGAGGACGAGGGTGTCGTACGCGAAGACCCGGCCGGAGCGGGCGACGACCTTCCTGGCCTCGCGGTCGACGGTCTGCGCCGGGTCGCCGACGTACAGCTCGATGCCGTGCGTCTCGAGGAACGCCATGTCGGTCATCGACAGGTCTTCGGCCGTCCTGCCCGAGAAGTACGAGGTCAGCGCCACGCGGTCGTAGGCGGGCCGTGGCTCCTCGCACAGCACGACCACGCGGTGGGTGGCGGTCAGGCCGCGCTCGGCGATCGCTTCGAGGAAGCGCTGGCCGACCATCCCGTGGCCGACGAGCACGATCGTGGGGGTGGCCCCCTCAGTGGCGGTCATCAGGTGCCTCCGTCGTTGGTGAGCAGGTGGAGCAGGGGGCCGCCGTCGGAGGGGAGCGGCTCTGCTCCCTCCCAGGCGCGCGCGAGCGCGCCGACGGTGCCGAGTTCGCCGACGAGGACCCCGCCGACCAGGCGGTCGTCGCGGACGACGACCTTGCGGTAGGTGCCGCGGGTGGCGTCGGCGAGCTGCACGACGTCGTCGCCGGGGCGGGGCTCGGTCTCGCCGAACGCGGCGAGGTCGAAGGCGCCGGTCCCGGCGGGGCCGAGGGCGCCGCCCCCGGCGAGGGTGAGCCGGGTGAGGGCGCGGGTGCCGGTGTAGCGGGCGTCCGGGTCGCCGGCCAGGGACGCGGCGAGCACGTCGGCCTGTTCCAGCGCCGGGGCGGCGAGACCGTACACGGTCCCGTCGTGTTGCGCGCAGTCGCCGATCGCCCGGACGTGCGGGTCGGAGGTGCGCAGGGCGTCGTCGACGAGGACGCCCTTGTGGACGGCGATCCCGGCGTCCCTGGCGAGTCCGGCGCGCGGGGAGACCCCGCAGGCCAGCACCACCAGATCGGCGTCGAGGGCGTAGCCGTCGGCCATCTCGACCGACCGGACGGCGCCGCCGAGGCAGCGCACGTCGCGCACCCGGCACTCGGTGTGCACCTCGACGCCGAGGTCCTCGAGGTGGCGGCGCACCAGCCGGGAGGCGTTCGGGTCGAGCTGGCGTTCCATGAGGCGCTCGGCCTGCTGGGCGAGGACGACCTGGGCGCCGCGCACCGCGAGCGCGCGGGCCGCGGAGACGCCGAGGAGTCCGCCGCCGATGACGACCGCCCGGACGCCCGCCCGCACCGCCTTCGACAGACCGAGGCAGTCGTCCATGGTGCGGAAGGCGTGGACGCCCTCCGGCAGGACGTGGTCGGGGGTGAACAGGCCGCGCAGGGGCGGCAGGACCGGGTTGGAGCCGGTGGCCAGCACGAGCGTGCCGTAGGCGATCCGCGAGCCGTCCGCGCAGACGAGGACCCGCCGGGAGCGGTCGATGCCGGTGACCCTGGCCCGGACCGGTCCGGCGGGCGCGGGCAGCGCGATCACGTCGGGGGAGTAGCGGCCGGCCAGCACCTCGGCGAGCAGGACCCGGTTGTAGGGCCGGTGCTCCTCGTCGCCGACGAGCAGCGCGGGCACGCCCAGTTCGCCGAGCCTGCGGGCGAGTCGTACGCCCGCGAGGCCGGCGCCGAGCACCACCACACGCGATTGCGAGGTCATGTCCGAGAGCGTGCGTGGCGGAGGTTACCCGGCCGCATCACCGTTGTTTCCCGCGAGGAACGCTGCCCTCAGCAGGACCGCCGAGCAGGTGTGAGGGTTCCCGCCCCCGCGCCTCGGGCGCCGCTCACGTGCGCCGCCGCGGCCGGCGCCGGGACGGTCGGCGGTCGCGCGCCCGTCGACGGCGGGTGGCGGGTGGCGTGCGGCGGGCGGTCCGGGGGCCCCGGGTCCCGGGTCCCGGGCCCCGGGGTCCGGGGCGGCGGGCTCTCAGCGGCTGCCGGTGAGGTGGGCGAACACGACCACGTTCCCCTGGTAGCCGGTCGCCTCCGTGTAGTCCCCGCCGCAGGTGATCACCCGCAACTCGGGCCGGTCCGCCGCGCCGTACACCTTCGCGTCGGGGAAGTCGCGGGTGCGGTAGACCTCGACGGCGTCCACGGTGAACACCGCGACCCGTCCGTCGCGCCGGTCCACCTCGACGGTGCTGCCCTTGCGCAGGGCTCCCAGGTCGTAGAAGACGGCGGGACCGTCGGCGTTGTCGACGTGGCCGGCGACGACGGCGGTGCCCGTCTCGCCGGGGGTGGTGCCGGCCTCGTACCAGCCGGCGAGGTTCTTCTTCGCGGCGGGCGGGACGCCGAGGCTGCCGGAGGCGGTGAGGGCGAGGCCCGTCAGCGGGGCGTCCACGTGGATCGAGGGGATGCGGACGCGGTCGGGCGCGGAGGGCGGCAGCGCCGGGGCGGTCCGGCCGGACCGCTGCGGGCCGTCGGAGCGGGCCTGGGCCGCGGACGGCTGCGGCGGGGGGCTCCCCTCGGCGCCGCTGTGCAGCAGCCAGGCGCCGCAGCACAGGGAGGCCGCCGTGACGGCCGCTATGGCGGTGTTGCCGACCCTGCGCATGACGTTCCCCCTGTCCGTGTACGGGCTGGTCCCGGTACGCGCCGATCCCTGGGAGGGCTGATTCGTGTGAGGGCTGATTCCTGAACGGGCCGAGTGTCCGAAGCCGTGCACGGAGCCGCGTCCGTGCGTGCCGGTCCCTCCGCGGGCACGGAGGTCCGGGACGGACGGGTTCCGGACGAACGGAGGTCCGCGAGGGAGGGGGCCCGTGCCCCCTCCGGGCCGCGAGGGGCGTCGGGCCCGGAGGGGGAGGGGACATGCGGTACCGGCTGACGGACGGCGGAGGGTGTCCGTCAGATCCCGTCGCCTCTCGCCCGGCGATGCAGGAGCCAGGTACCGCCCGCGGCGGCGACGGCGAGAGCCGCCACACCGGCCGCGGTCTGAACGGGGTCGGGGCCCAGAGCGCCGCCGACCCCCGTCTTGACACTTCCGCGCGGAGGCACCGGCTGCCGGTCGGAGGCCAGCACGACCACCAGGTCGCCGGTGATCCGCCGCCCGTCCCCGGCGCACTCCGCGACGAGCTCGTAGGTGCCCGGCTGCGCGCTCGGCGGCACCCGGAACCGGCCGACGGCCTCGCCCTCGTGCGCGGTGGGCGCGAGCGTGAAGCGTCCGGCGCCCACCGCCCCGGCGTCGCCGGCCGCCGGCTCGCCGTCCCCGCAGGCCGCCGTGTCCACCGAGACCTCTCCGCCCGGCACGGCGGTGCCGGGGTAGATCTCCAGCCGGTCGCCGGGGGAGGCGGAGCCGACGCCCGCGGCGTGTGCGGGCGCGGCGACCCCGGCCGCCGCGGTGGCGGCGAGCGCGGCGCCGGTGAGCACGCGGGCGGTGCGGCGGACGACACGGCGGGCGGTGCGGCGGACCGGGCGACGGCCGGCACGGGGGGTGGCGTGCCGGACGGTACGTCGTCGCATCGGTGCTCCTCCGGGCTCTTGGGGAATCCCTGCCCTTCCGAGGTAAGTCGCCGCGCGGCGGGCGCGCTTGCTGAGGGGGTGTCAGGAATGGGATGAATGGGTGTCAGATCGGCGCTGCCCGGGCCGGTTCGCGCCGCTGTTTCAGCAGGTCACCGGCGTGGCGGCGGTCGTGTGCGGAAAAGTTTCCGCGGGGCGTGTGAACGGGTGAGGCGCTCACCGGCGCAGCGTGTCGGCGGTGGCGGCGCACCGCCTCGGCGCTCACCGGCGGGCGGTGCCAGCGCTCACCGGCGGGCCGGCCAGGCGCCGCCCTCGATCGGCTTCCCCCGGGCCCGCAGTCCGGCGGCGACGGCGGGCGCGGCGACGTACACCCAGGCGCGCACGGGCGTGGCGCCGTCCACGCGGAGCACCTCGCGCGCGACGCGCTCGTAAAGGTTGCGCGGGTCGCCCGGCGCGTACTCCTCCAGCCGGTCGAGGTCGGCGAGCAGCCGGGCGTACTCCTCGGGGCGGGCCGTCACGAGGTCGCCGGAGACCATCGCGTCCGCCTCGCCCGGCGCCTCGACGGCGTAGGGGTAGCCGGGGCCGTCGTACAGCAGCGCGCCCGCCAGCCGGGCCGGTTCCTCGCGCAGGGTGCGACCGCGCAGCAGGAGGTCGTGGTTGACCTGGCCGGGGCGGAGCGTGCCGTAGACGAAGAAGGGGAGTTCGGGGGCGATCACGAAAACGATTCTCTCCCCACACCGGCCCCTCACCGGTCCGTTGCGTATGCGCTATGGACATGACATGTCATGCCCTCTTAAATGCCAGGACGACATCAGCGCCACCTCCACAGGCCCTCACCGGCCACCCCCACACGCGCCCCCCACGGCGCCCTCCCGAGGAGACCGAAGACACTGATGAGTCGGATACGGCAGCACGTCCGAGGTTCCCGTCTCGCCACCGCCGGCATCGCCGCCACCACGGCGACGCTCCTGGCCGCCGTACTGTCCCCGGCCGCCGACGCGGCCGACAGACCGACCAGGGCGACCGCGCTCGACCACGCGGCGGCGGCCCTCGCCGACCACGCGGCCACCCTGGGTCTCAGCTCCGTGCAGGGCACGTCCGTGCGGGACGTGATCGTCGACAAGGACGGCGCCCAGCACGTCCGCTACGACCGCACCTACCGTCAGCTCCCGGTCCTCGGCGGCGACTTCGTCGTCCACCTCGGTCGCGACGGCGCCTTCCGCGGCGCCGACCGGGCGACGAGGGCGGCGATCTCGCTGGCGAGCATCACCCCGAAGGTGTCGGCGCCCAAGGCCGCCGACGTCGCCGTCAACGCCCTGCGCGCGGCCAACCTGGGCGAGTCGCTGAAGCAGGTCAAGGCCAAGCCCCAGCTCGTCGTCGACGCCCTGCACGGCGCCCCGAAGCTGGCCTGGCGGACGAACGTCGTCGCCCTCGACCCGCTGGGCAACCCGGTCGCCCGCGCGGTGCTCACCGACGCCCGCACCGGCGCCCAGATCGACGCCTGGGACACGATCGAGACGGCCACCGGCGACGGCAAGTCCCTGTACGGCGGCACGGTCCCGCTGGAGACGACCCTCTCGGGATCGACGTACCAGCTCAAGGACCCCACGCGCGGCAACACCTACACCGGTGACGCGGCCAACAAGACCGACCTGTGCATCTTCGGCATCTGCATCAGCCGCGCCCCCGCGACCCTGTTCACGGACGCGGACAACCACTGGGGCACGGGGGCCGCCGCCGACCGCTCCACCGCCGCGGTGGACGCCCAGTACGGCACCGACGCGACCTGGGACTACTACAAGAACGTGCACGGTCGCAACGGCATCGGCAACGACGGCAAGGGCTCCTACAACCGCGTCCACTACGGCAACAGCTACAACAACGCCTTCTGGGACGACAGTTGCTTCTGCATGACCTACGGCGACGGCGACGGCACCCAGATGGGCCCGCTCGTCGCCCTGGACGTGGCCGGCCACGAGATGTCCCACGGCGTGACCTCCAAGACCGCCAAGCTGACCTACTCGGGTGAGTCGGGCGGCCTCAACGAGGCGACGTCCGACATCTTCGGCTCGCTGGTCGAGTTCCACGCGAACAACAGCCAGGACGTCGGCGACTACCTGATCGGCGAGAAGATCGTCCGCTCCGGCTTCGGCAAGGACGCCCTGCGCTACATGGACAAGCCCAGCAGGGACGGCAAGTCGGCGGACAACTGGAGCAGTTCGGTCGGCAACCTCGACGTCCACTACTCCTCCGGCGTCGCCAACCACTTCGCCTACCTCCTCGCCGAGGGCAGCGGACCCAAGACGGTCAACGGCGTCTCCTACAACTCCCCGACGTCCAACGGCTCCACGGTCACCGGCATCGGCCGCGACAAGCTCGGCGCGATCTGGTACCGGGCCCTGACCGTCTACATGACGTCCTCGACGAACTACGCCGGGGCCAGGGCGGCGACCCTGAACGCGGCCAAGGACCTCTACGGCGCGGGCAGCACGGAGTACAACACCGTGGCGGCGGCCTGGAGCGCCGTCAACGTGAACTGAGCCCGAACCGGCGCCCGGGGGAGCCTCCCCGGGCGCCGGGGAAGCCGACGCGGCCGCCGGGTACCAGGTCCTCCGCCCGGGGTCTCCCGTCCTCGGGCGCCACCCCCGGCCACGGCGACCGGGCCGGGGCCGCTCCGCCTCCGCCTCCGCCTCCGCCTCCGCCTCCCGGGCGTTCCCTCCCGGGAGCCCGGTGCCGAACCCGCTTCCGTGGGGCCGGGGCAGCCGTTACGCTCCCTCCGCGCGCAACCGGCGCGCGCAGGGGGCTCGGGGCGCCGTGAGCGCCGGGGCAATGGGGACAGTGGGGGACATGAGCGAAGAAGTTGCCGCGCCCGAAAAGGGTCCGAACCCGTGGGCCCAGGCGATAGCGGCGCTGGTGGTGGTCGGCGCGCTGGGGGGCGCGCTGTTCGTGCTCCAGAAGAACGACGCCAAGGCCGCCGACGAGCCCGCGACCTGTTCGCCCAGCGAGGCGGACAAGAAGGCCGAGGCCGTCGCGAAGGCGGCCCACCGCGTTTCCGGGACGCAGCTGTGCACGGCGCTGAACCGGGCCGACCTGCCGACGCTCCTCGGCACGCCGCGCGAGCGGGCGGTGACGGCCTACGGCAGCGACGGCTCGATCGGCACGGGCGACGAGCAGATCCCGACGCCCGAGGCGACCGTCCAACTGGACACCTACACGGTGCAGTTGACGCGCTCCTACGACCGTCTCCCGATCGCCCGGATGGCGGGCCTGCTGGACGAGGCGCAGGCGCGGACGGTCGCGGGCCACCCCGCGGTGCTCTACTCGACCCAGACGATCGCCATCCGCTTCAACCTCGGTGGCGGCAAGTCCGAGACCGGCCCCGGCAGCGTCGCCCGGGCCCTCGTCGTCGCCCCCGACGCCAAGGACCGCGGCGGCTCCTACGAACTGACCGTCTGGCGCAAGGACCACGCCCGCCCGGACGACGCGGCGCTGCTGCGCATCGCGCAGCAGGTCCTGCCCACCGTCCCGGGCTGGACGACGACCGGCTGACGCACGGAGGCCGGCGCCCCCTCTCGGGGCGCCGGCCTTTCCGGTGCCGGGACGACAGCCGCGCGGATCTCTCGGCCGGTCGACCGATCCCGGGCGACCTGCCGCTCAGCGGATCCCGGGTGACCGGGGGATCTCAGCCGACCAATTCCGACCGCTCCGGCCGCTCCGGGAGCCGCGCGTTCTCCCTCCGCGGGCTGTCGTCCGCCTCCGTCCCGGTGGCCGGGCGGCGGGTCCCGCCGTCCCGCATCACCAGTGTGGCCAGGACCGCGGCGGCGAGGACGCCGATCGCACCGACCGTGAACGTCGTCGCCATCGAGTCGGTGAAGGCCTCCCGGGCGGCACGGACCAGGCCCGCGTCCCCGTCGGCCGCGGCCAGCGCCCCGCCGATCGAGCGGCGGGCCGCCTCGGGGGCGTCGGCGGGCATCCCGTCGGCGAAGCCGCTGGTCAGCAGGGAGCCGAGGATGGCGATGCCCAGGGCGGTGCCGGCCTGCTGGATGGTGTCGTTGAGGGCCGAGCCGACGCCGGCCTTGTCCGCGGGGATGGTGCTCATCAGCGCGCCGACGGCGGCCGGCATGGCCAGGCCCGCCCCGAGACCGAGCAGCCCGAGGGCGATCGCCGGGACGGTGAAGCCGGAGTCGGCGTCGACGGTCGTCAGCAGGGCGAAGCAGGCGACCATCACGAGCATGCCCGCCAGGATCACGAACCGGTTGCCGATCCTCGCGGCCAAGTTCACGCCCGCGCCGTTGCCGATCAGCGCGGCCACGGCGAGCGGCAGGAAGGCGAGACCCGCCTTGACGGGGGAATAGCCGAGGACGAACTGAAGGTACTGGGTGAGGACCAGCAGCAGACCGCCGTTGCCCGTCTGGACCAGGGCCAGGGAGAGCGAACCGCCGCTGAAGTTGCGGTGCTTGAACAGGGCCAGCGGGACCATCGGCGAGGGGGTGACGTGCTCCCAGACCACGAAGCCCGCCAGGCCGACGACGGCGACGAGCAGGGTGAGGGTGGAGCGGCCGCCCAGCGCGCCGTGCTCCGGCAGCTCGATGATCCACCAGACCAGGGCCGTCATGCCGACGGCCGAGAGCACCGCGCCCAGCGGATCGGGCTTCTGCCAGGGGGCCCTGGACTCCGGCATCAGGATCACGGCGGCGACCGCCGCCAGGAGGACGACGGGGACGTTGACGAAGAAGATCGCGTGCCAGGAGAAGTGGTCGATCAGGACGCCGCCCAGGACCGGGCTGCCGACCAGGCCCAGCATCGACACCGAGCCCCAGGCCGCCATGGCGCGGCCGCGTTCCTCCTCGTCGAAGACGGTGATGAGGATCGAGAGGGTGGACGGCATGATCAGCGCCCCGCCGACGCCCATCGCGACGCGCACGGCGATCACTTCTGCGGGGTCGGCGCACAGCGTCGCGGCCAGCGAGGCCGCGCCGAAGACCGCCAGGCCCACGAGCATCACCTTCCGGCGGCCGAAGCGGTCGCCGAGGCTTCCCGAGGTCAGCAGCAGGCCGGCGAAGACCAGGATGTAGGAGTCGAGGATCCACTGGGTGTCCTGGGCGTCGGCGCCGAGGTCCTCGGTCATCGAGGGCACCGCCACGGTCAGCGCCATGCTGTCGATCGTGAGCACCAGCGTGCTCAGGCACAGCACGACGAGGATCCACCAGCGGCGTGGATTACGGGTTTCCATGGCGTCCTGCCCCCTCCGTGGTGCGCACGTCGTTCGCTTGCTGCGCACACTGTTCCGGCTTGTGCGTACGGTGTTCCGTCCGCTGCGCACACTGTACGCAGACCGGAACGCTGTGCGCAACGGGGAACTCTGTACGCTGGGAGCGCACGACGTACGCCGGCAGGCTGCCGACCCCGCCGACCCTCAGGGAGTGGAACCGTGACCGCCAGGACGAAGAACGCCGGCCCCGTCCCGTCCGTCTGGGCCCGGCAGCGCCGGGAGCCCGACCAGCCCGCGCTCAGCCGGGACGCCATCGTGCGGGAGGCGATCGCGATGCTGGACGCCGACGGCATCGAGGCGCTGAGCATGCGCAAGCTGGGCTCCCGGCTGAACGCGGGCGCGACCTCCCTCTACCGGCACGTCGCCACCAAGGACGAGCTGATGGAGCTGGCCGTGGACGAGGTCGCGGCCGAGATCCGGGTGCCGGACGCGGGCTCGGCCGGCTGGCGAGCGGCCGTCACCGAGGCCGCCGCCGCCTTCCGTGCGACGGGCCTGCGGCACCCCTGGCTGTCCTCGGTCCTGGGCCAGGCCGGGCTCGCCTACCTCGGTCCCAACCTCATGTCGTTCTCGGAGCGGCTCGCCGCGCTGTTCGCGGCCGCCGGCTTCCCGGAGCCGAACCGCGCCATCGACACCGTCCTGTCCTACGTCATCGGCATGAGCACCACCGAGGCCGCCTGGCTCACCACCGTCGCGCGCTCGGGCGAGAGCGAGGCCGACTTCATCGCCCGCCTCATGCCGGCCGCCCAGCGGGCCGCGGCCGGGCACGAGCATCTGACCGACGGCTACACCGACGCCGCCGCGGCGGTCGCCGACCCCGCGGGCCTGCGCGACGAGAAGTTCCACTACGGCCTGGAGGTCGTCCTGGACGGCCTGTCCCTGCGCCTGCCCTCCTAGCTCCGGCCGCCCTCCCGGCTTCGGCTGCCGGCCTGCCCTCGGCTGCCGGCACGGCCGCCCGGCGGGTCGCGGCGGCTGGTCGCGCGGCCGTCAGGCGAGTTCGACGCGCACGGCGCAGGACTTGAACTCCGGCATGCGGGAGATGGGGTCCAGGGCCGGGTTGGTCAGGGTGTTGGCGCGGCCCTCGCCCGGCCAGTGGAACGGCATGAAGACGGTGTCCGGGCGGATGCCCGTGGTGATCCGGGCCGGGGCGACGGCGCGTCCGCGCCGGGAGACGACCGCCAGCCGGTCGCCCTCGGCCGCGCCGAGCCGCGCGGCCAGCCGGGGATGCAGCTCCACGAACGGGCCGGGGGCGGCGGCGTTCAGCTCCTCCACGCGCCGGGTCTGCGCGCCGGACTGGTACTGCGCGACGACCCGCCCCGTGGTGAGCAGCACGGGATAGTCGTCGTCCGGCTCCTCGGCGTTCGGGCGGTGCGCGACGGGGGCGAAGCGGGCCCGGCCGTCCGGTGTGGCGAACCGGTCGAGGAAGAGGCGGGGCGTGCCGGGCGCGGGCCCGTCGTCGCGGGCCGGGCAGGGCCAGAACACGCCGTTCTCCTCGGCGAGCCTGCGGTAGGTGATCCCGGAGTAGTCCGCGATCCCGCCGGCGCTCGCCCGCCGCAGTTCCTCGAAGACCTCCTCGGGTTCGACGGGGAAGCCCTTCTCGACGCCCAGCCGGGTCGCCAGTTCGTGCAGCACCTCCAGGTCGCTGCGCACGCCGTCCGGGGCGTCGATCGCCCGTCGGCGCAGCAGGACCCTGCCCTCCAGGCTGGTGGTCGTCCCCGTCTCCTCCGCCCACTGGGTGACCGGCAGGACGACGTCCGCGAGGGCCGCCGTCTCCGAGAGCACGACGTCGCAGACGGCGAGGAAGTCGAGGGACCTGATGCGGTCCTCGACGTGCGCGGCGTGCGGCGCCGACACCACCGGGTTGGATCCCATGAGCAGCAGTGCGCGGATGTCCGTGCCCAGCGCGTCGAGCAGCTCGTAGGCGCTGCGTCCGGGGCCGGGCAGCGAGTCGGGGTCCACGCCCCACACCTCGGCGACGTGCGCCCGTGCCGCCGGGTCGTCGAGCTTGCGGTAGCCGGGGAGCTGGTCGGCCTTCTGGCCGTGCTCGCGGCCGCCCTGTCCGTTGCCCTGGCCGGTCAGGCAGCCGTAGCCGCTGAGGGGGCGCCCCGCCCGGCCCGTCGCCAGACACAGGTTGATCCACGCCCCGACCGTGTCGGTCCCCTTCGACTGCTGCTCGGGGCCGCGCGCGGTGAGCACCATCGCGGCCTCGGGCTCGCAGAACAGCCGCACGGCCTCCCGCAGGTGCGGAACGGACACCCCCGTGATCCGTTCCACGTACTCCGGCCAGTGGGCCATGGCGGCCGCCCGGGCCTCCTCCCAGCCGGCGGTGCGTTCGCGCACGTACTCCTCGTCGACCCGTCCCTCGGCCACGACCAGGTGCAGCAGCCCGAGCGCCAGCGCGAGATCCGTGCCCGGCCGGGGCGCGAGGTGCAGGTCGGCCTGCTCGGCGGTCCTCGTACGGCGCGGGTCGATCACGATCAACGTGCCGCCGTTGTCGCGCAGTTCGCTGAAGAAGCGCAGCGAGGGCGGCATGGTCTCGGCGAGGTTGGACCCGACGAGGATCACGCACCCGGTCCGCGGGACGTCCTCCAGCGGGAAGGGCAGCCCCCGGTCCAGCCCGAACGCCCTGACGCCGGCGGCCGCGGCGGACGACATGCAGAAGCGGCCGTTGTAGTCGATCTGCGAGGTGCCGAGGACGACCCGCGCGAACTTGCCGAGCGTGTACGCCTTCTCGTTGGTCAGCCCGCCCCCGCCGAACACGCCGAGCGCGTCGGGCCCGTGCTCGTCCCGGATCCGGCCCAGTTCCGAGGCGATCCGGTCCAGGGCCTCCTCCCACGTGGCCGGGACCAGCTCGCCGCCCGAGCGCACCAGAGGGGAGGTCAGCCGCACCGCGGAGGAGAGCACCGCCGGCGCCGTGCGGCCCTTGCCGCACAGGGCTCCCCGGTTCACCGGGAAGTCGGGACGCTCGACCACCTCGACGCCCCCCGTGGGCAGGGGCGACAGGGCCATCCCGCATTGCAGGGCGCAGTACGGGCAGTGGGTGGGCGTCGAGGCGGTCCGCATGCGCCCCAGCGTGCTTCGGCCGTGTTACGCGCCGTGCGGTCTCCTGTTACGGCGGTGTGGTGGCGCCCTCCCCGCCGGGCTGGTGCGCTCGTGAGGAGCGGCCGTCACGGGCGCAGACCACCCCGGGAGAGTCGTCGTCGAGAGGGCGGAAGTTGCCGTTGCGGCGCAAGACGCCACACGTGACTCATTCCCTGTCGGTAGTTGGCCGGTCACACCTGGTTGAAAGGTGAAGGGCCAGCAGTACAGTCGACGCTCAGGACCGCATTTCGCCTCGCACGAGCCCGCCCGGTGTCGCACCGCCCCGCGCCCCATCGCATCGCCCCGCGCCCCATCGCATCGCGCCCCATCGCATCGCGCCGCACCGCATGGCGCCGCGCCGATCGGCGCCCGCACCGCCCCGCTCCGCACCATCCCGCTCCGCACCGGGGCGAGCCCACTCGGTACCGCTCCACGCCGCCCGGCCCCCGCACCGACCGCACGGCATCGCACGGCCCCGCACGGCTTTCGACCACACGGGCATGCCGCCGCCCTTGGGCATGTCACCGACACTCGAAGCAGCCTGGAGGTCTCTCCGTCATGCCTCTGCGCCACCTCACCCCCCGCGACCGGCGTCTCTTCCGGCAGTACGGCCACGGCCCGGCCGTCCCGGTCCCGGATCCGCTGATCCACCACGCCGTCGAACGCCACGCACGCGCCGTCCCGGACGCGATCGCCGTGGAGCACGAGGGCGCGACCCTCAGCTACGCCCAGCTGAACCGCCGCGCCGACGCCGTCGCCGCCCGGCTCGCCCGCGCGGGCGTCGGCGCCGGCGACCACGTCGGCCTCTTCGTCCGCCGCTCCACGGCCATGGCGGTGGGCCTGCTCGGGATCCTGAAGGCGGGCGCGGCCTACGTCCCCCAGGACATCGGCATCACGCCCCGCGGCCAGCTCGACCACGTGGTCCGCACCGCCGGCGCCGCCGTCGTCCTCACCCTGCGCGAACACGCGTCGAACGTCCCGCCCGGCCCGCTCGTGCTCACCCTGGACGGTCCTTTCGACGACCGTCCCGGCGACCCTCGCGGCGAAACCTTCGGCGACCCGGCCGGCGGCCCCCTCGGCGAGCGCGCCGGCCGCCCCGCCCCGGACCCTCGCCGCCCGGTCGCCCCCGACGACGGCTGCTACGTCCTGTTCACCTCGGGCACCACCGGCCGCCCCAACGGCGTGAAGGTCACCCACCGCAACGTCGCCAACCTCCTCCTGACCGCTCCCGGAGACCTCGGCATCCGCCCCGGCGACCGAGTGGCCCAACTCCTCAACATCGCCTTCGACATGGCGGCCTGGGAGATCCTGGGCTGCCTCGCGCACGGCGCCACCCTGGTCGTCCGCGGCAGGGACATCGCCGCCGCCGCGCGCACGGCCACCGTGCTGATCGCGACCCCGACCGTCCTGTCCGGCATCGACCCGGCGGCCTGCCCCCGGGTGCGCGCGGTGGCCGTCGCGGGGGAGCCCTGCCCCCGCCCCCTGGCCGACCGCTGGGCGCTGCGCGCCGACTTCTACAACTGCTGCGGCCCCACGGAGACGACCATCGTCAACACGATGAGCCGTCATGACCCGGCCGCCCCGCTGCTGACGATCGGCCGTCCCACCCCCAACAACACCGTGTACGTCCTCGACGCCGACCGCCGCCCGCTGCCGGTGGGCGAGGTCGGCGAGATGTGGGCGGGGGGCGCCTGCGTCTCCGCGGGCTATCTGTCCGACCGGGCGCTGAACGCCGAGCGGTACGCCCCCGACCCCTTCCTCGGCGGCGGCCACCGGATGTTCCGCACCCGCGACCTCGGCCGCTGGACCGCCGACGGCGAACTGGAGCACCTCGGCCGCACCGACGACCAGGTCAAGGTGCGCGGCTTCCGGGTCGAGCTGGACTCCGTCTCCTCGGTCCTGGAGCGCGTCCCCGGCTGCGCCCGCGCGGTGACCCTGCGGCGGGACGCCCGCACGCTGGTCTCGTTCGTCTGCCCGGCCGACGTCGACCCGGCCGCGGCCCGTCGCGCGGTCGCCGAGGCGCTGCCCTACTACTGCGTACCCGAGAATGTCATGCCCCTGCCATTCTTGCCGGAGACCGATCGCGGCAAGATCGACAAGCAGGCGCTGCTGCGACTGGCCACGGAGCGGCCGGCGGTGGGCGCCCGATGACGACCTCGCTGAACCGGACCGCGACCGGACTGCCCGCCCCCGCCGGCGGGTTGCGCGGCCTGCTCGCCCACCCCCGGCTGATGCACCACCACCGCCTCGCGGCCCTGGTCGTCGTTGTCAACCTCGCGTACGCGTACGCCGGCCGTCCGCTGTCCGACCGGTCCCTGGGGCACGCGGCCCTCGCCAACCTCGCGCTGGCCGTGCTGATCCGCCAGCAGTACGTCGTCAACCTCCTTTTCAGGATGGCGACTTCCGCCCCGACGCACTGGCCGCTGCGACTGCGCCGCACGCTCGGCAAGGTCTACCACTTCGGTGGACTGCACGTGGGCGCCGCGCTGGCCGGCGCCGCGTGGTTCACGGCGCTGACGCTGAGGACGACCGACGGGCCCCTGCTGGCGGTGGGCTGTGCCCTGACCGCCCTGCTCGCGGTGATCGTCGCGACGGCGCTGCCCCCCTTCCGCTCCCGCCGCCACGACGCCTTCGAGAGGATCCACCGCTTCGGCGGCTGGAGCGCCCTCGCCCTCTTCTGGACGCACACCCTGATGGCCGCGCCGGGCCCCCTGTCCCTGGCGGTCCTCGCCCTCGTGACGTTCAGCGTGGCGCTGCCCTGGCTGCGGCTGCGCCGCGTGGACGTCCGCACCGAACGCCCCTCCTCACACGTGGCGTTGGCCCGCTTCGACCACGGCGTGACCCCGTTCGCCGGTTCCTCGACCGCCATCAGCCGCAGCCCGCTGACGGAATGGCACTCCTTCGCGAACGTCCCCGCTCCCGGCGAGTCCGGCTTCCGGCTGACGATCTCCCGGGCGGGCGACTGGACCGGCTCCTTCATCGACGATCTCCCGGCGAAGGTGTGGACGAAGGGCATCGCCACCGCCGGAGTCGCCAACATCGAGGTCCTGTTCACGAAGGTGGTCTACGTGGCGACCGGCAGCGGCATCGGCCCCTGCCTGCCCCACCTGCTGGCCGCCGAGGTGCCCTCCCGCCTGGTCTGGGCGACCCGGGACCCCCGTGCGACCTACGGTGACGCCCTCGTGGAGGAGATCCTCGCCGTCCAGCCGCAGGCCGTCGTCTGGGACACCTCGCGCGACGGCAAGCCCGACATGCTCGCGCTCGCCCACGCGGCGTACCGCGACTTCGGCGCGGAGGCCGTGATCTGCATCTCCAACAAGAAGCTGACCTGGCAGGTGGTGCACGGACTGGAGCGACGCGGCATCCCGGCCTACGGCGCGATATGGGACTCATGAGGACGCCGGAGACGGACACGGGCAGGAGCGCGGGCAGGGCGACGGCGACGACGGCGACGGAGAGGGAGAGGGAGGCCGGGACGATGACGGTGAAGAGGACTGCGACGACGACCGTGACGACGACCGTGAGGGGCCTGCGGTGACGACGGACAGCCTGAAGGTGGAACGCGCCGGCGCGGTCGTGACCGTGCGCCTGCACCGCCCGCACGTGCTCAACGCGCTGAGCTCCGCCCTGCTCGCCGAACTCCTTTCGGTGCTCCGCCCGTTGGACGCGGACCCGGCTGTCGGCTGCGTCGTCGTCACCGGGTCGGAGCGGGCGTTCGCCGCCGGGGCCGACATCCGGGAGATGGCCGCGAAGACGGCCGAGGAGATGACGCGGGAGGACTACTTCCACGGGTGGGAGGAGTTCGCCGATCTGCGCACCCCGAAGATCGCGGCCGTGAACGGGGTCGCCCTGGGCGGCGGCTGCGAGCTGGCGATGATGTGCGACCTGGTGATCGCGGGGGAGTCCGCGGTGTTCGGCCAGCCGGAGATCGGGCTCGGGGTCATCCCCGGGATCGGCGGCACCCAGCGGCTGACCCGGCTGGTCGGCCGGGCCAAGGCGATGGACCTCGTCCTCACCGGCCGCACGATGGACGCAAGGGAGGCGGAGGCCTGCGGCCTGGTCTCACGGGTGGTCCCCGACGAACGGGTCCTGCCCGAGTCGCTGGCCGCGGCGGCGACCGTCGCCTCGTACGGCCGCACCGCCGTGCGGGCCGCCCGCGCGTGCGTGGACCACGCCCTGGAGAGCGGCCTGCGCGACGGTATCCGCTACGAACGCCGTGTCTTCCACGCCCTGTTCGCGACGGAGGACCAGAAGGAGGGAATGGCCGCGTTCCTGGAGAAGCGCCCGCCGGTGTTCCGGGGAAGGTGACGGTCGCGCGGCGGGCGGGGGCCGCGGTCGGCGGGGGCGGGGACGGACGGCGCGGTCACCCGGCGGAGCCGAGGGCCCGGGCCACGCCCTGCTCCTTCGGGCCGAGGAAGCGGGGGTCCGGCTCGAACACCGCGTCCAGGGCCGCCTTGCCGGCCGCGAAGACCTCGCGGGCGCCCCCGTAGTACCAGGTCACGTCGTGCTTCGCCTCGACCCCGACGCCGTAGGACCGCACCCCGGCCGCCTCGCACAGGGCGACGGCGCGCCGGATGTGGAAGCCCTGACTGATCAGCACGGCCCGGTCCACGCCGAAGATCTTCTTGGCGCGCACGCACGAGTCCCAGGTGTCGAAGCCCGCGTAGTCGCTGACGATCCGCGCGTCGGGCACCCCGTGCCGGGTGAGGTAGACGCGCATCGCGTCGGGCTCGTCGTAGTCCTCGCGGCTGTTGTCCCCGGTGACGAGCACGACCTTGATCCGCCCCGCGCGGTACAGCTTCGCCGCCGCGTCCAGCCGGTGCGCGAGGTAGGGCGACGGTTCGCCGTCCCACAGCCCCGCGCCGAACACGACGGCGACCTCGGTGCGCGGCGCGTCGGCGGTGGTGCCCAGCCGCCCGGCCGTGGACACGTACAGCCAGGTGGCCGGCAGCAGCGCCAGCACGCACCCGGCCATCACGGCCTGCACCCAGCGGCGCCGACCCGCGCGCGTGCGCGGCAACCGCGGCCGACGGATGTTCATACGGGTCCCCCAGGTTCAGCAGGTCGAGCAGGTCCGGTGAGCCGAGTGCGCGGGCGAAAGGCTCTCTTCGGTCCCGCTCCTCGGTCCGGGAAGACGCGTGCGACGGTGATCCGGTTCGCGCCGCACCGCGCGCCGCATCTCACACCGGCGCCGGCCCCGCCGTGAACGCCCGGAAAACCCGCGTGACGGTCAGGCAACGGGAGTGCAACCTCGCGCCGTCAGGATGGAGGCATGAGCCAGCCAAGCCTCGTCCAGCTCGACGCCCGCCGGCGCGCCTGCCGGCCCACGCTGGTCGTCGTCGCCCAC
Organism: Streptomyces hilarionis; assembly: GCF_024539675.1. Taxonomy (GTDB): domain Bacteria; phylum Actinomycetota; class Actinomycetes; order Streptomycetales; family Streptomycetaceae; genus Streptomyces; species Streptomyces hilarionis. The sequence goes on along the minus strand of NZ_JAHHIT010000038.1, from coordinate 49,911 downwards.
GGCAGCCGCGACCCGCGCGCGCTGAGCACCGTCCGCGCCCTGCTGGACGACGTCCGCGCCCGCCGCCCCGGCCTGCCGGTGCGCCTGGGCCACATCGAGCTCAACGAGCCCCTGCTGACGGACACCCTCGCCGACCTCGACGCCGCCGGCACCGCGGACGCCGTCCTGGTGCCGCTGCTCCTGGCCCGCGGCCACCACGTCAAGCGGGACATCCCCGACGCAGCGGCGGCGGTCCGGGTACGCACGCGCGTGGCCGCGCCGCTGGGCCCGCACCCCCTGCTGGCCGACGCCCTCCTCGCCCGGCTCGTCGAGGCGGGCTGGCGCACCGACATGAGCGCGGCGGAGCGCGCCGCGAGCGCGGTCGTCCTCGCCGCCGCGGGTTCCCGCGACCCGGACTCGGCCGTCGACACCCGTCGCACGGCCCGGCTCCTGGCCGAACGGCTCGGCGTCCCGGTCGTCCCCGCCTACGCGTCGACGGCGGCCCCGACGGTCACGACGGCGCTCCGCGCGCTCGCGGCGAAGGGCCGCGACAGGGTGGCGGTCGCCTCCTGCTTCACCGCCCCCGGCCGCTTCGCGACGGAGTGCGCGCAGGCGGCTCCCTGGATCGCGTCGGCCCCGCTGGGCACCCACCCCGCGATGGCGGACCTGCTCCTCCACCGCTACGACCGGGCGCTCGCGGCGGGGGCCGAGAGCACCGCCGCCTGACGACCCGCCGGACGCGCCGGACTGCCGAGCCCGCCGGACGTGCCGGATCCGCCGGACGCCGGACCCGTCGGCGTGCCGGCCCGGCGTCGCGGCCCCTCCCGTCACGCGCGCGTGCGAACGGCCGCGTACGACCGACGCGCCGCCGGCCGGCCACCGCACCGCCGGCCGGCCACCGCGCCGTGAAGAGACCGGTGCGCCGTGGGGGCGCACCCGGGGGGCCGGGCGGAGGCCCGATTGTCACCGCGGCCGCTTACTGTCGAGACATGCCCTACGACTTGCCGTCAACGGACCGCTGGGCGGCGGAGCCCGACAAACGACCCGGCCGCACCGCCTTCCAGCGCGACCGCGCCCGCATCCTGCACTCCTCGGCGCTGAGAAGACTCGCCGGCAAGACCCAGGTGGTGACGCCCGGCACCCGCACGGACGCCTGGGACGCCACCCCCCGCACCCGCCTCACCCACTCCCTGGAGTGCGCCCAGGTCGGCCGGGAACTCGGCGCGGCCCTGGGCTGCGACCCCGACCTGGTCGAGGCCGCCTGTCTCTCCCACGACCTCGGTCACCCTCCGTTCGGCCACAACGGCGAACAGGCGCTCAACGACTTCGCGCGGGACTGCGGCGGCTTCGAGGGCAACGCCCAGTCGCTCAGGCTCCTCACCCGGATCGAGCCGAAGCGCTTCACGCCCGAGGGGTCGGTGGGCCTCAACCTCACCCGGGCCGCCCTCGACGCCGCCACCAAGTACCCGTGGGCCCGGGGCGCCCACCCCGTCGATCCCGCCTCGCCCAAGTTCGGCGTCTACGAGGACGACAGGCCCGTCTTCGACTGGGTCCGCAAGGAGGCGCCCGGCACCCGCACCTGCTTCGAGGCGCAGGTCATGGACTGGGCGGACGACGTGGCGTACTCGGTGCACGATGTGGAGGACGGCCTGCACGCGGGACACATCGACCCCAACTGCCTGCACGCCGAGCCCGAACGCCAGGAGGTCTTCCGGGTCGCCGTCGGCCGCTACGTCCCCGCCGGCACGGATCCGGCCGACCTCGCGGCCGCCCTCGACCGCCTCCAGGACCAGCCGTGGTGGCCGCACGGCTACGACGGCACGGCGGTCGCCCAAGCCCGCCTCAAGGACGCCACCAGCCAGCTCATCGGCCGCTTCTGCCTCGCCGCCGAGGGCGCCACCCGCGCGCGGCACGGCACGGGCCCCCTCACGCGCTACGACGCCGAGCTCGTCGTCCCGTACGAGACGCGTCTGGAGTGCGCGGTCCTCAAGGCGGTCGCCGACCGGTACGTCATGCAGCGCGCCGAACAGGAGCTCCTGCGCGCCGACCAGCGCGTCGTGATCAGCGAACTCGCCGAAGCCCTCACCGCGCGCGCCCCCGACGGCCTGGACCCCCAGTTCCGCGCCCTGTTCGACCGGGCGCCCGACGAGCGCGCCCGCAAACGCGTCGTCGTGGACCAGATCGCGTCCCTGACCGACTCCTCGGCGCGCTCGCTGCACGCCCGGCTCACCGGACGCACCAGACCGTGACCGGGGCCCGACGGGGCCCGACCGAGACCGCGACCGAGGGCGCGCGATGCGCCCGAACGGGCCCGAACGAGCGCCCGCACGTCTTGATCGGGCACGTCCCCCTTCCCCCACCACGCTCCGTGCGGGACGCTCGCATGTGGCGGTAAGCACGCAGTCATCTGGGGGACACCCCCCAGACCCCCGGGTAGGAGGCATCACGTGGTCGACGCGGATCAGACATTCGTCATCGTCGGAGGAGGCCTGACGGGCGCCAAGGCGGCCGAGACGCTGCGGGCGGAGGGCTTCACCGGCCGCGTGATACTGATCTGCGACGAGCGCGACCACCCCTACGAGCGGCCGCCGCTGTCCAAGGGGTACCTGCTCGGCAAGGACACGCGCGAGAGCGTCTTCGTGCACGAGCCCGCCTGGTACGCGCAGAACGACGTCGAGCTGCACCTCGGGCAGACCGTCGACGCGATCGACCGCGTCGCGAAGACGGTCCGCTTCGGGGACGACGGCACGCTCGCCCACTACGACAAGCTGCTCCTCGCCACCGGCGCCGAACCCCGCCGGCTGGACGTCCCCGGCACCGATCTCGCGGGCGTGCACCATCTGCGCCGGCTCGCGCACGCCGAGCGCCTCAAGGGCGTCCTGGCCGCCCTCGGCCGCGACAACGGGCACCTGGTGATCGCCGGCGGCGGCTGGATCGGCCTGGAGGTGGCGGCCGCGGCCCGGGAGTACGGCGCCGAGGTCACCGTCGTCGAACCGGAGCCCACTCCGCTGCACGGCGTGCTCGGCCCGGAGCTCGGGGCGCTCTTCGCCGACCTGCACCGCGAGCACGGCGTCCGTTTCCACTTCGGCGCCCGGCTCACCGAGATCGTCGGCCAGGACGGCATGGTCCTGGCCGCCCGCACCGACGACGGCGAGGAGCACCCCGCCCACGACGTCCTCGCGGCGATCGGCGCGGCCCCGCGGACCGCGCTCGCGGAGGCCGCGGGCCTGGAGCTCGCCGACCGCGCCCACGGCGGCGGCGTGGCCGTCGACGCCTCGCTGCGCACCTCCGACCCGGACGTCTACGCGGCCGGCGACGTCGCCTCCTTCCCGCACGGCCTCTTCGACACCCGGCTGCGCGTGGAGCACTGGGCCAACGCCCTCAACGGCGGCCCGGCGGCCGCCCGCGCGATGCTCGGCAAGGCCGTCTCCTACGACCGCGTGCCCTACTTCTTCTCCGACCAGTACGACCTGGGCATGGAGTACAGCGGCTGGGCCCCGCCGGGCTCCTACGACGAGGTCGTGATCCGCGGCGACGCGGGAAAGCGGGAGTTCGTCGCGTTCTGGGTCAAGGAGGGACGCGTCCTGGCCGGGATGAACGTGAACGTGTGGGACGTCACAGAGCCGATCCAGAAACTGATCGCCTCGCGGACCGCCGTCGACACCGAGGCGCTGGCCGACCCCCACGTGCCGCTGGACACCCTGGGCGCCTGACCCCGGAACCCCGGAACCCCGGGGCCCGGGGGTTTCCCCCGCCCGTGGCCGCGCCCGTGCCCGCGCGCGGCCACGGGCGCCGGCGCGCGCCCTGCCGGTCGCGCCCGGGCGGCGCGACCGCACGGGTCACGGCCCGCGCCCGGTCGTCGCTCGCCGGGGATGTCGGCGCGCCCCCGTAGAATCAGCACGTGGCAGGACGGATCAACGACGAGGACGTGAAGGCTGTTCGGGACGCGGTCCCGATCGACGCCGTGGTGTCCGAGTACCTCCAGCTGCGCAACGCGGGCGGCGGCAACCTCAAGGGCCTGTGCCCCTTCCACGACGAGAAGTCGCCGTCGTTCCAGGTCAGCCCGAGCAAGGGCCTCTTCCACTGCTTCGGCTGCCAGGAGGGCGGCGACACCATCACGTTCGTGATGAAGGTCGACCACCTCACCTTCTCCGAGGCCGTCGAGCGCCTCGCCGCCCAGGCCGGCATCACCCTGCGCTACGAGGAGGGCGGCTACAACCCCTCCCACCAGCGCGGCGAACGCATCCGCCTGGTCGAGGCCCACAAGGTCGCCGCCGACTGGTACGCCGAACAGCTCGCGACGAGCCCCGAGGCCGACACGGGCCGGATCTTCCTCGCCGAGCGCGGTTTCGACCAGGCGGCCGCGGTCCACTTCGGCGTCGGCTACAGCCCCCAGGGCTGGGACCACCTCACCCGCTTCCTGCGCGGCAAGGGGTTCAGCGACAAGGAGATCCTCCTGTCCGGGCTCGCCCAGGAGGGCCGCCGCGGGCCGATCGACCGCTTCCGGGGCCGCCTGATGTGGCCCATCCGCGACATCGGCGGCGAGGTCGTCGGCTTCGGCGCGCGCAAGCTGTACGAGACCGACAACGGGCCGAAGTACCTCAACACCCCCGACACCGCGATCTACCGCAAGTCCCAGGTCCTCTACGGCATCGACCTCGCGAAGAAGGACATCGCCAAGTCGTCCCGTGCGGTCGTCGTCGAGGGCTACACCGACGTCATGGCCTGCCACCTCGCGGGCGTCACCACCGCCATCGCGACCTGCGGCACGGCCTTCGGCGGCGACCACATCAAGATCCTGCGCCGGCTGCTGATGGACAACGGCAGCGCCCGCGTCATCTTCACCTTCGACGGTGACGCGGCCGGCCAGAAGGCGGCCCTGCGCGCCTTCGAGGACGACCAGAAGTTCGCCGCCGAGACGTACATCGCCATCGCGCCGGACAACATGGACCCCTGCGACCTGCGCCTCGCCAAGGGCGACGAGGCGGTCGCCGACCTCGTCGAACCCCGCACCCCCCTCTTCGAGTTCGCGCTCCGCCAGATCGTCGTGCGCTACGACCTCGACACCCCGGCGGGCCGCGCCGCCGCGCTCGACGAGGCCGCGCCGATCGTCGCCCGCATCAAGAACAGCGGAGCCCAGCACGAGGTCGCCGTCCAGCTCGCCGGGATGCTCGGCATCCTGGACACCCAGTTCGTCGTCAAGCGCGTGGCCCAGCTGGCCCGTTGGGCCCGCGACCGCGGCGGCAAGGGCCCCGCCCCGGCCGGCCGCGGCCCCCAGCAGCCCTTCGACGCGGCGCCCCGGGCCGCCGCGGGCGGCCCCGCCCTCAACCTCCGCAACGCCGTCTACGCCACCGAGCGCGAGCTGCTCAAACTCGCCCTGCAACGCCCCGAACTGGTCTCCCCGGCGTTCGACGCCTACGGCGTCGACGAGTTCACCGCGGCCCCCTACGCCGCCGTGCGCCAGGCCATCATGGACGCGGGCGGCGCCGAGTGGGGCGTCCAGGACGGGCCGGAGTACCTCGTGCGGGTCCGGGACGCCGCACCCGACGACACGGTCAGGGCGATGGTCACCGAGCTCGCGGTCGAGGCGATCATGCGCAAGACGGTCGACGAGATGTACGCCGGCGCCCAGCTGGTCACGGTCCGCCGGCGCGCCGTCGAGCGCCGCATCCGCGACGTCCAGTCCCAGCTGACCCGGCTGGGCGCCGGCGACGACCCCGCACAGCTGGCAGCCGTGCAGAACGAACTGTGGGTGTTGCAGCAGTACGACCAGACGCTACGGGAGCACGGCGCCGCCGCCCTGTGAGGGCCCGGCGAAGGTCGGCGCCACCGCCCGCACCAGCCGCTGCGCGAACTCCCGCTCGTCGTGCGCGAACCGCGGGTACTCGGTGACGAAGTGGCGCCACTCGACGTACCCGACCGCCTGCGCCACGTCCTCCAGCCGGATCTCCTCCCGGTTGTGCCGAGGCCACTCGCCGGAGAGCCGGAACACCTCGTGCAGCACGTCCCGGCGCAGCGGGTGCCGCTCGGCCAGCAGCACGGCGTCGTACAGGTCCTTGCCCTGCGCATGGGCGTCGTTGACGATCCACATCAGCTTCCAGGCCAGCGACAGCTCCGGCGTCGCCGCCCACAGCACCGCACCGGGCGCCGGCTCCGCGGGCTCCGGCTCGACGGGCAGCCGTTCGTTGAAGACGAAGTCGAGCTGGACGTGGCCGCCGGGCAGCCCCGGCGCGCTCCACGGCAGGATCATGCGCAGGCCCGGCACCCGCTCGTAGGTCCAGATGTCCTCGACCACCGCGCCGTCCGCAGAGATCGCGACGCCCTCGCCCGGCGCGCCGGCCGGCGTCGCGGCCGCCCGCGCGATCCCCGCCAGCATCCGGCCGGTCCGGTCGTCGTCGATCCTCCAGGTGTGGGGCACGACGACGAAGTCCAGGTCCCCCGGCTCGCGGGCGGCCTCGCCGAACCAGCCCGACATCAGCACGCTGCCGCGCAGCACCAGGGACTCCACCCACGGCGACGCGGCGATCGCGGCCAGCACGAGATCCAGCGCCCGGCGCCGGGCCGCGCGCCAGGCCGCGCCGCGGGCGGGGTCGGCGAAGCTCGGGTCGGTCGCGCGGTAGGCGTTGGAGTACTGCTTCACGGCCGGGTCGAAGACCGGGCGCTGCCGCACGTCGTCCCCCGCCACCCACTGCAAGGTCCTCGGCAGGTCCTGCCGCACGCGGGTGGCCTCGTCCAGCGGCGTCCGGGGGATCTCGTCGGACCGCCAGGAGAACTCCCGCCAGGTCCGGTTCACCTCCGCACCCCCGACACCGGCGCCGTCTCCTCGATCCATCCGTCGTCCACCGACAGGTCGCTGTCGTGGAGGACGAACTCCTGTTCCACGCAGAGCACTTCGCATCCCCTCAGTTCGGTCAGCAGCCGTCGCAGAGCGACCCGCGCGCCCTCGGCGTCGACGCCACGGCACCGCTGCGTCACGAACCGCTCGTGAAGGCCGTCGCCCTCCACGCGCCGCGCGTTCCACGACAGATGGGCGCCGTGCGGCACGACCCGCGCGGCGAGCGCGAGCAGGTCGACGTCCGCGGCGAGCCGCAGCTTCACGTGGTGCTCGAAGTACCGCTCGTCCCCGCAGGGCAGCAGCGGCACCTCCGGGGCCCACGGCGCCGATTCGGTCTTCACGCGCACGGGGACGAAGCCGTCCGCGACGAGCCGGGTCACCACGCGCCGGGCCCGCGCCGAGGCCTCGGCCCACGAGCGGTCGCCCGACAGGGTGAGCATGGGCTGTTCCCGCATCCGGCCCCGGGCCAGCACGATGTGCGTCAGCCGGAGACCGGCGGCCGCCGCCCAGCGGCGCAGCCGCCGCGACTCGTCGGGGCCCGAGCAGCGCACCGTCACGTGCGTTTCGTACAGGGAAGCGGGCACCGGCGCATCGTCGCAGACCACGAGGGGGGCGGGCATCCGGGTTTCCGGTCGTGACGACGCGACGGTCACCGGACGAACGCAAAAAGTCACCGCACGCCCCTCGTGGCGAGGTTGTGTCGTACCCCACACTGGTCCCGGTGCCTGAGTCCTCGGAGCGGCCCCCCGGAGTAGCGCCGCCGCTCACCTCAGCAGCGATCATCCTGGAGGTCGCCCCCGTGCAGACCCAGACCCTGACCCAGACCGACCGCACCGCCGACAGCCCGGCCGAGTCCGCGGAACCGGACGCCGACAGCGACGTCCTGGCCGCCGTCCCGCCGCAGAAACGCGCCGCGCGCCACCCCGAGACCGAGGCGGAGCCGCCCGAGGCAGAGACGGAGGCCGAGACGGAGGCCGAGACGGAGGCGGGCGCGGAGTCCGGGCCCGACGCCGGGGCCGAGCCCGCGGATCCGCCCGCCGAGGCCCTCGACGAGGGCCGGGAACCGGAGCCCGTCGAGACCCCGGCGCGCGCCCGGGCCGCCGAAGGCGCCGGTCCCTCCTCGGACCTGTTCCGCCAGTACCTGCGCGAGATCGGACGGATCCCGCTGCTCACCGCGGCCGAGGAGGTCGAGCTCGCCCGGCGGGTGGAGGCGGGCCTGTTCGCCGAGGAGAGGCTGAGCGGCGCGTCCGACCTGGACAGCGAACTGGCCCTGGACCTGGACCGGTTGGTCGTCATGGGCCGGATGGCCAAACGCCGGCTCATCGAGGCCAACCTGCGCCTCGTCGTCTCCGTCGCCAAGCGCTACGTCGGCCGGGGGCTCACCATGCTCGACCTCGTCCAGGAGGGCAACCTCGGCCTCATCCGCGCCGTCGAGAAGTTCGACTACGCCCGCGGCTACAAGTTCTCCACCTACGCCACCTGGTGGATCCGGCAGGCCATGTCCCGCGCGCTGGCCGACCAGGCCCGCACCATCCGCGTCCCGGTCCACGTCGTCGAGCTGATCAACCGGGTGGTCCGCGTCCAGCGCCGCATGCTCCAGGAACGCGGTTACGAGCCCACCGCCGAAGAGGTCGCCGGCCAGCTCGACCTCCCGCCCGAACGCGTCGGCGAGGTGCTGCGCCTGGCCCAGGAACCGGTCTCCCTGCACGCCCCGGTGGGGGAGGAGGACGACGTCGCCCTCGGCGACCTCATCGAGGACGGCGACGCGGCCAGTCCCGTCGAGTCGGCGGCCTTCCTGCTGCTGCGCGAGCACCTCGACGCCGTGCTCTCCACGCTCGGCGAACGCGAGCGCAAGGTCGTCCAGCTCCGCTACGGACTGGCGGACGGCCGGCCGCGCACCCTGGAGGAGATCGGCCGCATCTTCGGCGTGACGCGCGAGCGGATCCGGCAGATCGAGTCGAAGACGCTGAACAAGCTGAGGGACCACGCCTTCGCGGACCAGCTCCGCGGCTACCTGGACTGACCCGGCCGCCCCCCTGGAGCCGCTCGCCGTCCCGCGACGCGAGCGGCCCCCTCCGGGAGCGGCCGAGGACCGGGCGGCACCGGCCACCGCGCGGACCACCGCGCGGACCTCCGGCGCCACCGGGTCCACTAGTCCACCTCGGCCACCGCCTGGGCGAACTGCGCCTGGTACAGCCGTGCGTAGGCGCCGTCGGCCGCGAGCAGCTCGGCGTGCGCGCCCTGCTCGACGATCGAGCCGTTCTCCATCACCAGGATCGTGTCGGCGTCCCGGATGGTCGACAGCCGGTGCGCGATGACGAACGACGTGCGCCCGTGCGCCAGCTTGGCCATGGCCTTCTGGATCAGCACCTCGGTGCGGGTGTCGACGGAGCTGGTGGCCTCGTCGAGCACCAGGATCGTCGGATCGGACAGGAACGCCCGCGCGATGGTGATCAGCTGCTTCTCGCCGGCGCTGACCCCGCTGCCCTCGTCGTCGATCACGGTGTCGTAGCCCTCCGGGAGGGTGCGCACGAACCGGTCGGCGTGCGCGGCCCGCGCCGCCTCCTCGATCTCGCCCCGCGTGACCTCCCGGGACGCGCCGTACGCGATGTTCTCCGCGATCGTGCCGCCGAACAGCCAGGTGTCCTGGAGCACCATGCCGATCCCGGCGCGCAGCTCGTCGCGGGACATCCTCGCGATGTCCACGCCGTCGAGGGTGATGCGCCCGCCGGAGACGTCGTAGAACCGCATCAGCAGGTTCACCAGCGTCGTCTTGCCGGCGCCCGTCGGCCCGACGATGGCGACCGTGTGGCCCGGCTCCACCGTCAGCGACAGGTCCTCGATGAGCGGCTTCTGCGGGTCGTAGCGGAAGGACACGTGCTCCAGCGCCACCCGTCCGCGCAGCTCGGCGGGACGCTGCGCCGCCACCGGGTCGGCCTCCTGCTCGTCGGCGTCCAGGAGCTCGAAGACGCGTTCCGCGGACGCGACGCCCGACTGCACCAGGTTGGCCATCGACGCGACCTGCGTCAGCGGCTGCGAGAACTGGCGCGAGTACTGGATGAAGGCCTGCACGTCGCCGATGGACAGGGCGCCCGACGCGACGCGCAGCCCGCCCACCACCGCCACCAGCACGTAGTTGAGGTTCGACAGGAACATCATCAGCGGCTGCATGACCCCGCTGTTGAACTGCGCCTTGAACCCGGCCTCGTACAGCGCGTCGTTCTGCTCGGCGAACTGCCGCGCCGACTCGTCCTGGCGGCCGAACACCTTCACCAGCGTGTGGCCGGTGTACATCTCCTCGATGTGGGCGTTGAGCTTGCCGGTGGAGCGCCACTGCTGCACGAAGTGCGGCTGCGACCGCTTGCCCACGCGCGTGGCGACCAGCGCCGACAGCGGCACCGTCACCAGCGCGACCAGCGCCAGCAGCCAGGACACCCAGAACATCATCGCCAGCACGCCGACGATGGTCAGCAGGGAGTTGACGAGCTGCCCCATCGACTGCTGGAGCGTCTGCCCGATGTTGTCGATGTCGTTCGTCGCGCGGGAGAGGACCTCGCCGCGCTGGCGCTTGTCGAAGTACGACAGCGGCAGCCGCGACAGCTTCGTCTGCACGTCCTCGCGCATCCGGAACATCGTCCGGTTGACGGCCTTGTTGACCAGGCGCGTCGCCACCGCCATCAGCAGACCCGCGACCAGGAACACCCCGAGCGCGAACAGCAGCACGCGGCCGACCGCGTCGAAGTCGATGCCCTGGCCGGGCGTGAAGTCGGTGCCCTTGAGCATGTCGGCGACACCGCTGTCGCCGCGCTCGCGCATCGAGTCGAGGACCTGCTCCTTGCTCGCCCCGGCCGGCATCTGCCGCCCGACGATGCCCGCGAAGACCAGGTCGGTGGCCTTGCCGAGGATCTTCGGCCCGATCACGTTGAGGCCGACGCTCAGGACGACGCAGGCCAGCATCCCGTAGAGGGTGAGCCGCTCCGGCCCGAACCGGGCGAGCAGCCGCCTGCCGGACACCTTGAAGTCCAGCGTGCGGCTCTCGGGACCGCCGCCGGCCATCATGCGCCCCATGGGCCCGGCCATCAGGCTGCCTCCGCTTCCGTGAGCTGGGAGAGCACGATCTCCCGGTAGGTCTCGTTGTCCGCCATCAGTTCGTGGTGCGAGCCGACCCCGACGACCCGGCCCTCGTCCAGGACGACGATCCGGTCGGCGTCGCGGATGGTCGCCACCCGCTGTGCGACGATCACGACGGTCGCCTCCGCGGTCTCCCGGCCCAGCGCCTCGCGCAGCGCCGCGTCGGTGGCGTAGTCGAGGGCGGAGAAGGAGTCGTCGAAGAGGTAGATCTCCGGCCGCTGCACGAGCGTCCTCGCGATGGCGAGCCGCTGCCGCTGGCCGCCGGAGACGTTCGTGCCGCCCTGGGCGATGGGGGAGTCGAGCCCGTTCTCCAGCTTGCTGACGAAGTCCCTGGCCTGCGCCACCTCCAGCGCCTGCCACAGCTCCTCGTCGGTGGCGTCGGGATTGCCGTACCGCAGGTTGGTCGCGACCGTCCCCGCGAACAGGTACGGCTTCTGCGGCACGAGTCCGACGGTCCGCGCCAGCAGCGCGGGCTCGACCTCGGCCACGGGCACGCCGTCGACGAGGACCTCGCCCTCGGTGGCGTCGAACAGCCGGGGGACCAGCCCGAGCAGGGTGGACTTGCCGCTGCCGGTCGAGCCGATCACGGCCGTCGTCTCACCGGGGCGGGCCACGAGGTCGATGCCCTTGAGGACGGGCTCCTCGGCCCCCGGATAGCGGAACCCGGCCCCCCGGACCTCCAGGTGCCCGTGCCGGCGCAGCTCGGTGACGGGCGCCAGGGGCGGCACCACCGACGACGAGGTGTCCAGCACCTCCTGGACGCGCTCGGCGCACACCTCCGCGCGCGGCACCATCATGAACATGAAGGTGGCCATCATCACGGACATGACGATCTGCATCAGGTAGGCGAGGAACGCCGTCAGGTCGCCGATCTGCATCCCGCCGCTGTCGATGCGGTGCGCACCGAACCAGACGACCGCGATCGACGACAGGTTCACCGTCGTCATGACGACCGGGAACATCAGCGCCAGCAGGTTGCCGGTCTTCAGCGACCTGTCGGTGAGGTCGGTGTTGGCCGTGCGGAAGCGCTGCTGCTCGTACTCGTCCCGGACGAAGGCGCGGATCACCCGGTTGCCGGTGATCTGCTCGCGCAGCACCCGGTTCACCGTGTCCAGGCGCACCTGCATGGACCGGAACAGCGGACGCAGCCGCCGCACGATCAGCGTCACGCAGATGCCCAGGGTCGGCACCACGGCGACCAGCACCGCGGACAGCGGCACGTCGAGGCCGAGCGCCAGCACGATCCCGCCCACGCACATGATGGGCGCCGACACCATCAGGGTGAACGTCATCAGGGCCAGCATCTGGATCTGCTGGACGTCGTTGGTGGTCCGGGTGATCAGCGAGGGCGCGCCGAACTGGCCGACCTCACGGGCGGAGAACGACTGCACCCGGTCGAAGACCGCCCCCCGTACGTCGCGGCCGAGCGCGGAGGCGGTTCTCGCGCCGTAGTAGACGGCGCCGATGTTGCACACGACCTGCGCCAGCGAGATCGCGATCATCACACCGCCGAAGGACAGGATGTACCCCGTGTCCCCCTTGACGACGCCTTCGTCGATGATGTGCGCGTTCAGCGTGGGCAGGTAGAGGGTGGCGCAGGTCTGCAGCAGTTGCAGCAGCACCAGCAGGCTGATGGGTTTTCGGTAGGGCCTGAGGTAGGTCCTCAGCAGTCGTATGAGCACGCTACGTCTCTCGGGTTCGGCGGGAGGGGCATTGGTTGCCCCTGGCCCCTATCGTCGGACACTCCCCCCGCGTTACCTCAACCCATTAAGTCGTCGACAGTGCCATTACAGCCTCCCCCCGCGCGCGGCGGCGCACCGGGTGCGCCCGGCGACCCCGATGCTCCCCCCGCGCCCCGGTGCTCCCGGTCCGTGGTCCGCACGGGACACGAAACACGGGACACGGGCCGAGGCCGGTGAACGCCCTAGGCGCGGAACGCCCCCGGATGGGTCTGCTCCCGCACGGACACGAACTGCTGGCGCACCGCCTGCCCCACGGCCAGTTCCTCGCCCGGGTCCAGCACCTGCGCCGCCGCCCCCTGCCAGGCCGGCGGGGTCCGCGGATCCAGCGTGCCCTGCGAGGCGCCGAGCGCCCACGCGGCCTGCCGGGCCGCCCCGATCGCCGCGTAGTCCGCCGGCTGCGGCACGACCACCTGGGCGCCGAACAGCGCGGGCGCCGCCGCCTGCACGGCCGGCAGCTCCGCCGCCGCCCCGAGCAGGAAGATCCGCCGGACGTCCACGCCCCGCCCGCGCAGCACGTCCAGCGCGTCCGCGAGCCCGCACAGCATGCCCTCGAACGCGGCCCGCGCGAAGTGCTCCGGCTTCATCGACTCGCGCCGCAGCCCGGCCAGCGTCCCGGCGGTGTGCGGCAGGTTCGGGGTCCGCTCGCCCTCCAGATAGGGCAGCATGACCAGGCCGTGCGACCCGGGCGTCGACTTCATCGCCAGATCCGACAGCGCCTCCAGGTCGGGCGCGCCCACCAGCTCGGCCGCCCCGCGCAGGGTCCGCACCGCGTTCAGCGTCGTGACGACGGGCAGGTGCATCCCCGTCGCGTCGGCCAGGGACGTGATCATCCCGCTCTGGTCGACCAGCGCCTCGGGGTGCACGGCCATCACGGAGCCCGAGGCGCCGAGGGACACGACCGCGTCGCCCCGCCCGATGCCCAGCCCCAGGGCCGCGGCCATCGTCTCGCCCGTCCCGGCGGAGATCAGCAGCCCCTCGGGGGTCGTGCCGGCCGCGTCGGAGGGCCCGATCACCTCGGGCAGCATCGCCTGGTGACCCAGCGCCAGCTCCACCAGATCCGGCCGATAACCGCCGGTCGCCGCCGACCAGTAACCGGTTCCGGAGGCCCCGCCGCGATCGGTCGTGCGCCGCACGGGCCGCCCGAGCAGCTGCCACACCAGCCAGTCGTGGGCCTGGAGCAGCACCGTGGTCCGCGCGGCGGCCTCGGGCTCGTTCTTCGCCAGCCAGCGCAGCTTGGTCACCGGCTGCGCGGCCTGCGGCACACACCCCACGGCCTGCGCCCACGCCTCGCGCCCGCCGAGCGCGTCCACCAGGTCGGCCGCCGCGACCTGGGCCCGCTTGTCGCCGCCGACCATCGCGGGGCGCACGGTGGCGCCCTGCGAGTCCAGGGGCACGACGGCGTTCTGCTGCGAGGACACGCCGATGGCCTGCACCCCCTCGAGCAGGCCGCCGCCGGCGGCCTCGCCCAGGGACAGCAGCCAGGCCTGCGGATCGACGTCGGAGGGCCGCCCGCCGCCCTCGGCGCCTTCCACCGGATGCGGCGCGTATCCCTGCCGGAGCACGGCTCCGGTGTCCGCGTCGCAGACGACGATACGAGTGAAATCGGGCGAACTGTCCAACCCGGCGACTATCCCCATGGCGAAAATTCTGCCGCACTCTTCGCCCGTGTCCGGCCGTCGGGCGGCGCGCGGTGCGCGGTGTCGGGCGGGCGGGCCCCCGTCGTGCCTGGTGACACAGCTCGCCGCGCCCTCCGAGACTGCTGAGGGCGCGGCGTTTCGACGTCGACGGGGACGGCGGGCGGCAGAGCGGGACCGCCGGGGCGAGACGTCACGGCCGTGAGCTGCCGGGGGCGTGTCCGCCGGGTGCTCTAGGTGTTGCTGCTGCCCCAGTCGTCGTCCCCGCCGTTGTGGGCGCTGCGCTCCTTCAGCGAGCGCACCCGGCTGGACACCGACTCGGGCATCCGGTCGCCGACCTTGTCGCTGACCGCGTGGTAGGCCTTGCCCGCGTACTGCCGGCCCTGCTGGGCGGCGGTCTCGGCGGTGTTGCGCACGGCCGGGTTCTGCGCGACCTGCCGGGCGGACTTCTTCAACTTCTCGTAGCGCTCGCGCCCGGCGCGCGTGCCCAGTACGTAACCCACAGCCAGTCCGACGACGAACGTGACCTTGTAGCGCATGACTGCCACCCTTCCCTCGTGCAGGTCCCTGGCACGACGACGGCGCCGGGGGGAACCGATTGGCGGAGCACCCCCCTGCTTGCGCTAATGTATGTGTCGCAGCGAGCGAGCGCCCCCTGGCGAATACCCAGGTAGCCACGTTCGATGCAACGAGGCATTCCCCTGTAGCTCAATTGGCAGAGCAGCCGGCTGTTAACCGGCAGGTTACTGGTTCGAGTCCAGTCGGGGGAGCTCGGTCCCCTGTAGCTCAATTGGCAGAGCAGCCGGCTGTTAACCGGCAGGTTACTGGTTCGAGTCCAGTCGGGGGAGCATCGTGAACGAGGACCCCATGGGGGTCCTTTTTCATGTGGTGTCACGCCGGCGGGAACCGTGCAGGCCAGAGGCGCTGTCCTCATGGTCGTGGCAAGGCCGACCAGCCGGAGCGTGAGATCGTATGAGCGGCTATGCTGCGGCAGACGGCGCGCACACATGTACGCGACACGCCGCTATGGGGCGGTAGCTCAGCCGGTTAGAGCAGCGGACTCATAATCCGTCGGCCGTGGGTTCGAGTCCCACCCGCCCCACCTTTGCAGGGCGCTGACCTGCGGAAACGTTCATTTTGTCCTGTCGGATCGTCAACTTCGCCTGAACGGACTGAATCCGCTGCTCGCGGGTTTGGAGTCGGGCGGCGCCCGGGGGAGCTCCAACCCCTCTGGCCTGCGGTGGAGTAGGTGTTCAAGGTTGCTGCTCTCGGTCCGGGCGGCTGCGCTGCGGGTCGTCCCCAAGACCCAGGGGCCGTACAGGGGCCGGGAGGGCGCGGCCGGGGTCAGGCCGAGAGTGGTTCCGGGCTGATTTCGTTGTCCCGTTTGCTGGTTCGGCGGCATGGGGCTGCCGTCCACCGCGCGGACGGTCGAGTGCCGGGCCGGCTCTGGAGGCGGCGCGGATGCCGGTGCGTCTGGCAGACAGGCCCGAGGCCAGGGAAACGGCCCGAAGAGGAAACGGTCCCATGGACGGCGCACCGAGTTCGTCAAGGCTGAGCCATGTGCGGTCAGCGCACCGTCTGGTGCCGTTGAGGAAGATCGCGGCCGAGCTGGAGCGCAGCCCCTCGACGCCATCGCCGCCGAACTCACGGCCGACCACGCAAGACGTTCGGCTGGGAAACCCCAGCCGAGCGCCTGCATACAGCCCTCACGATCGCCTCACACTGGCCACGTGTTGCAACGACCGCTGGAATCCCTCCGGGCGTGGCACGGCCGGACCACATCACGGTCCGCGATGCGAACGTGTACCGGCGCTGGAAGTCCCGGGCGGAGCTCGCCGCGGAGGCGCTGGACCACGGCGGTCTCACCGACGACCTTGGGCCGGTCATCATCGGTCCGGGCCGACTCCGCGAGGAACTCGTTGCGACGATGGCCCGCGCCCTTTGGAGCCAGAACCGTTCCCGCGTCGACCTGCACTGCCCTGCATGACACGGCTCGCCAGGAGCCGGAACTGTGCGGTCACATCAGGCATCGATATGTCGACTCCCTGCACCAGGCCATCGAGGGCGTGCTGGCGTACGCGGTGGAGCGCGGCGATCTGCCCCCGCGCCAGGCCGATCCATCAGGAGGTCACTCGATGGCGGTCGCCGTCGCCGTCGCTCTGCTGCTCCACTGGGGGCTTGTCCGCGACCGGCGGGTCAGCGGCGACGACATCGCGGCGATCGTCGACGGCGTCCTCATGCCCCTGCTCTGACGGCCATTCGTGCGTCGTCACCGGCAGGCGGAGGGCGCGGTGCGCGCTCCGCAGCGTCCATGTGTACGGCTGTCAGTGCGCCCTCCTGGTGTTCCCTTCGTGCTCGATGCCCAGGAGGGCGAGGGTGTTGTGGATGCCCTGTTCGAGGACTTGATCGGCGAGCCGCGGATCGGCGAGGGCCCGTGAGAGCTGGAGTGTGCCGGCCATCATGGCGTACGAGCTGAGTGCCATGGGGCGCACCGAGAGCGGGTCGTCCGGCGCCAGGCGCGCGGCGATGCCGTCGGCGACCACCAGCACGCCCTCGGTGTAAGCCTGTCTTGTCGGGTGTGTGCAGCGCCCTATCTCGTCGAGCAGGGCGGCGGAGGGGCAGCCGACGTCCCGGCTGTCACGGTGCCAGGGGGACAGGTACCAGCGCACGATCTGTTCGAGGCCGGCGCGGCCCGGTTCCGCGTGCGCGACGATAGTCGCGTTCTGGGCCTCCAACTGGTCGGCGATCGTGGTGGCCACGAGGTCGTCCTTGGACGTGAAGTGGGTGTAGAAGGCGCCGTTGGTCAGCCCGGCGTCCCTCATGAGCGCCGTGATGCCCGAGCCGTCGATGCCGTTCTCCTTGAAGCGGCGGCCTGCCGTCTCGATGATCCTCTGCCTGGTCGCCTGCTTGTGCTCTTTCCTGTATCGCACCACACACTCCTCTACGCGCCGGGCGGGCCACTCGCCGTCCAGCGGCTCCTCCAATGTATTGTATTGCGAACGTAATTCAATGACTTCGGGTTCCGGCACCCTCACAGCCGGGGCAGGAGTACCGCCCCTCCGCCCCGCCGTGTTGGACTGCCTGCGTAGCTGGCCCGCATGCGGTTCCGTGGCCGATCACGGGCTCCGCTTGGCGCAGGAAACCCTTGTGCGCCCGGGTCGCCCAGCAGGTCATGTGGGTCGTCAGCGAGCGGGTCGAAGGGCGGCGATCGTTAATGTCCTCACCAAAGAGGCTGGCACGTTGCCGCTGTGGGCTGCCCCTTCGTCCGGCGGCAGCACTCCGGTGTTGCCCGGGAGTAGGAGTGAGCGCGATGAGGGCGGGTCGACGGCCACAGGGGCCTGATCGTGGAAACGGATGCCCGGCGTGAACACGAGGCCAGGCTGCACCCCGGATTCCAGGGGCGAGAACTGAGCCGGAGTCCGCATGGTCGACTACGACAACACCCGCCTCGACTCCGCCCCCGCGCCACCGGTACGGCGCAACTCCCACCCGTGCCTGCAGCGAACCCGGCGTAGCCCTGGCGGCACCCTCCTCGTCGACTTCGAACGGGACATCGTGGGCCGGCACGAGCTCCGCGCGCGTAGTGGCCGGGACTGCGGCGGTCGCGGGCGGAGCTCGCCGAGCTCGCCGGCCAGCCGGTGAC
Organism: Streptomyces hilarionis; assembly: GCF_024539675.1. Lineage (GTDB taxonomy): Bacteria > Actinomycetota > Actinomycetes > Streptomycetales > Streptomycetaceae > Streptomyces > Streptomyces hilarionis. The sequence goes on along the minus strand of NZ_JAHHIT010000038.1, from coordinate 31,947 downwards.
GCGGTGAACGCCGCCGTTATCAACGTCCGACGTAGGTGAACCGCCCCTGCCCTGGTGGTGCGCTGTGCTACACGCCCCGGGCGCTCGCCGGAACTCGTGATTCAGCCGCCGTGCATCTCGTGCCACTCATCACTTGCGCCACGATGAAAGTATGGTCATACTTCAATGGTCGACGGGTTGCTCAGGGGCCCGATTCAGGGAGTTCTCCCACGCCCTCCTCCGGCCGTCGAATCCGGACTGCAGTCGCGGCCGGGAGACACATGGGAAGCGCTCGACGCCCACCTGCGAGGAGGCAGGAGTCGGAGCGTACTGGCGGTAACCCTCACATTGAAGGGCACGACCGTGAACGCACACGAAACACGAGGTGACGTGGTGACGTCGTACAAGAACGCGCAGACCCGCACCGTCACCGCCGACGGAGTGACATTCGCCTACCGCGACCTCGGCCCCCGGACCGGCATGCCGGTCATCTTCATCACCCACCTCGCCGCGGTCCTGGACAACTGGGACCCGAGGGTCGTCGACGGCATCGCCGCCAAGCACCGGGTGATCACCTTCGACAACAGGGGCGTGGGCGCCTCCACCGGCAAGACGCCCAAGACCATCGAGGAGATGGCCAGGGACGCCGTCACCTTCATCCGGGCCCTGGGCTTCGAGCAGGTCGACGTCCTCAGCTTCTCGATGGGCGGCATGATCGCCCAGGTGATCGCCCAGACCGATCCGCAGCTCATCCGCAGGCTGATCCTCGCCGGCACCGGTCCGGCCGGAGGTGAGGGCATCAAGAATGTCACCCGACTGTCCGACTACGACACCCTCCGGGCGCTGCTCACCCTGCAGGACCCCAAGCAGTTCCTCTTCTTCACCCGTACCCCGAACGGGATCCGGGCCGGCAAGGAGTTCCTGGCCCGCCTGAAGGAGCGCACCAAGGACCGCGACAAGGCCATCTCCCTCATCGCGTACCGCTCCCAGCTCAAGGCCATCCACCGCTGGGGACTGGCACAGCCGCAGGACCTGTCCGTCATCAAGATCCCCGTGCTCGTCGCCAACGGCGACAACGACAGAATGGTTCCGACGCCCAACTCGTACGACATGGACAGGCGGCTGCCGAACTCCGAGCTGGTGATCTACCCCGACGGCGGCCACGGCGGCATCTTCCAGTACCACGAGCAGTTCGTACCGACGGCTCTCGAGTTCTTCGGTCGGCCGTAGGGCCGCGGTGTGATCGGCGCTCGGGCCGAGGATGTTGACTTAGAGCTCCGAACAAAAGTGGAGCCCGGCTCGCGGCGTCTGGCACGCACGCTCGCCGCGTTGCCGAAAGCCCCTAGTAGCTCCGCTACGAGGAGCTTCCAGCGCCTTGCGATCGCACGCACCAGACGCCGCGAGCTGATCGGACTCCACTTTTGTTCGGAGCTCTTAGAGCCGTGACGCCCGCCGGGCGTCACGGCTCTCGTCGCTTGTTCCACGTCACTGACCTGTTCGCTTCTCGGTCATGCGGCGCCGCGGCGGTTGTCGTGCGGGATGGCGATGCGGAGACTGGTGTGGTCGACGTGCCGTCCGGGCGGCAGGCCCGGGACCTGCGCTGCCGCCACGGCGTGCCGAATGCGCGCAGCGCCGTCGGCGGTACGAGCGGAGGGCCGCCGCGTCGGTGTCGCTTCCGAGATGGCAATTGCCCCGGGGTCACCCGCTCTCGCTGGCGGCGGAAGCGCGGGTGTACGGCACCGGCGTCGTGGCCCTTGTCAGGTGGTCACCCAGCCGGTGTTGACGGGCACCGCGCCAAGGCGAGGGCGTTCTCGATTCCATGCTCGAGGACCTCGTCGGAGAGCTTCCGGTCGGAGAGCGCGCGGGACAGCTGCAGCGTTCCCACCATCATCGTGAAGAGCCCGATCGCCTGGCCGCGGGCGGACTGCGGATCCTCGGGTGCCAGGCGGGCGGCGAACTCGTCCAGGATGGCCCTGGCGCCGTCGGTGTAGGCAGCCTTGGCTCCGTCACCGCAGCGGCCGATCTCGTCGAGCAGGGCTGCGTTCGGGCAGCCGTCGCCGGGGTTGTCCCGGTGTCCGGGCGACAGATACTCGCGGATGAGATCCTCGAGTCCCGCGCGGCCGGGCCGCAGCCCGCCGAACTGCTTCACCAGCGTGCGCAGTTGCTCTGCGATGACGTGGGTGACGAGGTCGTCCTTGGACTCGAAGTGGGCATAGAACGCTCCGTTGGTGAGCCCGGCGTCGGACATCAGCGTGGAGATGCCGGACCCGTCGATGCCGTCCTGCTTGAACCGGTGGCCGGCCCGCTCGATGATCCGCTGCCGCGTGACCTGCTTGTGCTCCTTGGTGTAGCGCGCCACAAGGTCCCTCCCCCACTTTGCCCGGCCATTGCCCTGTATCCCATCGTAATCTATGGTCTGTCGTATGTAATATTACGGTCGACAGGTAATGCTGGTGTTCGACCGCTTTGCTGCCCCTCGGACGGCAAGTCACGGGTCGTTGTGGCGACATGACGGACACCGCTTCTCGATGTCCCGAGCGCACCGCGATCGTCTTCGGTGACGACCACATCACGTACGCCGGCCTCGACGCCTCCGTCGGCCGTGTCTCGAACCTGCTCGTCCTTGCCCGTGGTGCGGTCGCACCCCGAGGGCGTGGTGCCTTGGCGGCCGCGGTGAGAAGGCAGACCGCTTCGACATGGGTACGCATGGCGCCGGCTTCGACCGGCGACGGCCCTCCTGCCGGCGTGGTCGGCTTCGGTCAGGATGCATTCGCCGGGGATGCCCTGGTCATGGGAAGTGGGCCGAACTGGATCGGAGCCGCGCGGCGCGACCTCGAGGTCATCGCCGGAACACCGGTGCCGACTGTGTCGTACGTACGCCGAAGCGCCCGAGGAAGGCGACTTCCTCGCGCAAGGCGTTCCGGTCAGGCGGTAGGTCGGGTAGTCGGTGTAGCCGGCCACGCCGCCGCCGTAGAAGGTGGCGGGGTCGGGGGTGCTCAGGGGTGCGCCGGCGCGGATGCGCTCGACCAGGTCGGGGTCGGCGAGGGCCATCGAGCCCACGGTGGCGACGTCGGCGATGCCGTTGTCGATGTCCTTGGCCTGGAAGGCGATGTCGGCGCCGGCCCGGGGTGAGGATCAGCGTGTCAGGACACAGCTCGACTCACGGGTGCGTTTGCTGTCATACCCGCGACCGATACCTGTCCCCGGCGCAGCCGATGGTATGGCGTACATACTTTTTACGATCCAGGGCGACATACTTGACCGTCCCGCCGGGCATCCGCCGCGGCGGCACGGCTCGTTGCCAGTGGGCCTCGGAAGGTACGCCGGTAGGCCAGTGGTGTGACGCCGATAGCGGCGTGCAGGTGTTCGCGCAGCGAGGTGCCGCTGGCGAAGCCGACCTGGCCGGCGATGTCGTCGACCGGCAGGTCGGTGGATTCCAGCAACTGCCGGGCCCGGTCGACGCGTTGCTGGATGAGCCAGCGTACGGGGCTCAAGCCGACTTCTTCCTTGAAGCGGCGGGCGAAGGTGCGCTGGCTCATGTTCGACTGCTCGGCAAGGTCGCTCAGGGTCAGCGGCTTGTGCAGGTTCTGCAGCGCCCACTGCCGGGCGGCGGACGTGTCGTTCGCCGTTGCGTCGGGGACCGGGTGTTCGATGAACTGCGCCTGGCCTCCGTCGCGCCACGGGGGGACGACGCAGGTGCGGGCCACACGGTTGGCGATCTCGCTGCCGTGGTCCTTGCGGACAAGGTGCAGGCAGACATCGATGCCGGCAGCGGCACCGGCCGAGGTCAGCACGTCGCCTTCGTCGACGAACAGGACGTTCGGGTCGAGTTCCACCTGCGGGTACCACTCCCGGAAGAGGCCCGTGGCGTGCCAGTGCGTGGTGGCCCGGTGCCCGTCGAGCAGCCCCGCCGCGGCCAGCACGAAGGCGCCGGTGCAGGTCGACACGATCCGGGCGCCGGGGGCCACGTACGCGAGGACTTGCGCCAGGTCGACCGACGTCTGACGGCGGGGGTTGCCGGTGTGGAACGGCGCGATGATGACGGTGTCGGCGGTGCGCAACGCCTCCGGGCCATGATCGACGGTGATGGAGAAGTCCGCGTTGGTGCGCACCGGGTGACCGTCGATGGTGCAGGTCACGACCTCGTAGCGGCCGTCCGCGGCGCCGAAGACGCGGTGGGGAATGCCCAGGTCGAACGGGTACACCCCGTGTGAGGCGAGGACAACGACGCGGTGCACCTTGATCACGGCAGGATCCCGTCGAAAATTGGCGATCACGCCATTGTAGGGGCCTGTGACGGCGGCCAGGCTGGGCCCATGACGGACACCGAGACCATGCGAGCCATCAGCCAGGACACCTACGGTACCCCCGACGTGCTGCAGGAGACCCTGCTGCCCAAACCGGCGCCAGGGGTGAGCGAGATCCTGGTCGCCGTCCACGCGGCCGGGGTCAACCCGACCGACTGGGGGAACCGTGCCCGGTCCGCGACCATCGCCCGGCTGCCGCTGGTGCTCGGCTGGGACGTCTCCGGTGTCGTCGAGGCCGTCGGCGTGGGCGTCACCCTGTTCAAGCCCGGCGACGAGGTCTTCGGCATGCTGCCCTACCCGGGTGGAGTCGGCTCGCACGCCGAGTACGTGACCGGGCCGGCCCGCGTCTTCACGCACAAGCCCGCCGGCATCGACCACGTCCAAGCCGGTGCGCTGCCGCTGGCCGCGCTGACCGCCTACCAGGCACTGGTCGACACCGCCGGCGTCCGGGCCGGGCAGCGAGTCCTGATCCACGCGGCGGCCGGCGGCGTCGGTCACCTCGCCGTGCAGATCGCCAAGGCCCGCGGCGCGTACGTGATCGGCACCGCCAGCGCCGCCAAACACGACTTCCTGCGATCCCTCGGTGCCGACGAGGTCATCGACTACCACAAGGTCGACTTCGCCGAGGTGCTCAGCGACATCGACGTGGTCCTCGACCCGATCTCCCGTGACTCCGCCGCCCGCGCCCGTTCCGTGGCCGTGCTGCGCCCGGGCGGCACCCTCGTCTCGATTCTTCCGGTGCCCGTCGACGCCGGTGAACTGGCGGCGATCGCCGAGCGGGGGATCCGCTACGAGTCGCTGCTGGTCGAGGCCGACCAGGCCGGCATGCAGGCCATCGCCGCCCTCGTCGAGACCGGCGCACTGCGCGCCCACATCGAGGCCACCTTCCCGCTCGCCGAGGCCGCGAAGGCGCACGCGCTCGGCGAGACCGGCCGCACCACCGGCAAGATCGTGCTGACCGTTCGAGACAGCAAGGCACACATTGCCAGCCAACTGCTGCATGACGTGTTCGTCCTCGGCGACACGGCCATCGTCGATCGGGTCGTGTCGCCCGATTCCTACATCCAGCACAACCCTCTGGCGCCCGACGGAGCCGACGCCCTCAAGTTCTTCAGCGGCGCCATGCGACAGCAGTACCCGCAGGCCGCCTTCGAGCCCCGCCGGATCATCACCGAAGGTGATCTGGTGCTGCTGCACTCCCGCTACGTCATGGTGCCGGGCACCGAGGGTCTGGCCGTGTTCGACCTGTTCCGCTTCGAGGACGGCAAGATCGCCGAGCACTGGGACATCATTCAGGAAGTGCCCGCCACCACGGCCAGCGGCAACGACATGTTCGCCACGCTCAGCGAGCCGCGGACCGAGGCGGTCGGGCAGCGCTGGTTCACCGCCTACAACAAGCGACTCGTCACCGAATTCTTCGACCAGTTGCTGGTCCGCAAGGATCTGACCGCCATCGACACCTACCTGGGCGCCGAGTATCACCAGCACAACCCGCTCCTCTCCGACGGCGCGGACGGCGCGAAAGCCGGCTTGGGCGGGTACTTCGAGCGGTCGCCGCAGCTGAGCGTGACACGGAAACGGGTCATCGCCGAGGGAGATCTGGTCGCCGTGCACAGTCACCAGATCGACGCACCGGGCGAGCGTGGCCGGTCGGTCCTCGACCTGTTCCGGGTCAGGGACGGAAAGATCGTCGAGCACTGGGACTCCGCGCAGGACGTGCCCGAGACCGCCGCCAACGACAACACGATGTTCTGACAGCCGCGGGGGCGGGGCGAATCTCGTCCGGCCCCGTGAGAGCGACCGGCATCAGGCCGTCAGCGCGGCGATCCCCGAACCGTCGATCCCGTCGTTCTTGAACCGACGCCCAGCCGTCTCGATGATCCGCCGCCGCGTCTCCTTGCTTGCGCTCTCGCCCGTATCGGGCCCCGCACCCTCCTTCACTCGTCCAGCCGGCCGCTGACCGCCACCCCGGGCCGCATTTAGCGTACGATCATAATGTAATTTTCGGGCAGCACACCAGCACCTTGCCGCATCACCGAACCGGCTGGGCACCACGAGTGCCCAGCACAGACAGGAGTGTCATCATGGGAATCAGTCCGCAGGCGCAGCAGTTCGCGCAGTTCCTGGACAGCGTGCGCGCCAAGTGGATGACGCCGGGCCTGGACCTGGGCGTCGTGCGCGACGTCGCCGAGACGCACCACTTGGCGACCGCCGAACCGGAAGACGTCACCTACGCCGAGGTCGACGCCGACGGCGTCCCCGCGCTCTGGGCCATTCCCGCCGGCGCCGCCCCCGACCGGGCGCTGCTGCACTTCCACTTCGGCGGTTCAGTCACCGCCTCCATGCATTCGGACCGCAAGGCCGCCGGGCACATCGCGAAGGCCGCCGGGATCCGCTCGCTCGTCGTGGACTTCCGCCATGCCCCCGAACACCCCCACCCGGCGCAGCTCGACGACGTCGAGACCGCCTACAGATGGCTGCTCGCACAGGGCTACCAGCCGCAGAACATCGGCAGCACCGGCCACTCCATCGGCGGCACCCTCGCCGTCATGCTGCCCCTGCGGCTGCTCGCCAAGGGCGAGCCCACCCCCGGTGCGATCGTCAGCATCTCGCCATGGACCGACTTCACCCTCGTCGACCCGAAGGTGGATGAGAACGAGGAACACGACAAGATGCTCAGCCGCAACATCCTCGAGCAGATGCGGGCAGCGTTTCTGCAGGACCCGGACCTGGACTTCGCCGACCCGAAGATCAGCCTCGTCAACGCCGACCTGACCGGCCTCCCGCCCACCGTCGTGCACTACGGCGCGTACGAGACCCTCGCCGGCGACGGCGCCGCACTCGCACAACGGCTCACCGAATTCAAGGTCACCTCCGAGGTGCACCCGATGCCCGAGGGACAACACTCCTTCATCCTCGGCGCCGGACGCGTACCCGAGGTCGACCAGGCGATCGAGCAGATGGGCCAGTGGCTGCGCCGGCATCTCGGCGCCTGAGTACCACTTAGCTCGTCACCGTCCGGCGATCTTCCGGATTCCACGCCCAGCCGGCCGTATCCGACGTCACGCTCCCACCAACCGCAGGTGGATCGTGGCGCCGGATACCGCCCCACAACCCTCACGGAGAAGGTCTCGTGACTCGGCTCGGCGGCCAGATCGCCCTGGTCACCGGCGCGAACCGGGCCTCGGCCGCGAATTCGTCCGGCAACTGCTCGACCGCGGTACCGCGAAGGTCTACGCCGCCGCCCGCGACCCTCGCACGATCGTCGCCGACGCCCCCCGGCTGATCCCGCTCCACCTCGACGTGACGGGCCCCGCCTAGGTAACCCGCGCCGCCGGGATCGCGCGGGACGTGAGCGTCGTGGTGACAACACCGGGATCGCCCGCGTCGGTTCCGTGCTCGACACCGACACCTCCGGTGTCCGTCTCCAACTGGAGGTCAACCTGTTCGGCCCGCTCGCCGTGACCTCAGGCCACTGACCGGTGGATCTGGCTCACCCTTGCGACGGCCCTGGTCGCCGCCGCACGGGGCCTTGGTGATCGCGCCGTCGGCGCTGACGTCGGCCAGATCGGGGCCGATCGTCCGGTGAGACCGCTGGGCGTCGGTTCAAGAGCGACGGGATCGACGGTTCGGGGATCGTTGCGCTGATGGCCGCTGCGGGGTTGACCAAGGGTGCGTTCTACGCCCATTTCGACTCCAGGACGATCTGGTCGCGACGGCGGTCGCCGACCAGCTGCGCGCGCAGTGCGAGGCTGTGGGTGCGGCGGTGCCCGGCCAGGCCGGGATGGAGCAGATCCTGCGGGCCTGTCTCTCGGTGCAGCACCGTGACAGTTCTGAGCACGGCTGCCCGTCGGCCGCCCTGCTCGACGAGATCGCTCGCGGCGCGGACGCGACCCGACGCGCGTACACCGACGGGGTGCTCACTGTGATCGACGACGTTGCCGCTCGGGTCGCACCCCAGGACCCGCGCTCGTCACGCGCGCGGACGTTCAGCATCTATGCCCTGGCGTGCGTACGCCGAAGCGCCCGAGGAAGGCGACTCCCTCCGGCGCTGGGGGCTGTGGTCAGGCGGCGTGGGTGGGGTAGTCGGTGTAGCCGGCCGCGCCGCCGCCGTAGAAGGTGGCGGGGTCGGGGTCGTTCAGGGGAGCGCCGACGCGTACGCGCTCCACGAGGTCAGGGTTGGCGAGGGCCATCGAGCCCACGGTGATGACGTCGGCGACGCCGTTGTCGATGTCCTTGGCGCGGGTGGCGATGTCGGTGCCGGCGCGGTTGAGGATCAGTGTGTTCGGCCACAACTCGCGCAGCGTGCCCAGGAGTTCTTCGTCGCCGCCGTGAGCGAGGTGCAGGTAGGCGAGGTCGAGGGGGGCGAGGGCGCGTACGAGGTGCGGGTAGAGCTCGTGGGTGTCGTCCTCGGTGAGGTCGCCGAGCTGGAAGGGGTTGCCGGGGGAGAAGCGGATGCCGGTGCGGTCGGCTCCGATCTCGTCGGCCACGGCGGTGGCGACCTCGACCGCGAAGCGGATGCGGTTGTCGAGGGAGCCGCCGTACTGGTCGGTGCGCTGGTTGGTGGTGGGGAAGAGGAACTGGTGGATGAGGTAGCCGTTGGCGCCGTGGATCTCGACGCCGTCGGCGCCTGCGGCGATGGCTGCCGCGGCGGCGCGCCGGAAGTCCTCGACCGTCGCGGCGACCTCCTCGGTGGTCAGCTCGCGCGGCTCCGGCATCTCCTGCATCCCGGAGGCGGTGAACATCTGGCCTGCCGGCTTGATCGCGGAGGGGGCCACGGGCTGGCGGTGGTGGGGGGTGTTGTCGGGGTGCGAGATGCGCCCGACGTGCATGAGCTGGATGACGATGCGTCCGTCGGCCTTGTGTACGGCGTCGGTGACCTTGCGCCAGCCGGTGATGTGCGCCTCGGTGTAGATGCCCGGGGTCGTCATATAGCCCTGGCCGTCGTCGGAGGGCTGGGTGCCCTCGGTGATGATGAGGGCGTGCGAGGCGCGCTGGGCGTAGTACTCGGCGTTGAGATCGGTGGGCACGCCGTCTGGGGTGGCCCTGTTGCGGGTCGACATCGCCAGACGGTGCGGTAGGGAAATCTTTCCGGCGACGGTGGGGGTCCACAGGCTGTTGAGCATGCGTGATTCCTCGGGGTGTCGGCATCCGCCATGAGTTCGGCGGATTACATTACGAACATAATGCTTTGTTGGGTGGTGGGCAGCGCAGGAAGGGTTTGGGGGCGTGCGGGGGGGCTCCGGAGTTCCTGAGCAGTCGTACGCGGCGACGCTGGAGGTCGGCTGCGCGCAGAAGTCCGACTTCGTGGCCCGCTACCCGCGGCGGTACCGGACACCCGCCTCGACCACACCCAGGTGACCGTTGCGGGGGCCAGGCCGCGGCCTCGGCCTCGATGCCGGCGCTCCCGTGGGTCAGTCGCCCAGTTGCTCGGCGAGCTGCGCCTCGATGGCCGGGTACAGCAGGGCCTGGTCGTCGTGCAGCGTGGACTTCACGTTGCGGCTCATCTCGTCGACGATGGCCTCGGGCCGGCCTGCCTCCAGCGCGTCCAGGGCGCTGCGGGCCACGTCGGCCGGCGGGGTCTTGGGGACGTCGAAGCCGGCCTGCATGTCCGTGTCGACCGGCCCGACGTGGACGGCGACGACTTCGGTCCCCTGTGTCTTGAGCTGCTGCCTTGCGGCGTTGGTGTAGCTCCACGCGGCTGCCTTCGACGCCCCGTACGTGGCGGCTACGGGGTATGCCGCCCACGAGGCGACCGAGAGCATGTTGACGAAGGCGCCGCCGCCGTTGGCCGCCACGACCGGGGCGAACGCCTGCGTCATGGAGATGAGCCCGAAGTAGTTCACCTCCAGCTCGCTGCGCGCCACGTCGAGCGAGGCGGAGAGGGGGAAGTTGGCGCTGGCGACACCGGCGTTGTTCACGACGATCGAGACGTCGGCGAACTGGGCAGCGGCCGCGGCGACGGCTGCCGGGTCCGTGACGTCCAAGGCGACGGGCGTGAGCCGCGGGTCCGTGATGGTGGTGACGTCGCGGACAGCCGCGTACACCTTGGTCGCGCCGCGGGCGAGGAGCTCGTCCGCGAAGGCCTTGCCGATGCCACGGTTGGCGCCGGTCACCAGAGCTACCGAACCTTCGATCTTCATGTCTGTCTCTTCTCGTCAGGTGGTTCTTCGGGGGTGGGGGCACACCCAGGACGTGCCGTTCGCCTTTCGGGCGCGGCTGCTTACTCGTCGAGGAACTGAAGGGCGTGCTTCAGGAACCGCTCGGGGTACTGGAAGTGCGCTGCGTGCCCGGCGTCGGGGTAGATCAGCAGTTGGGCGTTCGGGATGCTCTGCGCGAGGTGCCAGGAGTTGATCGAGGCGATCATCACGTCGTTCGTGCCGTTGAGGACCAGGGTCGGCTGGGTGATCGCGTTCAGGAAGGCGTAGGGGTTCTCGCCGGGCAGCGGTTCCCCGTAGGCGGTGGCGGCTTCGAACTGCGCCTGCCCGACGGCGGGCGAGCTCGGAGGGTCCTGGTCGGCCCGCTGGTGGCGGCGCTCCCAGAAGGCCCGGCCCGCTTCGACCGCGGCCTCGGAACGGCCGAAGAACAGGAAGAGGAAGTCCTCCAGGCCGGGGACCGGATTCAGCGCCACCTCGGGCACCTTGGGGTCCATCGTCGGGTCCCCGCCGCGCAGGCCGGTGCCGAGCAGGAGGAGCTTGCGCACCAGCTGGGGGTGGCGCAGCACGACCTCCTGCACCTGCCAGCCGCCGATCGAGAACCCGAGCAGATCGACCTGCTCCAGCCCCAGAGCCCGGATGACCGCGGCGATGTCGTCGGCCATGTCCTCCATCCGGTTGCGCGGCGTGCCGGATGACGAGGCGATGCCGCGCCCGTTGAAGAGGATGACCTCTCGGCCTTCGGCCAGGCCGTCGGTGAGCAGGGGGTCCCAGTGGTCCATTCCCCCGCGGAAGTGCTGGACCAGGAAGATCGGGACGCCGGAGGGCTTGCCCCAGCGTCGGTAGGCGAACCGGTCGCCGTCGACCTCGACGTACTGCGTCGGGGCGGTCACATGCGTATCGCTCATGGCCTGAGCCTTTCTGGCGGGGATGAGCAATACGATGACGGTCGTAATATAAAAAGTCAAGCCCTTAGATGTCGATCGACATCTATGTATGCTTGACCGTCGAGTGTCGACCGTGGATGGGGAGGCCAACCATGCGAGTGACCAAGGCGCAGGCGGAGCAGAACCGTGCGCACATCGTCGCGACAGCCGCCGGACTCTTCCGCGACCGCGGCTATGACGGCGTCGGCGTGGCGGAACTGATGGCGGCCGCTGGCTTCACCCATGGCGGGTTCTACAAGCACTTCCGCTCCAAGGCCGATCTGATGGCCGAAGCGTCCGCGAGCGGGCTCTCGCAGATCGCGGCACGGACAGAAGGCCTGGGGCCGGCCGAGTTCGTCGAGAGCTACGTCTCCCGGGAGCATCGCGACGGGCGCGGCGACGGGTGCACCATCGCGGCCCTCGGCGGCGATGCCGCACGTCAGCCGGCGGGCATCAAAGCGGAGTTCGCCGCCGGGATCGAGCAGTTGCTGACGGTCCTTCAGGCCCCAGGCGACACGCCGGGGGATGCGGACCCGCGCGTGGACCGCACCACGCTGATCGACATGCTCGCCCATTCGGTCGGCGCGGTCATGTTGTCGCGGGCATGCCCCGACGATTCTCCGCTGGCGGACGAAATCCTCGACGTCTGCCGCCAGGGGATTCGCGCCTCGCTGGCGCACGGCAGCAGCGATCAGCCGGCGACACGGCGCCCGGAAGCCTGACCACAGCCGACCGACACAGGGCCGACCACCCGAGGGTCAGACGTCCGCCCGATCCCGTCAGCTCGCTCTGGGAGAAGTCGACTGAGCTGGATAGGGGGACGAGACAGCGTTTGGCCTGCGGAAGTGGCCGCAGAGGCTCCGCCCGGAGTAGAGGGTCGGGGCCTTTGCGCGTTGGAAGGGAAATCCGCTGTGCGAAGGTTCTAGCCCCGTGGTTGAACTGTGCGGACATGGCTGCTTCCGTGACGACCGTCGAACTCATCGACCTCCAGGGGCCGTTGAGGGGCCACAAGGACAGGAACAGACCAACAGGCACTGCCAAGGGCTGACGTAGATCAGCATGTCTGACCTGCAAGAACGGCGTGAATCGGCACTGATCGGCAAGGACCGCCAAGATCCCCAATGGACTCATAATCCGTCGGCCGTGGGTTCGAGTCCCACCCGCCCCACCTGTGCAGGTCCGTGACCTGCGGAAACGTTCCTCGTGAGGTGTCGGAGCGTCAACTTTCGCTCAACGGACCGAATCCGCTGCTCGTGAGTTCGGAGCGGGGTGAGGATCTTGCTTCCTTGTTGGGCAGACGTCACGCTGACCTGCGGGAATGCCGACGAGCGGAGCTTGAGCCGACGAGCCGGCAACATCTCCGCGACGCCATTTTCATGATCGTGGGGACGCGTTGGGGACGCAGGGTTTCCGTGATGTCTGCGAGCACCGTCCGTGGGCTCTGCCCGGCCGCCCGAGAAGCCTTCGCGGTGACCGGGTGCGGCCTCACTCTGGGGAGCTCGATCACGTCGGTAGCGGGGCGTGACGAGCTGGTGGGCGGCAGGGCTGAAACCGTCCGAACAGGGAACGGCCCGGTTTCTGATGAGCCATGCGGCTGCGATGCCGCCGTCGCATGGCGCCGTGATGCGGATGTCGGCGCCAGATCCGGGAGAGGCCGTGATCGTCGGCTGTTTGCCGGACGCGCCGCAGACGCGACGAACCGGAGGTTGAAGGCCGGCGAGCGGTGCCATGCCATGGAAGACGTCTGCCGGTGGCGCAGGCCGATCATCACGACCTCGAACGTGGCCCCGGCGCCGTCCTCGCCAGCCTTTCATTGCCCTGGTAGCACACATCGTCAGGCGACGCCAGAACCCCTCAAAGAATCACGAACCGCCACTCACAATCAGCCTGCCGTGGTTCGAGTCCCACCCGCCCCACCGTGGTGCCTCTGACGCGTACATAGCGGCAGGTCAGAGATCACGTTCAGGCCCTCGGTCATCGTGCGCCGGGAAGGTGACACTGACCGCGTCACCCGCGAAGGGCTGGCCAGGGCGATCGCGGGCGAGTTCTGGAGCCGCATCGAGAAGATCGTGCGGTGGGCGCGCTGGGCCGCGCCGTGTCCGATCCCGTCGGCGGACCTGCGGGGGTTCGGGGCGCGGCGGCGCCGGATCAATGAACGCACCGCCGACCGGGGCAGGCAACGCCGGCCGCCGCTACCGGCGTTGGTCGCGCATGTGGAGGAGCGCTACAGCGGGCGGCGTGTCCTGTTCGAGGCCGTGCGGCAGGCGGGACCGGTGGAGGTGGACGCGCCGGCCGGGTTCGCCAGGACCGTGGCGACTGGCCGGCGCGCTGCCGTCGTGCCTCCCAGCCGGCCGGGCGCTGAGCTACGGCCGCAGGACGAGCTTCCCGGCGGCGTGACCGCTCGCGCTCAGCTCCTGCGCCTTCGCGGCGTCCTCCAGCAGAAGGCTCTGCGCGATGCGTACCGTGAGCTTGCCGTCGGCTGCGAGGCGGGCGTACTCGCCGAGGCGGGAACCGAACGGGGCGCCGGGGCTGGAGAAGATGACGCCCAGCTCGGCGGCCTTCAGATCGGCGATGGTGATGATCCGGTCGGTGCCGCCGCGCAGGTCGATCGACACCTCCAGGTCGCCTGCCCCCGCGGCGTCGTACACGGCGTCGATGCCCTGCGGCGCGGCCTTGCGGACCCGGTCGGCGAGGCCGGCGCCGTAGGAGACCGGGATCGCGCCCAGCGAGCGCAGGTAGTCGTGGTTGCCGGGGGAGGCGGTGCCGATGACCGTGGCGCCGCGGGTGACCGCGAGCTGAACACCGACGGCGCCGGCCACACCCGCGGCTCCGTGCAGCAGGAGCGTGTCGCCTTCCCCGACGCCGAGGGCGTCGAGCACACGGACCGAGGTCTCGACGGCGACGGGCAGTGCCGCGGCGAGGTCCCAGTCGAGGTCCGCGGGCTTCGGGCCGAAGTCGACGGCCAGCGCGTGCTCGGCGTAGGCCCCGGTGACGGTCCAGCCCAGGACCTCGTCACCCACCGCGACGCCGGTCACGCCGTCGCCGACCTCGTCGACGACGCCGGCCGCCTCCACGCCGGGGATCACCGGGAACGGCGGGGCGATGTGCGGCCTCCACCCGTTGCGGATCTTGGAGTCGAGCGGGTTGACGCCTGCCGCCACGACCTTGAGCCGCACCTGCCCGGGTCCGGCGTGCGGCTCGTCGACCTCCTCGAGGCGGAGGACGTCCGGGCCGCCGAACTCGGTGTAGGTGATCGCCTTCATGTCCTGCTCCAGTGCTCGTCGCTCTAGGTGAAAGATCAACTTGGCCGGGGGCGGTGGCGGCCGCACCGGCACTCCGACCAGTTCCGGCTCGGAGGCTCAGGAACCAGCCACGTTTGTGGGCGCGGCCCAGCCGGTGGATCGGATCCACTCGGCCAGGTCGAGGGTGGCCGGCTCGATCGCCCGCACCACCGCAAGATCCGCCGGGTGTTCCGCCGCCTTCGCGAACTGGCGGAACATCGCCCTGTCGAGGTCGCCGGGGAGCACGCTCAACGGGAGGGCCTCGTACCGTGCCGGGAGCCCGGCGCGCGCCCCGAACGCTGCGGCGATCTGAGGGCCCGTCAGCTCGTCGCCGACGAGCTCGACGGCTCCGCCGGGTGCCTCCACGGTGTCGAGCAGGAGCGCGGCTGCGACCCGGCCGACGTCCCTGACCGAGATCATCTTCAGGGCGACGTCCTCCGGCAGCGGCAGCCTCAGCACGATCTCTCCGCGCTCCAGGCTCGGCGCCATCTCCTCCATGAAGGGGGCCGGGCGAACCATCACGGCCCTGAGGCCGGACTTCCTCAGGTACTCCTCGATCGAGTGCTTCGAGTCATGGTGCGGCACACCCCGCTCCCGGTCCGCGCCGAAGACCGAGTTGAACACGACACGGGGGACGCGTGCCGCGACCGCCGCGTCGACGAGCGCGATGCCGATGCGGATCTCCGTCTCGACCTCTTCGAGGTTGTTCGCTTCCGGGGTCATGAAGGAGAACGCCTCGACGGCCGTCAGTGCGGCGGCCAGCGACGCCGGGTCGTCGGTCCGGACGGCAGCCAGCTCGACGCCGCGGGCGGCCAGCGCCTGAGCCCGGTCGGATTGCGGGTTGCGGACCAGGGCCCGCACCGTGGCCTTGTGGTCCAGCAGCGCGTCGACCACCGCCCCGCCCTGTCGCCCCGTCGCGCCGAAGACTGCGATCGTGCCGGTCGTCTGTGTGCTCATCGCTGCCACCCTTCACTCAGGGCGTGAGCGAGGTGGGCACGAGTCCGGTGTTGATCTCGGCGGTGGGGGGAGTACGACGCGGGCGGGGCGTCCTTGAGCTCGATCTGTTGTGACATGTCTCCACGATGCGTCTGTGGCGTCAGGCTCACCACCGGTATCTCGCCAGGTTTTCCCGATAACCCGCCAGTGTCGGATAGTCTCGATCGCATGTCCGACCCCAGCGGCGAGCCGACCTTCTGCACCGACGATGCGCCGTTGTCGGCGCCGCTGGCCCATGGCGCCGACGTGGCCGCGCACTTCCACGACTACGGCCAGCTCCGCTACGCCGCGCGTGGGGCCCTGGTCACAGCGACCCAGGTGGGCACCTGGGTGGCGCCGGCCAGTCGGATCATGTGGGTGCCGCCCTTCGCGGTGCACAGCAGCAAGGCGTACGGCGAGACGGACATCCGGGTGCTGTCGCTGCCCGTGAAGCTGACCGGACAGCTGCCGGCCGAGCCGTCGGTCTTCGTGGCGAGCGCGTTGCTGCGCGAGGCCTATCTGGCGCTGATGAGCGAGGGTGAGCCGCTGGAGAGCCCCCGTGCGCGGCTGCTGATCGACGTCGTACTCGCCGAGCTCGCCCGCGCCGCACAGGAGCCGCTGCGCCTCCCGGAGCCGATCGACCGGCGTCTCAAGGCGGTCACCGACCTGCTTCACATGAACCCGGCAAGCCCGGCGACCCTGGCCGAGCTGGGCCACCGCACGGGCGCCGGCGAACGCACCCTGAGCCGCCTGTTCGGCAGCGAGCTGTCGATGAGCTTCCGTCAGTGGCGCACCCTGCTGCGCATTCAACGGGCGCTGATCGAGCTCAGCGACGGCGCCTCGGTCACCGACACGGCGATCCGGCTGGGCTGGTCGAACCCCAGCAGCTTCATCGACGCCTTCACCGAGCTGGTCGGTCAGACACCGGGGGCCTATCGCTCGTCGGCTCGGTCCTCCCGCAGCTCCCATGGGTGAGCGCGGCGTCCGGTGGATTCTCGATCCGCACTGCCCGCCCCGCGGGCCGAGCTTCTGCCACCTGGTCCATCGGGAAGGGGCCCCACCCGAAACGAGCACAGAAGGCCTGCCGCGGCCGGGCGAACGGCCCGCCGCACAGGGGGCTGGGAGAACGTCTCGACGCCGTCGGCCGATCGCTCCCCGCCGGCCCGGTCTGGCGTGCGGCCCGGGGGCGGGCAGTGCGGATCGAGAATCCACCGGACGCCGCGCTCACCCATGGGAGCTGCGGGAGGAC
>NZ_JAHHIT010000038.1:0-15065 GCF_024539675.1 Streptomyces hilarionis | reverse complement strand
GTGCGGCCCGGGGGCGGGCCGCACGCCAGGCCGGGCCGCGACGCGGGTCAGAAGATGGACGACAGGACCTTCGTGGCCCCGGAGACGACGTCCTCGCCGACGTCGGCGATCTTGCCGACGACGGGCTTGATGAGCTTGCCGCCGAGTGCCTTGTCCGCGGCGCCGATCCACTTGGACTGGCCGAACGTGACCAGGCTCAGGCCGGTGCCGAGGGCGGACTCGAGGAACTCGCCGCTGGTGAAGCCGTGCTCGATGCCGGTGAACAGGGTGCCGAGGGCGCCGGCGCCCATCGAGACGGCGGAGAAGAAGCCCGCCGCCGCGGCCGCCGGGGGGAACACGAACGCGGCGAGGGCGCAGCCCGCGGCCAGGAACCCGGCGCCGACGCTGATCGCGTTGAACGCGTCCGCGTAGAACCCGGCGTCGTTCCACCACTCGTCGGAGTCCCCGCCGGTGCCGTTGGGGTTGATCTGGTCGTTGGTGTCCTTGTCGGCCGGGTCGATCCGGCCCTCCCGCTCGCGGCGGGCCTTCTCGGCGGCCGCCGCGGCCGCCGCCCTGACCTCGGCCTCGCGCTTGGTCGCGGCGATCTGCCGGGCCTCGGTGGCCGCCGCGGCCGCCGTCGCGGCGTCCTTGCCCGCGGCGATCGAGGAAGCGCGGGCCGCGGCGGCCGAGGCCTGGGCGCTGTAGGACGACCTGAGGGCGGAGCGGGCGGAGTCCATGGCCTTGTTCGCCGAGTAGTTCGCGGAGCGGGCGGCGCCGCGGGCGGTCGAGGCCGCCGCACTCGCCTTGCTCGCGGACGCCTTGGCGTCGGCCGCGGACTTGTCGGCGGCGTCCGCGTTCCGTCTGGCCTCGTCGGCGTAGTCGTCGGCCTTGGCGGCGGAGTCGAGCGCCTTGGCCGCCCACTGCTTGGCCTCGGCGGCGGCGTTGCGGGCGTCGGCGCCCGCCTTCGAGGCGAGGGCGGCGTTCTCCTGCGCCTTCTCGGCGATCTTCGCCGCGGCGGCGATGGCGCCGCGGATCGCGGCGACATGGGTGGCGGTGTCGTGGTCGAGCTGCGCCGTGCGGTACTGCACCAGGGAGACGAAGTTGCGGCGCATCCAGGTGGGCCCCTCCATGGCCACCTCCGCGTACGCCTTGGTGAAGGCGCCCCCGGTGTTCATCAGCGTGAGGGTGAGGACGGCGTCGTCCTCCGCGATCGCCTCGGGGTAGTCGTGGTCGAAGAAGTCCTGGAGCGCCTCGGTGGTGTTGAGGTCGAGCGCCTTGTTCGCGGCGGCGGTGACGGCCTTGCCGGGCTTCGAGCCCAGGATGCGGCCGATCGCCACCCGGTTGTCCTCGTCGGAGGCCTTCTTCATGCCGCTGGTGAGGAAGTCGCCGACCGCCTTGGACGAGGGGCTCTCCAGAGCGCCCAGGGCCGCTTCGGCGATCTTGGGGCCGGCGATCGTCGCCACGTGGAGCGTGGTCTCGCGGTCGTCCTGCCCCTGGGCCAGCGCCCGGTCGAGGTCGATCCAGGCGTACACGTCGTCGTCCGAGCCGGAGAGGGCGAACTGGGCCGCCTGCCGGGTCCAGGCGCCCCGGGAGTCGAGCAGGGCGACGGCCGCCTTGCGCCCCAGGACCGCCGCGGCCGGCATGTCCCCGGACGACAGCGCCTGCTCGGCCCTGGTGATCAGGTCCCTGGTCGCCTGGTCGATCTGCTGGGCCTGGGCGACCTTGTTCCGATAGGCGAGCAGCTCCTTCGTCTCGATCTCCGCGAGCTGCCTGACCTCCTCGATGGCCTGAAGCTTGTCCTGTTCGAGCGTCTGCGCCTCGGCGCTGCGCGCGTTCTGCTCCACCACGAGGGCGTCCGAGACGGCCTTGGTGGCCGTGTTCGCCGCCAGGACGGCCGCGGCCGCGGAGGCGGTGGAGCGGTTGGCGTAGTCGACGGCCTTGCCCGCGTACTTCACGGCCTCCTCGGCGGCGGCCGCCGCCTTGTCGGCGTGGTCCGCGGCCGAGTTGGCGGCGTCCCGGGCGGTGCGGGCGGCGGAGGCCGCGGCGTTGGCGAGGGCCTGCGCGGTGGAGGCGGCGTTGGTGGCCCTGTTCGCGGCGCTGGAGGCGATCGCCGCCTGGCGCTTGGCCTCCGCGGCCTCCGACTGCGCGGCTCCGGCGGCGGCGCCGGCCTGGGCGGCGGCGGTCGCGGCGGCCGCCGCGTTGCGTGCGGCGCCCGCGGCGGCGGATCCCGCGGAGGCGGCCTTGGATCCCGCGACGGCCGCCTGGTCGGCAGCCTTGGCGGCGGTGCGCGCCTTGGCGGCGGCGTTGCGGGCCGCCACCGCCGCGTTCTTGGCCGCCTCGGCCTTGCCGGCGTCCTTGGAGGCGCCGATCGCGGCGTTGTAGGCGCGGGCCGCGGCGCTGCCGGCGTTCGCGGCGGCCTGGGAGGCGCCGGTGGCGGCCCAGGAGGCGCGGCGGGAGGCCGTCACGGCGGCGTTCGAGGCGTTGATGGCGTTGCGGGCGGCGTCGGCCGCGCCCTTCGCGGCGGACGCCGCCTTGCGGGCGGCCGCACCGGACTTCTGCACGTCCTCCTTGGCGGCGGACGCCTCGGCGGCGGCCTTCTCGGCCGCCTCCTTCGCCTTGTCCGCGGCGGTCTGGGCGCGTGCCGAGGCCTCGACGGCCAGGTTCGTCTGGCGCTCGGCCCGCTTGCCCTCCCGTACGACGACGGCGACGAGCTCCTCGATCGTGGCCGACTCCTGGTCCCGGGCCCGGGCGATGTGCTGTCCGGTCTCGATGAACCACTCCACGTCGGACGCGGTGCCGCTGAGGGCGCGGTCGGCGTACTTGCGCACCTCCGGCCCGGCCTGCGTCAGCATGGCGGTGACCTGGACCCGGGCGTCCTCGAGGCGGGCGTCGTACTGGGTGTCGGTGAGGAAGGCGATCAGGTTCGCCTCGGTACCGGCGTTCAGGGCGGCGGTGGCCTCCCGCTGGACCGCCTTCTCGCCGGTGCCCGACACGATGGTGGTGGCCACCTGGAGGTCCTCGAGGACGGCCGGCTTGAAGCCGTCCTTCAGGAAGTCGGCGATGGCGGCGTCACCGCCGTCGAGGGCGGCGACCGCCGCACGGCGCAGGCCCTTGCCCGCGCGGTCCAGGCTGCTGACGATGGCGACGCGGTTGTCCTGCACCCTCTGGAGCGGCAGCGTTTCGTCGAGGAAGGCCCGGATCTCGCCGTCGGTGCCGCTGAGAGCCACGGCGGCCGCGGCCTTGACGCCTCTTCCGCCCGAGATCCAGGCCTTGACCGCTTTCGCCCGCTCGGTGTCCGGCAGCGGGACCGGGTCGGGCGGTGTGCCGTCCGCGGCGGCGGCGACCGGGGCGACGAGCAGCGAAGGCGTGGAGGCTGCGGCGGTGGTGGCGGCGAGCGCACCGAGCACGCGGCGTCGGCTCCAGAAAACTGTCTGCATGGGAGATTCGTCCTCGTGGGCTGTCGACGGGGCGTGCCGGGCCTCGAGGTGAGGGCGAATCCGACCTACCCGTGGGATGGAGTGCCACGCAGTGCGAAGTGGCTTATCGGCGGCGGTAATTGTAGTGCCGACCCCTGACAACTGCTCTGATAAAAAAGGCCAGTTAAAGCCATCAATATTTCAACGACCTTTGGACGTAACCTCTCTGATGGCACATCAGGGACGATCCGCATGTCCTCGGCATTCTTCCGGGCAACCTCTGTGACGTGTGACGGAGGTCACTGGATCGTCATGCGGAATGTCGCGTGATGCGTGGCTTTATTCCCTCGACCTTGCGACGCGCCTCGTGTTGGTATGGCAAAGCGGATGACGATCGCCGAGTCGGGGGAACCTCTCGCTTCGAGAGGCAAGGGGATTGCTTTACAAGGGAGTCGGGGCATTCCCTGCGGAGTGATGTCGATTTCGCATTCCCGCGTACCCGAATGCGCGCCCGGTGACGAACGTCCGGCCGTCAGCGACGAACTTGGGGATGCGATGAGGAAATACAGCGAAACGCCCGCGACACCGCAGCGCCGGCGGCTCGCGCGGCGCGCACTTGGCGTGGCCGCGGTCGGCGCCCTGGCCTGGATCACGGTGACGGCCGGGCTTCCCGGCCGGTCGTCGCAGGAGGCGAACCCCACCGAACTCGTCGTGGACGGCGCCCCCGGGTACGCGGTGGAGACCTTCGACTACCCGGGCGCGGACAAGATCCTGGCCGAGAAGAAGATCGTCCTCAAGCGCGGCGACGGGCACATCACCCTCGCCGACTGCGCGAGCGGCACCGGTCTTCTGGAGATCATGGCGCGCAACAGGGCGGACCGGATCTGCTTCAGGGTGGTGGGCAACTCCGGCTGGCTGACCATGGAGATCACCGCCGTGTACGCGATCAAGGGCAACGACTACACGACCGCCGTCGACATGACCGTGGGCGCCGAGGAGAAGTCGTTCGACGTCGCCAAGAACACCTGGACGGCGGTGGGCGAGACCGCGGACCCGGAGGGCCGCGAGCACCTGCTCGTCGAGATCAGGTCCTCCAAGTAGCCGCAGGCCGACACCCCGCATGCCCACCGCTGTGCGGACCGGCGCCCACCGGCCGCGCGGCCCTCGTGACTAGGAACCCACGTTGACGCACCTCTCCGGACGCCCCCGTCTCTCCGTGCTGGCCGCCGGCCTCGTCGCGGCTCCCTTCGTGCTGACCTCCGTCCCCGCCGGCGCGCTCGCCGGACCCGAGGCGCCCGCCCAGCTGAACTACGTCGCGAAGATCAACGTCGGTGAGCAGAGTGCCTGCACCGGCACGCTCGTCGACCCGCAGTGGGTCCTCACGGCCGCGACCTGCTTCGCCGCGGACGGCAAGCCCCCCGCGGGCAGACCCGCCGTCCCCACCACCGTCACCGTCGGCCGCGCCGACCTGACCCAGGCCGGCGCCACCGTCCTGTCGGCCGTACGGCTCGTCCCGCACGCCGACCGGGATCTGGTGCTCGTCAGGCTCGCGGCCAAGGTCACCGACCCCGCCGTCACGCCCGTCCGGCTCGCGACCACGCCCGCCGCCGCGGGGGAGGAGCTGGTGAGCGCCGGGTTCGGGCGCACCAGGACCGAGTGGGTGCCCGACCGGCTCCACACCGGCACGTTCACCGTCGCCTCCACGGCGGCCACGACGGTGGACCTCGACGGCTCCGCCACCGCGACCGTCTGCAAGGGCGACGCCGGCGGTCCCGCCCTGCGCACCGTCGACGGTGTCACCGAACTCGTCGCCGTCAACTCCCGCTCCTGGCAGGGCGGATGCCTCGGCATGGACCCGGCCGAGACGCGTACCGGCGCCGTCGACACCCGGGTCGACGACATCGGGGACTGGGTCGCGCACGCCCTCTCCCGCAACCCGGACGACGTCACCGGCGACGGCAAGGCCGACATCGCGGCCGTCAAGGACGACGGCATCCTGTGGGTCTATCCCGGCACCGGAAGGGCGACCGGCAGCACCTTCGGCACCCGCTTCCAGGTCGGCACCAGCTGGCAGAGCCAGGACGCCGTCACCATCGGCGACCTCAACAACGACGGCCTCGGCGACCTCCTGTCCCGCCAGGCGTCCGACGGCACGTTCTGGGTCTACCCCAACTCCGGGAAGACCGGCATGGAGGCCTTCGCCACCCGCTACCAGGTCGGCACGGGCTGGAAGAGCCAGGACGTCATGCGCACCGGCGACCTCAACGGCGACGGGCTCACCGACGTCCTGTCCCGTCAGGCCTCGGACGGCACGCTGTGGGTCTACCCGGGCACCGGCAAGCCCGGCATGGAGACGCTCGGCACTCGCTACCAGGTCGGCACGGGCTGGAAGAGCCAGGACGTCATCACCACCGGCGACCTCGACAACGACGGCCGCACCGACGTCCTGTCCCGCCAGGCCTCCGACGGCACGCTGTGGGTCTACCCCGGCACCGGCAAGCCCGGCATGAGCACCCTCGGCACCCGGTACCAGGTCGGCACGGGCTGGAAGAGCCAGGACGTCATCCGCACCGGCGACTTCAACGGCGACGGGCTCACCGACGTCCTGTCCCGCCAGGCCTCCGACGGCACGCTGTGGGTCTACCCCGGCACCGGAAAGTCCGGCATGGAGACGCTCGGCGCCCGCTACCAGGCCGGCAGCGGCTGGGGCCCGTACCGCGTGATCTGACGACCGACGCGGCCGACCGCCGCCCCGCCGTCGGGTCGCTCTTTCCGACGTGCACCGAGCCCGCCCCGGCCGATCGGGAGCGGGCCTCGGGCGTCGCGGCCGACGGTGGGCGTGGACCGGGGTCGCCCGCGCGGCGGTCTCGCGGTGTCAGTAACCGTTGCCGCCGCCCGGGCCGGTGGTCGAGGAGCTCGGGGCGGGGGCGGTGACCGGGGCGCCGTCGGGACCGAGGACGTACCAGGCGCCGCCGAACGCGGTGCTGCCCTGGCCTGCCGTGTCGCCGGGCTTGGCGTCCTCGGCGAAGCGGTAGAGGGGGTGGCCGTCGTAGGTGACCTGGGTGGTGTGGTCGTTGCGGGCGGTCGTGCCGACCAGGGCGGCGTTCAGGCCGTGGGCGCTCGGGTGGCCGGTGGTGGTGTCGGGCGGCCATGCCTGGGCGCAGCCGCCGTAGCAGTGCGAGGTGGCGCCGGTGTCGGCCTCGAACAGGTACAGGGTGCGGCCCGACCCATCGACGAGGATGCGGCCGAGGGACGTGGTGCGCGCCTGTAGCGTGCCCGATCCGCCGGTGGCGGGCGCCGAGCCGGCGGCCGGGGGCGACGAGCTGCCGGGGGTGGACGAGGAGCCGGAGGTGCCGGAGCTTCCGCATCCGGCGGCGAGGGCCGCGAGGACGGTCGCGGCCGCTGCGATGGTGGCGGCGCGGTGCATGGCGTTCTTCTTCCGCTGGACTGCTGGGCTGCTCGGTTCAGGGCTTCTTCCGGGCCTCCTTCCGTGGGCGCCGTCACGGGCGGACGGACCCGTAGGTGAATACGTCTGATATCGCCCTTTTGTTCAATCTTGCCGCTGTCGTACTTAGCCCGGCCGTGTGACGCGTCCGGTCGAAGTGCGGACGCGTTGCGCGCCGGTCCGTTCGCCTCCCGGCGCGGGGTGCTTTCGTCGGGGAGCCGGGTACGCGACGGCTCCCGGGCCCGTGCTGACGGGCCGGGCGACGTCCAGCCGTCCCGCGCGGTCGTCCGGCCGCCGAGGGCTGCCGTCCGCAAGGCAGAAGGAGAGTTCGTGGTGGCAGAGAACGCCGACAAGAACCGTGGGCCGCTGGCCGCGCAGCTCCTCAAGGGGCAGAAGGCGCTGGTGACGGGCGCCAACTCGGGCATCGGTCTGGCGACCGCGGTCGCGCTGGGCCGGGCCGGGGCGGACGTCGTGGTCAACTACGTCGCCGGCGCGAGCGAGGCCGAGGACGTCGTGAAGCAGATCGAGGGCTTCGGGGTCCGCGCCTACGCCCACGAGGCCGACGTGTCCGACGAGGACCAGGTGACCGCCATGGTCGCCCGGATGGTCGAGGAGTTCGGCACGATCGACGTCATGGTGGCCAACGCGGGCCTCCAGCGGGACGCGGCGCTCACGCAGATGACGCTCGCCCAGTGGCAGAAGGTCATCGACGTCAACCTCACCGGCCAGTTCCTGTGCGCGCGCGAGGCCGCCAAGGAGTTCCTGCGGCGCGGGGTGGTGGAGGAGGTCTCCCGGTCGGCCGGGAAGATCATCTGTATGAGCTC
This sequence comes from Streptomyces hilarionis, assembly GCF_024539675.1. Classification (GTDB taxonomy): domain Bacteria; phylum Actinomycetota; class Actinomycetes; order Streptomycetales; family Streptomycetaceae; genus Streptomyces; species Streptomyces hilarionis. The sequence continues at coordinate 7,401 of NZ_JAHHIT010000038.1, read as the reverse complement.
GGTCCACCAGATCGTCCCGTGGGCGGGGCACGTCAACTACGCCTCCTCCAAGGGCGGCGTGGGCATGCTGATGCAGACCCTCGCCCAGGAGCTGGCCCCGCAGCGGATCAGGGTCAACGCGGTCGCCCCCGGAGCCATCCGCACGCCGATCAACCGCGACGCCTGGTCCACCCCGGAGGCCGAGGCGGACCTGCTGCGCCTGATCCCGTACCGGCGGGTGGGCGACCCGGACGACATCGCCAACGCCGTCGTCGCGCTGGCCTCCGACCTGCTCGACTACGTCGTCGGCGCCACCTTGTACGTCGACGGCGGGATGACGCTCTTCCCCGGCTTCGCCACCGGGGGCTGATCCGCCGGCGCGCACGCGCGTCCGGTCCGCCGGACCGCGCTGCCGGCCTTGCGCCGCCACCCGCCGGGCGACGCCTCCCGGCGGGGGAGGTTCGCTCGGGCGGCGTCGCCCGTGCACCCGCTGTCGTACGCGCGTCGTCCGGTCGCGTCGCCGGTCGCCCCGACCGGGCGGGCGAGGCCGCGCCGTCCGGTGGGCGGCGGCAGCCGGGGCCGCGGACCGCGCCCGGCCGCCGCGGGACCCGGGCGGCGGCCCTCCCCCTCCTGTCCCTCCCCAGCCCCGCCGCTTCGCAGGGCAGACCATCGAGGCGCACATGCTCAGCACCGTCGCTCTGCTGGCGAACAGCACACCGGACCGGCTCCTGCCCGCGCGGGAGCTGATGGCCTTCACCCTGGCCTCCCACATCCTGCTGGTGCCCTTCGGCGTCGCCCTGCCGTTCATCACGCTGCTCATGCACCACCGGGCGCTGCGCCGCGACGACCCCGTCGCGCTCGCCCTCGCGCGGCGCTGGTCGGCGGTGATGGCCGTCCAGTTCGCCGTCGGCATCGTCACCGGCACCGTGCTGTCCTTCGAGTTCGGCCTGCTGTGGCCCGGCATGATGGGCCGCTGGGGAGACGTCTTCGGCCTCGGGTTCGGCGTCGAGGCGTGGGCGTTCTTCCTGGAGGCCGTCCTGATCGCGATCTACCTCTACGGCTGGCGCCGCCTCAAGCCCTGGACGCACTTCTGGCTCGCCGTGCCGCTGCCGGCGGCCGCCCTGATGGGGGCGTTCGGCATCATCGCGGCCAACTCCTGGATGAACACCCCGCAGGGGTTCGGCCTCGACGCCCAGGGCGACCCCGTCGACGTCGACGTACGGCAGGCGATCTTCACACCGATGTTCGGCCCCGAGTACTGGCACTTCGTCGTCGCGATGCTCCTCACCGCCGGATACGTGGTCGCCGGCGTGTACGCGACGGGCTGGCTGCGCGGGCGCCGCGACCGCTACCACCGGCTCGGCTTCACCCTGCCGTTCACGGTCGCCGCGATCCTGACCCCCGTCCAGTTCATGCTCGGCGACTCCGCCGCCCGCGCGGTCTTCCACAAACAGCCGGTCAAGTTCGCGGCCACCGAGATCGTCTGGAAGACCGGCACCCATGTGCCCGAGTACATGTTCGGGCGGCTGAACAGCGACGGCACGATCTCCGGCGGCATCAGGATCCCGCAACTGGACTCGATCCTCGCCGGGTTCTCGCCCAGCACGAAGGTGACGGGACTGACCTCGGTGCCCGCCTCCGACCGCCCCACCGTCCTCCAGGCCACCATCGCCCACTGGGCGTTCGACATCATGGTCACCATCGGCAGCCTGCTCATCCTCCTCGCGCTCTGGTACGCCTGGTCCTGGTGGCGGCGCCGGGACAACCCCGGCAGCCGCTGGTTCTACCGCTGCGCCGCGCTCGCCGGGGCCGCCTGTCTCGTCACGGTCGAGTGCGGGTGGATCACCACGGAGGTCGGCCGGCAGCCCTGGATCGTCTACCGCCGGATGCGGGTCTCGGAGGCGGTGACCTCGACCCACGCCGGATCCCTGTGGGCCATGCTCGGCATCGTCGTCGTGGTGTACGCGGCCGTCTTCGGCTCCTTCCTCGCCGTCATCCTGAAGATGCGCACCCGCTGGCGCATCGCCGACGCGGGCTCACCGGGCGGCGCCGACCTGCCGCCGGAGGCCGACACCCCCTACGGGCCCCGGAACGAGACCGGCCCACCGGCCGCCGGGACCGCCTCCGGCGGCCGGTCCGGCGGGACCTCCGGGGGCGCGTCATGACGGCCGACCTCGTCGCCTGGGTCATGGTCCTCGCGATCGCCGCCTACGCCTGCGCCGGCGGCACCGACTACGGCGCGGGATTCTGGGACCTCATGGCCGGCGGCACCGAGCGCGGCAGGGGGCCGCGCCGGCTGATCGACCGGGCCATGGCCCCGGTCTGGGAGGCCAACAACGTCTGGTTGATCTTCGTCCTGGTCGTCATGTGGACCGGATTCCCGACGCTGTTCCAGGCCGTGTTCTCCGCGATGTGGCTGCCCCTGGCGCTGGCGGCCGTCGGCCTGGTCCTGCGCGGCGCCGGGTTCGCCCTGCGCAAGCCCGCCCACCGACTGGCCCGGCGACGGGTCTACGGGGCGATGTTCGCCGTCTCCTCCCTGGTGACGCCGTTCTTCCTCGGGGCGGTGCTCGGCGGCGTCGCCTCCGGCCGGGTCCGGGTCGGCACGCCCGCCTCCGCGGACGCCTGGGCCAACCCGACCTCCGTCCTCACCGGGCTGCTGGCGATCGCCGCCACCGCGTTCCTCGGGGCGGTCTTCCTGTGCTCCGACGCCCGGCGGTTCGGCGAGCCCGGCCTCGCCGACTACTTCCGGCTGCGGGCGGTGATCGCCTTCGCCGCGGTCGTCGTCCTCGCGCTGATCGCCCTGCCCGTCACCCGCGACGACGCCCGCCATGTCTGGGACGGCCTCACCTCGGGCGCGGGCCTGCTGCTGATCGCCGTGGCCGCGGTCTGCGGCGCCGCCACGGTGGTGCTCGTGTGGCGACGGTCGTTCGGCTGGTCCCGGTACACGTCGGTGGCGAGCGTCGCCCTGACCGTCGGCGCGTGGGGCCTCGCGCAGCGCCCCTACGCGCTGCCGACCACGCTGACGGTGACCGAGGCGGCCGGGGCCGCCCCCACCATGCGCTGGCTGATGATCGTCACGGCCGTCGCGGTCGTGCTGGTGGGGCCGGCGCTGGTGCTGCTCTACCGGCTCGACACGATGGGCGAGCTGGAGGAGCTCACCGACGCCGACACCGGGGCCGCCCCGGCGCCCGGCGACGACGCCTAGACGGCCGCCCGCCCTGCCCCCGACCGCCCTGCCCCGGCCGGTCCGTGCGGACGGGCGGGCCCGGGGTCAGCGCAGCCGCTCGGCGATGTGGTCGCCCACCCGCAGGGCGTTCGCGATGGCGGTCAGCGACGGGTTCACCGCGCCGATGCTCGGGAAGAAGCTGGTGTCGACGACGTAGAGGTTGTCGACGTCGTGGGCCTTGCAGTGGACGTCCAGCGCCGAACTGCGGGGGTCGTCGCCGAACCGCACGGTGCCGGCCTGGTGCGCCGTGGCGCCGATGGGCATGCCCTTGTGCAGGTAGATGCTGTGATCCAGCAGATGGTGCTCGTGCATGCCCAACTGCCCGAGCATGCCCCGCAGTTTGTGCTGGAGGCGCTTGAGCCCGGCGATGTTGTTCTTCTCGTCGAGGGCGAGATGGACGCCGTCGTCGCGGTCCAGGGTGACCCGGTTCCCGGACAGCGGCAGGTCCTCCCCGCACAGCCAGAAGTCGACGGCGTGGTGCGCCAGGACCTCGAAGGGCATGTCGGGCATGACGGCGCCGGCCCAGCGCGGCGCCTCGCCGTGGATCTGGTCGGCGTCCGACTTGCCGAGCATCTGGACGCCGCCGAGCGGGTAGTCCCAGTCGTCCGCGCCCAGGTACCAGTCGTTCAGCGCGAGGGTCTTCTGGAACCGCGTGGGGTTCGGTTCCTTCGACACCGCCATCAGCGCCAGGTTGTTGTGCCGCATGTAGTGGCGTCCCACCACGTCCGAGCTGTTGGCGAGGCCGCCGGGATGCCGGTCGTCGGCCGAACGCAGCAGCAGAACTGCGGAGTTGACCGCGCCGGCGGCCAGCACCACGATGTCGGCGGCGAACTCCTCGGTCGTGCCGTCCCCGAGTTCGGCGACGACGCGGGTGACGGTGCGTCCGGTCGGATCGGTCCGCAGGCGCCGCACACGGGCGCCGGTCACCATCGTGACGTTGTCGTGCCGCAGCGCCGGGTCGACGCAGATCACCTGGGCGTCCGACTTCGCGCCGAGCGGGCAGGGAAAGCCGTCGACCCGGTCGCAGCGGATGCAGACGCTGTCGTGCGCGGCCCGGCCGTGCTCGTCCTGGGCCAGGTCGACGCCGATCGGCAGGTGGAAGGGATGCAGGCCGGCCTTGCCGAGATCGTCGCTGAGCTGCTGGATGCGCGGCTCGTGCTCGACCGGCGGGTAGGCGTACTGCGCGCCGGCGGGCCCCGCGGTGGGATCCTCGCCGTGCCGGCCGTGCACCAGGTAGAGGTGCTCGGCCTCGGTGTAGTACGGCTCCAGGTCCTCGTAGCGGATCGGCCACGCCGGGGACACGCCGTCGTGATGGCGCAGTGCGCCGAAGTCCTCGGGACGGAGCCGGAAGAGCGCGGCGCCGTAGAACTTGGTGTTGCCGCCGACGTAGTAGTTGACCTCGGGCGCGAACCGGTTGCCGTGCCGGTCGTACCAGAACTCCGGGGCCCGGTACTTGCCCTTGACGAAGACGGCGGTGGAGTCCCAGTTGTCGCGCTCCCGGGGCAGATAGCCGCCGCGCTCCAGGATCAGGACCCGTTTGCCGGTGGGGGCCAGCCGGTGGGCGAGTGTGCCGCCGCCCGCTCCCGAACCGATGACGATGACGTCGTAGTGCTGATCGTCGGCCATGACCGCCCCGTTCCACGAGTCGTCCGCCGTCCTGCGCACGGCACCCGCCCGGAGGGATGTTCCTGCCGGTCTCCAACGTAACGGCTGGGCGGGGCGGCGGCGACCGGGGCGCGGAGCGGACGTCCCGTCACCCGCTCTCCCGCAGGGCCCGCTCGGCCTCGTCGACGATGGTCCGGGCGTCGGCCGCCGCGTCGACGGTGAGGCCGCGCTCGTCGGGCCGCAGCGGTTCGAGGGCGGCGTACTGGGAGCCCACCAGCAGGGCCGGCATGAAGTGGCCCGCGCGGCCCGCGACCCGTCGGGCGGCCGTCTCCCCGTCGAGCGCCAGGTACAGGAACCAGGTGCGGGCGCCCGCCCGCCGGAACAGGTCCCGGTAGGCGTGCTTGAGGGCCGAGCAGGCCAGCACGGCGCCACGGCCGCCCTCGGTCGCCTCGCGGATCAGGGCGGCGACGGCCAGCAGCCACGGCCGGCGGTCCTCGTCGTCGAGCGGGTGGCCCGCGGCCATCTTGGCGCGGTTCGCGGCCGGGTGGACGTCGTCCGCCTCCACGAAGGGGACGCCGAGCCGCCGCGCGAGCAGCCGCCCCACGGTGGACTTGCCCGACCCCGCAACGCCCATGACCACCACGACCGGCGGCGACGGGCCGGTCGTGCTCGGGCGAACCTCCGGGTCGGGGATCACAGCACGGCGATCGGGTTGACCGGGGAGCCGGTGGCGTCCGGCAGCCTGAGCGGGGCGATCACGCAGAGGAACGACCACCGGCCCTCCGCCTCGCACGCCCCCGCGAGGTCCTCGAACTCCAGGTAGTCCAGCAGGTGGAGGCCCATGGCGTGGATCGCCAGGACGTGCACGGGGAAGTCGACGCCGTCGGTGGAACTGGGCGCCGTGTCGTTGTTCCCGTCCCCGCCGAGCACGGCGACCCGCCGGTCCGCGAGGAACTCCAGCGCCGTCGGATGGAGTCCGGCCCGACGGCTCGCCGTCTCCCACGCGCCCAGTGCGATGCGGCGCCTGCGGTGGCCCACCCGGACGAGGAGGAGGTCGCCCTCCCGCACGCGCACGCCCTGGGCGGTCTCGGCGGCGCTCAGGTCGTCGGCCGTCACGTGGTCGCCGGGTTCGAGCCAGGGCACGCCGCGCAGCCGCGGAACGTCCAGCAGCACCCCGCGCCCGACGATCCCGTCGCGGACGGCGTCCAGGGAGAGCGCGGTGGCGCCGCCCGCGGTGACACGGCTCGCGGGCACACCGCCGTGCAGCGTGCCGTCGTAGATGACATGGCACAGGGCGTCGAGATGGCTGTCGGCGTCGCCGTGCACGTTCATCGCGAAGCTGTCGCGCGCGAAGTGCAGTCCGTCGGGGACGTCTTCGCCCGGCCGGCCGCTCATCCGGTGCTTCGCGGGCGTCGGGTTGTCCGGGCCGGGCCGGGTCTCCACCGGCGCCGCGAGCGTCACCGTCCGGCCGGTCCGCACCTCCTGCGCGGCGGCCGCCACCCGGGCGGGAGTGAGCGCCTCCAGGGCGCCCCGGCCGCCCGAGGCCCAGCCGGAGCGCGCGAGGAGCCGTCGGTACAGCGCGTCGAAGTCGGCCCCGGTCAGCCGGGGCGGCGCGGCCGGCGACGCCGGGCGGGACCGGCCCGTCACGGCCCGGCCCCCGTCACCGCGCCGCCCCGGCCGGGCGCCGAGCGCCGGGCCGGACCGCCGGTCACGGGCCGGACGGGGGTCCGCTCGCGCGCGGAGAGCCGCGCCGGGCCGGCCGGGCCGTGTCCGGCGGGAGGCGGGCAGCGATCCATGGAAGCTCCGAGAGGTCGGAGAGGGGCCCCTGCGACCACTATCGGCCACGACGCCGGTCCCTGCGCGCCGGGCGCGATCCGGGCCACGGAGGCCGCGCGGGGGCGGAACGGCGTATCGGGCCGGTGGACGCGCGCGGGTGGTGCGCCCCCACGGCCGGCTGTTCCCGGCGGCCTCCGGAGGGGGCCCGCGGCGCGATGTACGGCGTCGGGGGAGCGGGGTGCGCGGCGGCGGGACGCGGGGCGGCGCACCGGGCTTGCCGACGCCCCGGGGTCGGGCCCCACACGCCGCCAGGTGTTCCCGGCGGAAGCCGGAGGGGCCGCCCGAGGCGCGATGCTCCGGCTTCGCGACGGCCGCCCGCGGCCCTGTGCCCAGCTCTCGCCCGTGAAGGGGAGGCGGAGCCCGGGTTCCGCGCGCCGTCGGTCCGACGGCCCCGGCGGGGCGCGCCGGCGATCGAGGTCCGGCGGGTCGCCCCCCGGACCGCGGCCGCCGCGGCCGGTGCGCCGGAGCTGCCCGGCGCGGATGCGGATGGCGTCGCCGTCGCGGACCCGGAGCGACGACGCGAGCACCGTGCCATGCCGTCGGCGCCTGCCGCTGGCCCCGGCGGGCGAAGCTGCCCGGCGATCCCGCCGGCGGTGACGTGTCGTGCTTGACCGGGACAGCGAGGGGCCGCACGCTCCGGACGGGAGGCCCGCGCCCGGCCGCCACCGCGCCGCCCCGAGACCGCGGACCGGGCGCCCCCTCGACCCGGCCGGGCGCGGCGCGGGTCGGCACGCCCCCGTTCGTTCCCCCCCACT
>NZ_JAHHIT010000037.1 GCF_024539675.1 Streptomyces hilarionis | reverse complement strand
ACCTCATGATCGTCGAGGCGCGCGGAGCGAGCGAGCAGCGCTACTTCCGCTCCTTCACGGCCACCAGCCTCAGCGGCGCCTGGACCCCGCAGGCCGCCACCGAGAGCAACCCCTTCGCCGGCAAGGCCAACAGCGGCGCCACCTGGACCAACGACATCAGCCACGGCGACCTCGTGCGCAACAACCCCGACCAGACCATGACCATCGACCCCTGCAACCTCCAGTTCCTCTACCAGGGCAAGTCCCCCAACACGCCGGTGGACACCCCCTACGAGAAGCTGCCCTACCGGCCGGGCGTGCTGACCCTGCAACGCTGACCCGCCTCCTCCCCGGTGGGACGGACCGGTGCGGTCGGCCGACGCCGTGACGATCCGTGCACGGCGTCGGCGACCGCACCGGCCCGCCGGGACGCACCGCCCGCGGGCCGGGCACTCCCGGTCCTCGGGCCGGTGTCAGCGGGCGGTGCGGGCGGGGCCCTCCTGGGGGCGACCGCGCTGGACCGGCGGCGCGGTGCGGCCCTCCGCCGCGTCCGGCTCCGCCGTGCCGTCCGCCGTCGGACGCAGGCACTCGATCAGGTAGTCGCCCGTGTCCGGGTCGACCGTGACGCCGTGCGTCTCGCTGTGGAATCCGGGGAAGCGGCGGTCGAAGGACTCCAGGGCGCCGAGGTAGCGCAGCAGCGGGCCGTCGGGTCCGCCGACGCCCTCTCCGGGCATGAGCACGGGGATGCCGGGCGGGGTCACCGTGACCATGGCGGCGGCCACCTGGCCGGACGCGTCGGCCAGCCGCACCCGGTGGGTGCCGCCCCGCACCAGTCGCTCGTAGCACAGCCGCGGTGGGGCGACCGGCTCGGGCAGGTCGCGGAACGCGGTGTCCAGCAGGTCCACGAGGCGCGCGCCCCGCACCTGGTCGTGCATGTCCTGGCACAGCTCGCGCAGGGTCAGCCCGGCATAGCGGCGCGGGTGCGCGGCGACCAGCGCGGGCAGCACGCGTCCGAGGGGAGCGTCCCCGTCGTGGAGCGCCTTGAAGTCCATCAGCGCGTCGAGGAGCGTGCCCCACTTGCCCTTGGTGATGCCCATGGAGAACAGCACCAGAGTGGTGTAGCTGTCGGTCTTCTCCACCACGATGCCGCGGGTGGCCAGGTACGCGGTGAGCACCCGCGCCGGGATGCCCCACGGCGCGCTCCGGCCGGTCGCGTCGATGCCCGGGCAGGTCACGGTGACCTTGATCGGGTCGAGCATGCAGTAGCCGTCGGTGAGTCCGGGGAAGCCGTGCCAGTCGGCCCCGGGTTCCAGCCGCCAGCACGACGGCTCGGTGCGCAGCAGGTCGGCCGGCGCCTCCTCGAACGGCAGACGCGCGCCGGTGCCCGGATCGGTCACCGCCTCGGGCTGCCACACGCCGAAGAACCACGGCGGGCGGTCGCCGGCCTCCTCGACGCGGCGCCGGATCCGCACCATCTCCTGACGGAAGCGGACCGCCTCGGTCACGGCCTCGTCGAGGAGCCAGCGGCCCTGCGGCCCGTCCATCATCGCGGTGGCCACGTCCAGGGAGGCGATCATCGGGTACAGCGGGGACGTGGTGCCGTGCATCATCAACGCCTCGTTGAACCGGTCGTGTTCGACGGGGGCCCGGGGAGCGGGCCGCACGTGCACCATGGCGCTCTGCGACAGCGCGGCCAGCAGCTTGTGCGTGGACTGCGTCGCGAAGACCGTCGGCCGGTCCGGGCCGGGGAAGACGTCCGCGTCCACCGACATGCCGTACCGGCCCGCGTACAGCGGATGGAAACGGGCGTGGGCGAACCACGCCTCGTCGAAGTGCACCCGGGGCGTGCTCGCGGCCAGCGCCCTCGCCGCGGCCGCTGCGTCGTAACACAGGCCGTCGTAGGTGGAGTTGGTGAACACGGCGTACTGGGCGTGCGGTGAGAGGGCCTGCCCGGTCAGCGGGTTCGCCGCGATCCGGGCGGCGACCGAGCCGGGCGCCAGCTCCGCCGGGGGCAGCGGCCCCGCCAGCCCGTAGCCGTTGCGCGTCGGGACGAGGTAGACCGGCCGCGCGCCCGACACGACCAGCCCGTGCAGCACCGACTTGTGGCAGTTGCGGTCCACCAGCGCGATCTCGTCACGGGTGACGCTGAAGTGGCCGACCACGCGGTTGCACGTGGAGTCCCCGTGCAGCACGAAGTAGGTGAGGTCCGCGCCGAAGACCCGCGCGGCGTTGCGCTCCGCCTCCCCGATCGGGCCGCTGTGCTCGAACAGCGACCCGAGTTCGCCCACCGAGATCGACAGGTCGCTGCGCAGCAGCCGTTCCCCGAAGTAGTCGTGGAAGGCACGTCCCGCGGGCGACTTCAGCAGAGCGACGCCGCCGGAGTGGGCCGGGGTGTGCCACGAGTACTCGTGCGCGTCGTCGAAGCGTCGCAGGGCGCGGAAGAAGGGCGGCAGAACGGCTTCCCGGTAGCCGCGGGCGGCGGTGGTGATGCGGCCCGCGATGAAGCCCGGCGTGTCCTCCAGCGGCCAGACGTACCCCACGATCGACTCCGACACCCACAACGGCAGGTCCCTGACGCCGTCGTCGGCCAGGACCAGGAAGACCGGCAGATCACGAAAGCGCCGGCCCAGCGAGCGCAGCACGCCGGCCCCGCCGGGCTCCTCGCCGTCGGCCGCGCGGCCGGGCAGGTCCCAGGCGACCAGCGCGGCGGTCAGACCGGCCTCGGTCCGCAGCACCGCCTGCGCGTCGGCGGCGTCCACCGCCCACCGGACGTCGAACCCCCTGTCCTCGGCGGCGTCCCGGATGCGGACCAGCTGCTGGGCGACCGCGCCCTCGTCCCGGGGATGCTCCGGCACCGCGATCAGAAGCCTGTTGTCCGACATGCGCCCCCTCGTCCCGGCGGCAGCGCGCCGCCCCGGCCAGTCTCCGAGGGGAGGCGGCCGCATCCGCGGCCGCACGGCCGCAAACCACCCCGGGGACGGAACCGACGGCGATCGCGGCTGACGGGAAGCCGGCGAAAAGCCGATGAAAGGCCGGCGGAGCGCCGACCCGGAGCCGAGGAGAGCTGACGGAGATCAGTCGGCGGCGGGAGTGCGGATCGCCGCGATGTCGAATTGCAGACGCACCTTCTCGCTGACCATCGCACCGCCCTCGGCCAGCCGGGCGTTGTAGGTGAGACCCCATTCGGAACGGTCGATCGTGGTGGTGCCGTCGAAACCGGCGCGTTCATAGCCGAACGGGTCGGTGACATGCCCTATGTAGGTGAGTTCGAGAACCACCGGACGAGTGGCGTTCTTGATGGTGAGATCGCCGGTCATGCGGTAGACGTCCGGGCCGGCGAGTTCCACGGCGGTACTCGTGAAACGCATCTGCGGATAGTTCGCCGCGTCCAGGAAGTCACGGCCCGTCAGGTGGGCGTCGCGCTGCTCCACACCGGTGTCGACGCTCGCCGTCGCCAGAAGGATCTCGGCCCGCGACCGGGACGGGTCGCGCCCGTCGAACCAGAGGCGGCTGCGGTACTCGGTGAACGCCCCGCGCACCGTCGTGACCAGGGCGTGCCGTACGGAGAAGCCGATGCGGCTGTGCGCCGGGTCGATCATCCACTCCCCGGACAGCGCCGCCAGGGCCGGATCCGGTCGCCGTCCGGCCGGGTCGGCGGTGAGGTGCGGGGCGGCAGCGGGCGCCGAACGTCGGACGGACGTGCCGCGGGTGAACAGATTCATGGTTCACCTGGTTACTGCACCGCAGAAACCGCCGCAAGCCGCGCCGGCCGACGGCGGCGGACCGAATCCGTACCGAAAGGCCTATAGGCAGGCACCGCGCGATGCGTGGGTACAACATCCACACACGCCCGTCACCAAAAGGTCAAGGCGAAGCGGGGCGCGGAGAACCTCGCGAAATGACGGCCGGGAAGCTACTCCCGCACGGCGCAGGGGAAATGAATCACTGTCACGAGAGCGGTCCGCTCTTCCCTCGTCTCGTCGGCCGACGCAACGGGCCGGCCCTCCCGTGCGCCCGCCCGCACCTCTCCTACTCCTGCTTCTCGCCGGAAGCGAAGCGGGAGATGACCAGGGCGACGATGATGATCGCGCCGTTGAGGAACTGGTTCCACAGCGGTGGCACGCCGGCCAGCGTCATGACGTTGACGACGAGCTGGAGGGTCAGCACACCGGTGAGCGCGCCGAAGACGGACCCCTTGCCCCCGTTGAGGCTCACCCCGCCGATGACGGTGGCCGCGAACACCTGGAAGATCCAGCCGCTGCCCTGGGTCGCGGAGATGGACCCGTAGTGACCGCTGTAGAGGATGCCGGCGAAGGCGGCCAGCACACTGCCGACGACCAGGACGATGAACACGATCCGGTCCACGCGGATGCCGGCCGTGCGGGCCGCCTCCGCGTTGCCGCCGATCGCGTAGAGCGCCCGCCCGTGCCGCAGCCAGGCCAGCGCCGCGCTGCCGAGGGCGAACAGCACCCCGCAGATCCAGATCGCCGCGGGCGCGCCCCACCAGGAGGCCTTGCCCAGATAGGTGAAGGACGGGGGCAGTTCGACGAGGGACTGGCCCTCGGACAGGGCGACCTGCAACCCCCGCAGCATGGTGAGCATGCCGAGGGTGACGATGAAGCCGTTGAGCCGCAGCTTCAGGACGAGGAACCCGTTGACCGCGCCGATCACCGCCCCCACCAGCAGACAGAGCGGGATCGCCGTCCATGCGGGCAGCAGTCCCAGTCCGGTGAACCGGGCGCCGCTGGTGGGCAGCACGAGCCAGACGGCGATGACCGGGGCCACCCCGATGGTGGACTCCAGGGACAGGTCCATCCGGCCGCTGATCAGGATGAGCGCGGTGGCGAGCACCAGCAGGCTCAGCTCGGTGGACTGCTGTGCCACGCCGATGAGGTTGTCGGAGGTCAGGAAGGCCGGCGAGACGATGAACCCGATCAGCCCGAGGACCACGATGGCCGGGATCAGGGACAGTTCACGGAACAGGCCGGGATCGATCCCGCGCCGGGAGCCCTTCGCGGTCGTGGGCGCCACGCCGGCCGCGGGGTCGGTGACGTCGGTGGTGGCGGACATGACTACCTCTCGTCCTGTTCTGGGGGGCACGCGTCGGCGTCGTGCTCCGGGTCGGGCCCCGCGCCGTCGGCCGCGCCGATGCCCTCCATGGCGGCGACCACCTCGTCGTCGCGCCAGCCGGGAGCGAACTCGGCGACCACGCGGCCGTGGAACATCACGACGACCCGGTCGCACACCCTGAGGTCGTCGAGCTCGTCGGAGACGATCAGCGCGGCCCTGCCGCCGTCCGCGACCTCGCGGACGCGGCGCAGCAGGAACTCCTTGGACCTGACGTCGACCCCGTTGGTCGGGCGGACGGCGACCAGCACGCGCGGGTCGGTGGCCAGAGCGCGGGCGACGACGACCTTCTGCTGGTTGCCGCCGGAGAGCGCGGACACCGGCGTGGCCGGCCCCGGGGTCTTGATGTCGAGGTCGCGGATCATGCGCCGGGCGAAGAGCGCCGTCCGGGCGGGCAGCACGGTGCCGAAGGGGCCCAGCTGGTCGGTGACCGTGAGGGTCGCGTTCTCCGCCACGCTGCGGCTGCCGACCAGGCCCTGGAGGTGACGGTCCTCGGGGACCAGGCCGACGCCCGCGGCCAGTGCCGAGGGCACGCTGCCGGTGCGCACGGCCCGCCCGCCGACCAGGATCCGGCCCGCCTGCGCGCGGTGCAGCCCGGCGACCGCCTCCGCGACCCGCACGTTGCCGCTGGCCGCCGCTCCGGCCAGCCCGACGACCTCGCCCGAGCGCACCGACAGCGAGAGCCCGTCGCAGACGCCGGGGAGTGTGAGCCCGTCGACGGTCAGCAGTCCGGGGCCTTCGTCCGGCTCCGCCGGGCGGCGGGCGGCCGGGCCGGCAGCCGCGTCGGCGCCGGCGGCTGCGGTCGCCGGTGTGTCGCCCGTCATCGCCTCGACCAGGGCCCTGTGGCCGACCTCGGCCACGGGCGCGGTCAGGACGTGGGTGGCGTCCCGGTAGACGGTGACCGTGGTGCAGAGGTCGTACACCTCCCGCAGGTGGTGCGAGATGTAGAGGAAGGCGACGCCCTGGCGCCGCAGGTCGCGCAGCTTGTCGAAGAGACGGCCGATGCCCCGGGCGTCGAGCTTGGCGGTCGGTTCGTCGAGGACGATGAAGCGGGCCCCGAACGACAGGGCGCGCGCGATCTCCACGAACTGCCGTTGTTCCACGCTCAGATCCCTGGCGCGCGCGGTGGCGTCGACGTCCACGCCGTACTCGCCGAGGAGTTCCTCGGCGCGCCGCCGCAACCGCCCCCAGCGGATGGGCCGCAGCGGACCCGCGCTCTGCCGGTTCAGGAACAGGTTCTCCGCGACGGTCAGGTCCGCGATGATCGTGGAACGCTGGTAGACGCAGGCCACCCGGGCGCGCCAGGCCTCGATGTCACCGACAGGTGGGGCGGGTTCGCCGGAGAAGCGCAGAACGCCGGTGTCGGGGCGGCGCAGTCCGGTGAGCAGCGACACGAGCGTCGACTTGCCCGCTCCGTTGCGGCCCACCAGCGCGTGCGACTCGCCGGGCGCGACGGCGATCCGGGCGTCGCGCAGCGCGACCGTCGCGCCGAACCGCTTGCCGACCCCGACGGCCTCGGCGACCGGGGGCGGGCCGGCGGGGTGGGCCGGCGCGGTCGGGGTGTGCGCCATGAGGGTCTCCGTCCTTCCGTGGGTGCGGTCGCCGGCGCCGTTCCGGCGGGTCACCGGCTCACGTTGTTGCCCCACAGGGCCTGGTCCTCGACGTTGTCCTTGGTCACGAGCGGCGCGGGCAGCTGGTCCTCCAGGCCGTTGGGGATCTTGATGATCGTGGAGCCGTGGTCGGTGGGGCCCGCCGTGAACGTCTTGCCGGCGGCCGCGGCCTCGGCGTAGTGGAGCGCGTACTTGGCGTAGAGGTCGGCGGGCTGGGAGACGGTCGCGTCGATCCGGCCCTTGCGGATGGCGTCGAGCTCCTGGGGGATGCCGTCGTTGGAGACGATCACGATGTGCCCCTTCTGCCCCGCCGGCCGGAGCAGCTTCTTCTGCTCGAGCAGCGCCAGGGTCGGCTGGAGGAAGACCCCGCCGGCCTGCATGTAGACGCCGCCCAGATCGGGGTGCTGGGCGAGCAGGCTCTGGAGCTTGGCGGAGGCCACGTCGCCCTTCCAGTCGGTGGGCAGTTCGAACACCGTGATGCCGGGGAACTTCGCCTTCATGCAGGCGGCGAAGGCCTCCGAGCGGTCCCGCCCGTTGATGGAGTCCAGGGCGCCCTGGAGCTCGGCCACCTTGCCCTTGCCGCCGAGCTGCTTGCCGAGGTACTCGCAGGCCTTGGTGCCGTACGCCCGGTTGTCGGCCCGGACCACCATGTAGACGTCGCCCTTGTCGGGGCGGGTGTCCACGCTGACCACCGGGATCTTCTTCGCGGCGAGCGCGTCCAGGGTGGAGGCGACCGCGCCGGTGTCCTGGGGCGCCATGACGACGGCCTTGGCGCCCGTGTTCTGGAACACCTGCACGTTGGCCACGAGTTTGGTGACGTCGTTCTGCGAGTTGCTCAACGGCAGGGCGTTGACGCCGTCGGTCCTGATGTCCTTCTTCAGGTACTGCGCGTAGGAGTTCCAGAAGTCGGAGTCGGAACGCGGCAGGTCGATCCCGACGGCCGGTCCGTCGCCGCCCGCGCTGTCCGACCCGGCGCTGTCGCGGTTGCACGCGGTCAGGAGGGCGAGGGCGACGACGAGGGCGCCGGCTGCTGCGGCGGTGGAACGGGTGCGGGCGAGATTCATGGCCGGGGTTCTCTCCTTGCCAGGGCTGGGAGTCGCGCGAGGTGAGGGTCGGAGGGGGGCGGTTGCGCGTCGGTCCGGGGGGAGAGCACGAGCGCGGTCGAGGTCGAGGGAGAGGAGATGCACAGTCATCCGATGTATCTCGAACGCCGAGGACGTTACGACGGGGCCGCTCGCGCTGACAAGGGGTCGTTCTCCGTCAATTGGCGGATCTGACGGGGTGTTGTCAGCGCTGTCCGCTGCCCCTAAAGTCGCGGTTCTGCAAGTCCTCCGATGTATCAGTGCCGTCGAGCCTGAAAGGCGCCCCCTTGACCGCAACCCCGGCCCGGATCGTGGCGGTGGACACCCACGACATCCGCTTCCCGACCTCGCGGGAGCTGGACGGCTCCGACGCGATGAACCCGGATCCCGACTACTCCGCCGCCTACGTGGTGCTGCGGACCGACGCCGGCGACGGGCTGGAGGGCCATGGCTTCACTTTCACCATCGGGCGCGGCAACGACGTCCAGGTCGCCGCCATCGCGGCCCTGCGTCCGCATGTGCTGGGGCGGTCCGTGGACGAGCTGTGCGCCGATCCGGGCTCCCTCGACCGCGATCTGATCGGCGACAGCCAACTGCGCTGGCTCGGGCCCGAGAAGGGCGTGATGCACATGGCGATCGGCGCGGTCATGAACGCCGTCTGGGACCTCGCCGCCAAGCGCGCCGGGCAGCCCCTGTGGCGCCTGCTGGCCCACGCCGAGCCCGCATGGCTGGTCTCCCAGGTCGACTTCCGCTACATCGCCGACGTGCTCACCCCCGCGGACGCCCTCGCCCTGCTCCAGGGTGCGCGCACCGGGCTGGCCGAGCGCGAGCGCGTGCTGCTGGAGCGCGGATACCCCGCTTACACCACCTCCCCGGGCTGGCTCGGCTACTCCGACGAGAAGCTCACCCGGCTCGCCAAGCAGGCCGTGTCCGACGGCTTCACCCAGATCAAGCTGAAGGTCGGCGCGGACCGGGCCGACGATCTGCGGCGGCTGCGCACGGCGCGCGCCGCGGTCGGCGACGGCGTGCGCATAGCCGTCGACGCCAACCAGCGCTGGAACGTGGGCGAGGCGATCGACTGGACCCGCGCCCTGGCCGGGCTCGACCCCTACTGGATCGAGGAACCCACCAGTCCCGACGACATCCTCGGCCACGCCGCCATCCGCGAGGCCGTCGCCCCGGTGAAGGTCGCCACCGGCGAACACGTGCACAACCGTGTCGTCTTCAAGCAGTTGCTCCAGGCCGGCGCCATCGACGTCCTGCAGATCGACGCGGCCCGGGTCGGCGGCGTCAACGAGAACCTCGCGATCCTGCTGCTCGCCGCCCGGTTCGGGGTGCCGGTGTGTCCGCACGCCGGGGGAGTGGGGCTGTGCGAACTCGTCCAGCACCTCGCCATGTTCGACTACCTGGCCGTGTCCGGGACCACGCAGGACCGGGTCATCGAGTACGTGGACCACCTCCACGAGCACTTCACGGCCCCGGTGGAGATCCGCGACGGCCGCTACCGGGCGCCGCTCGCCCCGGGCTTCTCCGCGGCCATGCACCCGGCCTCGATCGACGGATACCGGTACCCGGACGGCGCGTTCTGGAGCGCCGACCTCACGCGCGGACCGTCGCGGGACAACTGACGCCCGACCCTCGCCCGGGGCCCTCGGTGTCCGCCCCGCCCGCCCGGAGCTTGCGCGACGTCTTGACGTGTACTCGACGCAATGGCTTCATGGGAGCGCTCCCACACGCAGGTACTCCCCCCACTGTCGCCTGAGTTCCCGGGCCTCACTCCTGGAGTCGCAGTGAGAACGACAAGAAGAACGACACGACGCACCTCCCCCCGCACGACCGGCCGCGCCGCGTCGAGCCGCTCACGGACGGGTCGCGCGGGCCGCTCCCCGGGCATGCTGCTGACGAGGCTCGCGGCCCTCCTCGGCCTGATCCTCGTCGGCGCGCTGTGCCCGGCCGTCGCACACGCCCAGGACCAGCCCCGCTCGTCCGGGGCGCTCGCGGCCGGACTCCACATCAGCAACGGCCGCCTCGTGGAGCGCAACGGGAACGACTTCGTGATGCGCGGCGTCAACCACGCGCACACCTGGTACCCGGGCCGGACGCAGCAGTCGCTCGCCGACATCAAGGCCATGGGCGCCAACGCCGTGCGCGTCGTCCTCGCCGACGGCCACCGCTGGAGCGCCAACAGCCCCTCCGACGTCGCGAACGTCATCGCCCAGTGCAAGGCCGACCGGCTCATCTGCGTCCTGGAGGTGCACGACACCACCGGTTACGGCGAGGACAGCGCGGCCGGCACGCTCGACCAGGCCGCCGACTACTGGATCGGCCTGAAGAACGTCCTGGCCGGCCAGGAGGACTACATCGTCGTCAACATCGGCAACGAGCCGTGGGGCAACACCGACCCGGCGGGCTGGACCGCGCCCACGATCGCCGCGATAAAGAAGCTGCGCGCCGCCGGACTCCAGCACACGATCATGGTGGACGCCCCCAACTGGGGCCAGGACTGGCAGGGCGTGATGAAGGCCAACGCCCGGTCCGTGTACGACGCCGACGCCACCGGGAACCTGATCTTCTCGATCCACATGTACAGCGTCTTCGACACGGCGGCGGAGGTCACCGACTACCTGAACACCTTCGTCACCGCGGGACTGCCCCTGCTGATCGGGGAGTTCGGCGGCCCCGCCGACCAGTACGGGGACCCCGACGAGGACACCATGATGGCCGCCGCCCAGCAGCTCAGGCTCGGATACCTGGCCTGGTCGTGGAGCGGCAACACCGACCCGGTCCTCGATCTGGCGCTCGACTTCGACCCCGCCCGGCTCAGTTCCTGGGGCAAGCGCGTCTTCAACGGCGTCAACGGCATCGCCCAGACGGCGAAGGAGGCCACCGTCTTCGGCGGCGGCGCCCCCGGCGACACCCAGGCCCCCACCGCTCCGGGAGCCCCGACCGCCTCGGCGGTGACGGCGACCTCGGCCACCCTGTCCTGGGCCGCGGCCACCGACGACGTCGGCGTCGCCGGATACGACGTCGTGCGGATCGACGGCGGCACCGAGACCGTCGTCGCCGCCCCGACCACCACCGGCGCCACCGTGACCGGACTGACGGCGAAGACGGCGTACACCTTCGCCGTCCGCGCCCGGGACGCCGCCGGCAACCGTTCCGCGCGCTCGGCCACCGTCGACGTCACCACGGCGGGCGCGCCCGCCGTGGCCTGTTCGGTCGGCTACCGGGTGGTCGGCGAGTGGCCGGGCGGCTTCCAGGGGGAGATCACCCTGCGCAACACCGGCTCCACCCCGATCAGCGGCTGGCGGCTCGGCTTCGCCTTCACGGACGGCCAGACCGTGGCCAGCATGTGGGGCGGGACCGCCGCCCAGAGCGGCGGCTCGGTGAACGTGACCCCCGCGGCCTACACCTCCACCGTCCCCGCCGGCGGTTCGGTCGCCGTCGGCTTCATCGGGACCAAGGGCGCGACCAACACCGCACCGGCCGCGTTCACCCTGAACGGCGGTGCGTGCGCCACACTCTGACGGGCCGTCCGGCCGCCACGCCGGGGCGCCGTGCCCACGGGCCGGTGTGAGGCGCTCGCCGCCTCCACCGGCTGCCGCCGCAGGCCGCGCGCCCCGTCCGCCTGCCGCCGCTCCCGAGGACGGCGCCGACGTGGGCCGGTCGGGGCCGGGCCGCCGTCACCGCGTGCGCGGACGCCGGTCCGGCCGCCGGGCACCCCGTAACCTGTGGCCATGTCCACGACGCCCCGCTGGCTCAACGCCGACGAACGACGGGCCTGGCTGGCCTACGTCGAGTTCTCCACGCTGCTCGCGGACCACCTCAACCGCCAGCTGCGCCGGGACGCCGGAATGACGCACGCCGACTACAGCCTGCTGGCCTACCTCTCGATGGCGCCCGACGGCGCCCTCGGGATGTCGGACCTGGCCGAACGTCTGAAGATCACCCGCAGCCGGCTCACGCACGCGGTGAACCGGCTGTGCGAGGCGGATCTCGTCGGCCGCCGGGAGGATCCCGCCGACGGCCGCGGCCAACTCGCCTTCCTCACCGACCGGGGCAGGGCGCTGCTGGAGGAGGTGGCCCCCGGCCACGTCGAGGCCGTGCGCCGGGCGGTGTTCGACGTCCTCACCCCCGAGCAGGTGCGTCAGTTCGCCGACATCGGCGAGGCGATCAGCCAGGCCCTGCACCGGGCCGAGAGCGCCGAGGCCGACCCCGCCGCGCTGCCCTGGCGCCGCCGGTAGCGGACGGCCGGCCCGGCCACGCACTGGTCCGTCCCGGCCCGGCCGGCGAGCTGCCGGCGGACCGCCGTCCAGGCCGCCGCCGGCACCAGGACGGGCACCGCGCCCTGCACCTTCCCCGGTGGCGGGGCCGAGGCGCGGGCCGCCCGCGATGGTGGGTTCCGCCCCTCGCCGCGCCCCTTCGCGGGGCGGTGCGGGGACCGGGGGGCGAGCCGTGAGGCGGAGCAGGTGCGCGGAGCCGGTTCCGGCCCGGAGTCCGGGGGTTCGGCGAAGGCCGGCCAAGGCGGAGGCCGGTGCGGAGATCCGGGCGGCCGAGGCCGGTCCGCGCCCGGCCCGGGCAAGGAATCGGCGGCGGATCGAGAAGAACCGGCCGCCGGTGCGTACCTGGGGGTACCGGGGGCCGCCCGCCCCTCCGACCGCGCCACCGATCCAAGGGACGTACCTCGTGAACGCAACCGCCGCCATCGGCGTCACCGGCCTCGGCGTGATGGGCCGCAACCTCGCGCGCAACTTCGCCCGCAACGGCTACACCGTCGCCGTCCACAACCGCAGCGCCGGTCGCACCCGCGCTCTGGTCGAGGAGTTCGGCCACGAGGGCGCCTTCGTCCCCGCCGAGTCGGCCGCCGACTTCGTGGCGGCGCTGGAGCGCCCCCGACGGCTGATGATCATGGTGCAGGCGGGCGAGGTCACCGACGCGGTCATCGAGGAGTTCGCCCCGCTCCTGGAGCCCGGCGACATGATCATCGACGGCGGCAACGCCCACTACGCCGACACCCGCCGCCGCGAGGAGGCGCTGCGCGAGCGCGGACTGCACTTCGTCGGCGCCGGCGTCTCCGGCGGCGAGGAGGGCGCGCTGAACGGCCCCGCCGTCATGGTCGGCGGCTCTCCCGAGTCGTACGACGTCCTCGGCCCGATGTTCGAGTCCATCAGCGCGAAGGTCGACGGCGAGCCCTGCGCCACCCACATCGGCACCGACGGCGCCGGGCACTTCGTCAAGATGGTGCACAACGGCATCGAGTACGCCGACATGCAGCTCATCGCGGAGGCCTACGACCTGCTGCGCCAGGTCGCCGGCTACACCCCGGCCGAGATCGCCGGCATCTTCCGCACCTGGAACGAGGGCCGGCTCGGCTCCTACCTCATCGAGATCACCGCCGAGGTGCTCGCGCACACCGACGCCGGCACGGGACGGCCCTTCGTGGACGTCGTCGTCGACGCCGCCGGTCAGAAGGGCACCGGCCGCTGGACCGTGCAGACCGCCCTGGACCTCGGCTCCCCGGTCACCGCCATCGCCCAGGCCACCTTCGCGCGCGCCGCCTCCGGCCAGCGCGAACTGCGCGCCGCCTACGCCGGGCTCCCCGGCGGCACCACGCCTGCGCTCAGCCGCACCGAGGCCTCGCGCTTCACCTCGCAGGTCGAGCACGCCCTGTACGCCTCGAAGGTCATCGCCTACGACCAGGGCTGGAAGATGATCCAGGACGCGGCGGCGGAGTTCGGCTGGAAGATCGACCTGGGCGCGGTCGCCCGGATCTGGCGCGGCGGCTGCATCATCCGCGCCTCGTTCCTCGACCGCATCCGCGCCGCGTACGCGGCCGACCCGAAGCTGGTCAGCCTGCTCGGCGAGATGGAGTTCGCCATGGAGATCACCGACGCGCAGGTGCCCTGGCGGGAGACGGTGGCCTCGGCCGCCCGCCGCGGCATCCCGGTGCCGGCCTTCTCCGCCGCGCTCGCCCACTACGACACCCTGCGCGCGGAGCGGCTGCCCGCCGCCCTGTTGCAGGGCCAGCGCGACTACTTCGGCGCCCACACCTACGGCCGCACCGACCGGCCCGGCGCCTTCCACACCCACTGGGCGGAGTCCGGCCGCCCGGAGACGTCCGCCTGACGGCAGCCGCCGACCGGGGGGCCCGGCGCGGGAGTCGCGAACGGGCGGGAGGGGAGCACTCGTGGAGTGCTCCCCTCCCGCCCGTCCGGCGTCGGCGGGGGACGGTCAGACGCTCGTCGCCGGGTACGTCGGGTACTCCACGCCCGAGACGTGCTGGACGACGCGGACGACCTGGCAGGAGTAGCCGAACTCGTTGTCGTACCAGAGGTAGAGGATCGCGTTGTCCCCGTCGACCTTGGTGGCGCCGGCGTCGATGATCGAGGCGTGGCGCGACCCGATGAAGTCCATCGAGACCGCGTCCGGCGCCGTGGTGAAGTCGATCTGACGCCGCAGCGGCGAGGTCAGCGACACGCCGCGCAGGTACTCGAGGACCTCCTCGCGGTCGGTCTCGCGGCCGAGCCGCAGGCTCAGGATCGCGATCGAGACGTCCGGCACCGGCACGCGGATCGAGCTGCCGGTGATCGGCGCCTGGAGCTCGGGCAGCGCCTTGGCGACCGCGGACGCCGCGCCGGTTTCGGTGATGACCATGTTCAGCGGCGCCGAACGGCCCCGCCGGTCCGCCTTGTGGTAGTTGTCCAGCAGGTTCTGGTCGTTGGTGAACGAGTGGACCGTTTCCACGTGGCCGCGCAGCACGCCGTACTCGTCGTTCATCGCCTTCAGCGGCGGGACGATCGCGTTGGTGGTGCAGGAGGCGCAGGACAGGATCTGCTCCTCCGGCTTGATGGTGTCGTGGTTGACGCCGTGGACGATGTTCGGCACGTCGCCCTTGCCGGGCGCGGTCAGCACGACCTTGTCGACGCCGGGCCGCAGGTGCTGCGAGAGTCCCTCGCGGTCGCGCCACTTGCCGGTGTTGTCGATCAGGATGGCGTTGTCGATGCCGTACGCCGTGTAGTCGATCTCGGACGGATCGTCGGCGTAGATGACCGTGATCTCGTTGCCGTTGGCGATGATGCGGTTGTTGGCCTCGTCGACCGTGATCGTGCCCTGGAACTGGCCGTGCACGGAGTCGCGGCGCAGCAGCGAGGCCCGCTTGACGAGGTCGTCGGCGGCCCGGGACCCGCCGCCGCGCACCACGATGGCGCGCAGTCGCAGGCCGTTGCCCGAGCCGGACTTCTCGATCAGCAGCCGGGCGACGAGCCGGCCGATGCGGCCGAAGCCGTACAGGACGACGTCGCGCGGCTCGCGACGGTCGATCTTGTTGGCGCCCGTGGCGCCGGCGACGGCCTCGGCGGTGAAGTCCAGCACCGACAGACCGCGGTCGTCGGCGCGGTGGCTCTCGGCGAGGATGCCGATGTCGATCTGGGCCGGACCGAGGTCCAGGGTGGTGAGGGCCTCCAGGAACGGCAGCGTCTCGGTGACCGAGAGCTCCTCGCCCGCGATCTGCCGGGCGAACCGGTGGGTCTTGAGGATGCTGACCACCGACTTGTTCACCAGGGAGCGGCTGTGCAGCAGGACGGTCACGTCCCGCTCGCGGTGCAGCTTCCCGATCATCGGGATCATCGACTCCGCGATCTCCTCGCGGTTCTTCCAGTCAGTGAACGAATCGTCGTTGAGCGTCACGGGCCTATCTTTCGAGCTAGGTGGCGCTCATATGCTAACCCTACGGATTTTCGATCATTCCAGCGGGCCCGCGCTCAGGTGTGCGACGGGTGTCCGGGGCGCGGGCCCCGGACCGGAGGCCGCCGTGTCAGCCGGCGGCCGAGCCGCCCGCCGAGGGCTGCCCGGGGACCTGTTCCGGGGACTGCTGCCGACGCGGGATGCCGAGAGCGCACAGGGCGCCGGCGAACACCACGGCGACGCCGATCCACACCGCGGGATGCAGTCCGTCCACGAACTGCTGCGGTCCCCGGGTGCTGCCGTGGGCCACGAACACCGTGCTCAGCACGGCGATGCCGAGGGCGCCGCCGATCTCGCGGACCGTGGTGTTCGCGCCCGAGGCCTTGCCCGCGTGACCGCGTGCGACCGAGCCGAGCACGACCGCCGCCGTCGGCGCGAACACGAAGCCCATGCCGACGCCGGCCACGATCATCGGTCCGACGAGCGCGGAGTACTCGGTGTCGACGCCGGCGACCAGGTTGATCCAGCCCAGGCCGACCCCCTGGAGGAACAGGCCGAGGGCCATCAGCCGGCCGCCCCCGACCCGGTCCGTCAGCAGGCCGGCGACGGGAGCGACGAACATCGGCATCAGCGTCCAGGCCAGGGTGCGCACGCCGGCCTCCAGCGGCGTGCGGGCCGGCACGATCTGCAGGTACTGGGCCAGCAGGAACAGGGAGCCGAAGACGCCGAAGTACATGGTGGCCGAGACGATGTTGGTGAGGGTGAACGACCGCACCCGGTAGAACGACAGCGGCAGCATCGGCTCCGGCGTCCGCGCCTCCCAGCCGACGAACGCGGCCAGCAGCGCCGCGCCCGCGGTGAACGCGCCGAGCACCTTCGCCGACGTCCAGCCGTCCGGCTCGCCGTGCACGATCGCCCACACCACCGCGCACAGACCGGCCGCGGCGAGCACCATGCCGACGAGGTCGAGCCGGACGCCGGGCAGCGAGCTCTCCCGCAGGGCGAACAGGACCAGCGGGATCGCGACCACGCACACCGGCACGTTGATCCAGAAGATCCAGCGCCAGTCCAGACCGTCGACGACCGCGCCGCCGACGACCGGGCCCATCGCCACGGCCAGACCGCTGATGCCGGACCACACGCCGAGCGCCATGCCGCGCAGCCGGTCCGGCACGGCCTGGGAGAGCAGGGTCAGCGACAGCGGCATCACGGCCGCCGCGCCGAATCCCTGCACGGTGCGGAAGGCGATCAGTTGGGCGCTGGTGTCGGCGAGGCCGCAGCCGACGGAGGCCAGGGTGAACACGGCGATGCCGGCGACGAAGACCCGCCGCCGTCCGAACCGGTCGCCGAGCGCGGCGCCGGTCATGAGCAGACAGGCGAAGCTCAGCACGTACGCGTTGACGAACCACTGCAGCTCCTGGGTGTCCGCCCGCAGGTCGACGGCCAGGGTGCGCAGGGCCGTGGAGACGACGAGGTTGTCGAGCGCGACCATGAACATCGGCACGCTCGCGGCGACGATCGCGAGCCACAGGGGTATGCGGCGGCGCTCGGGCGGCGGGGCGTCGGCGGCCGGTTCGTCGAGGACCGGGCTCTTCTCGGACAGCGTCATGGCTGATGCCTTCTCTCCGGCGGCATGGGATATTGGATACCTCTACTCTCCATATTGGAGAGTAGAGGTATCCAATATTCGTGGCAAGACGCGACACCGAACCGGAGCCGATCGCATGCGCATCTCCGAACTGAGCCGCCACAGCGGCGTCTCCGTGACGACGATCAAGTACTACCTGCGCGAGGGGCTCCTCCCGCCGGGCCGGCAGACCGCCGCCACCCAGGCCGAGTACGACGACCACCACCTGCACCGGCTGCGGCTGATCCGTGCGCTGACCGGCGTGCGCGGTCTGTCGGTCGGCGCCACCCGGGAGGTGCTCGACGCCCTCGAGGAGCACGCGGACGACACCCACCGTCTGCTGGGCGTGGCCCTGGGGTCCGTCCGCGTGGGCGGGAAACCCGCCGAGGACGCTCCGCAGGCGGCCGACGTCGCGGAACTCGTCGAGGAACTGGACTGGCGCGTGCACGAGGCCGCGCCCGCCCGCGCCGTCCTCGCCGAGACCCTGAGCTCCCTGCGCGCCCTCGGCGTCCCGCTGGACTGGCGCACCCTCCTGCCCTACGCGCGGCTCGCCGAACGCACCGCGGTCCTCGACCTCGACCAACTCGACGGACTGGACGACCCGTTGGAGACCGCCGAGCGCGCCCTGCTGCTGACCGTCCTCCTCGAGCCCGCGCTGATGGCCCTGCGGCGCATGGCTCAGGAGAACGAGTCGGCCCGCCGTCACCTGCCCTGACCGACGGAGGCGCGGGAAGGTCCCGCACACCCCGGTGCCCGGGCCGGGCCCCGGGGACGCCCCACAGGGCCGAGGGGCGGATGCCGGGCCCCCGCCCGGCGGCCGTCGGGCGGGGGGGGATTGAGCCCCGCACGGTCGGGTACGCGAGGCCGGACCGCCGCTACCAGGGAGGTTCCATGGAGACACCCGCGCACGACCGCTCGAACAATCCCGCCGCCCTTGCGCTGGACGCGCTGGCCCGGGACACCGGGAACACCGTCGCACTGGACACGCTCGCGCACTGCGACGTGCTCGTGCCGGTGCCGGAGGACGCCACCGACGAGGACGTCACCGACCCGACCACGGTCGCCCTGCCGGTGCTCGAACAGCCCGGGGGCGCGCCCGTGGTGCCGGTGTTCACCTCCGAGCCGGAGATGGCCGACCTCCTGCCGGAGATCGACCGCTATCGCCTGGTGCCGCTTGCGGCGCTCGCCGCCCAGTGGCCCACCGGAGAGCTGTCCCTCTCGATCGACGGGGGCGGCGACCACCCGTTGACGCTGACCTCCGAAGGGGTGCGCACCCTGCTCGTCCGCTGAGGAACAGCAGGCGGGACCCCTTCCCGCCGCGCTGCGTCACGCCGGTCGCGGGCCCGGCCCCGCGCCCCGGCGAGGCGTGCGCCGTCCCTACGGCCGTCGTCGCCGGGGACGGCGTGACGCGGTGGGCGCCGGGGACGCCGTGACGTGTGGGCCGCGGAGCCGGGCGCCCCGCGTCGAGCCCGCGCGCCGGCGCCATGGGACGAGCCGTGCGGCATCGCCGCGCCGCGCCCTCGGCGGCACGGGCTCCCGGTCCTGCGGCGACCGTCGGCGCGTACGCCGGGTCAGGGCTGGGCGAGCGTCCGCTCCAGCGCCTGCCGCTGGAGCGGCAGCACCTCGGTGTACAGGTCACGGCCCTTGGGGGTCAGGGCGACGTACACCCCGCGGCGGTCCTCCATGCAGACGGACCGCTCCACCAGGCCCTCCTTCTCCAGGCGGCCGATGAGCCGGGACAACGCGCTCTGGCTCAGGTGCACCCGACCGACGAGGTTCTGCACCCGGCACTGGTCGCCGTCCCGGGGCGCCTCGGAGGCGAGGATGTCGAGCACCTCGAAATCGCTCGCGCCGAGGCCGTGCGGATGGAGCGCCCGGTCGATCTCGCACATCGTGCGCGCGTGCACCGACAGGATGTCCCGCCACTGCTCCTCGAGGCCCGCCCCGGCCGTTTTCGCTGCCATACCCGCACGGTACACCGATCGGGCTATTCCTTGACGGTGCAACTAGTGCGGGTGCAAGCAGTCGCTGGTGACCGTGCTCAGGCGGTCGGGTCCTGGAGCAGTCCCACGAGGTTGCCGTCCGCGTCCTTCACGAAGGCGATCAGCCTGCCGCCGCCGACGTCCTGAGCGTCCTGCACCAGCTCCGCGCCCGCCGCCAGCAGCGCCGCGAGCCGCTCGCGCAGGTCCGTGACGTGCCAGTACGGGACCGGTCCGGTCATGCCCTTGGCGTGCCCGCTGGGGTCGAGGCCGACGTCCTGACCGGCGGCCTTGTAGCCGACGTAGTAGGGCTCGTCGGCGTACGGCTCGACCTCCAGCAGCGCGCTGAACAGGGCCTTCGCCCGGTCGAGGTCCTTGACGGGGTACATGATGGTCTGAAGGCCGGCGGTCATGGCGTTCTCCTCGTGTGCGGTGCGCGCGAACACGGTCCGTGTTCTCGCACCTCTCACGCTAGGCGGGGCCGGGGGCCGAGGGCTTCTCCGATCCTGACCGGTCCGCCGTCCGGACGAAGAAATCCACCGTCGTCCGGACGAAGGGCCCCCGCCGTCCGTCTGTCCCCCGTCCGGCGCCCCCCGCCTGTCGCGGCGGCGCCGGCCGCCGTGTCGTCAGGCCGACTCGCGCCTGACCAGTTCCGTCGGCAGGATGACCGCCGCGGGGTCCTCGCCCCCGATCTGGGCGAGCAGCACGCGGACCATCTCACTGCTGATGCGGTCCCAGGGCTGGCGGATGGTGGTCAGGGAGGGGCTGGCCGCGGTCGCCGCGGGGGAGTCGTCGAAACCGCCCACCGCGACGTCCTGCGGCACCCGCCGGCCCGCCCGGTGCAGCGCCGCGAGGACGCCCTGTGCCATCAGGTCGGACGCGACGAACACCGCGTCCAGCTCCGGCGCCCGCGCCAGCAGCAGCTCGGCGCCCGCCTCGCCGCTCGCCCGGCTGTAGTCGCCGGAGACCACCAACCGCTCGTCGTGGGCGACGCCGGCCTCGGCGAGCACCTCCCGGTACCCGGCCAGTCGCTCCACGCCGCCGGGGGTGTCGAGCGGCCCGGTGACCACGCCCACGTGCCGGCGGCCCTGGGCGAGCAGATGGCGCACCATGTCCCGGGCGCCGTCCCGGTCGTCGGCGGCCACGTAGCTCACCTTGGAGCCGATGCCGATCGGCTTGCCGCAGGCGACCAGCGGCACGCCCGCCTCGCGCAGCTCCGTCGCGATCGGGTCGCCGGAGTGGCTGGAGACCAGCAGCACCCCGTCGACGTGCCCGGCGGTGATGTACCGCGTGATGCGCCGCCGCTCGTCCTCGGTCCCCGCCAGCATCAGCAGCAGGGGGACGTCGTGCGCGGCCAGCGCCTGGGTGCAGCCGCGCAGCAGGACGTTGAAGTTGGGGTCCTCGAAGAACCGTTCCTGAGGCTCCGTCAGCAGGAAGCCCACGGAGTCGGAGCGGCCGGTGATCAGCGAGCGTGCGTGCCGGTTGACGACGTAACCCGTCCTGCGGATCGCGGCGTTGACCGCCTCGGCCGCGGTCGGGCTGACGTAGTGCCCGCCGTTGAGCACGCGCGAGACGGTGCCGCGCGAGACGCCCGCCTCCCGCGCCACGTCGTGGATGGTCGGCGGTTTGCGCCGGCCCCCGGCCCCCTTGTTCATAATCATGACTTTACGGCTCCGGAGAGCAGATCCAGACTCCAGAACCGCTGGACCACCAGGAAGAGCGCCACCAGCGGGACCACCGCGAGGAGCGCGCCGGTGATCACCAGCGTGTACAGCGCGGGGGTGTTGGCGCCCTGTTCCAGGAGCGTGAACAGCCCGAGGGTGATCGGGAACTTCTCGTCGTCGCTCAGCATGATGTACGGCAGCAGGAAGTTGTTCCACACGGCGACGAACTGGAACAGGAACACCGTGACCAGGCCCGGGATCATCATCGGCAGCGCGATCCGGGTGAAGATCCGCCACTCGCCCGCCCCGTCCATGCGGCCGGCCTCCACCACGTCCGCCGGAACGGCCGCGGCGGCGTAGATGCGCGCCAGGTACACGCCGTAGGGGGAAAGGATCTGCGGCAGCAGCACCGACAGGTACGAGTCCGTGAGGTCGGCCTTCGCCAGCAGCAGGTACTGCGGCACGGCGAGAATGATCGGCGGCATCAGCACGCCCGCCAGCAAGACGTTGAACATCGTCTCGCGGCCGCGGAAGCGGTAGGTGGCCAGGGCGTAGCCGCTGACCGCCGACACGCACGTCGACAGCAGGGCGCCCAGACCGGCGTAGAGGGCGGAGTTGCCCATCCACCGCCAGTAGACGCCGTCGCGGTAGGCGTCGAGATCCCTGAGGTTGTCGGTGAAGCCCGTGCCCGGCGCGAACGTGAACGTGGTGAACAGCTCGCGCCCGGACTTGGTGGACGCGATCACCACCCACGCCACGGGCAGCAGGCAGTACAGCGCCCCCAGCAGCAGCGTGAGCGTCGGGACGGGGGCGATCCGGCGGCGCAGCGGCGGACGCCCGCGGGTCGCGTCGGCGGTTCCGGCCGCCGAAGGGGCCTCGGGAACGGCGAGAGACGTCATCGCGCTGCCTCCTGCTTGTTGCGACGGTTCGCGCCCCGCAGGAAACCGAAGGACAGCACCAGCGTGGCGAGCGCGATGATCACGGCCTCGGCGGCCGCCTGGTAGACGTCGCCGGTGCCGAACGCGTCCCGGTACACCTTCATCAGCGGACTCCAGGTCGTGGACACGGAGTTGGTGAGCGGCTTCAGCGTGGTGGGTTCGCTGAACACCTGGAGGGTGGCGATGATCGAGAAGAAGAACGTGAGCACCAGCGAGGGCGCCACCATCGGGATCTTGATCCTGAGCGCCGTCTGCAGCGGGGTGGCCCCGTCCAGCTTCGCCGCCTCGTACACCTCGGCGGGGATGGCCTGGAGCGAGGTGTAGATGACGATCATGTTGAAGCCGGTGCCGCCCCAGATCGCGATGTTCGACAGGGCCAGGTAGAGCGGGCCGCCGTCCAGGAGATCCGGCTGCGGCAGGCCCAGCCTGTCGAGGACGAAGTAGAAGGGGCTGACGTCCGGCAGGTAGAGGAAGCCCCACAGCAGGGCCGCGACGACGCCCGGGACGGCGTACGGCAGGAAGATCGCGAGCCGGGTGAACGGGGCGAGCCGCACCCGGTCGGAGTCGAGCATCAGCGCGAACAGCAGCGCCAGGCCGAGCATCACCGGGACGACGATGCAGCCGTAGCCGAGGACGCGCAGGGCGCCGTCGAGCAGTTCGCCGTCGGTGAGGGCGTCGGTGTAGTTCTCGACGCCGGCCCAGACCTCCTTGCGGGCGCCCGAGCCCAGGCCGAGCCCCGAGACGTGCACCTTGTGGAGGCTGAGCCACACCGCGTATCCGATGGGCAGCGCGAAGAAGAGCGCGAAGAGGATCGTCGCCGGGAGGAGGAAGCCGTACGGGGCCCCCTCGACCCCGTACGACCTCCGGCGGTGTGCGGTGGTCACTCGGAGACCTCGAAGCCCTGCTTCTTCATGTCGGCGACGGTGGCCGACTGCATCTTCGCCAGCGCCGCGGAGAAGTCCGACCTGTCCTTGGCGGCGGCGCCGAAGGCGTCCTTGAAGGTCGTGTAGGCCACGTTCACGTTCGGGCCCCAGGCCGAGGGCGCCGTCGTCTTCGCGATCCTGGCGGCCAGGGTGTAGAAGTCCGGCTGGTCGGCGAAGTAGTCCGGCGGGGTGGTGAAGGCGCCGCTGAGCTGGGCGGAGGTGGAGGCGGGATAGATGCCGCCCTCCTTGGCCAGGGCGTTGAGCGCGTCGCCGTCGGTGTTCAGCCAGGCGGCGAACTTCGCGGCGGCCTCCTTGTGCCGGGAGTCCGTCGTGACGGCGGTGGAGGAGCCGCCCCAGCTGCCGGTGACGTTCTCACTGTTCGACCACTGGGGGAGCGGCGCCATGGCCCACTTGCCCTTGGTGTCGGGCGCGGCGGTGGTCAGGGTGCCGGGGGCCCAGACGGCGGAGACCCAGGCGATCTGCTTGCCGGTGTCGAGCGCCTTGTTCCAGGCCGGGGTGTACATGGGCTGGTTGTCGATCGCGCCCTCCTTGACGAGGCCGCCCCAGAAGTCGGCGACCTTCCTGGTGGCCGCGTCGTCGACGGCGACCCGCCACTTGTCCCCGGAGGTGGTCCACCACTTGGCGCCGGCCTGCTGGGCGAGGCCCGCGAAGAGGCCCGAGTCGTTGGCGGAGAACGTGGTCAGGTCCGTGCCGGGGGACTTCTTCTTCAGTGCGCGCGCGGTCTCGGCGAACTGCTCCCACGTGGTGGGGACGGTCAGTCCGTACTTCTTGAAGAGGTCCGCGCGGTAGTAGAACATCATCGGGCCGATGTCCTGCGGCACCGCGTAGACGGCGTCCGTGCCGAGCGTCGTCTGCTGCCAGACCCCGTCGGCGAACTTCGCCTTCGCGTCCCCGACGTTCTTCGCTATGTCGGCCAGCGCGTCGTTGCTGACCAGCGTCGGCAGCGCCTGGTACTCGGCCTGCACCAGGTCCGGGGCCTTGCCGGCCTTGTGCGCGGTGAGGATCTTGGTGATCAGGGTGTCGCCGGACGCCTGCTTCTTCACCGTGACGGTGATCCGGTCCTTGCTGCCCTGGCCCTTGTTCCACAGGTCGACGACCTTGTCCATGCCGGGCGTCCACGTCCAGTACGTGAGCGAGACGGGGCCGGCCGCGTCGGAGCCGTCGTCGGACGAGCCGCAGGCGGTGAGTGCGGTGGCGCCGAGGGTGACGGCGAGAACGGAGGCCGCGCCGTGGACAAGGAGCCGCCGACGCTTCGTGTTGGGCATGGATCTCTCCCCTGACCTGGGTTTCCACCCGATGCGGAAACCTGCCATGCGAATCGCACGACCGGGGGCCCGACCGTCGCCGGGGCCCGTCATGCTGTCTGTGAGCGTTCACAGTAGAGAAACATCCCGGACACTTGTCAATGGTTGTTGCTGTGCGGTTATGTTGGGCTCCGAACGCCGTCGCAGTGTGTGCACGTTCCCAAATGAGCGATTAAACGGGAGACATCCATGCCGGAGACCAGCCCCAAGGGCCTCGCCAGGCTCGCCTTCGGGGGGGACTACAACCCCGAGCAGTGGCCGGAAACCGTCTGGCAGGACGACGTCCGGCTGATGCGGGAGGCCGGCGTCACCATGGTCAGCGTCGGGATCTTCTCCTGGGCGCTGCTGGAGCCCGCGCCGGGCGTCCACGACTTCGGCTGGCTCGACCGCGTCCTCGGCCTGTTGCACGACAACGGCATCCGCGTGGACCTGGGCACGCCCACGGTCGCCCCTCCCGTGTGGTTCTACCGCGACCATCCCGACGCCCTGCCCGTCACCGCCGAGGGCGTGCGCCACGAGTTCGGCTCCCGCGGCGCGATATGCCACAGCAACGCGCACTACCGCGCGGCCGCGGCGGACATCACCACGCGCCTGGCCGAGCGGTACGCCGACCACCCGGCGCTGGCGATGTGGCACGTGCACAACGAGTACGGCGTCCCCGTCTCCGCCTGCTACTGCGACTCCTGCGCCGCCCACTTCCGCCGCTGGCTGGCGACGGTCTACGGCACGGTCGACGCGGTCAACGAGGCCTGGGGGACCGCCTTCTGGGGCCAGCGCTACGCCCGCCTCGAGGACGTCAACCCGCCGCGGGTCACCCCGACCGTCGGCAACCCGGGCCAGGCCCTGGACTACAAGCGGTTCGCCGACGCCACCATGCGCGAGAACTTCCGCGCCGAGCGCGACATCCTGCACCGCCTCGCGCCCGGCGTCCCGGTGACGACCAACTTCATGACCGCCCTCAGCCAGTGCGACTCCGTCGACTACTGGGCCTGGGGCCGCGAGGTCGACATCGTCACCAACGACCACTACCTGATCACCGACGGCCGCCGCACCCACGTGAACCTCGCGATGGCCGCCGACCTCACCCGCTCCGTCGGCGCCGGCGCGCCCTGGATCCTGCTGGAGCACTCCACCTCGGGCGTCAACTGGCAGCCGCGCAACCCCGCCAAGGCGCCCGGTCAGATGGCCCGCAACTCCCTGGCGCACGTGGCCCGCGGCTCCGAGGGCGCCATGTTCTTCCAGTGGCGGCAGTCCCGGCGCGGCGCCGAGAAGTTCCACTCGGCGATGGTCCCGCACGGCGGCGCCGACACGCGCGTGTGGCGCGAGGTCGTCGAACTCGGCGCCTCGCTCGACTCCCTCGCCGCCGTGCGCGGCACCCGCACCGAGGCCGACGTGGCCGTGCTGTGGGACTGGCAGTCCTGGTGGGCGCAGAACCTCGCCTGGCGCCCCAGCGAGGACGCCGACCCGCGCGAGCGCGCCGACGCCTTCTACGAGGCCCTCTACGACCGCCACCTCACGGTCGACTTCGCCCGCCCCGAGACCGACCTGTCCGCGTATCCGCTGGTCGTCGTGCCCGCTCTCTACCTCATGACGCAGAAGGCCGGAGCCGACCTCAAGGCGTACGTGGAGCGCGGCGGCACCCTGGTGGTGTCGTACTTCTCGGGCATCGTCGACGAGCACGACGCCGTCCACGAGGGGGCCTACCCGGGTGCGCTGCGCGACGTCCTCGGCCTGACCGTCGAGGAGTTCTCCCCACTGCTCCAGGGCGAGAGCGTGCGGCTGACCGGCCCCGACGGGCGGGACCTCGACGGCGACGTGTGGACCGAGTTCGTCGTGCCGCGCGGCGCCGAGACCGTCTGGCGCTACGCCGACGGCCTGGCCGCGGGCCGCCCCGCCGTCACCCGGCACCGCCTCGGCGAGGGCGTCGCGTGGTACGTCTCCACCCGCCTCGGCCAGGACGGCCTGGACGTCGTGCTCGGCCGGGCCGCCGAGGACGCGCGGATCGCCCCGCGCGCGGGCCTGCCCCGCGACGTCGAGGTCGTGCGCCGCTCCGGCGAGACCGGCAGCTACCTCTTCGCGATCAACCACACCGCCGTCGACGCCAAGGTGCCGCTGGAGACGTCCGGCGACGAACTGCTGACGGGCGAACGCGCCGCGGGCCGCCTGGCGGTCCCGGCCGGAGCCGTCCGGGTCGTGCGACTCGACGGCTGAGCCGACTCCCCCTTCGCCCGTGGAGCCGCGAGCCGCGGGCGGAGGGGGCCCCTCGCCCCCGAGGGAACCCACCCACCACGTCGAAGGGACGACGGACGACGATGTTCCATCCCAGACGCACCCTCAAGGCCCTGCTGCTGCCGCTCGCCGCCGGGCTCGCGCTCACCGCCCTGCCCGCGCAGAGCGCGCGGGCGGCCGCCACCCTCGCCAACGCGGGCTTCGAGACCGACGCGACCGGCACCGCGACGCCGGCCGGCTGGTCGACCTACTCGGCGGCCGGCCAGAACTCCGCCTCCTTCACCGAGCCCGGCGGCCACGGCGGAGGCTACCGCCTCTCGCACTGGTCGGCCTCCGCCTACAAGGTCGAGACGTACCAGTACCTGTCCGGGCTCGCCAACGGCCCCTACACACTGACCGCCTGGGTGCGCTCGGGCGGCGGTCAGAAGGCCGCGTACCTGGCCCTGAAGAACTGCGGCAGCGCCGAGCAGCGCACCGACCTGCCGGTGTCGTCCAGCAGTTGGGTGCGGATCGTCACGTCGATCAAGGTGACCAACAGTCAGTGCACCATCAGCGTCAACAGTGACGCGAACGCCGGCAACTGGATCAACGTCGACGACCTGACCTTCACCCCGGGCTCGACGGGTCTGTCCGTCAAGGGCGCGGACATCTCCTCCCTCGCCAAGAGCGAGGCCAAGGGCGGTGTCTACAGGACCGCTTCCGGATCCCGTGGCGACGCGGTCGCCATCCTGCGGGACGCCGGGATGAACTACGCGCGCCTGAAGGTGTGGGTCGACCCCGCCGACGGCTACAACGACAAGGCGCACGTGCTGGCCATGGCCAGGCGGATCAAGGCCGCGGGCATGAAGCTGCTGGTCGACTTCCACTACTCCGACACCTGGGCCGACCCGGGCAAGCAGACCAAGCCCGCCGCCTGGACCGGCCACTCCTACGGTCAACTGAAGACCGACGTCTATCACCACACCTACGACGTCCTCAACGCCCTCAAGTCCCAGGGCACCACGGCCGACATGGTCCAGGTCGGCAACGAGATCAACGGCGGCATGCTCTGGTCCGAGGGGTCCACGGACAACTGGCCCCAGCTCGCCGGACTCCTCAACTCCGGCTACGACGCCGTCAAGGCGGTCTCCTCCGGCACCCGGGTCGCCCTGCACCTGGCGAACGCCGGGGACGACGCCACCGTGCGCTGGTGGTTCGACAACGCCAGGACGCACGGCGTCGCCTACGACGTGATCGGCCTGTCGTACTACGGCTACTGGCACGGCTCGCCGGCCGCCGCCCAGACCACCCTCGACGACGTGGCCGCCCGCTACGCCAAGCCGGTCTACATCGCCGAGACGGCCTACCCCTTCCGTCTCGACAGCGACGACTTCCTCGTCGACCAGATCGACACCACGGGCGAGCTGGTCGCCGGCTATCCGGCTTCCGCCGCAGGACAGCTCGCCTGGATGAACACCGTCGCGAACCTCGTGGAGGCCGTCCCCGGCGGCCGCGGCCTCGGCGTCTTCTACTGGGAGGCGACCTGGACGGCCGTCGCGGGCAACGGCTGGGACCCGGCCGACGCCGCCTCCGGCAACGGCTGGGAGAACCAGGCGCTGTTCGGCTACGACGACAGGGCGCTGTCCTCCCTGGCGTGGTTCCGCCACCGCTGAGTCGCCGCACCGACGCGCGCAGGGGCCCGTCCGCACCACGCGGCCGGGCCCCTGTCCGTCCCGCGCGCCCCATGGCGAACAGCCGGGCGCGGCGCGGGTGTTGCATCCCGGCCAAGGCTCCCGGAGTGCGGGACACGGCGGCCCCGACTGCGCGAGAGTGGAAAGGCGCGGTACGACGGAGCCCCGAGCCGGGGCGGAGGGGGGCCGAGGATGCTGAGGACTCCGGTGAGCGAGAGGCGGCTGGACATCCTGGAGTGGCTGAAGGAGCCGGCCCGGCACTTCCCGCCGCAGCGCCACGGCGACCCCGTCGAGGACGGCGTCCCCGCCGACGTCATCGCCACGAAACTCGGCGTGCGCCGGCAGGTGGCGAACACCCACCTCGTCCTGCTCGCCCACCTCGGCCTGCTGCGCGCCAAGCGGATCAGGCGACGCACCTACTACCGACGCGACGAGATGCGCATCGCGGAAGTGGCCCGCATGTTCGACAAAGGCTGGTAGCCGGCCCCGGTCGGGAACGGCGCAGGGCGGCGGGGCCGTCCGGCGGGGAGCGGGAGCGGCGGACGTCCACGACCCCGCTCCGCCGGAGCCCGGCGGCCCTGGGAGGATGGCCGCCTCCTTCAGGAAGGGCGGACCCCATGGACCGTCGCGCGGCTCTCGTCCCTCTCCGGTACGTCTCGCTGCCCGGCCGCGGTCCCGAGGACGTCGTCGCCGATCCCGAGGGCCGGGTGCTGACCGCGGTGGCGGACGGACGGATCCTGCGGGTGGACGGTCTGGACGAC
The DNA here is from genome assembly GCF_024539675.1 of Streptomyces hilarionis. Lineage (GTDB taxonomy): Bacteria > Actinomycetota > Actinomycetes > Streptomycetales > Streptomycetaceae > Streptomyces > Streptomyces hilarionis. The sequence continues at coordinate 132,859 of NZ_JAHHIT010000037.1, read as the reverse complement.
CCGCGGACGGCCCGCGTCGAGCACCTCGCGCGGATCGACGGCCGCCCGCTGGGCCTCGAACTCCTCCCGGACGGCGACCTGCTGGTGTGCAGCGCCGACGGCGCCCTCCTGCGCGTCGGCCTCGGCGGCGGCCCGGGCGCGGTGCGGGTCCTGGCCGAGTCGGCGGCGGGGGAGCGGCTGCGCTTCTGCAGCAACGTCGTCGCCCTGCCCGACGGCACGCTCTACTTCACCGTCTCCAGCACGGTCCATCCCCTCGAGGACTGGATGGGCGACATCGTCGAGCACACCGGCACCGGACGCCTGCTGCGCCTCGAACCCGGCGCCCGCGAGGCCGAAGTCGTCCTGGAGGGACTGCAGTTCGCCAACGGCCTGGTACGCGGCGCCGACGACTCGTTCCTGATCGTCGCCGAGACCGGCGCCCGCCGCCTCACCCGCTTCCCTCTCGCCGGCCCCCGCGCCGGGCGGCCCGAGCCGCTGGTCGAGCGGCTGCCGGGGTTCCCGGACAACATGTGGCGCGGCGCGTCCGACGGCCCGGTCTGGGTGGCGATGGCCGGACCCCGCGTGCCCCCGCTCGACCTTCTGCACCGCGCCGGCCCCGCCGTGCGCCGCCGCGCCGCCCGCCTGGCCGTCCACGCCCCCTACCGCCCCTGGGGGGACACCGGGGTGCTCGCCGTCGACGACGACGGCCGCACGGTCGTCCCGTACTCCCCGCTGCGCTCGGGCGCGGGGGCGTCCGTCCCCACCCGTCGGCGCTCGGCGTTCCGCATGGTCACCAGCGTCTGCGAGACCGGCGGACTGCTGGTCCTGGGCAGCCTCGTCGAGCGCGGCCTCGCGGTCTGCGAGGCGCCCGTGCCCCGGTGAGACGGGGTTACGCTGGTGCCCGGCCGTGATCACCCCGAAGCGGTCGAGCGGTCCCGGACCGAGCGGGAGACGTACGACATGACAGCTCCGGAGACCGGAAGTCTCCGTACCGGCGCCCCGCGCGCGCCGCACGCGCCGGGGCAGCTCCCGGTGGTCGCGGTCGTGGCCCTCGGCGGGGGCCTCGGCGCCGCCGCCCGCTACGCGGCCGCGCTGTGGTGGCCCACGCGAAGCGGTGGGTTCCCCTGGGCCACGTTCTGGGTGAACGTCACCGGATGTGCGGTGATCGGCGTGTTCCTGGTGCTGGTCACCGAGGCGGTGAGCGCTCACCGGCTGGTGCGGCCCTTCTTCGGCACCGGCGTGCTCGGCGGCTTCACGACCTTCTCGACGTACGCCGTCGACATCCGGGCCCTGTTCGGCGCGGGCAGCGCCGCGACGGCCCTGGCCTACCTCGCCGCGACCCTGTCCGCGGCCCTCTTCGCGGTGTGGCTCGCCGCCACGGCGACCCGCCGCGCCCTCTCCTGGAGGCGGCGATGACCCGGCTGACCGGCAGTGCCCTGCGGCTGACCGTCCTGATCGGCGAGAACGACACCTGGCACCGCAAGCCCCTGTACACCGAGATCGTGCACCGCGCCCACGCCGCCGGGCTCGCCGGCGCCAGCGTCTTCCGCGGCATCGAGGGCTTCGGCGCGTCCTCGCGCATCCACACCTCCCGGCTGCTCTCGCTCAGCGAGGACCTGCCGGTGGCGGTGGTCGTCGTGGACACCGAGGACCGGGTGCGGGCCTTCCTGCCCCAGCTCGACGAACTGGTCACGGAGGGGATGGTCACCCTCGATCCGTGCGAGGTCATCAGGTACGTGGGACGCGGCGAGAACCCGGACGATTCGGGCACGAAGGGTAAGAACTGGTTGTGAACTGGCTGCTCGTCGTCGTGGGCGGGATGATCGGCGCCCCGCTGCGGTACCTGACCGACCGCGCGGTGCAGTCCCGGCACGACTCGGTCTTCCCCTGGGGCACCTTCGTCGTCAACGTCACCGGCTGCCTGATCCTCGGCACGCTCACCGGGGCCGCCGACATCGCCCCCGACCTGCGGTTGTTCCTGGGAACGGGGCTGTGCGGCGCGCTGACCACGTACTCCACGTTCTCCTACGAGACCCTGCGCCTGACCGAGACCGGGGCGGGGCTGTACGCCGTCGCCAACATCGCGGCGAGCGTGGTCGCGGGGCTGGGGGCCGCGTCCGCGGGGGTGGCGCTGGGTCAGTGGGCGTGGTCGTAGCAGAATCGGGCCTGCTTCCGGCCTGCCGCGGGCCTGGTAGGACTGTGCACGACACCGCACCGTCTACAACGCTGTCGACCGATTCGTCTTCTCAGAACTGGATTCCATGAGCGCCATCTCCGTCGGCCAAGCCGTCGTCCTCGGAGCCGTCGAGGGAGTGACCGAGTTCCTCCCCGTCTCCTCGACCGGCCATCTGAAGATCACCGAAGGCCTGATGCACATCCCGGTCGACGACGACGCCGTCGTCGGCTTCTCCGCCGTCATCCAGGTCGGCGCGATCGCCGCGGTGCTCGTGTACTTCCGCAAGGACATCGTGCGGATCGTCTCGGCCTGGTTCCGAGGGCTGCGCAACCGTGAGGAGCGCCACCACCACGACTACAAGTTCGCCTGGTGGGTGATCTACGCGACCATCCCGATCGTCGTCGTGGGACTCGCGGCCAAGCCGCTCATCGAGGGGCCGCTGGCCTCGCTGTGGGTGGTCGCGGGCTCGCTGCTCGTCGGCAGCGGCGTGATGTGGGCGGCCGACCAGATGGGCCGGCACAAGCGCGGCGAGGACGACACCTCGTTCAAGGACGCGATGCTGGTCGGCAGTTCTCAGATCCTCGCGCTGCTCTTCCCCGGCTTCTCCCGCTCCGGCGCCACGATGTCCACCGCGCTCATCCTCGACCTGGACCGGGTCGCCGCCACCCGGCTGTCGTTCTTCCTCGGCATCCCCGCCCTGACCGGCGCCGGCATCTACGAGCTGAAGGACGCCCTGGGCACCGGCGCGGGGGCGGCGCCCCTGGCCGTCGGCACGGCCGTGTCGTTCGTCGTCGCCTACGCCTCCATCGCCTGGCTGCTGAAGTTCGTGGCCAAGCACTCGTTCAACGCGTTCGTCGTCTACCGCATCGTCGTCGGTCTGGCGCTCTTCGGACTGCTGGCCACCGGGGTCCTCGACAGCTGACCCGTGGCTCCCTCAGGGGGCGGGAAGTCGCCATTCAGGCGCCCCGCCCCCTGAATTTTTGTTTTCGTCCGTCTTGACAGGGCCCTCGCGCCCCCCGGAGTATCACTCCCGTGAACCTGTCAGACAGCCAGACAGGTGGTCGGGCCCCGCGGCGCGTCAGCGCCATGGAAGCGGTCCTCACCCACCTCCGCGGCGCCATCGAGCGCGGCGAGTACGCCATCGGCGACAAGCTCCCCTCCGAGGCGGAGCTCTGCCGCACCCTCGAGGTGTCCCGGCCCGTGCTGCGGGAGGCCCTGCGGGCACTCCAGACCATGGGCCTGACCGTCGCGAGGACGGGCAAGGGCACCTTCGTGATCGCGAACACCGTCGAGGACCCCACCTTCGGCGACTACGCCGCGAGCGACCTGCTCGAGGTGCGCCGTCACGTCGAGATCCCGGTCGCCGGGTACGCGGCCCTGCGCCGCACCCCGGAGAACCTGGACCACCTCGCCCACCTGCTGGAGCGCATGGAGCGCGAGACGGACACCACCGCCTGGGTCGCGATGGACACGCTCTTCCACCTGGCTGTCGCCGAAGCCGCCCAGAACCCGGTCTTCCGCCGGGTCATCGAGGAGATCCGCGACGCACTGGCGCGTCAGTCGGCCTTCCTCAACGAGCTGGGCGGCCGGCGCGAGCAGTCCAACCGCGAGCACCGGGCGATCGTCGAGGCCCTGATCGACGGTTGCGAACCCGACGCGGTGGAGGCCATGAGCCACCACCTCGACCGCGTCGAGACCACCCTCACCGACATCGTGCGCGCCCCGCGCGCGGACACTCCCCTGGAAGGCGGACCCGAGGCGTGAGCGAACAGCACCTCAAAGACGAGACGCGCCCCTCGACCCCGCACGTCGACGCCGGAGACGCGGGCTACAGCAAGTCGCTGAAGTCCCGGCACGTCAACATGATCGCCATCGGCGGCGCCATCGGCACCGGCCTCTTCCTCGGCGCGGGCGGCCGTCTCGCCGACGCCGGACCCTCCCTCTTCATCGCCTACGCCGTGTGCGGCGTCTTCGCCTTCCTGGTGGTGCGCGCCCTCGGCGAACTCGTCCTGTACCGCCCGTCCTCCGGGGCCTTCGTGTCCTACGCCCGCGAGTTCATGGGCGAGAAGGGCGCGTACACGGCCGGCTGGATGTACTTCCTGAACTGGGCCACCACCGGCATCGCCGACATCACGGCGGTCGCCACCTACACCCACTACTGGGGCATGTTCTCCGACATACCCCAGTGGGTGATCGCCCTGATCGCCCTGGCGGTGGTCCTCACCGTGAACCTCATCTCGGTGAGGATCTTCGGCGAACTGGAGTTCTGGTTCGCCATCGTCAAGGTCAGCGCGCTGGTGATCTTCATGTGCATCGGGATCTTCCTGCTCGTCACCCAGCACCCGGTCGACGGCGCCACCCCCGGCCCCTCGCTGATCACCGACAACGGCGGCGTCTTCCCCAACGGCCTGCTGCCCATGCTGCTGATCGTCCAGGGCGTCGTCTTCGCCTACGCCTCCGTCGAGCTGGTGGGCGTCGCCGCCGGCGAGACCGAGAACCCCGAGAAGATCATGCCCAAGGCGATCAACTCGATCATGTGGCGCGTGGGCCTGTTCTACGTCGGCTCGGTGGTCCTGCTGTCGATGCTGCTGCCGTGGAACAAGTACACGTCCGGCGAGAGCCCCTTCGTGACGGTCCTGTCCAACATCGGCGTCCCGGCCGCGGGCGGCGTGATGAACCTCGTCGTCCTCACGGCCGCGATGTCCTCGCTCAACTCCGGCCTGTACTCCACCGGCCGCATCCTGCGCTCCATGGCGATGTCCGGCTCCGCCCCGAAGTTCACCTCGGTGATGAGCCGCAGCCAGGTCCCGTACGGCGGCATCCTGCTCACCAGCGGTATCTGTGTCCTCGGTGTCGGCCTGAACTTCGTGGTCCCGGCGGACGCCTTCGAGATCGTCCTGAACTTCGCGGCGATCGGCATCCTCTCCACCTGGGGCATGATCATGGTCTGTCACCTCCTCTTCTGGCAGAAGACCCAGAGGGGCGAGCTGACCCGCCCGCACTACCGTCTCCCGGGCTCCCCCTGGACCGAGCTCGTGACGCTCTTCTTCCTCGTCTCGGTCCTGGTCCTCATGTACGCCGACGGCGGCGCCGGACGCACCACCGTGCTGTGCCTGCCGCTGATCGTCGCCGCGCTGGTGGCGGGCTGGTACGCCGTCCGCCGCAACCTCGCGCGCACCTCGTCCAAGGCCGACGCGTGACCCCCGCACCGGCCCACGCCCACCCACAAGCGATCAGGCAGTGATGTTCAGCAGTTCCCTCGCCGAGGCCCCCACGATCCGCGAACCCCTCCACGCACCCGTCGCCCACCTCGTCCGCGGCGGGGTGACCGAGGGCATCCACTACGGCTCCGTCGTGGTCCTCGGCGCGAGCGGTGAGGTCGAGCTCCAGCTCGGCGACATCGAGGCCGCCATGTACCCGCGTTCGGCGCTCAAGCCCGTCCAGGCGGTCGCCATGGTCCGGGCCGGGCTGCCGCTCGACGGCGAGCTGCTCTCGCTCGCCGCCGCCAGCCACTCCGGCGAGGAACGCCATCTCGCCGGAACGCGCCGGATCCTCGAGCTGGCCGGCGTGGGCGAGGCCGACCTGCGCAACGTCGAGGACATGCCCTACGGCCGGGCGGTGCGCGACACATGGGTGCACGAGGGCCGCGGGCCCTCCCGCCTCGCCCAGAACTGCTCCGGCAAGCACGCGGCCATGCTGTACACCTGCGCGCTCAACGGCTGGTCCCTCGAGGACTACCTGGATCCGGCGCACCCCTTGCAGCAGGCGATCGCGGAGATCGTCGAGGACCTCACCGGGCAGCGGATCGCCCGGGTCACCGTCGACGGATGCGGCGCCCCGCTGTTCTCGGTCTCCCTGCACGGCCTCGCCCGGTCCGCCGCCCGCATCACCGCGGCGGCCTCCGGCACCCCCGAGGCACGGGTCGCCGACGCCATGCGCGACCACGCCGAGATGGCCTCCGGCTCCGGCCGCGACGTGGCCGACCTGATGCGCGCCGTGCCGGGACTGCTGACCAAGGACGGCTTCGAGGGCGTCCAGGTCGCCGCCCTCCCGGACGGCCGCGCCGTCGCCGTCAAGATCTCCGACGGCGCCGACCGGGCGCGGGTGCCGGTCACCGCCGCGGCCCTCGCCCGGGCCGGCGTGGACCCCGCCCGGCTCACCGGGTTCGCCGGCGAGCCGCTGCTCGGCGGCGGCGTGCCGGTCGGCTGCGTCCGCCCGGTCCGCGCGCTGGACCCGGTCACCGTGCGCGCCTGCGCCTGACGGCTCCGGTGGCCACCGAGTGTGCGCGGTGGCCATCGGCGGACCCCCGGCCCCGCCGGCCGGTCCCGGCCGGGCCGTGTGCCCGGCCCCCGAACCGCCGCCCCGGTCACCACCGGGCCGGCGCCCGACCGGCTCGGGCGGACGCCATCCCGTACCGCCCGAGCCGGCCGCCCATCGGCCGTTCGACCCCGGCCCCCGTAGGGCCGGCCGCCCACCGGCCGTTCGACTCCGGCCCCACCGGGCCGTTCCCACCGGCCGCCCGGCGCTCGCCCCTCCGCTTTCCCCCGCTCCCCTTCCTTCGTCCTCCACCATCGCCCCCGCCCGCCCTCAGAAAGAGGCCGCACCCTCATGACCGCCGCCGTCACCCGCAGCGAACACGACCTGCTCGGAGACCGGGACGTCCCCGCCGACGCGTACTGGGGCGTCCACACCCTGCGCGCCACCGAGAACTTCCCCATCACCGGGACGCCGATCTCCGCCTACCCGCACCTCATCGACGCGCTCGCCGCCGTCAAGGAGGCCGCCGCCCTCGCCAACGAGGAGCTCGGCCTGCTGGCCCCCGAGAAGGCCGCGGCCGTCGTCGCCGCCTGCCGGGAGATCCGCGCCGGGAAGCTGCACGACCAGTTCGTCGTGGACGTCGTCCAGGGCGGCGCCGGCACCTCGACCAACATGAACGCCAACGAGGTGATCGCCAACCGGGCGCTGGAGCTGCTCGGGCACCCCAAGGGGCACTACGCCCACCTGCATCCCAACGAGGACGTCAACCTCGGTCAGTCCACCAACGACGTCTACCCGACCGCCGTCAAGATAGCGACGGTGTTCGCGGTGCGCGGGCTGCTCAAGGCGATGGCCGTGTTGCAGGACTCCTTCGCCCGCAAGGCCGTCGAGTTCCGCGACGTGCTCAAGATGGGCCGTACACAGTTGCAGGACGCGGTCCCCATGACGCTCGGTCAAGAGTTCTCGGCCTATGCCGTCATGATTGACGAGGACCGCAACCGTCTTGACGAGGCGGTCCAGCTGATCCATGAGATCAACCTGGGCGCCACGGCCATCGGCACCGGTCTCAACGCCCCCGCGGGATACGCCGAGGCGGCCCGCCGCCACCTGGCCGCGATCACCGGCCTGCCGCTGGTCACCGCGGCCAACCTGGTCGAGGCCACCCAGGACTGCGGCGCGTTCGTCCAGATGTCCGGCGTGCTGAAGCGGGTCGCCGTCAAGCTCTCCAAGAGCTGCAACGACCTGCGGCTGCTGTCCTCGGGGCCGCGGGCCGGCCTCGGCGAGATCAACCTGCCGCCGGTCCAGGCCGGTTCGTCGATCATGCCCGGCAAGGTCAATCCGGTGATCCCGGAGGTCGTCAACCAGGTCGCGTTCGAGGTCATCGGCAACGACGTCACCATCACCATGGCCGCCGAGGCCGGACAGCTCCAGCTCAACGCCTTCGAGCCGATCATCCTGCACTCCCTGTCGGAGTCGATCACCCATCTGCGCGCCGCCTGCCTCACCCTGGCCGAGCGCTGCGTCGACGGCATCACCGCCAACACCGAGGCGCTGCGCGCGAGCGTCGAGAACTCCATCGGCCTGGTCACCGCCCTCAACCCGCACATCGGGTACACGGCGGCCACCGACATCGCCAAGGAGGCCCTCGCCACCGGACGCGGCGTCGCCGAACTCGTCCTGGAGAAGGGCCTGCTGCCCGCCGACCGGCTGGCCGGCCTGCTGCGCCCGGAGGTCCTCGCCGGCAGCGGCTCCCCCCTCGCGTGATCTGAACCCGGCCCGGGCCGTACCCGGGGAACGCCCACCGGCGGCGAACGCGTCAGGACCGGCACGGAGGCAGAATGGTGATCATGGCAACGACGTCGTCCCCCGTCTTCCAGCCGGTCCTGGAACGCATCGCCGAGGAGATGGAGCGCACCCCGGGGCGCGGCCGGCCCGCCGACTACATCCCCGCGCTCGCCGCCCGCGACCCGCGCAGTTTCGGCATGGCCGTCGCCGAGCTGGACGGCACGGTGTACGGCGTGGGGGACTGGCGGGAGCCCTTCTCCACCCAGTCGATCACCAAGGTCTTCACCCTCGCGCTCGACCTGGCCCGCGAGGGCGACGCACTCTGGGAGCACGTGGGCCGCGAACCCTCGGGCAACCCCTTCAACTCCCTGGTGCAGCTGGAGTACGAGCAGGGCATCCCGCGCAACCCCTTCATCAACGCGGGCGCCCTGGTCGTCACCGACCGGCTCCTCACCCGCACCGGCGACGCGGCCGGGGAACTCCTCGGCTTCCTGCGCGCCGAGAGCGGCAACCCCGCGCTGGACTTCGACGAGGACGTCGCCGCCTCGGAGGCCGCGCACGGCGACCGCAACGCCGCCCTCGCCCATTTCATGGCGTCCTACGGAAACGTCGACAACCACGTGCCGGTCCTGCTCGACCAGTACTTCCGCCAGTGCTCGCTGACCGCCTCCTGCGCCGATCTGGCCCTGGCGACCGGATTCCTCGCCCGCCACGGCATCCGCGCGGACGGCAGCCGCCTGCTCACCCGCAGCCAGGCCAAGCAGGTCAACGCGGTCATGCTGACCTGCGGCACCTACGACGCGGCCGGCGACTTCGCCTACCGGGTCGGCCTGCCCGGCAAGAGCGGCGTCGGCGGCGGCGTCATCGCGGTCGTGCCCGGCCACTGCACCCTGTGCGTGTGGAGCCCGGGCCTGGACGAACGCGGCAACTCGGTGGCGGGGGTGGCCGCCCTGGACCGGTTCACGACCCTCACGGGCCTGTCGGTGTTCTGACCCGGTTCCGGTCACGCCGGTTCCCCGCGCCCGGGAGCCCGGCCGGCGCCCGCACGCACGATCCGGTCACGAAGAGGCCGCCGCCCCGAGGGCGCACGGTCGTTCCCCGGCCACCCGGCGTCGCCACGATGACGGGGTGTCGGCCAAGACCCACCCCCTCGACCTCCGTCGCTGTCAGGCCCTCGGCCTGGCCGGCACGGCGAGTCTCGCCCTCGGCGGCAGGACGGCCGGAGCCCTGCCCGCCCGGGAACTCCTCGCCCCGGCCTCGATGCACGCCGTCCTCGGTCTGGTCGGCGTCTACTTCGGACTGGTGCTGCTGACCGCCGCCTGGGTCCTGCTGGGCCGGCTGGTGCGCGGCGGCCGGCCGCCGACGCCGCGCGCGCTCGTGCTGGTCCTCGTCGTGTGGGCCGCGCCGCTGCTGATCGCGCCGCCGCTGTTCAGCCGTGACGTGTACAGCTACCTGGCCCAGGGCGCCATGGTGGACGCGCACCTCGACGTGTACGCACACGGCCCCGCCCGGCTCGGCGGGCCGCTCGCCGAGGAGGTCGCCCCGCTGTGGCGGCACACCGCGGCGCCGTACGGACCGGTCTTCCTCGCGCTGGCCGCCGCCCTGTCCGCCCTGACCCGCGGCGCGCTCTCCGCCGGACTGCTCGGCATGCGGTGCGTGGCGCTGCTCGGGGTGGCGCTGATGACGGCCGCCCTGCCCCGGCTCGCCCGGCACAGCGGCGCCGACCCCGCCGCCGCGCTCTGGCTGGGCGTCCTCAACCCGCTCGTCCTGCTGCACCTGGTGGCCGGGGCCCACAACGACGCGATCATGCTGGGGCTGCTCGGCGTCGGCCTGGTCGCGGCCCTCGGCGGCCGTCCGGTGCTCGCGGCCGTCCTGGTCACCCTCGCGGCCCTGGTCAAGGCGCCGGCCGCGCTGGGCCTGGTCGCGGTGGTGGTCCTGCACCTGCGCACGGGCGGCCGTCCTGTCCGGGCCCTGGTGACCACCGGGGGCGCGGCGGCTCTCACCACGGTCGTGGCGACCGCCGTCGCGGGCACCGGGTACGGCTGGATCGCGGCCCTGGACACCCCGGTCTCCGCCCACAACTGGGCGCTCACCAGCCTGCTCGGCCGGGCGACCCGCGCGCTGCTGGAGGGCCTCGGCAGCGACCTGGCGCCGCTGGCCGTCCCCGTCTGGCACGGTCTCGGGCTCGCGATCACCGCCGTCGTCCTGGTGGCCCTCTGGTGGCGGCTGCGCCCGCGCCCGGTGTACGCGCTCGGGCTGAGCCTCGCCGCGGTGGCCGCGTTCGGCCCGGCGATCCGCCCCTGGTACGCGCTGTGGGGCCTGTTCCTCATAGCCGCCGCGGCTCCCGACGCCCCGGCACGGCACCGGACGGCCGTCGTGGCCGGGTTCCTCGCCCTCGCCGTGCTCCCCGACGGCGGCCCGGCCGACAAGGACCGTGTGCTGTTGGCCGTCTGCGGAGGCGCGCTCGCCGCGGTCGTCCTGTGGCAGGCCCGGCTCGCGGCACGGGCGCCCATCGCCCTGGGGGGCACGGCATGACGCCGAGGACCGCCTCCCTCCTGCGGCCGCCCGGCACCGACCGCGGCCGCGTGCTGCTCGTGCTCGCGTCGGCCCTCGCCGTCGCGGTCTTCACCGCGACCGTGCCGCTGCTGCGGGACTGGTTCGACCTGCGCGTCTACTACGGCACCGTCAACACCTGGATCCACGACGGCGGCCGGGTCTACGACTACCGGGTGCCGGGCACGCCGTACGGTTTCACCTACCCCCCGTTCGCCGCCGTCGTGATGGCGCCCATGGCCCTGGTCGGGCTGCGTACCGCGATCGTGACCGCCCTGCTGCTCGACCTGGCCGCGCTGGCCGTCGTCGTGCGGGTCCTGTGCGGGCCGGGGTGGCGGCGGCACGGCTGGTACGGCGCCGGCCTCGCCGCCTGCGCGCTGGCCCTGTTCGAACCGCTGCGCGACACCGTCAGCTTTGGTCAGGTCAACCTCTTGCTGCTGGCCCTCGTCCTGACCGACGTCCGGCCGCCGGCGTCGGACCCGCCTCCGTCCCGGTCCCGCTCCCGGTTGCCGTGGCCGGGCCGGTCCGGCCTGCCGTGGTGGGCGGGAGCCGGCATCGGGCTGGCGGCGGCGATCAAGCTCACGCCGGCGCTCTTCATCGGCCTGCTGTTCCTCGTCGGCCGGCGACGGGCGGCCGCGGTCGCCACCGCCGTGGCGTTCGGCGCGACGGCCTTCGCCGCGCTGGTCGCCCCGGACGCCTCGCGCTTCTACTGGACGCGGGCCCTGTGGGACACGAGCCGTGTCGGGCGGCTGGACTACGTCTCCAACCAGTCCCTCCAGGGCGTGCTCGCCCGGCTCGGGGTGGAGAGCCGGGGCGTCTGGGCGGTGCTGGTCGTGCTCGTGCTGTGCGGGTGGGCGTGGCGGACCCGGCGGGCGGCCGCCCGCGGCGACCTGCCGGCGGCCTTCGCCCTCACGGGGCTCACCGCGTGCCTGGTCAGTCCCGTCACCTGGGTCCACCACCTGGTCTGGCTGCTGCCGTCCTTCGCCGTGCTGATCCGGGCGGGACGCCCGAGGGTCGCGGGCGCCCTGTACGCGGTGCTGTGCACCAGCGTGGTGTGGCTGTGGTTCGACGACCCGTCCGGCGTCGGCGGCTTCCTCGGCGCCAACGCCTACACCTGGGTCACGCTGGGCCTGCTCGGGTGGCTGCCCGTCGGTCAGTTCCCGCCGGATCCGCGGCCCGCGAGCCGCGTCAGCAGCGCCATGGCGGCTCCGCCCAGTGCGGCGGCGCCCACGACGAGCGCCACCTCGGACCAGCCGCCGTCGCCGTCTTTGACGTCCGCCCGGAGCGTGGCCGCGGTCGCGGCGGTGGCGGCCGGCGCGGACCGCGTCGTCGACGGCGCGGGCCGGGGCGGCACGGCGGGGGAGGGGCCGGAGCGCGCGGCCGGTCCGCGCTCCGGCTCCGCGGGCGAGGAGGGCGCCGTCCCGGGGCCGGACCGCGGAAGCGGGTGCGGGCCCGCCCGCAGCGCGTCGAGCGAGCCCACCGGATCGACCCGCCCGGCCGCCGCGAATCCCCAGTCCAGCAGCTCGCGCGCCTCCTCGTAGACGGTGAACCCGCCGCCCGCCTGAGGGTTCATCACCGTGACCACGAGGGTGCGTCCGTCCCGGCGGGCCGCGGCGACCAGGGTGTTGCCGGCGTTGCTGGTGTAGCCGTTCTTGATCCCGATCAGCCCCGGGTAGGCCGCGACGCCGTTCGCCCCGGTGAGCAGCCGGTTGGTGTTGGCGATGCCGTAGGAGGCCTCTCCGTCCCCCGGGAACTGCGCCTCGGCGGTCGCGCAGTACCGCGCGAAGTCCGGGTTGCGCAGTCCTTCCCGTCCGAACACCGCCAGGTCGTAGGCGGACGACACCTGGCCGGGGGTGTCGTAGCCGTCGGGCGAGCGCACATGGGTGTCCAGGGCGCCGAGGGAGCGGGCCTTGGCCTGCATCCGGGCGGCGGTGGTGTCCCAGCCGCCGCTGAGGGAGGCGAGGACGTGCACGGCGTCGTTGCCGGAGTTGAGGAACACGCCCCGCCACAGGTCGGCGATCCGGTACGTGTGGCCCTCGGCGACCCCGACGAGGCTGCTGCCGGGCCCGATGCCCATGAGTTCCTCCGGGCTCACCCGGTGCTGGAGCTCACCGGGCAGCACCGGCAGCACCGTCAGGGCGAAGAGGGTCTTCAGCGTGCTGGCGGGCGGCAGGGCGCGGTGCGCGTGCGACGCGGCGAGCACCTCGCCGGTCCCGGCGTCGGACACCAGCCACGACAGGGCGGAGACGTCCGGGACCTCGGGGGCGTCGCGGTGCGGTCTGACCTGGATGCCGGAGCGGTACAGCAGCGACGGCCGAGGGATCGTCACGCCCGGTGCGCCGGCTTCGCCCGGGGCGCCCGGACGCGCCGGGTCCGGGTCGGCCTGGGCGGCGGCCGCGGCGGGGCCGAGGGCGAGGACGCCGGCCACACAGAACGCGCAGGCCGCCGATGCGGCCCGGGAAGAGAATCCGATCGTCATATGATCAACGTAGGAACCCGGTGCGGCTTCCCCGCGCTGCCCGTGCCGGACGGGCCCGCGCGAGCACCCGGATGCCGCACGCGGTGCGGCCCACCGCCCTCCGGTCGCCCCCTCCTGCCGTCGGCCCGGCCCGGTCGGCGTCCGGCGGTCGTCCGGTTCCCGCCCGTGGGCCGTACGACGGCGGTGCGGGGGCCGTCCGGTGGCCGTCCGGCGGCGGCCGGGCGGGTGTCTAGGCGGCGGGCAGCGTGGGCTGGACGCGGCGCAGGAAGGACGCGTTGTCCGGGGTCTCGCGCATCCGCTCCAGCAGGGTCTCCAGGTTCGCCCGGCCGTCCCGCGCCCCCAGCGCCCGGCGCAGTCCGCGCACGGCCGCCAACTCGGCCGGGGTGTGCAGGAGTTCCTCCCGGCGGGTGCCGGAGCCGTCGACGTCGACGGCCGGGAAGAGGCGGCGCGAGGCCGGTTCGCGGTCGAGGCGGAGCTCCATGTTGCCGGTGCTCTTCAGCTCCTCGAAGTAGAAGTCGTCGGCGCGCGAGCCCGTTTCGACCAGGGCGGTGGCGAGAATGGTGAGCGAGCCGCCCTCCTCGGCCGCGCGCGCCGCGCCGAAGAACCGCTTGGGGCCGATCAGCGCGCTCGCGTCGACTCCGCCGCTGAGGGTACGGCCCCCGGCGGCCGCCGCGTTGTTGTGGGCCCGGCACAGCCGGGTCAGGGAGTCGAGCAGGACGACGACGTCCTCGCCCGCCTCGACGAGCCGTTTGGCCCGTTCGACGACGAGTTCGGCCAGGGCGATGTGCTGGGCCGGCGCCCGGTCGAACGTCGAGGCGTACACCTCGCCGCGCACGGAACGCCGCATGTCGGTGACCTCCTCGGGCCGTTCGTCGAGCAGGACGACCATCAGCCGGGCTCCGGGGTGGTTGCCGGCGACGGCGGCCGCGAGCTGCTGGAGCAGCACGGTCTTGCCCGTCTTGGGCGGCGCGACGATCAGCCCGCGCTGACCCTTGCCGACGGGTGCGAGGAGGTCCACGACCCGTCCGGCGAGACCCGACGCGCGGTGTTCGAGCCGGAGCCGCTCGTGGGGGTGCACGGGCGTCAGGTCGCGGAAGTGGCGGCGGCCGTGCGGGGCGTCGGGGGCGCGGCCCTCGACGCGGGTGACCTCGGTCAGGGCGCGCTGGGGGCCGCGCACCCCTTCGACGAGGTCGCCCTTGCGCAGACCGTGACGCCGGATCAGCGCGGCCGGGACCTGGAGGTCGTCGGGCGTGGGCAGGCAGTCGACGGGGCGCAGACGCCCCTTGCCGCTCGTGTCGACGTCGAGGACGCCGAGGACGATCCGGGCCGGCGACTGCTGCACAGGGGGGTGTTCGAGAGTGGTGGTCATGGTGGGTCGGTCCTTTCACGGACGGGAGGCATGAGGCATGCGAAGAAGGGGGGAGCGGCCGCGGAGGGAGGGCGCACAGCGCGCCTCGGGGCGGCGGGAACGGCACCGCGGTACGGCGAACAGAGCCGTGGACGGTGGTGCGGGAAAGCCGCTGCACCGGCCGGAGACGGCGGGTGGCGAGGCGGCGATGCGAGAGAGACCGGCACGGACGCCCGGCGTGGGGCGTACATACGTGCCAGAGGCACTGTAACACATGCGGCGGCCACGACGGCGCGCCTCGCTCCCGAGGGACGCCGAGGTACGCCGAGGTACGCCGAGGTACGCCGAGGTACGCCGAGGATGGTCGGCGGGCGCGTGCGGGCGCACGGGGGACCTCGGGGGGACGCGCGCGGGACGTGTGGAGGGCGTCGCGTGGCGTGCGGAGAGGTTCCGGAGGAAGGGGTGGAGGAATCCGGCCTCTTCGAGGTTTACCGCAGATGTCCGCAGAGAGTAACGATCCGTGACGGCGGCGGACTTGACCGCCAAATCTGCCTTATCTTCACGGCATGTCCACGCCGCCTCAGCCTCCGCAGCAGCCGGAGCAGCCGTCCGGGGCGCCGGCCCAGCCGAGCGCGTATCCCTATCCGAATCCGCAGTCGCCGGCCGCCGGCGGGCCGATGGGTTTCCCGCCGGCGGCCCAGGCCACCCAGACCGGCCCGCAGAGCGTCTACGCGCAGCCCACGCTGGTCGGCCACCCCGTCCAGCCGCAGCCGGGCAATCCGTACGCCCAGCCGGGCCCGTATCCCGCCGTCGGTCCGCCGCCCACCGGGGGAGGCGGCGCCGGACGGGCGGTGCTGTGGGCCGCGGTCGGCGCGCTGGCGGCGTCGGCCGCGTGGGCGGCCGGCGTCTTCCTGACCGGGGCCGGCGCCGACGCGGACCTGCGCGGCTACACGGCGCCGGTGAACCTGTGCACCTCGACCGACTACTCCTCGTTCAAGGCGGAGTACACGGCCGAGGACAGCGCCCCGACCCACAACGGCATCAAGGACGGGGCCCTCGACGAGGGCCTGTGCAACATCAGCCTGAAGAAAACGGGTTCGAGCTACTCGGACGCCTACCTCTACACCCAGCTCGACCTGCACAAGAAGACCGACCCCGGACCCGAGTTCACCGCCGCCTGGAAGAACTACGGCGACAGTCACAAGGGTTACGACGTGGAGAGCGTCACCGGCATCGGCGACGAGGCGTACCTCGTCAGCGAGGACACCACGTCCGGCTCGACGAGCGGATCGCTGTACGCGACGCTCGCCGTCCGGGACGGCTGGGTCACCTACACGATGAGCTACAGCGCCTACTACACCTCGTACGACAAGGACACCGATCCGCCGACGCTCGCCGAGGTCTCGGGCTGGCTGAAGACGGACACCCGGGCGACCCTGCGCGACCTGCGCGGCTGACCTCCCGCGGGGGCGCGGCGCGTCCCCGCGGAACCGGACTGCCCGAGGCCAGGTCCTCCGGGGCCGCCCAACGTCAGGAGGCGGAGGCCGACCGGGCCTTCGCCTCCTCGACGATCTCGTCGAAACGGGCCCCCATCGCCGCCGCGAGCGCCTGCGCACCCGACAGGGGCCGCACCATGACGGTCAGTTCGTCGATGAGCCCGCTGTCGTCGAGGTGGATGAAGTCGCAGCCGGTCAACTGCCGCTCGCCCACCCGCGCGGTGAACACCAGCGCGTGGTCGCGGCCGTCGTTCCCGTCGAGCTCCCGCTCGTAGCGGAAGTCCTCGAACACCTGCGACACCGCGCGCAGGATCGAGGCGGTGATCGCCTTGCCCGGGTAGGGCTTGAACACGACCGGACTGGTGAAGACCACGTCGTCGGCCAGCAGCGCCTCGACGGCGTCGAGATCGCCGGCCTCGACCGCCTCACGGAACGCGCGCATCGGATCACCTCATCGCAGACAGTAAATTTGTTGACTAGGTGCGGATGACAATAATCATCCCCTGTTACCGTGTCCACATGTCCCTCAAGTACGCCGTGCTGGCCGCCCTGCTGGAGGGCGAGGCCTCGGGCTACGAGCTGTCCAAGGTGTTCGACGTCTCCCTCGCGAACTTCTGGGCCGCCACCCCGCAACAGCTCTACCGCGAACTCGAGCGCCTGGCGCGGGACGGTCTGATCGAGGCCCGGGTGGTGCAGCAGGAACGCCGTCCCAACAAACGGATGTTCACCCTCACCGAGGCGGGCCGGGAGGACCTGAGCGCCTTCGCCGTGACCTCGCCCCGCAGGCCCACCGCCGTGCGGGACGAGCTCCTCGTCAAGGTGCAGGCGATGGACGGCGCTGATCCCGGGGCCACGCGCGCGCTGATCGAGGAGCGGATGGACTGGTCGCGCGGCAAGCTCGCGCGCTACGAGCGGCTGCGCGAGCGTCTGCTCGACGGCCGCGGCGAGGACGAGTACCTGGCCGCGGCCGACCGGATCGGCCCCTATCTGACCCTGATGGGCGGCATCGCCTTCGAGGAGGGCAACCTGCGCTGGTGCGAGCAGGCCCTGACGCTCCTGCGGCGGCGCACCGCCGTAGGCTGACACCGATGTTCAGCCCCGAAGGCCCCACCCTGCGCGAACTCGCCGTCCAGGCCCTGTCGTCCGTCGAGCACGGCTACGACCTCCTGGCGCCGAAGTTCGACCACACGCCCTTCCGCACCCCCGACTCCGTCCTGGAGGCGGTCGCCTCGGCCCTGGAGGACTCCGGCCCCTACGACGACGGCCTCGACCTGTGCTGCGGCACGGGCGCCGGGGTGGAGGTGCTGGCCACGCTGTGCCGCGCCGGCGTGACCGGGGTCGACTTCAGCGCGGGCATGCTCGACGTGGCACGCGCGCGGACGCCCCCGCCGGGGCCGCGGGTGTCCTGGGTGCGGGCGGACGCCCGCGCCCTGCCGTTCACCGCGGCCTTCGACCTCGTCGTGAGCTTCGGGGCGTTCGGGCACTTCCTGCCCCGCGAACTGCCGGGCCTGTTCGCCCGGGTGCACGGTGCGCTGCGCCCAGGGGGGCGTTTCGCGTTCCCCGTCCTCGCGCCGCCCCGGCCCTCGTCCCCGGCCTTCTGGATGCTCCTGGGCTTCGATGCGGCCATGCGCGTGCGCAACGCCGTGTGGCGGCCTCCGTTCGTGATGTACTACCGGGCCTTCCGGCTGGGCGAGGTGCGGCGGGCGCTGGAGGCCGCGGGGTTCTCCGTGACCCTTCGCGCCCTGCCCGAGTTCGGCGCGAGGGGTGACGGGAGCCCGCGGGTGCGGCTGGTCGAGGCGGTGCGGGCGGCGGACGGCGAGGGCGCCGCCGGAGTCGGGTCCGGGGCCGGATCCGGGTCCGCGGCCGTCAGGCCGCCGGGAGCGTGAAGGCGTAGACCAGCGCCTCGCGCCGGGCGTCGACCACCAGATCGGTGATCTCCAGGGGGCGCGCGTACTGGTCGTGCACCTGCCGGGTCACCCGCATCGAGGGGGCGTCGTCAAGCGGGGTGATGAGGTCGCGGTGGTGCAGGGTCAGCCCGGCCCGGCGCATCCAGTCGTAGGCCCGTCGCAGCTCCGGGGCGGCGCCGGGGTCGGCGCGGTCGCGGTAGCGGGCCAGTTCCTCGACCTCGCTCAGCGCCACCGCCGAGAAGGACGTGACGGCCGTGCGCCGCCCCCGGCCGTCGGCGCGGGCCGACTCGTAGCGGTGCACCAGCGTCGGCCGGTGCGGGGCGAGCCCCAGCGCCTCGGCGTGCCCGGGCGGAGGCGCCTCCCAGCTGACGGCGGCCCGGGCCACCGCCGACGGGTCGTCCGCGGGCCGAGCGCCCACGGGGAAGGCGAGGAACGACGGGGCGCCGAGCGGCCCGTCCGGCAGGGCCGCGTAGCTGCCCCGCCGGTCGGTCTCGACGAGCCCGTCGCGGCGCAGGACTTCCAGGGCCTGTCGTACGGTCTCCCGGCTGACGCCGAAGTGTTTCGCCAACTGCCTTTCGCTGGGCAGCCGTTCGCCCGGTGCGAGCGTGCCGTCGCGCAGCTCGCCGAGCAGCCGCCGGGCGATCCGCCAGTAGAGCGGCCGGTCCCCGGGGTTCGGGTGGACGTGGTCGGTGGTGGGGATGGTGCTGCGGGCCATGCCGCGCGCCTCCTGTGGGTGACGTGCCGTGTCCGTGCGGACTCGGTGCGCCACCAGATCTAGCATTGGTCTAAACCACCAGGGAAGGGCGGACCGCCGGATCGGCCGAAACCGGTTCGCCCCGCACGCCCGCCCCGCCCTGCCGCGAACGCGCCGCGCCGGTGCTCACAGCGCGTCGTACACGGCCTCGACGAGCGCCGTCTTGCGCGGGTCGTCGGCGATGCGCGACCCCATCCGGTTCATCACGTACCCCAGCGACACCCCGGCCTCCGGGTCGGCGAGGCCGCAGGAGCCGCCGAAGCCGTCATGACCGAAAGCGCGCGGGTTGGGACCGTAGGAGCCGTTGGCCCCGCTCAGCCACAACCCCAGGCCGAGCTCGGTCTCGTGGTCGAACCCGGCGCCCAGGACCAGGTCCCGGCAGGCGCCCTGCCCCTCGCGCACCCGCTCGGCCGCCTCGGGGGACAGGACGCGCCGGCCGCCGTACGCGCCCCGGCCGGCGAAGACGCCGTAGAGCGCGGCCACGGCCCGCGCCGTGCCGTGACCGTTGGCGGCCGGAATCTCCGCGGCCCGCCACCGGGGCGAGTTGGCCTCGGCCGCGCCTGCCAGGGGGTTGGTCAGCGCGGCGAGGGCCGCGGGCGTCAACTGGCTGAAGGCCGCCGCCTGTTCGCTTGCGGGGGCGGCCGGCGGGTGCACCAGCTCCGCCGCCCGCCCGGCCTCCTTCTCCGCGAGCCCGATGGTGAAGTCGACGCCCAGCGGGCCGGTCACCTCCCGCTCCAGGAAGGCCCCCGGCAGCAGTCCCGACACGCGCCGCACGACCTCCCCCACCAGGAAGCCGAAGGTGAGGGCGTGATAGCCGGACCGGGTGCCCGGCTCCCACCAGGGCTCGGTGGCCGCGAGGCGCGCCGTGGTCAGCTCCCAGTCGTAGAGCTGCTCGAGGGAGTGCGGCTCGCGCAGTCCGGCCAGGCCCGAGCGATGGGACAGCAGGTGCCGCACCAGCACTCCTTCCTTGCCCGCCGCGGCGAACTCCGGCCAGTACGCGGCCACCGGGGCGTCCAGGTCCAGCAGCCCGCGGTCGGCGAGGACGTGCGCGCACAGCGCCGTCGGCCCCTTCGACGTGGACCACACGTTGACCAGCGTGTCCCGCTCCCACGCGCGCGTGCGCGCCGGGTCCGCCCAGCCGCCCCACAGGTCGGCCACCGTCACGCCGTCGACCGTCACGCTGACCGCGGCGCCGAGCTCGCCCCGGTCCCGGAAGTCCTCCTCGAAGGCGGCGCGCACCGCGGCGAACCGCGGGTCGCAGTGGCCGTGAACCTGGGGAACGTGCTCGGACATGGGCCCTCCGTGGTCCGCCGGGACGTTCGGACCGCGAGGGTGCGGCCCGGGACCCCGAACGTACCGACTGGTCGGACTGGAGGGAAGGAGGCGGACGCGGATCGCGCGTGGGGCGCCGGGCGGCGGCTCAGGCGTACGAGCGCAGCCAGCGCAGCTTGACGGCCTCCTGGTAGGGGCCGCCGCCCTCGTGGTCGTTGAACTCGTACACCTCGATCCGCTTGTCCTCGTGCCCCCAGGCGTGGAAGGCGGCGAACACGGTCGAGGGCGGGCAGGTCTGGTCCTCCAGCGCCGCCGAGAACAGGGCCGGGGCCGAGCCGCGCGAGGCGAAGTGGACGCCGTCGAAGTAGGACAGGGTGCGCAGCGCGTCCTCGCCGCGTCCCCGGTGCGTCTTGAGGAACAGGCCGATCTCCCGGTAGGGATGACGGTCCGTCAGTGTCGCCGCGCGGGGGAAGTCGCACAGGAACGGCACGTCGGGCGCGACCGCCGCCAGGTCGCCGACCAGTCCTCCCACGGCGATCGAGATGCCGCCGCCCTGGCTCGCGCCGACCGCCACGGTCCGCGAGGCGTCGGTCAGCGGGTGCGACCGGGCCGCCTCGACCGCGCGGACCGCGTCCGTGAACACCCGCCGGTAGTAGTAGTGACCGGGGTCGTCGATGCCCCGCGTCATGAACCCGGGGTAGGAGGGCGCGCCGCCCACCGGGTCCGCGGTGCCGCCCCCGCCGCCCCACGCGCTGCCCTGCCCCCGGGTGTCCATGATGAAGTGCGCGCGGCCCGTGGACGCCCACAGCAGGTGCTCGTGCGGCAGTCCCCGTCCGCCGCCGTATCCGACGAACTCCACGACCAGGGGAAGCGGCCCGTCGGCCCCGGCCGGCAGCGTCAGCCAGGCCTTCACCGGGTGACCGCCGAACCCGGCGAACGTCACGTCGTACACCCGCACCGTGCTCAGGCCCGTGTCGACCGGTTCGAAGCGGGCGTCCAGGTCGTGCTCACGGGCCTCCTGGAGGGTCTTGGACCAGAACGCGTCGAAGTCCTCCGGCGCGACGGAGGCGCTGCGGTACGCGTCCAGTTCGTCGCGGGACAGGTCGAACAGGGCCATCGAGGACCACCTTTTGTCAATTGCCCATACGAATGATCACACCGTACGGGGGGCGCGGGAGGCGTCGCCAGAGTGCGTCGCACGCCTCAGGCGGGCCTGCGCCGGGTCCACTGCGGCTCGGTGCGCGCCCAGGCGCTCTCCCACTCCGCCAGCCGGTGACGCATCGCCACCCGGCGGACGACGGCGTGCCCGAGCAGGACCGAGGCCGCCGTGCCGCCGGCGACGCAGACGCCCAGGGTGAGGGTGTGCTGCCACACCATCGTGTCGTTCGGCGGCGGCGCGACACTGCGGCCGTGACCGTCGAACCACACGTCCACCACGTCCCCGCGGTGCGTGCCCGCCGGCACCCGGGCGGTGGCGGTCCGGGCGTGCCCGCCCGGCGGCGTCCACCGCACGCTCACCGAGACCATCTGCTGTCTGCCGCCCTCCACGGAGGGCATGGTCTCCGGCGGCCGGCCGACGACCTGCGCGCTCACCTCGTGCCGGTCCGCCCGCTGCCGCACCGCGGCCGCCTGGGCGTCGTCATGGGCCCAACGGCCCGCGAGCGCCCCGGCCAGGGGCGCGACCACCAGCAGCAGCGCGGCGACGACCAGTGCCGTCCACGCCTCGACGACGTCCGACCGGCGCCGCAGCGGATTGTCCCGCCGACGCCAGCCACGCACCCCGCTTCGCATGTCGACCTCCTCGCCGTCACGCGTACGAGTGCCCACCGCAGGGGGGTACCCCGTTCGGAGTACATCGTTTCACGCATCGTGCCCGACGGCCCCTCGGTGCGTCCCCGGCGCGGCCCGGCGACCGCCCCCACGGCTGCCCGCCGGGCTCCCGGCCCGGCTCAGCCGAAGCGTTCGATCCTGATGCGGTCCACCGGCTGCCCCGCCGCGACCAGCAGCCGCGACGCGTGCTCGGCGAACCCGTTCGAGCCGCAGACGTACGCCTCCCAGCCGCCCGCCGGTCCGTCGGCGAACAGCGGCGCCAGGTGCCCGGCGTCGAGCCGGCCCACGGGCACGCCGCGGGGCGCGCTCCGGGTGTACACGCGGGTCGTCTCCGCGCCGAGCTCGCGGGCGTAGATCAGTTCCTCGGGGCCGCGGGCGGACACCACCATCCGCAGCGGCACGTCGAGCCCGCGCGCGCGGTGGTGGCGGACCATCGACATCAGCGGGACGATCCCGGACCCGGCGCCGATCAGCAGCGCGGGCCGGTCGCCGGGCCAGGCGAAGAAGCCGCTGAGCGGACCGCGCACCTCGATCTCGTCGCCCGGCGCGGCCGTCGTGTGGAACCAGCCCGAGACCTCGCCGCCGTCCACGTGGTCGAGCGTCAGCTCGATGTGTCCCGTGTCGTCGGGCGCGGAGGCGAGCGAGTAGTGGCGCTGGGCGGTGTAGCCGTCGGCGGCGGTGAGCCGGAGCATCAGGTGCTGGCCGGGCAGATGGCCGGCCCAGGCCGGAGCCCGGAACCGGAAGGTGGACGCCTGCGGCGTCTCCCGGCGGATCTCGGTCAGGGTCACCGTCTGCCATGCGGAGGCGGCCTCGCCGCCGACGGCGATCCGGCCCGGCACGGCGAACCGGGTCGCCGGCGTGAACGTCGCCGGCGGGGGAGCGGCGGCCCGGGGCGGGGCGGCGAAGGCCTCAGTCACCGGAGTACCTCTGTTCCTCCCACGGGTTGCCGCGCGGGTGGTAGCCGTTCTGCTCCCAGAACCCCGGCTCGTCGTGGTCGAGCAGACGCAGGCCCGCGATCCACTTGGCGCTCTTCCAGAAGTACAGGTGCGGCACCAGCAGCCGGGCCGGACCGCCGTGCTCGGCCGCGAGGGGCTCGCCGTCGTGCTCCCAGGCGATCCAGGCCCGCCCGCCGGTCAGGTCGGCCAGCGGCAGGTTCGTGGTGTACCCGGTGTGCGAGTACGCCACCACATGGGTCGCGGACGCCTCGGGCCGCACGGCGTCCAGGAAGACGTCCATGCCGACGCCCCCGAACCGCACCCCGAACCTCGACCAGCTCGTGACGCAGTGGATGTCTCCCTCGTACACGGACTCCGGGAGCGCGTGCGCCTGGTCCCAGGTCCAGGTGCGGGGCGATCGCACCAGGCCGTCGATGCGGAAGGTCCAGTCGGCGGGGGCCAGGTCGGGCGTGACCTCGGCGGACAGCACGGGCCAGTCGTCGCCGGCGTCGTACTGGCCGGGAGGCAGCCCCGGGTCGGCGACACGGGGGCGGCCGGTGAAGCCTCGGGTGACGTTCATGGGGTTCCAGCGGGAGGGCGGCGGTTGCTTACGCAGTCCACCGTACGTGCACATCAGGGGTGTTCCGCACGGGGCCGGCCCGTCGATCGTTAAGGCGCTGTGAACAGGGCCCGGGGCGGGGAATAGCGCCCGATCACGCGTCCTTGCACGTGTCGTCCCCGCACCGGCGGCCGACGGGTCCGTCGGGCCGACGGCTACCGGCGGCGACGGGGACGCAGACGCCGGCGAAGGAGAGTGGGAGCAATGCCGAAGGCGTACGTCTTCACGCGGTACGGCCGCCCGGAGACCGAGGCGCTCGTCGATGCGGAGCGGACCCGTCCCGGGCCGGGCCAGGTCCTGGTCGCGGTGCGCGCGGCGGGCGCGAGCCGCGTCGACCGGAACCCGCGCACGGGTCTCCGGCGCGAGAGCGGGCGTGACGCGCGGGCGTTCCCCGCGGCGCCGGGCGGCGGGGCCTCGGACGCCCTGGGCGGACTCGCCCGGGGCGAGGCCGTCCTGGGGATCGGGGCGGGCGCATGACCGCCGCCGGGTCCGCACCGGGCACGAACGGCCGGGCGCCCGGGGAGGCCGGGGCTCCGCACGTCCTCGACAACCCGGCGCTCGCTGCGCTGACCGGCCCGCACGCGCACTTCGCCGAACGCCGGGGCCGCATCCTGCGCTATCCCGTCGACGTGTCGCCCTGGCTGGCCCTGCCGGACGAGCCGGACGCCGACGACTGGGCGGACCTCGCGGCGCTGGCCGGTCCCGGAGCGGAGGTCCCGCTGCCCGGGTTCCGGGGCGAGATCCCGTCCGGCTGGGAGATCACCTTCCGGGCCGAGGGCGTGCAGCTGGTCGACGACGGGCTGCGGACGGCCCCCGACCCGGAGGCCGTCCGGCTCGGCCCCGCCGACGTGCCGGAGATCCTCGACCTGGTGGCGCGCACCCGGCCCGGTCCGTTCGAGGCGCGCACCATCGAGCTCGGGGACTATCTCGGGATCCGGCGGGACGGCGCCCTGGTCGCGCTCGCCGGCGAACGGCTGCGGCCGCCGGGCTGGACGGAGATCAGCGCGGTCTGCACCGACCCGGCCTTCCGCGGCGAGGGGCTGGCCACCCGGTTGGTCCTGGCCGTCGCCCACGGCATCAGGGAGCGCGGGGACACGCCCTTCCTGCACACCGCGGCCGCCAACGTCAACGCCATTCGCCTCTACGAGTCCCTGGGCTTCCGCCTGCGCCGGAGGACGGCGTTCCTGGCCGCCCGGACGCCCGAGCGGCTGGGGGAGGGGCGGACGGCGGTCCCGGTGGCCTGAGGTCCGGGCCCGCCCCGGGTCAGTCGGCCTCCGGGGCGGGGTCGGGCCAGGCGTTGTACCGCACCAGGTACCGCGCGAACCGCTCCAGGTCACCGGCCGGCCACGCGGCCAGACGTTCGTGGAACGCGGTGCGACGGCTCTCGGTGACCTGCGCGAGGATGCGCCGCCCGGCGTCGGTGAGATGGAGGACCTGGACGCGGTGGTCGCCGGGGTCCTGGCGCCGGGCGATCAATCCGGCGCGCTCCAGCGCGACGACCTGCCGGCTCACCGTGGACTTGTCCAGGGCGTAGTGCGCGGCGAGGTCGGTGGCCCGGCAGCCGTCGCTCTCCTCCAGGTGGCCGAGCAGCGTGTACGACACCAGCGACAGCTCGGGATGCAGGCGGCCCGCCGAGGCGCGCGCCCGCCGCGCGAAGGCCGTCATCTCCCGCTGGATCGTCTCCACGGCGTCGGCTGCTTCCACCGCTCCTCTCCTTCCGGATCCCCTCGAACGCTCGGTTGCATAATACAACTTGGGGGGACGTCGATGTCATGAACAGCCGGCGGGCGCTGGGGTAGGGTGGCCGACGGCCGTGGAGGGTCCCGGCCGTGCGAGGCCCGGGAGGTGAGACCCATTACCGCTGTGTCAGGTCGGGTGCTCTCCTCCCGTGACGGCGTGGACCGCCGTGCCCGGGCGACCGTGTGAGCGCCCTTCGGCTCCTCGAAAGGCTCTCGGCTCCATGCCTCCCCTCACCCCTCCCGTCTCCTCCTCGTCGTCCTCCGCGCAGCCCCCGTCCACCCGTGACGCCCTCGTCCGCGCCCTGCGCGACGCCGGGTGCGTGTTCGCGGAGGAAGAGGCGGAGCTGATCCTCGCCGCGGCCTCGACGCCGGACGAGGCCGACGCCATGGCGCGACGGCGTGCGGCGGGTCTGCCCCTCGAACACGTCGTCGGCTGGGCCGAGTTCCACGGTCTGCGCGTCGGCGTCGGGCCGGGCGTCTTCGTGCCCCGCCGCCGCACCGAGTTCCTCGTCGACCAGGCCCTCGCCGCCGTGCCGCACGCGTCGGTGGTGGTCGACCTGTGCTGTGGCTCCGGCGCGGTCGGCGCCGCCCTGGCCGCCTCGCTCGGCGCGGTCGAGCTGCACGCCTGCGACATCGACCCGGTGGCGGTCGCGTGCGCCCGCCGCAACCTCGCCGAGCACGGCGGACACGCCCACACGGGCGATCTGTTCGCCGCGCTGCCCGGCCGGCTGCGCGGCCGCGTCGACATCCTGGCCGCGAACGTGCCCTACGTCCCCACCGACGAGGTGCCCCTGCTGCCGTCGGAGGCCCGGGAGCACGAGCCGCTCACCGCCCTCGACGGCGGCTGTGACGGACTGGACGTGCTGCGCCGCGTCGCCGCCGAGGCGCCGCTCTGGCTCGCGCCGGGCGGTCGCCTCCTCGTGGAGACCAGCGAACGCCAGGCGCCCGCCGCCGTGGAGGCGTTCACCCGCAGCGGTCTGACGGTGCGGGTGGCGCGGGACGAGGAGCTGTCCGCCCACGTGATCCTGGGGGCCCGCGTCAGGTAGCGGCGCCGCTGCCCGAGGGGCCGGGCGAGCCGTCCCGGCCGCCGCGGTCCCACGGGCCGTGCCCGGGGAAGCCGCCGCCATGGCCGTGACCGTCCCGGTCGTGGCCGCCGCGGCCGCGCTCGCCGAAGGAGCCGGCAAGGACCCGCTCGGCGCTGTTCGTCTTCCCCTCACGGGTTCCGACGACGAACACGGTGTCGCCCTTCTTCGGCGCGGCGGCCGCGGAGCCCGAGGCGCCGTCACCGCGGACGCGCGTGTCCTTGCCCAGCGTCCACGTCCACGAGGCGCCGTCCTCGCTCTTGACGGTGAGGTGGGCGTCGTCCGCCTTCTCGACGGTGCCCCGCTGCCAGACGCGCACCACCCAGTCGCCGCTTCGGGGGTCCTTCACGGTCGCCTCGCCGTGGACCGCGTCGCCGCCCGGCCCGAACCAGGGGCCGCCCCGGCCGTGCCGTGCGCCCGGCCCCTCGGAGGAGGAGGCGGACGGCGCCGCGGACGGCGAGCCGCCGCCCGGGCCGTCGGACGTGGCGGCGTACGCGACCGTGCCGCCCAGCGCCAGGACGGCGACGGCCGTGGCCGCGACGAGCGCCCGCGCGCGGGACGAACGGCGCCGCCAGGACGTGCGCAGCGGGCCGCCCACGCGTTCCCCGGCGCCGTGGGCCGGCCCCCACGACGTCCCGGCCTCCGGGTGCGGCTGCGGACCGTACGGTCCCTGCGGTTCCCTCGGCTCCCGCGGCTCCTGCATGGCGGCTCACTCTCCTCGGCGACGAACGGATCCGCTCCTGACACGCCTGTCTGTGATTGTCCGGGGCGCCGGTTAAGGAAGCGGTAACGAGAACCTGTGAACCGCGACGCCCGGCGGTTCAGCCGCTCTCCCGCTCAGCTGTCGCGTCGTTCAGCTGTTCCGCGGTCAGTGCCCGTGCCACCAGCAGCGCGACGTCGTCCTGGTTGTCCGGATGGTGCAACGCCCGCAGCAGAAGGTCGCACAGCTCCTCCAGCGGCCGGGCGGGATCGTCGAGCAGCGCCAGGAGGGCCTCCAGGCGCTCGTCGAGGGAATGGGTGCGGGTCTCGACCAGCCCGTCGGTGTACAGCACCAGCTGGTCGCCCGGGGCGAAGTCGACGCCGGTCGTGGAGAACGCCACCCCGCCCACGCCCAGCGGCACGCCGGTCGGCAGCTCCAGCAGTTCCGGCGGACGGCCGGGCCGTACCCGCACCGGCGGCAGGTGCCCGGCGTTGGCGATCCGGCACCGCCCGGAAGCGGGGTCGTGGACGGCGTACACGCAGGTGGCGATGGAGTGGTCCAGGCCCTGGGTGATGCGGTCCAGGTGTTCCAGGAGCACCGCCGGGTCGAGGTCGAGCGAGGCCAGCGTGGTCGTCGCCGTGCGCAGCCGGCCCATCGTGGCGGCGGCGTCGATGCCGCTGCCCATGACGTCGCCGACGACGAGCGCCGTCTTGCCGTCGGGCAGCGGGATGACGTCGAACCAGTCGCCGCCGACCTCCGTGGTGGCGCCCGCGGGCTGGTAGCGGGAGGCGACCGCCAGGCCGCCGGTGACGGGCGGATGGCTCGGCAGCAGGCTGCGCTGGAGGGTGAGCGCGGTGGTGCGGGCGTTCTGGTACCAGCGGGCGTTGTCGATCTGCACGGCCGCGCGGGCCGCCAGTTCGCGGGCGAGCAGCAGGTCGTCGTGGCTGAAGGGCGACCGGTTGCGGGTGCGCTTGAGATCGAGGGCGCCCAGCACCTCGCCGCGGGCGATGAGCGGCACCGCGAGGTAGGAGTGCACGCCGGCCCGGGCGAGGAGGGCGGCCGCCTGCGGGGAGCGGGCGATGCGGGCGAGGTCGGGCGCGCGCACCCGCGCCAGCATGACGGGCCGGCCCGCGCGCACGCACTCGGTGACGAGCCGGTCGGGCGCGTAGTGGGCCACCTCTCCGGGCTGGTCGGCCGCCCGCAGCGCGTCCGGCTCGTCGTCGGCGCGCACCGCGAGGGCGCGGATGACGGCGGGTTCGGCGGGCCCCAGGGTGGTGCGCCGGCCGGCGACCACCGCGTCGAGCAGATCCACCGCGGCCACGTCCGCCAGCTCCGGCACGGCCACCTCGGCGAGTTCGCGGGCGGTGCGCTCCAGGTCCAGGGTGGTGCCGATGCGGGTCGAGGCGTCGGCGACCAGCGCGAGCCGGCGGCGCGCCGCCTCGGCCTCGACGGCCGCCCGGTGCCGGTCCGTGACGTCCCTGACCGAGACGGCGACGCCCAGCACCGTGCCGCGCGCGTCCTCCAGGCGGTAGAGGGAGACCGACCAGGCGTGGTCCCTGCGCGGATCGGCCGGGGTGCGGCCGGCCGAGAGGCGGTCGACGAGCGGTTCCCCGGTGCGCAGCACCTGACGCGCCGCGTCCTCCAGGGCCTCGGCGTCCACCAGCGGCAGCACCTCGCGGACCGTGCGTCCGAGATGGTCGGCGGCCGGCACGCCGTTGATGCGCTCCAGCGCCGGGTTGACGGACACGTACCGCAGGTCGGTGTCCAGCACGGCGAGACCGTTGGGGGACTGCGCGACCATCCGGGTGGCCAGGGCCACGTCGCGTTCCAGCCGGCGCACCGTCGTCTGGTCGGCCGCCAGCCCCAGGGCGTAGACCTCGCCGCGTTCGTCCGTGAGCCGGATGTTGCGGAACTCCACCAGCACGGTGGAGCCGTCCTTGCGCCGGATGGGGAACGCTCCGGCCCAGCTCCGGCCCGTGGCCATGACGTCGGCGAACAGCTTCACCACCAGGTCGACGTGGCGTTCGTGGACCATCACCCGCGCCGCGAACCGGCCCAGCGCCTCCTGCGCGGTGTAGCCGAACAGCTCCTCGGCCTGAGGACTCCACAGCGCGATGCGGCCTTCGGTGTCGAGCACCACCGAGGCCACGTTCAGCACGTCCAGCAGCCCGCTCGGCCCGGTGGGGCCGGGGCTGTCGGCTGCGGACGGTCCGCCTGCGCTCATGCCACGCACCGCCTCCGCGCTTCGATGCGGCACGCCTTTCCCCATGCCGTCTCCCCCTGTTCTCTCGCGCTCAACCCATTTCCGCCACGCGGCCGGACGCCCGTCTCCATGCTCCTCCAGTACGGCCCGGCGCGCCGGTCTCCTCAGGGTCCGCCACCGTCCACCTTGTTGGTCTGTACATGACCACCCGTGCGGGCCAGACTGTGCGCCGAGCGCGCCCCAACCCCCCGTCACGAGGAGTCCCATGCCCCTGCGCCCCGTCCGCCGCCGCGCCCGTCCGGCCGGCGTCGCCCGCATCGCCCGCGCCTCCCTCCTCGCGCTGGCCGTCGCGACCGTCACCGCCCTGTCCGCGGCCCCGCAGGCCGCAGCGGCGGACGCCTGGACCGAGATCGGCTCCGACCGTGCCGACCCGCTGACCGAGAGCCAGGGACTGACCTCGGTCGAGGTCCCGGCGGGCAGCGCCAACCGCTACACCGGCATCGGGACCATCCCCCTGTCCCTGTCGCTGCGGAGCTGGAACCACGTCGGCGACCCGGACGCCTCCTACGGCGGGTACTACGTCGAGCCGTACCAGAGCGACTCGGCCGGCTCGAAGATGTACCGGGTGCAGGCGCCCGGCGGCGCCTGGTCGGAGTACGTCCACGCGCTCGGCCCGGGCGAGGCCCTGAACAACTCCTGGGTCGCGATCACGCCGGACAGCCAGTGGATGCTGTCGGGCGAGTGGGGCACCATGACCCGGTTCCTCGTCTTCCCCACCCCCGGCGCGAACGCGAGCACCTCGCCCTCCGCCAACCTGCCGCAGGCCTCGACGGTCCGCCTCGACCACGCCGTGCGCGACGTCCAGGGCTGCGACTTCACCGGACCGACCACCCTGCTGTGCGCCTCGGACGACCCGGACGGCACCCTCTTCGGCATCACCAAGCCGCTGCTCCAGATCGACCTGTCCGCGCAGCCGAACGGCGGCTCGGACGTCACCGGCCATGTCACGGCCCTGCGCCAGTTGCCCCTGCGCAGCTCCTGCTCGGGGTCCTTCGAGGTGGAGGGCGTCGACTACGACCGCCGCAGCGGCACCCTGCGCGTGATCGTCGTCTCGCCCGGCTTCTGCGTGCTGACCGACAGCAAGACGTACCGCTTCACCCGCGGCTGAGCCCGGGTCCGGCGGGCCCGCGTGCCGCCGGCCCGCCGCCCGGGCCGGCCCGCCGCCGGCCCGTCGCTGGTCCGGCCGGCAAAGGGATGCTTTTCTGGGGATGTGGAGCGGTCTGCGGGGAACCCGCACAGCCGCGCCACCCCACGAGAGGAGCGATCACGATGGATCGCCAGCGATCGCACGAGGAGTCCGTCTCCGTCGAGATCAGCGGATGCAGCAAGGAGGACGCCCGGATCGTCTTCGACACGCTGAACGCGTGCTTCGAGTCCGACCGCGGCGTGGGCGAGGAGCCGCAGCAACTCCACGAGTCGCGCCCGATGGTGTGGCTCGGGACCTTCGAGGTCACCGAGGCGCGCGACTGCGCCGAGCCGGCCCGGCTCTCGTCCTCCGTCGAGGCGGACGCCCAGGGCAGCTACTGGGCGATCGAGCGGCTCCGCTCCACGCTCGACTCGGTGTTCTCGGTGCGCGACCTGTCCTCGGCCTCCGGGGACCAGGAGCGCGAGCTGCACGTGCTGCTCGAGAGCCGGTGAGGCCCGAACGGCCGATCCGGTGCGCCGGCCTCGGCCGGTGACCTGCGGCACATGGGCCAGGCCTCATTGTGCAACTAGTTGCACAACCCGTGCGCGGTCCTCTAGAACTGAGGGACTACCGCCGCGCACGGAGGCCTGCCATGAGCCGTTACCCCCATCTGCTGAGCCCGCTCGACCTGGGCTTCACCACGCTGCCCAACCGCGTCCTGATGGGCTCGATGCACGTCGGCCTGGAGGAGGCCGAGCGCGGTTTCGCGCGCATGGCCGCCTTCTACGCCGCCCGCGCGCGCGGAGGAGTGGGCCTCATCGTCACCGGCGGCATCGCCCCCAACGACGAGGGGCGGCCCGGCGAGGGCGGCGCCAAGCTCACCACCGAAGCGGAGGCCGAGCAGCACCGCCTCGTCACCGACGCGGTGCACCGCGAGGGCGGCCGCATCGCGCTCCAGATCCTGCACTTCGGCCGGTACGCCTACCACCCGGAGCTGGTCGCGCCGAGCCCCGTGCAGGCCCCGATCAGCCCCTTCGTGCCCCGTGAGCTCACCGACGCCGACGTCGAGCGCACCATCGACGACTACGTCCGCACCGCCCGTCTCGCCCGGCAGGCAGGCTACGACGGCGTCGAGATCATGGGCTCCGAGGGCTACCTCATCAACGAGTTCATCGCCGCCCGCACCAACCACCGCACGGACCGCTGGGGCGGCTCCTACGAGAACCGGATGCGGTTCCCGGTCGAGATCGTGCGGCGGGTGCGCGAGGCGGTCGGCGAGGACTTCATCGTCGTCTACCGGCTGTCCATGCTGGACCTGGTGCCCGGCGGCTCCACCCTCGACGAGGTCGTCACGCTCGCCAGGGCGGTGGAGGAGGCCGGTGCGACGATCATCAACACCGGCATCGGCTGGCACGAGGCGCGCATCCCCACCATCGCCACCTCGGTGCCGCGCGGCGCCTACACCTGGGTGACGAAGAAGCTCATGGGCGCCGTCTCCGTGCCCCTGGTCACCACCAACCGGATCAACACCCCCGAAGTGGCCGAGGAGTTGCTCGCCGAGGGCTGCGCGGACATGGTGTCCATGGCCCGCCCGATGCTCGCCGACCCCGACTTCGTCAACAAGGCCGCCGCGGGCACGCCCGAGGCCATCAACACCTGCATCGGCTGCAACCAGGCCTGCCTCGACCACACCTTCAGCGGGAAGATCACCTCCTGCCTGGTCAACCCGCGCGCCTGCCACGAGACCGAGCTCGTCCTCGCCCCCACCCGGCTGCGCAAGCGCGTCGCGGTCGTCGGCGCGGGCCCCGCCGGTCTGGCGTGCGCGGTCAGCGCGGCCGAACGGGGCCACCACGTCACCCTCTTCGACGCGGCGAGCGAGATCGGCGGCCAGCTCAACGTCGCCCGCAAGGTGCCGGGCAAGCAGGAGTTCGACGAGACGCTGCGCTACTTCCGCCACCAGCTCGACGCGCACGGCGTGGACGTCCGCCTCGACACGCACGTCGCCGCCGAGGACGTGGCCGACTACGACGAGGTCGTCGTCGCCACCGGCGTCAGCCCCCGCATCCCCGACATCCCGGGCGTCGACCACCCGAGCGTCGTCGGCTACCTCGACGTCCTGCGCGACGGGGCGCCCGTCGGCGACCGCGTCGCGATCCTCGGCGCGGGCGGCATCGGCTTCGACGTCGCCGAGTTCCTCACCGACGGCGGCGACAAGACGAGCGAGGACCCGGCGGCCTACTTCCGCCAGTGGGGCGTCGACATGGACTACCGGGCCCCCGGCGGCCTGGCCGCCCCCGAGCGCCCCGCCGCGCCGCGCACGGTCCACCTCCTCCAGCGCAAGACCGGCAAGGTCGGCGCGGGCCTCGGCAAGACCACCGGCTGGATCCACCGCACCGAACTGCGGCACCGGGGCGTCACCATGGTCCCGGGCGTGCGCTACGACCGCATCGACGACGCCGGGCTCCACGTGACCGTCGGCGAGCAGAGCACCGTCCTGGAGGTCGACACGATCGTGCTGTGCACCGGCCAGGACCCGCGCCGCGACCTGTACGAGGCCCTGGTCGCCGCCGGCGGCTCCGTGCACCTCATCGGCGGCGCGGACGTGGCCGCCGAACTGGACGCCAAGCGCGCCGTCCAGCAGGGCACGGAGCTGGCGGCGGCCCTCTAGGCGCCCGGACCCCGTCCCTAGGATGACTCCATGTCACTCCCGCACGCGATCCTCACCGCCCTGCTCGAGCGGCCCTCGTCGGGGCTGGATCTGACCCGCAGGTTCGACCGGTCGATCGGATACTTCTGGTCGGCCACGCACCAGCAGATCTATCGCGAACTGGGACGACTGGAGGCCGAGGGCCACATCCGCGCCCTGCCGGCCGAGCAGCCGGCCCGCGGGCAGAAGAAGGCCTACGAGGTCCTGCCCGCGGGCCGCGCCGAACTCGCGCGGTGGACGGCGGCCGCCCAGGACCCCAAGCCGCACCGCGACGCCATGCTGCTGCGGCTGCGCGCGGCGGCCGTCGTCGGCACCGCCGGTCTGGAGGCGGACCTGCGCCGCCATCTGGAGCTGCACCGGCGGCAGTTGGCCGAGTACGAGGAGATCGAGAAGCGCGACTTCCCGCCCGGTGAGGGCAGCGCGCAGGCCAGGCTTCAGCACCTGGTCCTGCGCGCCGGCATCGAGCTGGAGACCTTCTGGACGCAGTGGCTCGCCGAGGCCCTGGAGGGGCTGCCCGCCGCGCAGGACCCGCCGCGGGAACCGTGAGGGGCCTCAGGGGTGCGACCGGGCCCCGGCGGCGGTGGCGTGCCTCAGAGCCGGTACGGCTTCGAGCGGCGGCGCAGGAACCAGGCCGCCGCGATGGCGCCCGCCCCCACCAGCGCTCCGCCCACCGCCATGGTGACGGTGCCGTAGTCGCGAGTGGCGCCGCCGAGCCCGCCCATGACCCCCCGTGAGGGCGAGGCCGTCGCGGAGATCGTCGGGGTGGACGGGGCGGAGACGATCACGGACTGGGTGCCCGCGGTGTCGCCCCGCGAGCACATGACGACCACGGTGTAGGTGCCCGGGGAGACGCCCGACCACGCGGCGGACTGCCCGGAAGCCGTTCCCGACAGGGCCACCTGACGGCCCTGGGAGAAGCTCGCCTGACCGCTCGTGAGCAGGGCGGCCGTGCCCCAGCTGCCGTTGATCTGGGTGCAGCTGCCGGTCACCACCGACACGGTGGAGCCGGTCGTGCTGACGGAGATGCCCGAGGCCCGGGCGGCGGCCGGCCCGGAGGCGAGGGTGAGGGGCAGCGCGGCTGCGGCTGCCACGGTCAGCCCTGAGCGGACGAGGAGACGGGAAGTGCGCATGGGATGTCCTCCGGCGGCGGCACGGTTGGCGGTACATCCCTTGCGCCGCCGAGGATCGGGTACGCCCGTGCTGCCTCAGGGTCAGCCAATGCGCCGCCCGTCCGCCCCGCACCCGGGCCGCACCCGGCCAGGTGACGGATTCCCCCGGACGGCCCTGACGGCGGCCCGGCTCACCCGCGCCCGCCCGTCGTCACCGAGCGCGGCGCCGAGAACGCGCCCCAGGTGCCGTCCGGCAGCCGGGCCCGCAGCCGCACCCGGTGGCCGACCCCCGCCTCCCGCCCCACGTAGAAGCTGTACGTCGCCCTTCCCCGCGGCGGGGCGCCGCCCCAGACCAGCGAGGTGGCCACCCGCCCGTCGAGCTCGACCTGGTATTCCGTGACGACGCCGTCCACCTGCGGCGGCGTCCAGGACAGGTCGAGCTGGTAGGCGCCGTCGGCGAGCCGGGCGGCGGCACGGAAGTCGGCCGGCGCGGTGCCGCGCCCCGCGTCCGCGCCGGCCGCGGTCGTCAGACGCACGGGCGGACCGGCGGGCGAGAGGTTGCCGGCCGCGTCGCGGGCCCGGACGGTGAACGCGTAGCGGGTGTGCGGCCGCAGCCCCGTGACGACCGTCGCCGTCTGCCCCCCTCCGACGCTGTGGATCTTCGTGCCGCCCTGGTAGACGTCGTACGACACGACCCGGCGGTCGTCGGTGGCGGCGGACCAGGACAGCTGGACCGCCCGGCTCCCGGCGGCCCGGCCGGTGACCCGGCCCGGCGCGGTCGGGGCGGCGCCGTCCGCGAGGGCGGCGGCCGCGGTGGTGGCCCGCGCCTCCCGGCTGCGCGGGCCGAGCCGCCCCTCGGCGTCGCGGGCCCGCACGGTGAAGACGTACGCGGTGGACGGGGCGAGCCGGACGACGTCCAGCATGTGCGCGGAGCCGGGCGCCTCGCCGGCCTTTCGGCCGTCCCGGTACACCTCGTAGGCGCTGACCTCGCCGTCGGCGGCGACCGCGTTCCACATCACGTGCACGCTCGTCGCGCTCCCGGCCTGCGCGCTGACGCCCGTCGGCGCGCCGGGCGCCCGCCCCTCGTCCACGCCGCCCGTGGCGGCGCAGCCGCACGTCACGGCCGCCACCAGCGTGCTCCCCGCAAGGCCCAGCGCAACACGTCGCACGGCTTCGCCTCCCGGCCCGGCACGGCGGCAATGGTCCGGACCAATATGGCGTGGTCCCCGCGAGCGCGGCAAGAGGGCGGCGGTCTCGCGGGGCCGCCGACGGCGACCGCGTCGGGACGTTACGTATGCTGAAGCCCTTCGCGGCTGAACTCTCCCTGAGGGAACGGAAGTTCACGCCGGTGGCGCGGACCGCTGTCGTCGCTGATCCCGCGCCCGCGGAGTCGCCCGGGGGCCCGGGGCCGCACAGGCCGCCGGGCCCCCGGCCTCCTGCTCGGCCCCGGACGCCGCTCCTTGGCGCACGAGGCGCCCGCCGGGGCGGTCAGTCGACGAAGTAGGCCCCGGCGACGGCGTAGGTGTCCTCGTAGAGGTGGTACCGGGTGATCCGCCCGTCCCGGACCGTGGCGTGCAGGGCGAACGCGGTGTCGATCTCGCGGCCCGTCTTCCTCACCTCGGAGACCATGCGCCCGAGGAGCACCACGTCGTCGCCCTCGGCGACGATCTGCCGCAGGTCGAACTCCTTGGCCCGCACATGGGTCCCCAGCAGCTCGAAGAACGTCCGCATCCCGTCCGCCGAGTCGACCTCCGGCACCCAGGGGATGCCCGGCGGATGCGGGATCGAGAACGACACGGAATCGGCGAACAGGGCCGCCGCCTCCGCGGTCCTGCCCTCGGCGAGCAGGGGGAACAGTCGCTGCACGGTCTGCGTCGGTGACTCGGCTGTCATGTACGCCGACCCTACCGTCCGGCGGCGTGCCGGGCGCCGGCCTCCGCCCCCGTTCCCCCGTTAGCCCTGCCGGAGGCCGCGCACCGCGCGTCGTGCACCGTACGGCCCCGTCGGAGTGGCCGCGTGATCAGGTCGGCACCAGATTGTTCCGAGTGTCCGTCACCGTCCTCACGAGAGGGTCCCGCATCGTGCGCGTCAAGTCGCTGACACTGGCCGCGGCCGGCCTGGCCCTGCTGGCCCCGGCCACCCCGTCCGTGGCGGCGCGTCCGTCCCCGGCCGCCGCCGGATCCTCCTCGTCCCGGCAGGAGGGCTCGGTGCGCGCAGCCGACCTCCTGGCCCGCGTCCGGGACTGCGCCCCCGTCTCCCGCGGCCGGTACCGCACCGACGACGACATGCCCGCCACGGTCCCGGTCTGCGGCACCGACGAGGCGGTGTTCTGGACGGCCGACATGGACATCGACTGCGACGGCCGCCCGGGCCCCCACTGCAACAGCGGCACCGACCCGCTGTTCTCCGAGGCCACCGCCTTCCAGCAGTCCGACGGCCGCTATCTGAGCGCCGAGGAACTGCCCTACATCGTGGTCCCCGGCGTGAGCGCCGTGTGGGACCACCGCGCCCACGGGGTGGGCGGGGGATCGGTCGCGGCCGTCGTCTACGGGGACCGGGTCGAGTACGCCGTCGTCGGCGACGTCGGGCCGCGCGAGATCATCGGCGAGGCGTCCTACGCCACCGCCAGGGCCCTCGGCATCCGCGCCGACCCGCACGGCGGCGGCACGCCCTCGGGGGTCACGTACATCGTCTTCAGGAACGCCCGGGCGACGCCCATCGAGAGCCACGCCTCCGCGGTGGCCGTCGGGGAGCGGCTGGCGCGGGCGTTCGTCCAGGGAGGCGGGGCGGGCGCGACGACCACCCCCGCGCCCTCCGCTCCCGCGCCCTCGGCGCCCCCGGCGACGGACGCCGGCGCGGCGGCCCGCGAGGAGGCCGCCGAGGACGACTGGACGCCGAACACGGAGCCCGAGTCGGAGGAGCCCCTGGAAACCCCGGACGGCACGGACGGCGGCGCCGCAACGACCCCGCACCCGGGCGCCGGGAACGGCGAAGGCCCCGGGCAGGACGACGGGGACGGCTGAGGCCGACCGGGCCGGGCGCCGGGGCGTGTGACGACGGTTGCCGCGACGGGCCCGGACGGCGCGACGGTCGCGGCACACGGTCCCGGCCGGGCCCGCCGCCACGCCCGGAGCGCTGTCGCGCTTGCACCACCGCCCCGCCCGGACCGGCGTCACGCCGGTGCCACCGTCATCTCACCCCTCGTCCGCCGTCGTCCCCGCCCAGAGGTCGGGGCACGACCGCCCGCCGCCGCGGGTCCGGCGGAACACCTCGGACGAAACCCGCGTCCCGCCTGACCGCCTGACCGCCTGACCGCCTGACCGCCTGACCGCTCCGGTCGGCCGGTCACGGTCACCCGGGAGCGGCCGGCCGGGGCCCGGCCGCCGTGTCACACCTTGCGGTAGGTGTACGCCTCCTGGGCCGCCGCCTCCACGGCGTCGAGGTCGGCGCCCGCCGCCGAGGTGACCACCGCGGCCACCGCGCCCTCCACGAACGGGGCGTCCACCAGCCGCGTGGCGCCGGGCAGCTCGTCGCCCTCGGCGAGCAGCGCCTTGACCGTGAGGACCGCGCTGCCCAGATCGACGAGGACCGCGACTCCGGCCCCCCGGTCCACCGAGGCCGCCGCCGCGGTGATCAGTTCGGCACTGGTGCCCAGCCCCCCGCCCTCCGTGCCGCCCGCCGCGGCGACCGGCACGGCCGTGCCGCCGCCGGCCAGTCCCCGTGCCAGCTCGGCCACGGCCTCGGCCACCTGCGCGCTGTGCGACACCAGCACGACCCCTACCGGCTCCCGCGTGCTCATCGGCGCCTCACTTCCCCGCGGTCTCGGCCAGGGCGGCGACGAGCAGCGCCGCCGAGGTCGCGCCCGGGTCCTGGTGGCCGATGCTGCGTTCGCCGAGATAGCTGGCCCGTCCCTTGCGGGCCTGGAGCGGGGTCGTCGCCTCCGCGCCCTGCTCGGCGGCGGAGCGGGCGGCGTCGAAGCCGTCGGCGATGCGCTCGAGGGCCGGCGCCAACGCGTCGATCATGGTCTTGTCGCCGGGCGCGGCCCCGCCGAGCTGCATCACGGCGTCCACGCCGGCCCGCAGCGCCTCGGCGAACTGCTGCTCGTCCACCTCCGCCGCGTCGCCCAGCGCTTTGCCGGTCCTGCGCAGCAGCGTGCCGTACAGCGGCCCCGAGGCCCCGCCGACCGTCGAGATCAGCTGACGGCCCGCGAGGGTCAGGACGGCGCCCGGAGTCGCGGGCGACTCCTTCTCCAGCGCGGCGGTCACCGCGGTGAAGCCGCGCCGGAGGTTGCTGCCGTGGTCGGCGTCCCCGATGGGCGAGTCGAGGGCCGTGAGCCGGTCCGCCTCGCGGTCCACGGCCGCGGCGGTCGCCGTCATCCAACGGCGGAAGAAGTCGGCGTCGAGCACGGGATCTCCTTGCATGGTCGGTACGGTCCGGGCTCGCGTCCTGCCTCAGACGCCCCAGCGCAGGCCGGCGGTCTTCACCGGCGCGTTCCACAGCCGCAGCCGCTCCTCGTCGACCTCGCAGAGGGTCACCGAGGCGCCGGCCATGTCGAGGGACGTGACGTAGTTGCCGACCAGGGTGTGCGCGACGACCACGCCCCGCTGCGCCAGCACCCGCTGCACCTCCGCGTTGAAGCCGTACAGCTCCAGCAGCGGCGTCGCGCCCATGCCGTTGACCAGGACGAGGACGGGGTTGCGGGGCGTGATGTCGTCGAGGATCGCCGAGACGGCGAATTCGGCGATCTCGCCCGACGTCATCATCGGCCGCCGCTCGCGCCCGGGCTCGCCGTGGATGCCGACGCCCAGCTCCAGCTCGCCGGCCGGCAGGTCGAAGGTCGGGCTGCCCTTGGCCGGCGTCGTACAGGCGCTGAGCGCCACGCCGAAGCTGCGGGAGCTCTCGTTGACCTGCCGGGCGAGCGTGGCGACCCGGTCCAGCGGCTGCCCCTCCTCGGCCGCGGCGCCCGCGATCTTCTCGACGAACAGCGTCGCGCCCGTGCCGCGCCGCCCGGCCGTGTAGAGACTGTCGGTGACGGCGACGTCGTCGTCGACGAGCACCTTGGCGATCTGGATGCCCTCGTCCTCGGCGAGCTCGGCCGCCATGTCGAAGTTGAGCACGTCACCGGTGTAGTTCTTCACGACGAACAGGACCCCGGCCCCGCTGTCGACGGCCGCGGCGGCCCGCACCATCTGGTCCGGGACCGGCGAGGTGAACACCTCGCCCGGGCAGGCGGCGGAGAGCATCCCCGGTCCGACGAAACCGCCGTGCAACGGCTCGTGCCCCGACCCGCCGCCGGAGACCAGCGCGACCTTCCCGGCCACCGGCGCGTCCCGCCGTACGATCACCCGGTTCTCGACGTCCACGGTCAGATCGGGATGGGCTGCCGCCATCCCGCGCAGCGCGTCCGCGACGACGGTCTCGGGAACGTTGATCAGCATCCTCATGGATACCTCCCAGGGGACTAGTAGATGCGGCTCCACCTCCATTCTGCGCGTCGGGCCGGGCTGGGTCACTTGCCGGACACGCCGACGCGCCGGGATCGGGGGCAGGGATCTGGCCGGACCGGCCCGCGGGCGGCCCCGGCGCGGGTGACGGCGAGCCAACTGCCGTGCGCGGCGCACGAGTCGGGGCCCGCACGCCCCGCCGACCTCGTCGGCTCCCGCGGGGTGCCGGAGTCGCCCTGCTGTGCGTTACTGGTGTCCGGTGCGACCTTCACCCCGCGGGGTTCCGCCGTTCGCCTGCTCTTCACGCAGAGTGGGCTTCGGCCTCGTAGGGTCACGGCCGCCGCCCCCCACCACGTCGCTTCTGTCCGGAGGACAGTCATGGCCGCCGTCAAGGCTCCCCAGCGCACCAGACACCCCCTCGCCGCGCTCGCCGGCGCCGCCGCCCTCACCGCCGCGTCGATCGGCGTGTGGGCCGCGACGGCCTCCAGCGCCGAGGCCGCCGCTCTCCCCGCCCCCGACCACGTCGTGGTCGTGGTGATGGAGAACCACGCCTACACGCAGGTGATCGGCAGCTCCAGCGCCCCCTACCTCAACAACACCCTCAAGGCCGGCGGAGCCGCCCTCACCCAGTCCTACGGCCTCACCCACCCCAGCGAGCCGAACTACTACATGCTGTTCTCCGGCTCCAACCAGGGCCGCACCGACGACAGTTGCGTGTCCGTCGGCTCCCTGTCCAAGCCCAACCTGGCCTCGGAGCTGATCGCCGAGGGCAAGACGTGGGCGAGCTACAACGAGTCGCTGCCCAGCCAGGGTTCGACGACGTGCAGCAGCGGCAAGTACGCCCAGAAGCACAACCCGTGGTTCGGCTTCTCCAACGTGCCGACGAACACGGCGAAGACGTTCGCGCAGTTCCCGACCGACTACACGACCCTGCCGAAGGTGTCGTTCGTCGTGCCGAACCTGTGCAGCGACATGCACGACTGCTCGGTCTCCACCGGCGACACCTGGATCAAGAACAACCTGGGCGCGTACGCCGCCTGGGCCAGGACCCACAACAGCATCCTCGCCGTCACCTTCGACGAGGACAACAAGCTGTCCGGCAACCGCATCCCCACCCTCTTCTACGGAGAGCACGTCACGCCCGGCAGCTCCAGCTCCACCACCTACAACCACTACAACGTGCTGCGCACGCTGGAGGACCTCGCCGGGCTGAGCGCCCACGCGGGCAACGCCGCCTCGGCGTCGGACATCACCGGCATCTGGAACTGACGCCCGTGTACCTCGCGGACTCCCGCGGCGCCGCGGCCGCCACCGCCCCGGACTCCGGTCCGGGGCGGCGGCCGGCCGCCGTGCCCGCCACCGTGCTGGCCCTGGGAGCGGTCAGCCTGATCACGGACGTCTCCTCGGAGATGGTCACCGCCGTCCTGCCGCTGTACGTGATCACGGGCCTGGGGCTGTCGCCGCTCGGCTTCGGACTCCTCGACGGCATCAACAACGGCGTCGGCGCGCTGGTGCGGCTGGCGGGCGGTCACCTCGCCGACCGCGGCGGGCGCCGGCACAAGGCGGTGGCGGGCCTCGGCTACGGCCTGTCGGCCCTGTGCAAACCCCTGTTGCTGCTCGCCCACACCCTCCCGGCGATCAGCGCCGTGCTCGCGGCCGACCGCACCGGAAAGGGGCTGCGCACCGCCCCCAGGGACGCGATGATCTCGCTGGCCACCGCGCCCGAGCACCGCGGGCGCGCCTTCGGGGTGCACCGCGCCATGGACACCACCGGCGCGCTGCTCGGACCGCTCGCCGCCTTCGCCGTGCTGCGGGCCACCGTCGACGGCTACGACGCGGTCTTCGCGGTGAGCGGCTGCGCCGCCGCGCTCGGCGTGCTCGTCCTGGTGCTCTTCGTGCCCCGGCACGCCACGGGCGCGACGGCGGCGATCCCCGCGCCGTCCGCACGGCGGCCTGAGCCGCGGCCGACGCTGCGGGACGCGCTCGGGCTGCTGCGCCGGCCGCGACTGCGCCGGCTCACCGTGTGCGCCACCCTGCTCGGCCTGACCACCGTCAGCGACTCCTTCCTCTACCTGCTCCTGCAACGCGACGGCGACCTGCCCGCCCACCTCTTCCCGCTGCTGCCGCTGGGCACCGCCGCCGTCTTCCTGACCCTGGCCGTCCCCGTCGGCGTCCTCGCCGACCGGGTCAGCCGCCGCCGGCTCTTCCTCGCCGGGCACGGCCTGCTGCTCGCCGGCTACGGGCTGGTCCTGAGCCCCTGGCACGGCGTCCCGGCCGTGATCGCCGTCCTCGTGCTGCACGGCGCGTTCTACGCGGCGACGGACGGCGTCCTCGCGGCCGCCACCGCCGGCGCCGTCCCACCACAGCACCAGGGCGCCGGGCAGGCGCTCGTCGGCACCGGACAGGCGCTCGCCCGCTTCGCCTGCTCGCTCGCCTTCGGCGCGGCCTGGAACCTGTGGGGCCCGCGCACGGCGCTCGCCCTCACCACGACCGCGCTGGCGGTCGGCGCCGTCGCCGCCGCGTTCGTCCTGCGCGGCGCCGACGAGGTGACCGCATGACCAGAACGAGCCGCCTGACGATCCTGCTGGCCGCCGTCCTGCTCCTGGGGACCGTCGGCGCCGGGGCCGTGCTGCACGCCGCCCACCGGTCCGGGCAGCGCGACCGGCAGCAGGCGGACGGTCCCCGTGTGCGGACCGGCGCCGTCTCGCTCCGGCCCGCGGGCGGACGCCGGCTGCTGGTGCGCAACCTCGCCTGGGGCCCGCACCGCGACGAGATCGCCACCGTGCCCGCCGACCGTCCCCAGGGTCCGCGCACCGCCTCGGGCGTCAAGTGCCTGCGCTTCCACGCGGCGGCCGGCACCGGCATCTGCCTACAGGCCGTGCACGGCGCGCTGAGCGACGGCTACCGGGCCGTGGTGCTCGACGCGCACCTGCGCGAACGACACCGGTTCCCGGTGGCGGGCATCCCCACCCGGGCCCGGGTCTCGCCCTCCGGGCACCTGGCCGCCTGGACGGTCTTCGTCAGCGGGGACTCCTACGCCGGCACGGACTTCTCCACCCGCACCGCCGTCGTCGACACCCGCACCTGGGCGATCGACGACAACCTGGAGACCTTCCGCATCGTCAAGGACGGCCGCCCGTACCAGGCCGCCGACACCAACGTCTGGGGCGTCACCTTCGCCGACGACACCCGCTTCTACGCCACGCTGGCCACGGGCGGCCGCACCTACCTCGTCCGGGGCGACCTCGCCGCCCGCACCCTGACCACCCTGCACGGCAACGTGGAATGCCCCTCCCTCTCCCCGGACGGCACCCGCGTCGCCTACAAGAAACGGGTCGACGGCGCCTCGCCCGACGCCCCCTGGCGCCTGTACGTCCTGGATCTGCGCACGATGCGGGAGACGGCGACCGCCGAGTCGCGCAACATCGACGACCAGGCCCTGTGGTCCGACGACTCCACCCTCGTCTACGCCCTCCCCGGCGACTACGGCTCGGACCTGTGGAGCGTGCCCGCCGACGGCGCCGGCGCGCCCCGCACCCTGATGACCTCCGCCGTCGCCCCGGCCTACCTGGGCTGACCCGGCCTGGCGCCTCAGGCGACCAGCGCCCGGCCGCGTCCGAGGCGTTCCAGGAGTCCGGCGCGGTGCAGGTCGGCCACGGGGGCCAGGAGGTCGGGATGGCGCAGCAGGGCCGCCGCGGCGCGATCGCGGTCGTCGGGCGCGACCAGCCGCCCGAAGCCGGTCGGCGTGTCCGGTTCGTGCTCGCCCTGCGCGAGCGCGGCCACCGCCGCGGCGGCCAGGTCCACGTCGCCGAGCAGACAGGCCGCCCAGCTCGCCACGACCTCGTCCACCCACGTCCGCCAGGCGTGGTCGTCCGGCGACGCGCCGGCGTCGGCGTCCGCGCCGCTGATCCGGTCCAGGCGCCCCGAGCCGCCCGGGCCCGCCAGGCCCAGCAGGGCGGCGTCCGCGGCGGTGGGACAGCACAGCCGCGCCGCGACCGTCGCCGCCTGGCGGGCCTGCGCCTCGCACAGCGCGTCGGCGAGCGCGCCGCCGCTCGCCGGGAAGGCCCGCGTCAGCCAGTGCGCGGTGGCGGCGACGATCGGGGAGAGGTCAGCGAACACGGCGGGCCGTCCGGGGTGTGGGGCAGCGAGGAGCAGCGAGGATCGACGGTCGACGGGGCAGGGCGGCGAGGGGGCCGCGGAGCAGGCGGGGGGACTGTCCAGAACCGTAGCCCGGGACCGCCGCGCGACGACATGTGTCCTCGGCCACAGCGCCGGCAGCCGCCGCGCCCGGTCCTCCGGGGCCGCCTTCCGGGATACTGGAGCGGTGCCGCAGCCACCGCAGCCACCCGCCCCGGTCCCGCCGCAACCCGTCACGCCCGACGCACCGGGCGCGATCGCCCGTCCGCTGCTCACCCAGTCCTGGCTCGACCTGACCTTCCTGCACTGGGCGGCCGATCCGGCGGACGTGGCCCCCCTGCTGCCGCCGGGTACCGTCCCGGACACCCTCGACGGCGT
The DNA here is from genome assembly GCF_024539675.1 of Streptomyces hilarionis. Lineage (GTDB taxonomy): Bacteria > Actinomycetota > Actinomycetes > Streptomycetales > Streptomycetaceae > Streptomyces > Streptomyces hilarionis. Next base: position 88,784 of record NZ_JAHHIT010000037.1, on the reverse strand, counting down.
CACCTACGTCGGCCTGGTGGCGTTCCGGATGCACCGCGTGGGCTGGTTCCGCCTGCCGGGCGTGCCCTATCTCGGGTCCTTCCCCGAGACGAACGTCCGGCTGTACTCGGTCGACGCGCAGGGGCGCCGGGGCGTGGTCTTCCGCTCGCTGGACGCCTCCCGCCTGGTGCCGGTGGCCGTGGCGCGGACGGGCTTCCGGCTGCCCTACGCCTGGGCGCGCATGTCGATCGACGTCGACGGCGACACCGTCGTCTACACCAGCCGCCGCCGCTGGCCCGCGCCGCGCGGGGCGTGCAGCCGGATCGCGGTGCGCGTGGGCGAGCCGATCGGCGAACCCACCGCGCTGGAGCACTTCCTGACGGCGCGCTGGGGTCTGCACAGCGCCTTCCTCGGCCGGTCGATGTACCTGCCCAACGCGCATCCGCGCTGGCCGCTGCACCGGGCCGAGCTGGTGGAGTGCGAGGAGGACCTGATCGCGGCGGCGGGTTTGCCGGCGCCCGTGCGGGATCCGGTCAGCGTCCTGTACTCGCCGGGCGTCCCGGTCCGCTTCGCCCGCCCCGCCCGCCGGAGCGGAACGGCGGGCATCCCGACGCCCTGACCCACGGCGGCGGGGACCGCACCGCCTCCGCCACCGCCTCGCCACCGCCATGGACGCTCCCGACCGGACGGCGGCGCAGGGCGTGTCCGCCGGAGGCGGCGGGGGAGCTCGTCCGCCGCCGGGGTTGTTATGACCGCTGTCATGGCGGATGCTGCTGCCGGACGACACCGGCGCACGGGGCACGACGCGGACGCCGCCGAGGACGACCGACGGGGAGGACCGGGGAGTGGGCGACACCGTCGCACGGGCGATGTGGGAGAGGTTCGAGCCGGTCCACCAGCTCGTCTACTTCGCCCCCGAGGTACGCGAGGCGGCCGACGGCCTCGGGATGCGCGGCTACTGGATGGGGTACTTCGCCCTGCGCGCGGCGCCCCTCGGGCCCGCTCCCGCAGCGGTCGTCACCGGCTGTTTCCACGTCTTCCACCCCGACCGGGTGGCGCGAGCACTGCCCGACGCCTGGACGTTCGCCTCCCCCCGGCAGGTGCTGCGGGCGCGCGAGCGAGCCGTCGACGCGGCGATGACCGGCCTGTACGGCGAGGACGTCGTGGCCTCCGCCGACATGGCCGAGGCCGCCGACCTCGCCTGGCGGGCCGCCGGGGCCGCGGACACGGCCGGGCGCGTGCTGAGCGCCGCCAACCAGGCCCTGCCCCGCCCCGCACAGCCCCACGTCCGGCTCTGGCAGGCCCTGACCACGCTGCGCGAGCACCGCGGCGACGGCCATGTCGCGGTGCTGGTGAGCCGTCGGCTGGGTCCGGTCGCGGCGATGGCGCTCAAGAGCGCGGCGGGGGAGACCGACGCGGAGTTCCAGCAGCGCACCCGCCAGTGGGACGCCGACGCGTGGCGGGCGGCCCGGACGGAGCTCGCCGAGCGCGGCTGGCTCGACGGCCGGGGACGCCTCACCGCGGCCGGGTCGGACGCCCGCGCACGGATCGAGGCCGACACGGACGCCGCCGCGGCGGGGCCCTGGGGCGCCCTGGGCGCCGACGCCACCGCCCGCCTCGCCCACCTGCTCGAACCGCTCGCCCGCACCGTCCTGGACTCCGGGCTCCTGCCCGCCGCCAACCCGGTCGGCCTCACGGACGACACGTGGGGTTCTCCCGTCTGAGGGGTCGCTCCGGCCGGGGGCGGCTCCCGGCGCCCTCGGCTCCCCGTTCCGCGGGCGATCGCGGGGAAGCGGTCCGCCGCCCACCCGGTGCGGACGGCGTCCGGGGCGACAGCGCCGGGCCGCCCTCAGTAGGCTCCGACCCATGCGGATCTCGGTCTCCTCGGACATGGACGAGCCGGTCGCCCGGGCCCTGGTGGCCGAACTGCGCGGCCGCGGGCACGACGTCGTCCCGCACGGCGCGCTGCGCAGCGGCGACGACCCGCGGTGGGCGGTGTGCTCGGAGGCGGCGGCCCGGGACGTGGCCGACGGCACCTGCGATCAGGCCGTGGTGTGCTGCTGGACCGGCACCGGCGCGTCCATCGCCGCGAACAAGGTGGCCGGCGTCCGGGCCGCGCTGTGCGTCGACGCCGGCACCGCCGACGGCGCCCGCCGCTGGAACGACGCCAACGTCCTCGCGCTGAGCCTGCGCCTGACGTCGGAGCCGCTGCTGAAGGAGATCCTGGACGCCTGGTTCGCCGCCGAGGCCGGCGGGGACGCCGAGGACCGGTTCAACGTCGCCCACATCGAGGGCCTCGACGCCGGCAGGGCGGGCTCCCCGGGGTAGGGGCCGTCCCGCAGCCCCACACCCGCATGTCGCCCCCGCCTCCTCCCGGGCGCGGCGGATCCTCCGGGAGCCACGCGGTCCGCCCCGGTGACGCGGCAGCCGCCGGCCACCGGATCCGGACGTGGCAGCCGACGGGCAGCGGGACGGCTGGGACGGAGGCGCTCCGGCGGCCCGGACAGGGCGCACGGACCGGGGCTCACGGCGCAGAACGCGGGGCAGGAGGCGGACCGTCGTGCGCCCTGGCACGGGCTCCCGCACGGTGCTTACAGTGGTCGGCCAGCCCCGCGGCCCGACCGGTGGGGCGAGCCCCACCCCCTCGTGGTCACCCGTCCCGTCCGGCGCCGTCCGGGCCGCACGGCTCCGCACACCGGCGCGGCTCCCCGGGCGACGGGCGCGGCGACCACCCACGCGACAGGCACCATCCGTGACACCGCTCGGGCCGCGCGTGGGCCGCCCGCGGCACGAGCGCGCGTCGAGAGCCCCTGGAGGCCGCTGTGTCCCGACCGTGCATCGCCCTGATCGCCGACCCCACCTCGCCCGAAGGCTGCCGTGAATACCTCGCCGACGCCGTGGAACTGCTCACCGGCGCCCCTCCCGTCCGGGTCGACTCCCGGCACTTCGCGACCGGCGGCACCGGCCGCGGCGTCCGGCACGGCAGCCGGTTACGCCTGCAGGTCCCGGAGCAGCGGCTGGACTTCGTGCCCGACGTCGTCGTGCTCTACGAGATCCCGCCGCACCACCGGCGTGCCCTCGCCGGCTTCCAGCGACTCCTCGCGAGCCACGGCGTGGTGACCCTCGCCGCCGGTCCCGACGCCTGGCGGACCGCCACCGAGAAGAACCTCACCGTGGAACGCTTCCGCCGCGACGGCATCGCCCAGATGGAGACCGAGGTGCTGTCGCGGCCCACCCCGAGGCAGGCGGCCGACGCGTTCGAGCGGCTCGGCCGCGACACCTGGGCCAGGCCCGTGATCGGCACCGGCGGCAACGACACCTTCCATGTCGACACCGTCGCCCGGCTGGAGCGCGCCGCCGCGTACTACGCCGACCGCGGCACGGACTGGATGCTGTCCCGGGACGCCGGCAACGTCACCGCCGACGGCCTGCGTCACCAGTTCCGGGTGTTCGTCCTCGGCGAGCGGGTCCTGCACGCCCGCGAGCACCTTCAGCCCGCCACCGACACCCCCTGCAACACCTGCCAGGGCGCCACCGCCGTCCACCTGGCCCCGTCGGACCTCCCGCCCCGGCTCGCCGAACTCGCCGTCGCGGCCACGGCGTCCGTGGGGCTGCCCTTCGCCGGCGTCGACCTCGCCGCGGAGAACGGCGGGGTCGTCTTCGAGGTCAACGTGCAGCCCGCCTTCGTCGACGGCGAACGCGAACTGCACGCCGTGGCCGTGCCCTACGTCCAGGCCCACCTGAACGCCCTGGCGCCGGCCCACGGCGGTCCGCACCGGGGGGTCACAGCTTCAGCGTGAACCAGGTCGTCTTGCCCTCGTCCGTCGGCCGCACCCCCCAGTCGGCGGCGAGGGCCCGCACGAGCATCAGACCGCGGCCCGACTCCGCGTCCTCGACCGCCGTGCGGGGCTGCGGCAACTGCGGGCTGCGGTCGCTGACCTCGACCGTGAGGTCGGTGGCGGTGCGGTGCAGATGCACGCCGACCGGGCCCTCGGCGTGCTGGACGGCGTTGGTCAGCGTCTCCGACAGCAGCAGGAGCGCGTCGTCGGCGCTGTGCGCGCAGTTCCACCCGGTCAGCGCCGTCCGCAGAAAGGCACGCCCCTGCGGCACCGAGGCCGCGGTGGCCGGCAGGTGCGTCGTGACGGCGGCCAGCGGCGCGGCCGGCAACTGCGCGAGCAGCAGTGTGACGTCGTCGTTGTGGCCGTCGGCGTCCGGCAGCAGACCGGCGAGGACATGGTCCGCCGCGGCCTCCAGACACGGCGTGCCCACGAACAACTGCCCCAGCAGTCCCGTCAGTTCCCCGATGCGCACCTCGATGTCGCTGCCCGGCGTCTCGATCAGGCCGTCCGTGTACAGCACGAGCGTGGCCCCCGGCGGTATCTCCGAGCTCGACTGCTCGTAGACCACGTCGCCCACGCCGAGCGGGGCGTTGACCGGACAGGACAACTGGGTGATGCCCTCGCCGAGCCCGGCGACCAGCACCGGCAGGTGCCCCGCCGAACAGACCGTCACCGTGCCCGCGTCCGGCGCGATCACCAGATAGCAGCAGGTGACGAGCTGGTCGGGCACGTCGAGGTCGGCGACGCAGGTGTCCAGCGCCCGCATCAGCTGCCGCGGTTGCATCCCGGTCTTGGCCAGTGCGTGCGCGGCCGACCGCAACTGGCCCATCACGGCGGCCGCTTCCAGCCCGCGGCCCATGACGTCGCCTATCAGCACGCCCACCCGGTCGGCGCCCAGCGGGATCAGGTCGAACCAGTCGCCGCCCACCCCCGCGCCCTGGGTCGCCGGCCGGTAGCGGCTCGCGGTGGCCAGACCGGGCAGCGCGGGCGGCGTGCCCATCAGGCTGCGCTGGAGGGTCAGCGCGATGTGCCGCTGCTGTTCGTACAGGACCGTGAGCTCGGCCTCCGCGCGCTTGCGGTCGCTGATGTCGCGCACGATCGCGCAGGCCCCGACCACCTTGCCGTGGGTGTCCCGGGTGGGCCACAGGGTGACGTCCACGTCCAGCAGCGCCCCGGACTTCGTCAACCGCAGCGTCTCGTAGTGCTCCACCTTCTCCGCGTGCCGCAGCCGCTTGAGCAGCTCGCGGACCTCGCCTCGCAGCTCCGGCGGGGCCAGCAGCGAGACGTGCCGGCCGATGGCCTCCTCGGCGGTGTAGCCGTACAGGCGCTGCGCGGCCGCGTTCCAGTAGGTGATGTACCCGTCGAGGGTCTTGGCGAGGATTGCGTCCTGCGACGACTCCACGAGCGCGGCCAGCTCGTTGATCCGGGCCTCGGCGGCCTTGCGGTCGCTGACGTCGCGCACGGCGGCCGACACGAGCAGCCCCTCCGCCGTCTCCAGCGGACTCAGGCTGATCTCGACGGGGAACTCCGTGCCGTCCTTGCGCAGCCCGTGCAGTTCGAGACCGGCGCCCATCGGCCGCACCTGGCGGTTGGCCGTGTACCCGCGCCGGTGCGCGGTGTGCTGGTCGTGGAAACGGTGCGGGATGAGCAGCTCGACGGGGCAGCCGAGCAACTCCTCGCGACCGTGCCCGAACAGCGCCTCCGTCTGAGCGTTGACGAGCTTGATGATGCCCGTGTCGTCGACGATCACCATCGCGTCCGGCGCCGCCTCCAGCAGGCCCCGGAAGCGTTCCTCGGCCCCGCCGAGCGCGTTGTCCGGCCCTCCCGCCACACAGGCGCACCGTTTCTGCTCCGCTTTCGCCGGTCCGCCCTTCTTCGTGTCCTGCCTGGCGTTCTGCTGCGCGACGCCCGCCCCCGCCCCTGCCCCCGTGCCCGTGCGCCGCGCCGGCTCCGCCCGCATCACCTCGGCCATGTTCCACCTCATCCTGCACGACGAATCAGGCCATCTCAGCGCCTTCACGCCGCCGCCGCGCCGCGTTGTCGTTTACTGTCCGGGGCCTGTCCGAACATGAACGCCGCCGAACTGATCACGATTGGAGAAGCGCCGGCCCCGGCCCCCCGGCTAGCGTGGCGTCGAACGCCACGACCCGGGCGACGCCGGCACGGACCGGGCGGTCCGCGCGACGGAGGAGAGACGATGAGCATGGCCCACAGGACGCAGCCCCAGCCGCCCGCGTCGCACGTCGCCGACAGCCACGACCTGATCCGGGTGCACGGGGCGCGCGAGAACAACCTCAAGGACGTCAGCATCGAGATCCCCAAGCGCCGGCTGACGGTGTTCACCGGGGTCTCCGGTTCCGGCAAGAGCTCACTGGTGTTCGACACGATCGCCGCGGAGTCGCAGCGGCTGATCAACGAGACCTACAGCGCCTTCGTGCAGGGCTTCATGCCGAACCTGGCGCGTCCCGAGGTCGACGTGCTCGACGGGCTGACGACCGCGATCATCGTCGACCAGCAGAGACTGGGCACCGACCCGCGCTCCACCGTGGGCACCGCCACCGACGCCAACGCGATGCTGCGCATCCTCTTCAGCCGGCTCGCGCAGCCGCACATCGGGCCGCCCAGCGCCTACTCCTTCAACACCGCCTCCGTGCGGGCGAGCGGCGCGATCACCGTGGAGCGCGGCAACAAGAAGGCGGTGAAGGCCACCTACACCCGCACCGGTGGCATGTGCCCCCGCTGCGAGGGCCGCGGCACGGTCTCCGACATCGACCTCACCCAGCTCTACGACGACAGCAAGTCCCTCAACGAGGGCGCGCTGACGATCCCCGGCTACAGCATGGAGGGCTGGTACGGCCGCATCTTCTCCGGCTGCGGCTTCTTCGACCCGGACAAGCCGATCAACAGGTTCACCAAGCGGGAACTGCACGACCTGCTCCACAAGGAACCGACCAAGATCAAGGTCGAGGGCATCAACCTGACGTACGAAGGGCTGATCCCGAAGATCCAGAAGTCGATGCTGTCCAAGGACATCGACGCGCTCCAGCCGCACGTGCGCGCCTTCGTCGAACGCGCGACGACGTTCTCCGTCTGTCCCGAGTGCGAGGGCACCCGGCTGAGCGAGGGCGCGCGGTCGTCCAGGATCGACGGGGTCAGCATCGCCGACGCCTGCGCGATGCAGATCAGCGACCTGGCCGAGTGGGTCCGCGGGCTCGACGACCCGTCGGTGGCCCCCCTGCTCACCGCGCTCCAGCACTCCCTCGACTCGTTCGGGGAGATCGGCCTCGGCTACCTCTCGCTCGACCGCCCCTCGGGCACCCTCTCGGGCGGCGAGGCCCAGCGCGTCAAGATGATCCGCCACCTCGGCTCCTCGCTCACCGACGTCACCTACGTCTTCGACGAGCCCACCACCGGTCTGCACCCGCACGACATCAGCCGGATGAACGACCTGCTGCTGCGCCTGCGCGACAAGGGCAACACGGTGCTCGTGGTGGAGCACAAGCCGCAGACGATCGCGATCGCCGACCACGTGGTGGACCTCGGACCCGGCGCTGGCACGGGGGGCGGCAGCGTCTGCTTCGAGGGCACCGTCGACGGGCTGCGGGCCGCCGACACGATCACCGGCCGCCATCTCGACGACCGGGCCGCCGTCAAGGAGACGGTGCGCAAGTCCACCGGCGCGCTGGAGATCCGGGGCGCTTCGGCGCACAACCTGCGGGACGTGGACGTCGACATCCCGCTCGGCGTGCTGGTGGTCGTCACCGGGGTGGCCGGCTCGGGCAAGAGCTCGCTGGTGCACGGCTCGGTGCCGCGCGGCGAGGGCGTCGTCTCGGTCGACCAGGGGGCCATCCGCGGCTCGCGGCGGAGCAATCCGGCCACGTACACCGGTTTGCTCGACCCGATCCGCAAGGCCTTCGCCAAGGCCAACGGGGTCAAGCCGGCGCTGTTCAGCGCCAACTCGGAGGGCGCCTGCCCCACCTGCAACGGCGTCGGCGTCGTCTTCACCGACCTGGCGATGATGGCGGGCGTCGCCACCACCTGCGAGGAGTGCGAGGGCAAGCGGTACCAGGCCTCGGTCCTGGAGTACCGCCTCGGCGGGCGCGACATCAGCGAGGTCCTCGCGATGCCGGTGACCGAGGCCGCGGAGTTCTTCGGCGCGGGCGAGGCGAGCACCCCGGCGGCGCACCGCGTGCTGACCCGGCTGGCCGACGTCGGCCTCGGCTACCTGAGCCTGGGCCAGCCGCTCACCACGCTCTCCGGCGGCGAGCGCCAGCGGCTCAAGCTGGCCACCCACATGGCGGACAAGGGCGGCGTGTACGTCCTGGACGAGCCGACCACCGGCCTGCACCTCGCCGACGTCGAGCAGTTGCTCGGCCTGCTGGACCGCCTGGTCGACGCGGGCAAGTCGGTCATCGTGGTGGAGCACCACCCGGCGGTCATGGCGCACGCCGACTGGATCGTCGACCTCGGCCCCGGCGCCGGGCACGACGGCGGCCGCGTCGTCTTCGAGGGCACGCCCGCCGACCTGATCGCGGCCCGCTCCACGCTCACCGGCGAGCACCTCGCGGCGTACGTCGGGGCCTGACCGTGCGCCCGGCGTCCTTCCGGGCCGGGCCCGCGCGCCGTGCGTAGGCTTGCCGTCATGTCACCGCGTTCCGTCCCGACCGCCCGGCCGGCGAGCGGCCGCGAGGCCGCGGGGATCGTCGGATGAGCCCGCCTCCCTCGGCCCCCGGCGCGGCCGCCGCCCGGCACACCGGGGCGTCACCGCGCCGCCGGCGGCCGCTGTCCGCGACCCTGACGGAGGTCGTCCTCGACGACGGGCGCGTGGTGATGGTCAAGCGGGGCGAGGATCCGGGCGCGACCGCCGCCGAGGCCGCCGGGTTGCGCTGGTTGGCGGCCGCCGGGGCCGTCCGCGTCCCGGCCGTGCACGGACACGACGACCGCTGGCTGGTGACCGACCGTGTGCCGACCGGCGCGCCGGACGCCCGGGCCGCCCACCGGCTGGGCCGCGACCTGGCGGCCCTGCACGCCGCCGGGGCCCCGGCGTTCGGCGCCGCTCCGCCCGGAGGCCCGCTCGACGCGTACGTCGGCCGGGCCCCGATGCGCAACGAGACCGGCGACGACTGGCCGGCCTGGTACGCGGAGCAGCGTGTGCTGCCCTACGTCCGCTCGGCCGTCGCCGCGGGCACGCTCGGCCCGGCCGAGGCGTCCCGGATCGAGCGCCTGTGTCTGCGTCTGCCGGAGCTGGCCGGGCCGCCCGAACGGCCCGCCCGCCTGCACGGCGACCTGTGGAACGGCAACGTGCTGTGGGGCGTGGACGGTGAGGCTCGCCTCATCGACCCGGCGGCCCACGGCGGTCACCGGGAGACCGACCTGGCGATGCTGAGTCTCTTCGGCTGCCCCCACCTGGACCAGGTGCTGGCCGGATACCAGCAGGTCGCCCCGCTCGCCGACGGGTGGCGCGGGCGGGTCGGCCTGCACCGGCTCTTCCCCCTGCTCGTGCACGCCGTGCTGTTCGGCCGTGCGTACGCGCGACAGGCGCTCGCGGTGGCCGAAGCGGCCCGGTGAGGGCCGCTCGAGGGAGGAAGGCGCGGGAGGCGGGGCGCCGTTTCGGGGGAGCGCTCAGTGGGCGCCCAGACCGCCGCCGCCGAACGAGCCGCTGCTGCCCCGGCTCCAGCGCGGCCGTTTCTTGTCCGAACTCGACCGGGTCTGCATGTTGGTCAGCTCGTACGGGGTGAGGGGACGGCCGCCCTCCGCCGTCCGGGGCACCTCGTCGGGTTCCCGGTTCTCACGGATCTCGTGCACGGCGCCGCCCGGCGGGAGATGCGGCTGCTCCTCGGGGCGCGGCCGTGCCGACTCGCGCGACTTGACGCGGGCGCCCAGCCAGAAGCCGCCGCCGAGCACGGCGAGGAGAGCCATGCCGACCACGAACAGCCCGAGACTGAGCAGGCCGCTCGCGGCGGCCAGCTGTTGGCTTGCGGTAGTCATACCGTGTGAATACCCACCGAAAACGGGACGAACCGTCCAGGTGGAGCGCCGGTCGGACGGCCCCCGCGGGCCTCGGCGGGTTTGGCCGCGGGCTCCCCGGCTACCCGCCCCCTGTGACTACGACGACATCCCAACAGGAACTCTTCCGGTTCCTGGAGGACCGCTTCGCGTGCGCCCAGGCGTGCACCGAGTGCGCGCGCGCCAGCGCGCTGCGGGCGAGCCTCGTGGATCCGGACGGAAGAGAGCACCAGGAACTGGTACGGCGCAAGGGCATCATGTGCGCGGAGGTCTGCGACGCCACCTGCCGTGTGCTGTCCGAGGAGAGCGCCACGGACGAGGCCGGCATCCGGGCACAGCTGGAGTGGTGCCGGACGGTCTGCCTGGAGAGCGCGCACGTCTTCGACCGGCAGCCGGGGGCCGAGGAGAGCGCGGCCGCGTGCCGCGCCTGCGCCCAGGCCTGCACCGACTTCATCGCCACGCTGCGCTGAGCCGGCGCGGCGGCTCCGGGGCCGCGCGCCCCGGGTCCCGTCGTCGCTCCCGTGTCGGGTCGAGTGGCCGCTCGCGTGTCCGGTCCTCGCCATTCCCAATTTCTGGAACACGTTCTACGGTGTGCGCCGTCAGGACACCGGCCTTGGGAAGCCAGGAGGCGCCGTGCACCTCGACCACACGCCCGAGCAACTGCGGTTGCGCACCGAACTGCGCGCCTACTTCGCCGAGTTGGTGCCGGACAACGCCTACGCCCGGCACGCCGACCCGGTCGCCGCCAAACGTTTCTACCGCACGACCATCCGGCGTCTCGGCGAGGACGGCTGGCTCGGCGTCGGCTGGCCCAAGGAGTACGGCGGGCGCGGCCTCACACCCATCGAGCAGTTCGTCTTCTTCGACGAGGCCGCGCAGGCCGGCGTGCCCCTGCCCCTCATGGCCCTGAACACCGTCGGGCCGACGATCATGCGGTACGGCACCGACGAGCAGAAGTCGTATTTCCTTCCCAAGATCCTCGCCGGCGAGATCGACTTCGCCATCGGCTACAGCGAGCCCGACGCGGGCACCGACCTCGCCGCGCTCAGGACGCGCGCGGTGCGCGAGGGCGACGAGTACCTCGTCAACGGGCAGAAGATCTGGACGACCAACGGCGACACCGCGGACTGGGTGTGGCTGGCGGTGCGCACCGACCTCGAGGCGCCGCCGCACAAGGGCATCACGATGCTCCTGGTGCCGACCACCGACCCCGGCTACTCCTGCACGGTCATCCGCACGCTCGCCTCGCACGACACCACCGCCAGCTACTACGAGAACATCCGCGTCCCCCTCTCGCGGCGGGTGGGCGAGGAGAACCAGGGCTGGCGGCTGATCACCAACCAGCTCAACCACGAGCGCGTCACGCTCGCCGCACACGGCACGATGGCGATCCGCGCCCTGCACGACGTCCAGCGCTGGGCGGGCGAGACCAAACTCGCCGACGGCCGCCGGGTGGTCGACCTGCCCTGGGTGCGCCGACGGCTGGCCCAGACCCATGTGAAGCTCGACGCGCTCAAGCTCCTGAACTGGCAGATGGTCGGCGCCCTCCAGAACGGCACCCTGACCCCGCAGGACGCCTCGGCCGTGAAGGTCTACGGCTCCGAGGCCCGCCGGGACGCCTACGGCTGGCTGATGGAGGTCGTCGCGGCGCCCGGGGCGCTCCAGGAGGGCTCGGCGGGCGCCGTCCTGCACGGCGAGCTCGAACGCGGCTACCGGTCCGCCGTGATCTTCACCTTCGGCGGCGGCAACAACGAGATCCAGCGGGAGATCATCTCCTGGATCGGCCTGGGGATGCCGCGGGTGCGGCGCTGACCCCGGGCGGGGCCGCGCCGCGGGCGGGGGAGGGGCACTGGTGCCGGCCGAGGAGCTTGGCCACACTTTCGGCATGACGTCCGACCCGGGGCTGTTCGGCCCGACCAGCGTGACCTGGCAGGCGCACGACGATCCGATGATGTGGGTCGCCGGGATCCGGGCGCTCTACCTCCAGGCCCTGCACCCGCGCGCCGTGCGCGGCGTGACGCAGAACTCCGACTTCCGGCGCGACGCCTGGGGCCGGCTGATGCGCACCGCCGACTTCGTCGGCACCACCACCTACGGCACCGCCGAAGACGCCGAGAAGGCGGGTGCCCGCGTCCGCCGGATCCACCGCCTGCTCTCCGCCACCGACCCCGACTCCGGAGAACGCTACGGAGTCGACGAACCCGCCCTGCTGCTGTGGGTCCACTGCGCCGAGATCGACTCCTATCTGCACGTCCTGCGCCGCTCCGGCTACCCGCTCTCCGACGCGGCCGCCGACCGCTACATCGGCGAACACCGCGTCAGCGCGCGCCTGGTGGGGCTCGATCCGGAGACCGTGCCCGGTGACCGGGCCGCCATGGAGGCGTACTTCGAGAATGTCCGCCCCGAACTCGCCGCCGGCGCCGAGGCGCGCGAGGTGGACGACTTCCTGCTCCGGCCGCCGATCCACCCGTTGCTCGTGCCGGCGCGCGCCCTGCTGTGGCGGCACGTGGCGCGGCTGGCGTACGCCTCGCTGCCGCCGTACGCCCACGAGCTGTACGGCAGACGCGCCCCCGATCCCGCCACCGTCACCCGCCGGCTGCGCACCACCGGGGCCGTGCTGCGCCGTGTTCCCGCCCGTCTTCGCCGGCAGCTCCCGCCCAAGCACATCCTGCGGGCCGTGGACCGGCTCGGCCCCGAGGCCCGTCCGGCACCGCAGAAAGCGCGGCCGTAGGCCGCCTGCCGGAAACCGCCCCGCCGCCGGGCGGAGCGGTCCGGGCCCGTGGCGAGAACGTCGAGTGCGTCCAGGTGCGTCCGCCCCCGGCGATCGCGAGGTCGGCCCTGATCCCAGCTCGGCCTGCCGCCCACGTCGGCCGCGAGGCTCGTCCGCTTCGACCATGCCGCCCACCGCCTGATCGCGGGCGAGGCCGCCGCCCGGGCCGCGGCCGAGGCGGGCTACGCCGACCAGTCCCCTCTGCGCCGGGACGTCAGGGCGTTCACCGGGTCGCCCACGCGGCCGTGGCCGGCGAACCGTTCCTCGCCGTGGACGACATGGCGTGGCCCGACCGCGCGTCGCCCCGCGCGCGGCCGCGTCTCCGGGGACCTGCGGACCGGCCCCCCCCCCGCGGAGGGGGGAGCGGCCGCCGCGGTGAACGTCGCGGCGGTCCGGCCGTCCTGCCGGTCCCGGCCCTGCTCCCGGTCCAGCGCCCGCTCCGGATCCCGGTCCGTGGAGCGCGGACGGCCCCTGGCCGACCTTGATCGCCTCGTGTTACCAAGAACCATGCCAGCACACGAGGGACACCCGGGACACCACGGACACCACGGACGCGACGGAAACGACGGAAACGACGGACGCGAGGAGCGCGCGGGACGCGAGGGGCCGGCAGGGCCCGGGAAGGCGCAGGGGCCCGGGGAGAGGCGCTCCTACGACGTCGTCGTCGTGGGCGGCGGCCACAACGGCCTGGTCGCGGCCGCCTACCTGGCCCGGGCCGGACGGTCGGTGCTGGTGCTGGAGCGGCTCGACCACACCGGCGGCGCCGCCGTCTCCACCCGTCCGTTCGCCGGCGTCGACGCCCGGCTGTCCCGGTACTCGTACCTGGTCAGCCTGCTTCCCTCGAAGATCGTGCGGGACCTGGGGCTGCGCTTCCACGTCCGCGGCCGCACGATCTCCTCGTACACGCCCGTGGAGCGCGCCGGACGGCCCACCGGACTCCTGGTGGGCGGGGGCGAGGAGCGCACCCGTGAGGCGTTCGCGCGGCTCACGGGCGGCGAGCGCGAGTATGCGGCCTGGGAGCGCTTCTACGGCATGACCGGACGGCTCGCCCGGCGGGTCTTCCCCACGCTCACCGAACCCCTGCCCACCCGCGACGAACTGCGCCGCACGGTCGACGACGAGGAGGCCTGGCGGGTCCTGTTCGAGGAGCCGATCGGCGCGGCCGTCGAGGAACGCTTCGCCGACGACCTCGTGCGGGGCGTGGTCCTCACCGACGCCCTCATCGGCACCTTCGCCGACGCCCACGACCCGTCCCTGCGGCAGAACCGCTGCTTCCTTTACCACGTGATCGGCGGCGGCACGGGGGCGTGGGACGTGCCCGTCGGCGGGATGGGCGCCCTCACCGACGCCCTGGCCGCCGCCGCCCGGGACGCGGGAGCCGTCCTCGCCACCGGACACGAGGCCGTGCGCATCGACACGGACGGCCGCAGCGCCGAGGTGACTTATCGCAGCGCCGACGGCGAGGGCGTCGTCGCCGCCCGGCACGTCCTGGTGAACGCCTCCCCGCAGGCGCTCGCGGCCCTCGCCGGCGACGAGCCGCCCGCCCCCGCCGAGGGCGCCCAGCTCAAGGTGAACATGCTGCTCAAGCGGCTGCCGAGGCTGCGCGACAGCTCCGTCGACCCGCGGGAGGCGTTCGCCGGGACCTTCCACATCGCGGAGGGCTACGAACAGCTCGCCGCCGCCCACGCCCAGGCCGCCGCCGGCGATCTGCCGGCCGCCCCGCCCTCGGAGATCTACTGCCACTCCCTGACCGACCCCACCATCCTCGGCCCCGACCTCGCCGCGGCGGGATACCAGACGCTGACGCTGTTCGGGCTGCACACGCCGGCCCGGCTCTTCCGCGCCGACAACGACGGCGTGCGCGAGGAACTGCTGAGGTCGACCCTCGCCCAGCTCGACGCGCACCTGGCCGAACCCCTCGCCGACTGCCTGGCCCTGGACGCCGACGGCCGTCCCTGCATCGAGGCGAGGACCCCGCTCGACCTGGAGCGCGACCTCGGACTGCCGGGCGGCAACATCTTCCACCGCGAGCTGTCCTGGCCGTACGCGGACGACGGCGCCGGCCGCTGGGGCGTGGAGACCCGGCACGGCAACGTGCTGCTGTGCGGGGCCGGCGCGGTGCGCGGGGGAGGAGTGAGCGGGGTGCCGGGGCACAACGCGGCGATGGCCGTGCTGGAGGCGCCCCGGGATCCGGACCCAACAATCTGACGGTCTATCAGAAAAGCTCTTCCGTCGTCCGCGCCGCTGCGGCATCCTGCGCCCATGCAGACGGAGCTGAGCACACAACTGGGAGTCGAGCACGCCGTCTTCGGCTTCACGCCGTTCCCCGCCGTCGCCGCGGCCATCAGCCGCGCGGGCGGCTTCGGCGTGCTCGGCGCGGTCCGGTACACCGCCCCGGACGACCTCAAACGCGACCTCGACTGGATCGAGGCCCACGTCGACGGCAAGCCGTACGGGCTCGACGTCGTCATGCCCGCCAAGAAGGTCGAGGGCGTCAGCGAGGCCGACGTCGAGGCGATGATCCCCGAGGGGCACCGGGACTTCGTGCGCGACACCCTCGCCAAGCACGGCGTCCCCGAGCTGGCCGAGGGCGAGGCCGCCGGGTGGCGGATCACCGGGTGGATGGAACAGGTCGCCCGCAGCCAGCTCGACGTCGCCTTCGACTATCCGATCCGGCTGCTGGCCAACGCGCTCGGCTCGCCGCCCGCCGACGTCGTCGCCCGCGCCCACGACCACGACGTCCTCGTCGCCGCGCTGGCCGGGAGCGCCCGGCACGCCCGCAAGCACCGGGACGCCGGCATCGACGTCGTGGTCGCCCAGGGCTACGAGGCGGGCGGTCACACCGGCGAGATCGCCTCCATGGTGCTCGTCCCGGAGGTCGTCGAGGCCGTGGACCCGCTGCCCGTGCTGGCCGCCGGCGGCATCGGCAGCGGACGGCAGGCCGCCGCCGCCCTCGCGCTCGGCGCCCAGGGCGTATGGCTCGGATCCGTCTGGCTGACCACGTCCGAGGCCGACCTGCACTCGCCCGCCCTGACCCGCAAGCTCCTCGCGGCCGGCTCCGGCGACACGGTCCGCTCCCGCGCCCTGACCGGGAAACCCGCCCGCCAGCTGCGCACCGAGTGGACCGACGCCTGGGACGACCCCGAGGGACCGGGCACCCTGCCCATGCCCCTGCAAGGCCTGCTCGTCGCCGAGGCCGTCTCCCGCATCCAGAAGTACGAGGTCGACCCGCTGCTCGGCACCCCCGTCGGCCAGATCGTCGGCCGGATGAACGAAGTCCGCAGCGTCCAGGCGGTCTTCGACGATCTCACCCGCGGCTTCGAACGGGCCGTGGACCGCGTCAACCGCATCGCCGGAAGGAGCGGCCAGTGACCAGCACACCCCCCGCGGGCTTCTGGGCCCAGGCGGCCCAGGACCCCGACCGCACCGTCCTGATCGCGCCCGACGGCCAGGAGTGGACCGCCGGCCGCCTGCACGCCGCCGCCAACCGGCTCGTGCACGGTCTGCGCGCCGCCGGTCTGGAACGCGGCGACGCCTTCGCCGTCGTCCTGCCCAACTCGGCCGAGTTCTTCACCGCCCATCTGGCCGCCACCCAGGCCGGGTTCTACCTCGTGCCCGTCAACCACCACCTCGTCGGCCCCGAGATCGCCTGGATCGTCTCCGACTCGGGGGCCAAGGTGCTCGTCGCCCACGAGCGGTTCGCCGACCAGGCGCGCCGGGCCGCCGACGAGGCCGGCCTGCCCGCCACCCACCGCTACGCCGTCGGCGCGGTCGACGGCTTCCGGCTGTACGCCGAACTCCTCGACGGACAACCGGAGTCGGCCCCCGCCGAACGCACGCTCGGCTGGGTCATGAACTACACCTCGGGCACCACGGGCCGCCCGCGCGGCATCCGTCGCCCGCTGCCCGGGAAGCCGCCCGAGGAGTCCTACCTCGGCGGCTTCCTCGGCATCTTCGGCATCAGGCCCTTCGACGACAACGTGCATCTGGTGTGCTCGCCGCTCTACCACACGGCCGTGCTCCAGTTCGCGGCAGCGTCCCTGCACCTGGGTCACCGGCTGGTCGTGATGGACAAGTGGACGCCCGAGGAGATGCTCCGTCTCATCGACGCCCACCGCTGCACCCACACCCACATGGTCCCCACCCAGTTCCACCGCCTCCTGGCCCTCCCGCAGGACGTACGGGCGCGCTACGACGTGACCTCCATGCGGCACGCCATCCACGGGGCCGCGCCCTGCCCCGACCACGTGAAGCGGGCGATGATCGACTGGTGGGGCGCCTGCGTGGAGGAGTACTACGCGGCCAGCGAGGGCGGCGGCGCGTTCGCCACGGCCGAGGAATGGCTGAAGAAGCCCGGCACGGTCGGAAAGGCCTGGCCCATCAGCGAGCTGGCGATCTTCGACGACGACGGCGAGCGGCTGCCGCCCGGCGAACTCGGCACGGTCTACATGAAGATGACCACCGGAGGCTTCGCCTACCACAAGGACGAGGACAAGACGAGGAAGAACCGCATCGGCGACTTCTTCACCGTCGGCGACCTCGGGGTCCTCGACGAGGACGGCTATCTCTACCTGCGCGACCGCAAGATCGACCTGATCATCTCCGGCGGCGTCAACATCTACCCCGCCGAGATCGAGTCCGTGCTGCTCGCCCACCCCGCGGTCGCCGACGCCGCCGCCTTCGGCATCCCGCACGACGACTGGGGCGAGCAGGTGAAGGCCGTCATCGAGCCCGCCCCCGGCCGGCGGCCCGGCCCGGACCTCGCCGCCGAGCTCCTCGCCCACTGCGCCGAGCGGCTGGCCGGGTACAAGCGGCCCAGATCCGTCGACTTCATCGCCGAGATGCCCCGCGATCCCAACGGCAAGCTCTACAAGCGGCGGTTGCGCGAGCCGTACTGGGAAGGCCGGACCCGCCCGGTGTGAGCGGTCGGCCCCGCCCTCGGCCCGGGGCCCGCGCTCCGCTCCGACTTGACCTGCCCCGGCCGCCGTCCCAGGATCATGAGCCATGACGCCCGGACATGGCAGCACGGTCGACGGGGTGCTGCGGCGCAGCGCCCGCCGCACCCCGGCGCGCGTGGCGGTCGAGTACCGCGACCGCACCTGGACCTACGAGGGACTGGACGAGGCGGTCTCACGCGCGGCGAGCGTCCTGCTCGCCGCGGGCCTCGCCCCCGGCGACCGGGTCGGGGCCTACGGCCACAACTCCGACGCCTACCTCCTCGCGTTCCTGGCCTGCGCCCGCGCGGGGCTGGTCCACGTCCCGCTCAACCAGAACCTGACCGGCGACGAACTGGCGTACCTGGTCTCCCAGTCGGGCAGCTCGCTGGTCCTGGCCGACCCGGACCTGGCCGGCCGGCTGCCCGACGGCGTGCGGACCGTGCCGCTGCGCGACGCCGACGACTCGCTCCTCGCCCGGCTGGCCGCCGCCCCCGTCCACGACGGTCCCGAGCCGCGCACCGACGACCTGGTGCAGCTGCTCTACACCTCCGGCACCACGGCCCTGCCCAAGGGCGCGATGATGACCCACCGCGCCCTGGTGCACGAGTACCTCAGCGCGATCGCCGCCCTCGACCTGAGCGCCGGCGACCGTCCCGCGCACGCCCTCCCGCTGTACCACTCGGCGCAGATGCACGTCTTCCTGCTGCCCTACCTCGCGGTCGGCGCCACGAACATCGTGCTGGACGCCCCCGACGGCGACCGGCTCCTCGACCTGATCGAGACCGGCCGCGTCGACAGCCTCTTCGCGCCGCCCACCGTGTGGATCGCCCTGACGAACCGCCCCGACTTCGCCACCCGTGACCTGAGCGGCCTGCGCAAGGCCTACTACGGGGCGTCGGTCATGCCGGTGCCGGTCCTGGAGCGGCTGCGCGAACGACTGCCCCGCCTCGCGCTGTACAACTGCTTCGGGCAGAGCGAGATCGGCCCGCTCGCCACCGTCCTCGCCCCCGACGAGCACAAGGGGCGCATGGACTCCTGCGGTCGCACCGTCCTGTTCGTGGACGCCCGCGTGGTCGACGAGGACGGCGTCGACGTCCCCGACGGCACCCCCGGCGAGATCGTCTACCGGTCCCCGCAACTGTGCGAGGGCTACTGGGAGAAGCCCGAGGAGACCGCCGAGGCGTTCCGGGACGGGTGGTTCCGTTCGGGCGACCTCGCCGTGCGCGACGCCGACGGCTACTTCACGATCGTCGACCGCGTGAAGGACGTCATCAATTCCGGCGGTGTGCTGGTCGCCTCCCGGCAGGTCGAGGACGTCCTCTACACCCACGAGTGCGTCGCCGAGGTCGCCGTGATCGGTCTGCCGGACGAGAAGTGGATCGAGGCGATCACGGCGGTCGTCGTGCCACGGGGCGAGGTGTCCGAGGACGAACTCGTCGCCCTCGCGCGCGAGAAGCTCGCCCCGTTCAAGGCTCCCAAGCGGGTGCTCTTCGTGGACGAGCTGCCCCGCAACGCCAGCGGCAAGATCCTCAAGCGCGAGCTGAGGGACCGGTTCGGCGCATGACGCCCGCGGCCGTCATGGCGCCGGCCGTCCCGGCGCCACCGGCCGTCATGAGGCGCGCGGGCGCTCGTCCACGATCCGCCTGATCTTGCCCACCGACCGCTCCAGCGACTCCGGTTCGACGATCTCGACGGCGACCGACACACCGATGTCGTCCTTCACGGCCGCGGCGACGGCGCGCGCGGCCGCCTCGCGGTCCGCGGGCGTGGCGTCAGGGCGGGCCTCGGCGCGGACCGTGAGGGCGTCGAGCCGTCCCTCACGCGTCAGACGGAGCTGGAAGTGGGGCGCCACGCCCGGGGTGCGCAGCACGATCTCCTCGATCTGGGTGGGGAACAGGTTCACCCCACGCAGGATGATCATGTCGTCGCTGCGCCCGGTCACCTTCCGCATCCGCCGGAAGACGCGCGCCGTGCCCGGCAGCAGGCGGGTGAGGTCGCGTGTGCGGTAGCGCACGACCGGCATGGCCTCCTTGGTCAGCGAGGTGAACACCAGCTCGCCCTCCTCGCCCTCCGGCAGGACCTCGCCGGTGATCGGGTCGACCACCTCCGGGTAGAAGTGGTCCTCCCAGACGTGCAGACCGTCCTTGGTCTCCACGCACTCCTGCGCCACGCCCGGCCGGATCACCTCCGACAGCCCGTAGACGTCGACGGCGTCGATCGCGCACCGCTCCTCGATCTCGCGCCGCATCCGCTCGGTCCACGGCTCCGCGCCGAAGACCCCCACGCGCAGCGAGGTGGAGCGGGGGTCCACGCCCTGGCGTTCGAACTCGTCGAGCAGCGTGAGCATGTAGGACGGGGTCACCATGATGACGCGGGCTTCGAGGTCCAGGATGAGCCGGACCTGACGGGAGGTCATGCCGCCGGACGCGGGGATCACCGTGCAGCCGAGGCGCTCGGCGCCGTAGTGGGCGCCGAGTCCTCCGGTGAACAGGCCGTAGCCGTAGGCCACGTGGACGGTGTCGCCGGGCCGCACCCCCGCCGCCCGCAGCGAACGGGCCATCACGTCCGACCACATGGACAGGTCGGCGTCCGTGTAGCCCACGACGGTCGGCCGGCCGGTCGTGCCGCTGGAGGCGTGGATGCGGCGCAGGCGGTCCCGGGGGACGGCGAACATCCCGTACGGGTAGTGCGCCCGCAGGTCGGCCTTGGTGGTGAAGGGGAAGCGGGCGAGGTCGGCGAGGTCGCGGCAGTCGTCCGGGTGGACCCCGGCCCGGTCGAACGCCTCGCGGTAGAAGGGGACCGATGCGTAGGCGCGACGCAGCGAGGTCCGCAGCCGCTCCAGCTGCACCGTGCGCAGCGCGGCCTCGTCGAGGCGCTCGCCCTCGTCCAGCAGGTTCCGCTCATCCGTCATGGGACGTCTCCCTCACCGACCTGTCCCGGCGGTGCGGGACGCGCGGCGCGGATCCCTTCCCGCACCGGACGGCCCCGCCGCCGGACGATCCCGACACCGAACTGTCTCATTCCGGGCGACCGATCATTCGGTCGACCTTCTTGCCGATCAGTAATCCAGGCCCGCGGACGTCGGGCAAGAGGCGGGCGGTGACTTTTCCCCGGGAACTCCGGAACGCCCCGGGAGTCCGGGACCGCGGAGTATTCCGTTGCGTGCGGCCGCCGCCGCTGTCCAGAATCGGGCATGCCGATCTTCACCGCACCGGACGGGACCGAGCTCGCCTACCGGGAGGCCGGTGAGGGCGAGCCGCTCGTGGTCCTGCCCGGCGGCCCCCTGCGGGCCTCCGCCTACCTCGGCGACCTCGGCGGCCTGGCCGGCCGGCGCCGTCTGATCCTGCTCGACCTGCGCGGCACGGGCGGCTCCGCGCGGCCCGCGGATCCGGCGACCTACCGCTGCGACCGGCAGGTGGACGACGTCGAGGCGCTGCGCGTGCACCTGGGGCGGGAGCGGCTCGACGTGCTGGCCCATTCGGCGGGCGGCAGCCTCGCGATGCTGTACGCGGCGCGCCACCCGCACCGGGTGTCCGGGCTCGTGCTGGTCACCGTCAATCCGTGGGCGCTCGGCCGGCCGGCCACGGCGGCGGAGCGGCTGGCCGCGGCCCGGCTGCGTCGAGGCGAGCCCTGGTTCGACGACGCGTTTCCCGCGTTCGAGGCGTGGCTCGGGGGTGCGGGCGAGGCCGACCCGGCGGTCGTCGGCCCCTTCTTCCACGGCAGGTGGGACGACGCGGCCCGCGCTCACGAGGCCGCCGCGGACGAGCAGACCTGCGTCGAGGGCGAGGACCGCTTCCTCGACCCGGCCGCCTTCGACCCGCCGGCCCTGCGGGCGGCGCTGACCCGGGTGGCCGCACCCGTGCTCGTGCTGG
This sequence comes from Streptomyces hilarionis, assembly GCF_024539675.1. Taxonomy (GTDB): domain Bacteria; phylum Actinomycetota; class Actinomycetes; order Streptomycetales; family Streptomycetaceae; genus Streptomyces; species Streptomyces hilarionis. The sequence continues at coordinate 67,381 of NZ_JAHHIT010000037.1, read as the reverse complement.
CCGGTGAGCTGGACGGCGGGCCCCGGCCCGAGCGCGCGCGGCTGGTGGCCGACGCGTTCGCGCACGCCGAGTTCGCCGTGCAGCCCGGCGCCGGCCACTACCCCTGGCTCGACGACCCGGACCGGTTCACCGGGCGGGTCGGCGACTTCCTGGAAGCGGCCGGTCGCGCCGATGCGGCGCCCCGGGACTGAGGACGACGGCGTTCGGGGCCGGCGCGGGCGGCCCGGTCAGCCGCTCTGCGCCACGGCGACCTCACGCGCCCACCGGTAGTCCGCCTTGCCGCTCGGGGAGCGGCGGACGGTCTCGGCGAGCACCAGCTGGCGCGGGATCTTGTACCCGGCGAGCCGCGTGCGGCAGTGCCGCTGGATGTCCTCCAGGGACGGCGGCGGCGCGCCGTGGCGCACCTGGACCACCGCCGCCACGTGGTTGCCCCACGTCGGGTCCGGCACGCCCGCCACCAGGGCGTCGTACACGTCCGGATGCGCCTTGAGCGCCTGCTCGACCTCCTCGGGGTACACCTTCTCGCCCCCGGTGTTGATGCACTGCGAGCCGCGCCCGAGGACGACGACCACGCCGTCCTCGTCGACGGTCGCCATGTCCCCGAGCAGCACCCAGCGCTCGCCGTCCTTCTCGAAGAAGGTCTCGGCCGTCTTCGCCGGGTCGTTGTAGTAGCCGAGCGGGACGTGGCCGCGCTGGGCGACGCGGCCGATCTCGCCCGCCGCCACCGGCTCGCGGGTGGCCGGATCGACCACCCGGGTACGGGGGTTGACCCGGACGCGGAAGCCGCGCTCCGGCCCGGAGTCCTCGGTGGCCGTGCCGTTGAAGCCGGACTCCGAGGAGCCGAAGTTGTTCAGCAGCATCGCGTTGGGCATCAGCGCCCGGAACTGACGGCGGACCGTGTCCGACATGATCGCCCCGGACGAGGAGACGCTGAACACCGACGAGCAGTCGGTGCCCTTCATGGGGCCCTCCAGTGCGTCGATCAGCGGCCGCAGCATCGCGTCGCCCACCAGGGAGATGCTGGTGACCTTCTCCTTCTCGATGGTCCGCAGCACTTCTTCGGGCACGAACTTGCGGTGGATCACCACGCGTTGGCCGAAGTTGAAGCCGATGAAGGCGGTGAGGGTGGAGGTGCCGTGCATCAGCGGGGGAGTCGGGAAGAAGGTGATCCCGGTGCCGCCGGCGGCGACCCGCTCGGCGAGTTCCTCGGGCTTCCTCACCGGCTCGCCCGTGGGCGAACCGCCGCCCAGGCCCGAGAAGAACAGGTCCTCCTGCCGCCACATGACGCCCTTGGGCATGCCGGTCGTGCCCCCGGTGTAGATGATGAACTGGTCGTCGCCGGAGCGGGCCGGGAAGCCGCGTTCGGGCGAGCCGCTCGCCTCGGCCTGCGCGAACGGGATCGCCCCCTCGCCCACCGGGCCGACCCGGATCAGGTGCCGCAGGGCCGGCGTCTGCGGCAGGGCGGCCGCCACCCGGTCGGCGAACTCGGCGTCGAAGGCGAGCGCGACCAGGTCCGCGTCCCGATAGAGATAGACCAACTCCTCTTCCACGTAGCGGTAGTTGACGTTGACCGGCACGATGCGCGCCTTCAGGCAGCCCAGCACCGTCTGTAGGTACTCCACGCCGTTGTACAGATGCAGCCCGAGATGCTCGCCGGGGCGCAGGCCGCTGTCGAGGAGGTGGTGTCCGATGCGGTTGGCCGCCGCGTCGAGCTCCGCGTACGTCAGCCGGCGTTCCGCGCCCGTGCCGGGATGGTCGACGTACACGAGCGCCTCGCGGTCCGCCGCCACGTCGACGACCGACTCGAACAGGTCGGCAAGGTTGTACTCCACCGTTCCTCCTGACCGGGGCCGGGTTCCCAGACGGTTCGCCGGTCATCAGAGCAAAGGGTCCGGCAAGTGGGAAGGGCCCGCGCCAATAAATCTGACTGTCTGTCAGAAAACCCTTGAACTGCCATCACGCCTACTGCAACCTGTTCTCGTTCTTTCCGAGGGGAGATGTGCGATGGGCGGTACCGAACACCTCACCGTGCGGCGCGAAGGCGCCACGCTCGTGCTCACGCTCAACAGGCCGCAGGCCAAGAACGCGCTCTCGCTCGCCATGCTCGTCGGCCTGTACGACGGCTGGCAGGAGGCCGACGAGGACGACTCGGTCCGCTCGGTCGTCCTCACCGGCGCGGGCGGTTCCTTCTGCGCCGGCATGGACCTCAAGGCCCTGGCCGGCGAGGGCATGCAGGGCGAGCAGTACCGCGACCGGCTCAAGGCCGACCCGGACCTGCACTGGAAGGCCATGCTCCGCCACCACCGCCCGCGCAAGCCGGTGATCGCCGCCGTCGAGGGGTACTGCGTCGCGGGCGGCACCGAGATGCTCCAGGGCACCGACATCCGCGTCGCCGGCGATTCCGCGACCTTCGGCCTCTTCGAGGTCAGGCGCGGACTGTTCCCGATCGGCGGCTCCACCGTCCGGCTCCAGCGGCAGATCCCGCGCACCCACGCTCTGGAGATGCTCCTCACCGGGCGTCCCTACAGCGCCCGGGAGGCCGCGGACATCGGCCTGGTCGGACACGTCGTGCCGGACGGCACGGCCCTGCACAAGGCCCTGGAGATCGCCGAACGCGTCAACTCCTGCGCCCCGCTGGCGGTCGAGGCCGTCAAGGCGTCGGTGTACGAGACGGCCGAACTCACCGAGACCGACGGTCTGGCCGCCGAACTCGCCCGGGGCTGGCCGGTCTTCGACACCGCCGACGCCAAGGAGGGCGCCCGCGCCTTCGCGGAGAAGCGACCGCCCCGCTACCGGCGCGCGTGACGGCGGGCGCGCAGGCGGTGCACGCCGGTCACGGTCCGCGAGGCCGACGTGGCCGCCCCGGCCCGCGCGCCGCGGCCGCACAGCTGATCGCCCCGCGCCCGTCACCGGGCGCTCCCCCCGACGTCGGCTCCCCGAGGAGGCAGCCCCGATGCCCGAAGTCCTGAAAGCGCCCCTGGTCGTCGAGTTCCCGTTCACCCGGTCCCTGGGTCCCGTGCAGAGCGCGTTCCTGACCGGCCTGCGCGAGCGCGTCGTCCTCGGCGTGCGGACCGGCGACGGGCGCACCCTCGTCCCGCCCGTGGAGTACGACCCCGTGACCGCCGAGGAGATCCACGACCTCGTCCCGGTCGCGACCACCGGCACCGTCACCACCTGGGCCTGGAACCACGCCCCCCGCCGCGGGCAGCCCCTCGCCACCCCGTTCGCCTGGGTCCTGGTCCGCCTCGACGGCGCCGACACCGCCCTCCTGCACGCCCTCGACGCCCCCGGCCCCGACGCCGTCCGCACCGGGATGCGCGTGCGGATCCGCTGGGCCGCGGAACGCGTCGGCGCCATCACCGACATCGCCTGCTTCGAGCCGGACGACGGCGGACCCGCGCCCGCCGACGGCGATCCCGGCGCGCTCGCGGACGACCCCGTCACCGGCATCGTCGCCCCCGCCCGTCTCGACTACACCTACTCGCCCGGCCGCGCGCAGTCCGCCTACATCGCCGCCCTGTCCACCCGGCGCACGGTCGGCGAACGCTGCCCGTCCTGCCGCAAGGTGTACGTCCCGCCCCGCGGGGCCTGCCCCACCTGCGGCGTCCCCACCGCCGAGCGGGTCGAGGTCGGACCGCGCGGGACGGTCACCACCTTCTGCATCGTCAACATCAAGGCGAAGAACCTCGACATCGAGGTGCCCTACGTCTACGCCCACATCGCCCTCGACGGCGCCGACCTGGCCCTGCACGGACGCATCGGCGGGATCCCCTACGACCAGGTCCGCATGGGCCTGCGCGTCGAGCCGGTGTGGACGGAGGGCGCCCGTTACCCCGACCACTACCGGCCCACCGGCGAACCGGACGCGGACTACGACGTCTACAAGGAGCTGCTGTGACCCGCGAGGAACCCTCGGACCGCCGCGACGTCGCGGTGGTGGCCTACGCCCAGACCGACGTCCTGCGCAGCACCGACGAGCTCTCCGAGGTCGAGATGCTCATGCCGGTCCTGCACAGCGTCCTGGACCGGACCGGCCTGAAGACCGCCGACATCGACTTCACCTGCTCCGGCTCCAGCGACTACCTCGCCGGCCGCGCCTTCTCCTTCACCCTCGCCCTCGACGGCGTCGGCGCCTGGCCGCCCGTCTCCGAGTCCCACGTCGAGATGGACGGCGCCTGGGCCCTGTACGAGGCGTGGACCAAGCTCCTCACCGGCGACGCCGACACCGCGCTCGTCTACTCCTACGGCAAGTCCTCGCCCGGCTCCCTGCGCGACGTCCTCACCCGCCAGCTCGACCCGTACTACGTCGCCCCCCTGTGGCCCGACGCCGTCGCGCTGGCCGCATTGCAGGCGCAGGCCCTGATCGACGCCGGCGACACCGACGAACCCGGCCTCGCCGCGATCGGCGCCCGCAGCCGGCGCACCGCCACCCTCAACTCCCACGCCCAGCTGCGCGGCGCCGTCCCGCAGGGCGACTGGGCGGTACGGCCGCTGCGCACCGGCGACTGCCCGCCCGTCGGCGACGGAGCCGCCGCCGTCGTCCTCGCGGCGGGCGAACGGGCCCGCGAACTGTGCTCCCGCCCCGCCTGGATCCGGGGCGTCGACCACCGCATCGAGGCCCACTCGCTCGGTGTGCGCGACCTGACCGACTCGCCCTCCACCCGCCTCGCCGCCGAGCGGGCCGGCGCGTTCGACCGGCCCGTGGACACCGCCGAGCTGCACGCGCCGTTCAGCTCGCAGGAGGTCGTGCTGCGCAAGGCGCTGCGGCTGGACGACAGCGTCCGGGTGAACCTGTCCGGCGGCGCGCTCGCCGCCAACCCCATGATGGCCGCCGGCCTGATCCGCATCGGCGAGGCCGCCGCCCGCATCCACCGGGGCGACTCCGACCGCGCCCTCGCCCACGCCACCTCCGGCCCGTGTCTCCAGCAGAACCTGGTCGCCGTACTCGAAGGGGAACCGCGATGAGCAAGGAGCCCGTGGCCGTCGTCGGGATCGGCCAGACCAAGCACGTCGCGGCCCGCCGGGACGTCTCGATCGCCGGGCTGGTGCGCGAGGCCGCCCGACGCGCCCTCGACGACGCCGAGCTGACCTGGGCCGACGTCGACGCCGTCGTCATCGGCAAGGCACCCGACTTCTTCGAGGGCGTCATGATGCCCGAGCTGTACCTCGCCGACGCGCTCGGCGCGGTGGGCAAGCCCATGCTCCGGGTGCACACGGCCGGCTCGGTCGGCGGGTCCACCGCGCTGGTCGCCACGGGCCTCGTCGCCGCCCGCGTCCACGGCACGGTCCTCACCCTCGCCTTCGAGAAACAGTCCGAGTCCAACGCCATGTGGGGACTGTCCCTGCCCATCCCCTTCCAGCAGCCCCTGCTGGCCGGGGCCGGCGGCTTCTTCGCCCCGCACGTGCGCGCCTACATGCGGCGCAGCGGCGCCCCCGACACCGTCGGCTCGCTCGTGGCGTACAAGGACCGCCGCAACGCGCTGAAGAACCCCTACGCCCACCTCCACGAGCACGACGTCACGCTGGAGAAGGTCCAGGCCTCGCCCATGCTCTGGGACCCCATCCGCTACTCCGAGACCTGCCCCTCCTCCGACGGGGCCTGCGCGATGGTGCTCACCGACCGGGCCGGAGCCGCCCGCGCGCCCCGGCCGCCCGCCTGGGTGCTCGGAGGCGCGATGCGCAGCGAACCGACCCTGTTCGCCGGCAAGGACGCCGTGTCGCCGCAGGCCGGCAAGGACTGCGCCGCCGACGTCTACCGGCAGGCCGGCGTCGCCGACCCGCGCCGCGACATCGACGCCGCCGAGATCTACGTGCCCTTCTCCTGGTACGAGCCGATGTGGCTGGAGAACCTCGGCTTCGCCGCGGAGGGGGAGGGCTGGAAGCTCACCGAGGCCGGCGTCACCGAGCTCGACGGCGACCTGCCCGTCAACATGTCGGGCGGCGTGCTGTCCACCAACCCGATCGGCGCCTCCGGCATGATCCGCTTCGCGGAGGCCGCCCTCCAGGTGCGCGGCCAGGCCGGGGAACACCAGCTGGAGCGGGCCCGCAGGGTGCTGGGCCACGCCTACGGCGGCGGTTCGCAGTTCTTCTCCATGTGGCTCGTGGGGGACCGGCCGCCGATGTCCTGAAAGGTCCCCCCTCGCGTGCTCTGTCGGCGTCCGGGACCGATCGCTAGGCTGGCCCGCGGACGACGAACCGGGAGGAGCACGGACGTGGCCGAGAGCACCATCCAGCAGCAGCCGCTCACGGGCTGGGACAAGCCGGAGCTGGACCTCAGCACCGCCGAGTGGCAGTCCAGCAGCCGGGGGCGGGGGGATGTCCAGATCGCCTTCGTCGAGGGCTTCATCGCGATGCGCAACAGCGGCAGCCCGCAGAGCCCTTCCCTGATCTTCACACCCGCCGAGTGGGGTGCGTTCGTGTCGGAGGCGCGGGCGGGGGAGTTCGACCTGACCTGACCGCGCCGGCCGCCCACGGGAACAGGGCCGGACTCCGTCGCAGGCACGCGGCGACGCCCCGGCCGCGACGGCGGCCGACGGCCGGCCCCGGCCGGCGAGGGCGCACGCCGCCGGACGCCGGACGGGGGTGCGGCGACGCCTGTGCGGAGCCGCGTCGAGATGCCGGGGAGAGCGCCGCGACATGCCGGGGGGAGTGCCGCGACCGGTGGCGCCCGCACCGGTTCGCGCCCCGCGGGACGCGTCCCGCCCACGCGTCGCCGGAGGGCCCCGGCCACGTACCATGGCCGCATGTCGTTCCTCCGCCGCCGCAGCGCCACGCCCGCCGGGCCCGACTTCGACGTCCTGGCCATGGACCCGGGCGACTGGCCCGGCAACCTCGGCGCAGGTCTCCTGCCCGCGCCCGACGGCAGCTGCCAGGGCGTCTTCCTGCGCTACGACCTCTTCGGCGGCCGCGGCCCCGCGATGATCATCGGCAACCTGCCCGAGGGATCCCCGGCCCGCGAGGTCGAGGAGGGCGAGGTGCCCTTCGAGGTGGCCCAGCTCCTGCTCGCGCTGGAGAACGACGAGGAGGTGACCGTCGTCGGCACCGAGGACATGCCGGTGATGCAGGGCGACAACCTGCTGATCGTGCGCCGCCTCAAGCTCTCCGAGGGGCGGATCTCCTGTGTGCAGTTCGACCGCAGCGACAACGTCCTGGTGACCATCGCCGCCTGGGACCGCCCCATCACCGACGACCTGTACGCCCTGCTGAAGCCGCTCCCGGCGGAGCTGTTCCAGCAGGGCTGAGGCCCGCTCCACGCCGGCCGCGCCGAGGGAACGGCATCGGCCGCGTGGACCGGACGGACCGCGGGGGCGGCGCGGACCGGGCCGTCTACGTCGCCGGGCTCGCCGTCACGTCCGCCGCGCGCACGAACGCCACCCGGTGGCCGTACTGGATCTCGTAGTACCGGTCGGCGCCGGCGACCAGCCGGTGCGCGTCGCCGTCGAAGGTGACCGCGTAGTAGTACTCGCCCGCCACGTCGTCGCCGACGACGTACTTCTGCCCCTTGGGCAGGGTGTACGGCAGCGGCGAGAGCGCCTGCGCCGGGATCCCCGCCGGGTAGGCCCCGGCCTCGGGGTAGGCCCTGCCGTACAACGGCACGCTGTCGCGGCCCTCCTTCGGGGTGACCACCCGGCCCGTCGTGGGCACGGCGGCCGGCTGCGCCGCGGGGTCGCGGAACCAGGCCTTGCGGCCGAGGTACCAGATCGCCGTCCAGTCGCCCCACCGGTCGGCGACCGCGTACTGCTGGCCGGTCGACGCCCGCGAGGACACGTCGTTCACGCCCGTGGTGGGCGCCGCTCCGTCTCCGACGTCCTTGACCAGGGCGGACTTCTCGTCATGGTCGGAGTACAGCCGCACGTCGCCGGAACCGTGCGCCGCGCACGCCAGTCCCTGGCCGCCGCAGTCCGTGTAGGACGGCCGGTTGGCGGCGTAGTCGGGCCGGATCGTCACCACGGATCCGGTGCTGCCGGCCGTCGCCTCGAACGGCCGGCCGAGCAGCTCGAAGTAGTGCCGCCAGTCCCAGAACGGGCCGGGGTCGGTGTGCATCCCGGGGATGCTCGCACCGGTCGGGCCGGGCACGTTGTCGTGGCCCAGGATGTGCTGCCGGTCCAGCGGGACGCCGTACCTGCCGGCCAGGTACGTCACCAGACGCGCCGACGCCCGGTACATGGACTCGGTGAACCAGGCGTCGGGCCGGGCCAGGAAGCCCTCGTGCTCCAGGCCGACCGACTTGGAGTTGACGTACCAGTTGCCCGCGTGCCACGCCACGTCCTTGGCCTTGACGTGCTGGGCGATGTGGCCGTCGGTGGAGCGCAGCGAGTAGTTCCAGGACACGTAGGTCGGGTCCTGGACGGTGGAGAGCACGCCGTCCCAGCCGCCCTCCGTGTCGTGCACGACGATGTACCTGATGGAGGGCGCGGCGGGCCGGTCGGCCACGTCGTGGTTGCCGTAGTCGTCGTCGCCGAACCGCTCGTGCGGCGCCGGGATCCACTCGCAGGACACCGTCGTCGGGCATTCGGCGCCCGTCGCGGAGAGCGTGCGCAGACCGGCTCGGTGCAGTGCGGCCGTGCGCGGGACCAGGTGCGGCTGCGCGCCCAGCGCGACCGTCTGGCCGGCGTCCGTGGTGCGCTCCTCGCCGCTGCGCAGCACCTCGTAGACGTCGTCGGCGTAGGCGGCGGCCGTCGCGGTGTCGTCCGCGCCCGTGAAGCGCGCCACCGCGCCGTACCAGTCCGCCGGGTCGGCGCTCAGGGGCTCGCCCAGGGCGCGCTGGGCGGCCGCGAGGAGCGCCGCGCCGCCCGCGATGTTGGCCGCGGGGTCCGTGCGCAGCGCCGCGGCGCTCCGTCCCGTCAGCCGCGCCGCCCTCGGCAGGGTCTTCAGCCGGGCGGGCAGCTCCGTGTCCGACGGAAGCCGCACGTGCGGGGTCCGCGCCGGCCGCCGGGCCGGCCGGTCCGGGTCGCCCCGCAGGTCCCGGGCGTCCCGGCCGCGCTGCGCGCCGGTCGTGAGCGCCGTGCGGGCGTCGGTGAGGTGCATGGGGCCGTAGCCGCCGGTCACGCTCGGCGCCCCGGCGTGCGCGTCCCAGCGGGACTGGAGGTAGGAGACGCCCAGCAGCACGCTCTGCGGCACGTGGTACTCGGCGGCCGCGGCGGCGAAGGCACGCTGGAGGCCGTTCGCCGAGGCGGGCCGGGGGTCCGCGGCGTCGGCGGGGGAGGCCGCCGCGCACAGCGGGAGCAGCAGAGCCGCCGACGCGACGGCGCCTGCGGCTCTACGGGAACGTCTGCGGGGTGCGGGGGGAATGACGGGTTTTCGCAACTCGGTCTCCTGGGGGCGAGCGGGCGGCGGCGTACGGGTCCCGCGGGGCCCGGTGGTTCCGCCTTGTCGACAACCCGTCAATCATGACCGCAAAAGGGTCATTTCCCCCGTCAAGACACCGCCCGCGCGCGGAGAGGCCCGTGGCGTGCCGCCATTGCGGCGCGCCACGGGCCTCTCGGTCTCCTCAGCGGGTGCCGACCGCCGCGCGCACCGCCCGGCGGGCCAGTTGGCAGTCGTCGTGCAGCCGTCGCAGCAGCAGGCGCTGCTCCTCGCCGGACGGCGCGGCGCCCGGATGGCCCGCGGTCGGGGCCGTGTCGTGCATCGACCGCTGGACGGCGGTCTCGTAGGTGCGGATCTCGCGGGTCAGCACCAGCATCAGGTTCACCAGGAAGGCGTCCCGCGCGGCCGGCCCCGCCGACTGGGCGATCTGGCTGATCTGACGGCGCGCCACCGGCGCGTCGGCCAGCGCCGACCACAGCGTCGCCAGGTCGTAGCCCGGCAGGTACCAGCCCGCGTGCTCCCAGTCCACCAGCACCGGTCCGGCCGGCGACAGGAGGATGTTCGACAGGAGGGCGTCGCCGTGGCAGAACTGGCCCATGCTCTGCCGCCCCGCGCCCGCGGCGATCCCGTGCAGCAGCTTCTGGAGGTCGCCCAGGTCGCGGTCGGTGAGCAGACCGAGCTCGTGGTAGCGGGAGATGCGGGCCGCGTAGTCCAGGGGCGCGTCGAACGTCCCGGCCGGCGGCCGCCAGGCGTTGAGCCGGCAGATCGCGCCGAGCGCCGCGCGGACGTCGGCCCGCGGCGGGGCCTCGGTGGGGTGCCGCTGGAGCGCCGCCACCCGCCCCGGCATCCGCTCGATCACCAGGGTGCAGTTGTCCGGGTCCGCCGCGATCAGTCTCGGCGCCCGCACGGGGGGGCGGTGCCGGACGAACGTGCGGTACGCGGCTATTTCGTGCCGGATGCGCTCCGCCCATGCGGGGGAGTGGTCCAGTAAGCACTTGGCGACGGCCGTGCTGCGTCCCGTCGTGCCGACCAGGAGCACCGAGCGGCCGCTGCGGCGCAGTACCTGGACCGGGGCGAACTCCGGGCAGATCCGGTGCACCGCGGCGATGGCCGTGCGCAGTTGGGCCCCCTGGGGGCCGGACAGGTCGAGTCTGCCGCTGAGCGGCTGCGTGCCGAGCCCCGCGGGGCGCCGGACCGGACCCGCGCCGAGCGCGGGGCCCGCCGACCGTGCGGGGTCCAGGTAGGGGCCGCCGCCGCCCGGGCGGGTGTGCAGCGACCGGGGCGGGGCGGACACGGAGGACGATGCTGCGTACATGGGAGAAACAGATCCCTTCGTGTGCCGGACGTCAGTGCGCTGCCCCGACCGGCCCTCACGGGTACACCCTGGGGAATGCCCCTCGGCGACCGGGTCGGGGTGGCGCATTCCTACCTGACACCCGTCGCCCAGTGGCACACCATCTGGCGAACCCTGGCGAACCCTGGCGAATAGTCGCCCGGCAACTTTCCCGGGGCTACTGTCAACTCAGCCGAGAACCTGGGGGCTTGACGTGAGCGGACAACCCAACACCCGCCTGGCGGACCTGTTCGGCCTGGCCGGCTGGTCCAAGGGCGAACTCGCGAGGCTGGTCAACCGGCAGGCGGCGGCCATGGGCCACCCCCAGCTGTCGACCGACACCTCCCGGGTGCGGCGATGGATCGACACGGGAGAGATCCCGCGCGATCCGGTGCCGCGGGTGCTGGCGGCTCTGTTCACCGAGCGTCTCGGCCGTGTCGTGACCATCGAGGACCTCGGTCTGGTCCGGCACGGGCGTACCGGGAATCGGCCGGGCGGCGGGAGTGAGCAACATCCCGACGGCATGCCGTGGGCGCCCGAACGGACTGCCGCGGTCCTCACCGAATTCACGGGAATGGACCTCATGCTCAACCGACGCGGCTTGGTGGGCGCGGGCGCCGCGCTCGCCACGGGATCAGCACTCAGCGGCGCCATGTACGAGTGGCTGCACACCGACCCCACGCTCTCCGCCGACGCTCCTGTCATCGACCACCCCCTCCTCCACCACGCAGACCAGGCCGGGTTCGACCGCTACGAGGCCGCTCCCATCGGAACCGAGGAGGTCGACGAGCTGGAGCTCTCGGTCGAGGTGTTCCGGGCCTGGGACGCCGCCCGCGGCGGCGGCTTGCAGCGCAAGGCCGTCGTGGGACAGCTCAACGAGGTGGGCGGCATCCTCTCCTACCGCCACCCCGCCCATCTCCAGCGACGTCTGTGGGGCGTCGCGGCCAACCTCGCGGTCCTCGCGGGCTGGATGTCGCACGACGTCGGTCTGGAGCCGACGGCCCAGAAGTACTTCGTCATCGCCGCCCATGCCGCGCGCGAGGGCGGCGACCGGCCGCGCGCCGGCGAGGCGCTGTCCCGGGCGGCCCGTCAGATGGTCCATCTCGGGCGGCCCGACGACGCGCTGGACCTCATGAAGCTGGCGCAGTCCGGCTCCGGCGACGGGGTGCTGCCCCGTACCCGGGCGATGTTCCACACCATCGAGGCCTGGGCGCAGGCGGCGATGGGCAAGGGGCAGGCCATGCGCCGCACGCTCGGCCGGGCGGAGGACCTCTTCGTCTCCGACCGGGACGAGGGCGCCCCGCCGTCCTGGATGCAGACCTTCAAGGACGAGGACCTGTACGGCATGCAGGCGCTGGCGTACCGCACGCTGGCCGAGTTCGAGCCGCAGGCGGCCGCGCACGCCCAGTACTACGCCCAGAAAGCCCTCGCGCTGCGCGTCGACGGCCGCGAGCGGTCGAAGATCTTCGACCATCTGTCCATGGCGTCCGCCTGCTTCATCGCCAACGATCCCGAACAGGCGGACCGGTTCGCGCGGTTGGCCCTGATGTCGATGGGGTCGAACTCCTCCCGGCGCACCTGGGACCGGCTGAGCCAGATGTACCGGCTCACCGCCCAGTACGCCGACTCCCCCCGGATCGGAGAACTGCGCGAGGAGATCCGGCTGGCGCTGCCGAAACAGAAGGGGGCGCGGCCCGGCGACGACGCCCGGGCGTGAGCGCGACGGCGTCGGCCGTCGCGTTCCGGCCGACGGCCGCGACGGTCAGCGGGCGACGCGGCCGACGAGCACGCAGGCGTCGTGGTCGCGTCCCGTCCCGCCGCACTCCTCGACGACCGTGCGCAGGCAGTCCTGTGCGGTGCGCGCCTCGTTCAGGCGGGGGGCGAGGCCGAGCAGGCGGTCGCCGGGCGCCGGCCCCTCGGTGTGCAGCACCAGCACGTCGCCCACTTCGAGGGTCTCCTCGGCCTGCCCGTAGACGGCGTGCGCGGAGGCTCCGAGGAGGACGCCCTGCGGCGCGTGCAGCCGGCGTCCCGTCCCGGCCCGGAACAGCAGGGGGGCGGGGTGCCCGGCCTGTGCCCAGGTCAGGGTGCGGGTGTCCGGACGGTAGCGGCAGCACAGGGCGCTGCCCAGGGCGGGCTGGACGGTGGCGTCCAGCAACTGGTTAAGCCAGGTCAGCAGTTGTCCCGGCCCGGTGCCGGCCATGGCCATGCCCCGCAGGGCCCCCAGCATCATGGCGATGTGGGAGGTGACGGCCGGCCCCTGCCCGGTGAGATCGCCGAGCCCGAGCAGCGTGGGGCCGTCGGGCAGTTCGAGGGCGTCGTACCAGTCGCCGCCGATCAGCGAGGCCGTCGCGGCGGGCAGACGGCGGGCGGCGAGATCCAGGGATCCGGGGCCGCGGCCCGGCAGGCTCAGGGGGCCGCGCCACGACGGCAGGACGGCCTCCCGCAGTTCGGTCGTGAGCCGGTGTTCGGCCTGCGCGCGGTGTTGCCCGCGCTGGAGCGAGTCATGGCTCTCGCGCACCTCCCGCTGGCTGCGGCGCAGTTCGCTGACGTCGCGCAGCACGGCCCACATCGAGGCGGTGCCGCCCTCGGCGTCGAGCACGGGCTCGCCCATCATGTGCACGGTGCGCGGGCCGCCGTCCGGGTGGACGACCCGGAACTCGCCGTCGATGGGACGGGAGTCCACCAGGCAGTCGGTGACCATGGCGGTCAGCTTCGGGCGGTCCTCCTCCAGGACGAGCGAGGGCAGTTCGTCGAGGGTGAGGGCGGGGGCGGCGGGGTCGCGGCCGAGGATGCCGTAGAGCTCCTCGGACCAGAGGGCCTCGTCCGTGAGCAGGTTCCATTCGGCGCTGCCGACCCGGCTCAGGAGCGACGCGCGCCGCTCGGCCTCCGGGGCGGCGGGCGCGACCGGGTCGCTCGGCGTCGGCGGGGGGCCGTCCCGTAACTGGGCCAGGTGCGCGTCGAGATCGTCGAGTTGGTGGCGTGCGAGCTCGTAGAGCGCCCGTTGCCAGCGGCCCCGGGGGTCGGTCCGGTCGGCCGGTGCGCCCAGCCGGGCGGCGTCCATGTCGCCCTTGAGCCGCCGCGTCTGCGAGATCAGCGCGTCCACCGAGCCGCGTCCTGGCGGCTGGGCGGCTGAGCGGTCCGCGAAGACATGGGGCGGCATGACGCACTCCGATACGGGACGGTTCGACGGGGGCTGACACATCGGCCGTCACGACTGTTGCACAGCGCGCGACGACGTGTAAGGGCTTCGGCAACACCCGATTCGGTGGTGCTTCTGGCATATGCCAGAGTCTCCCGGACGGTGTGGCGGGGCGCCCTCCGGTCGGCTCGGGGCAGGCTCAAGTCGTATGAGACGTACGTGACTTGAGGGACGGGTGGGTATGCAGGGAAGACCGTCATTCGTGTGTTCGACGACCCTGTGTTCCATGGCTCCGCGGCTCTGTGCTCCACTATTGCATGGGTGTGATGCAGGTCACAATAATTGGACCGCGCTTTCCCGTAATGCGAACGGCCTCCACGAGGTCGTACATGCATGGACATCACTCTGGAACAGGCCGTCCACGCCCGGCTGATCACCGCGGAGGACCAGGAGCTGCCGGTGCCCGCCACGCTCCGCTACGACTGCGCCGACCCCTTCGCCGTGCACGTCGACTTCCCCTCGGAGGTCGCCCTGGAGGGCGAGCCGGTCACCTGGACGTTCGGCCGCGGCCTGCTGGAACAGGGAGTGGACGGCCCGGCCGGGACCGGAGACGTGCACATCTGGCCCTGCGGCCCGAGTCTCACGGTGATGGAGTTCCACTCCCCGCTCGGAATGGCCCTGCTCCAGTTCGACACCGGCGCCCTGCGCCGTTTCCTGCTGCGCAGTTATGCGGTCGTCGCGCCGGGGCGGGAGGACGTGACAGCCGCGGTCGACCGGGGGCTGGAGGTCCTCCTCGGCAACGTCTGAGGCCCGTCCGGCGTCAGCGGCCGGTTCCGGCGTACAGGCCCGGGCGCGGGGCGAGTTCGACGACGGTGCGCGTGCCGCTCTCCAGCGCGCCGACCCCGGCCTCGGCGACGGCGGAGGCCGCGTAACCGTCCCAGACGGTAGGGCCGGTGACCTCGCCACGCCGGGTTGCGTCGACCCAGGCCTGCACCTCGCGGTCGTAAGCGTCCGCGAACCGCACCAGATAGTCCCGGGGCACGTCCGTGCCGGCGGAGCCCCGTGCCGTGACCAGCGGGCCGTGGTCGTCGCCGACGCGCGCGGCGCCCGCCTCGCACACGGCCTCGCAGCGCACCTGGTAGCCGAAGCCGCAGTTGACGAAGACCTCGACGTCGACCAGGGCGCCGCCCTCGGTCTCGAAGAGCACGAACTGCGGGTCCTGCACGCCCTGCGGGGCGCCCGCGGAGACGCGGGGGCGCACCACCGTGACCGCGGTCAGCTCCTGACCGAGCAGCCAGCGGGCCGCGTCGATCTCGTGCGACACCGAGCTGTCGATCAGCATCGCGCTGGTGAAGCCCGGCGGCGAGGAGACGTTGCGGTGCACGCAGTGCAGCATCAGGGGCCGGCCCAGGCGGCCGTCGTCCAGCAGCGCCTTGAGCCTGCGGTACTCGGCGTCGTAGCGCCGCATGAACCCGACCTGCGCCAGCCGTCGTCCGTGCCGCAGCTCCGCCTCCATCACCCGCAGCGCCCCGGCCGAGTCCGGCACCATCGGCTTCTCGCACAGCACCGGCAGGCCCCGGGCGAAGGCGGCGAGCAGGGCGTCCTCGTGCGCGGGGCCCGGCGAGGCGATCAGCACGGCCTCGACGCCGGGCGCGTCGAGCGCGGCCTCCGGGTCCGTGTGGACCGTCGCCCCGTCGATCCCGGCGACGGCCTCCTTCGCGCGCGCGGCGTCCGGATCCGCCACGGCCGCGACCCTGGCTCCGCTCACCACGCCGTCGAGACGGCGCACATGGTCGGCGCCCATGTGTCCGGCGCCCAGCACGGCGACGCCCAGCAGGTCGGCCACGCGTGATCCCCTCCCCGGTCGACGATCACGCCGTAGCGTACGCCGCCGGGGAAGAGGACCGCAGGGGCCCGGTCAGTAGCGCAGCACGCCGGCGAGGCCGTCCGCCGCGCCCAGGGCGCCGTCGGGGAGGAAGCGCACCTCGGCGCCGGTCTCCAGACACTGCTCGACGATCTCGTCCACGATGTCCTCGCGGGCGTCGAGGTCGCCGCTCACGGCGGGGACGAGGTGCTCGCCGTCGTCGCGGACCGTGACGCGGTAGTTCTCCTCGACGGCGAGCAGCCGGACCCGGCCCTCCCGCGCGCTCTGCCACAGCTCGTCGACGCCGGCCGCGAACGTCCGGTGCCCCCGGGCGGAGTCGAGTTCGGCGGCGACGGCCTCGGCGTCCCTGCGGGACCGCTCGTCGAGCACGGGACGCACCGCCTGCCACACCGCCTCGGGCGTGCCGTGGGAGAGCCCGCCGTGCGGGAGGTGCACCGCGTCGCGGACGGCCGGGCCCTGGGCGTCGAGAAGGGCCAGCGCCGCGGGCTCGCCCGTGACGTACAGCGGCTGCGGATCCTCGCGTTGGAGCCTGGCGACGGCGGCCTCGGCGTCCCGCAGGAAGTGCCGGGTGTCCTCGTCGCGGAAGGTGCTGGGCTGGTCGCCGATCCGCTGCCGACGCTCGGCGTCGAAGTTCTCCCGGCTCCTGGTCATCGGGAACCCGCCGCCCCGCGCCTCGGCGACCCGGTCGACGCCGCCGTTCCACAGCGTGACGCGGTCGGCGGACACCGACAGCACCCGGAACGGGCGGTCGGCGGCCTGTGCGGAGACCAGGTTGCGGGTCAGGAACGTGTCGGAGAAGACCACGCGTTCGGGCACGGGCCGGGCCAGGGACCACACCTGGTGCTCGCCGGGGGCCGCGTAGATGATCAGGCCGTCCTCGCTGTGCGCCAGGTCGATCTCGGCCAGCGCACGGTCCAGCCGGCCGGCGACGTCGGCGCGCCGCTCGCGGGTGACCGCCGGGTCGTGCTCCAGCTGCTTCTTCGCCTCGGCCACGACGTTGCGCAGCCGGACGCGGTCCTGGGCGCTCCCGGGTTCGCGCCGGTGGGTCGGGGTCAGCACGGACACCGCCGGATAGGGGCGCGGGCGGCGTAGTTCGGAGAGGGTCGCGGGGCTGAGTGCGTACTCCATACGAGCACGATAGGGCGGATTCGCGTAGGGGGCATTTGGGGCAAGATCGGCATATGTGTGCCATGGGTGCGAGGGGCGCGAATCTCCCGCCGCCGTCGCGAATTCGCCGCCTCCGGCCGGTGACGCGGGGCCGGGCCGCCGGTTACCGTACGCGTCAGTAACCGGAACCGCATCGCAGGAGGCACCATGCCGCAGCTCGAGGTCGACGGCGCAGCCCTGACGTACGACGACGAGGGCCCGCGCGACGGCGGCGGCGTGCCCCTGGTGTTCGTGCACGGCTGGACGGCCGACCGGCGCCGCTGGGACCACCAGATGGCGCACTTCGCCGCGCACCGGCGGGTGATCCGGCTCGACCTGCGCGGTCACGGCGAGAGCGGCGGCGCGGGCGTGCGGACGGTCGCGGAACTGGCGGGCGACCTCCTCGCCCTCCTCGACCATCTCGACGTGCGGCGCTGCGTGCTCGTGGGCCACTCGATGGGCGGCATGATCGCGCAGACCGTCGCCCTCTCCCACCCCGAGCGCGTGGAGCGCATGGTGCTGGTGAACTCCATCGCCCGGATGACCTACAGCCGGGGCAGGGGCCTGCTGATGGGCGCCTCCACGCTGGTCCCCTTCAAGATGTTCGTCGCCGCCAACATCCAGCGCGCCTTCGCCCCCGGCCACCCCAAGGACGAGATCCGCGCCTACGTGAAGTCCTCCGCCGGCACCCCGCGCGAGGTGGTCATGACGCTCTACGGCGCGATGCGCGCCTTCGACGTCCTCGACCGGGTCAAGGAGATCCAGGCCCCGACCCTGATGATCCACGGCTACCACGACATCCAGCTCCCCGTACGGCAGATGCTGCGGATGGCGATGGCCTATCCGGACGCCGTCGTCCGCATCATCGACGCCGGTCACGAACTCCCCGTGGAGAAGCCGGCCGAGCTGACGGCCGCGATCGACGCCTTCGTCACCGACAAGGGCGTGACGGCCGCCGTCACCGACGGGTCCTGAGGACCCCCGTCACCGACGCGGCGTCGAGGGCACGGCCGGGCGCGCGGGCGGACCGTCAGTCGAAGCCGTCCGGGTCCGCCGCCTTCCAGTCCGCCTCCCACGACGGGGGCGGACCCGCGAGCAGCTCGCCCGGCGCCAGCCACTCGTGGAGGTCGGCGTACGAGCGTTCCACGCCGGGGGCGACCCGGCGGACCAGGTGCGCGGGCGTGAGTCCGCCCGGCTCGCGCACGCCCATCGCCGCCATGATCCGCACGGCGTCGCGCACCGTCTCGCGCTGGTAGCGCTCGACCTGCCGGGCCCGGCGGGCCACGTGCAGCGCGCGGGCGCGCAGCGGGTCCTGCGTGGCCACGCCGGACGGGCAGCCGCCGGTGTGGCAGCGGCCGGCCCGCACACAGCCGACGGCGAGCATCATCGCGCGGGCCGCGTTCGTGTAGTCGGCGCCCTGGATCAGGCGCGTGACCACGTCCCGGCCGGTGGCCACCCGGCCGCTCGCGCCGATCCGGATCCGGTCCCGCAGTCCGACGCCCGTCAGCGCGTTGTGCACGGTGACGAGCCCCTGGGTGAGCGGCATGCCGAGCCGCCCCGCGGATGCCGGGGGCGGCGCGCCCGTGCCGCCCTCCGCTCCGTCGACCACCACGAAGTCGGGCGCCACGCCCTCCGCCAGCATCGCCCTGCACAGGGCGAGGAACTCCGACCGGGCCCCCACGCACAGCTTGAGCCCGACCGGCTTGCCGCCCGCCGCCTCGCGCAACCGGGCCACGAACAGCACCAGTTCACGCGGTGTGGAGAACATCCGGTGGGAGGGCGGCGACACCACGTCCACGCCCCGCGGCACCCCGCGCTCCCGCGCGATCTCGGCGCTCACCTTCACCGCGGGCAGCACCGCCCCCGTGCCGGGCGCCGCCCCCTGCGACAGCTTCAGCGACACGCACCTCACCTCGGGCAGCGCCGCCTTGTCCGCGAACTCCCGCCAGTCGAGGCCGCCGTCGTCGGCACGGCAGCCGAAGTACCCCGTGCCGAGCTCCCAGACGAGGTCGCCGCCGCCGCGCAGATGGTGCTCCGACAGTCCGCCCTCCCCGGTGTCCTGCGCGAAACGCCCCAGCGCGGCCCCCCGGTTGAGGGCGAGGACCGCCCGCCCCGACAGCGCCCCGAAACTCATCGCCGACACGTTCAGCAGGGCCATGTCGTAGGGCTGCGAGCAGTCGGGGCCGCCCACCCGCACCACCGGCGGCTCCTGCGCCGCCTCGACCGGCCACAGCGACGGCACCAGGAACTCCGGCTCCTCCCACGCGTCGGGCCGCGGCTCGCGCACGGCTCCCGGGGGAGGCCACCCGGCGGGGCGTCCGAGACGTCCGGCCGACGGGTGGCCGCGCCGCGCGGAGCGGCGCCGCCACAGGAGGTCACCGACGCCCGCGCAGGTCAGCGCCAGCGCCGGGGCGGCCGCCCACCACCACCGGGCGCTCACGAGGAACGCCGCGGACGCCGAGAGGGCGGCGGACAGGGCGACGAGCGGCCACGGCCCCGGCCGGCCCACTCAGCCGGCGTCCTCGTCGGGGCCGCACGAACTGCCGCTGGGCGGCAGGGAGCCGTACAGCAGGAAGTCGTCGACCTTGCGGTGCACGCACTTGGACGACCCGTACCCGGTGTGCCCCTCGCTCCGGTTGTCGAGCACCACGGCCGACGGCCCGAGCCGCTTCGCCGTCTCCACGGTCCAGCGGTACGGCGTCGCCGGGTCGCCGCGCGTGCCGACCAGGAGCATCTTCGGCGTGCGCAGGTCCTTCACCTCGTCGCGGATGAAGTCCGTGCCCCTGGGGCGGCCGTAGCACATCAGGACCTCCGCCAGCCGGTAGCGGCCGAACACGGGCGACGCCTTGTCGTAGGCGGCCCGCAGGCGCGCGAGGTCGGCGGTGATCCGGCGGGCGTCCGGACGGTCGGGGTCGTCCGCGCAGTTGATCGCCATGAGCGCGGCGGGCAGGTTGTCCGGGGGGACGTCCTCGGCGTCGACGAGCGCGCCGGGCGAGGGCCCCGCGCCCGGTGACCGCAGCGGGAAGGGGAGCGGAAGCGCGATGCCGCCGCCGGCGAAGCCCAGGACGCCGCCGGCGTCGCCGCCTTCGACCAGCTGGGCCAGCGCCCGCTCCAGCAGCGGCCACAACTCCTTGCTGTACAGGCCCTGTCCGAGGGCCCCGACCAGGTCCTGGCCGGTGAAGTCGGCGCCGAAGTCCGTCGGCAGCGGATCCTCGTCGAGCGAGCGGACCAGCCGCACGACGTCCTCGCGGGCCGTGCGCGGATCCTGCCCGAGGGGACAGGCGATGTCCTTCGCGCACCAGCCGACGAAGTCGTCCAGCGCCACCTGCTGCCCCCGCGCGCCCGCGATGCCCTGCTCGGTGAGCGGCTCGGTCAGCGTGTCCACGCCGTCGAGGACCATGCGGCCCACCTTGTCGGGAAACCGGGCGGCGTAGACCGCGCCGAGCCGGCTGCCGTACGAGAAGCCCAGGTAGTTGAGCTTCTTGTCGCCGAGCGCCTGGCGCAGCACGTCCATGTCCCGTGCCGCGTTCACCGTGCCGATGTGCGGCAGCACCGGCCCGGAGTGCTCGGCGCAGACGGCGGCGGCCTTCTTCAGCCGGGGCAGCAGGGTCTGCGGATCGGCCAGGGCCGTGTCGTCGTCGAGCGCGCTCAGTGCGCTCTGCTGCCCGTTCCCGCAGCTCACGGGGGACGAGCGGCCGACGCCCCGGGGGTCGAAGGCGACCACGTCGTAGCCGTCGGTGAGATCCATGAACTCCTTGCCGCTGTGGGCGAGTTCGGGGACTCCCGCACCGCCGGGGCCGCCGAAGTCGAGCACCACGGAGCCGCGCTTGTGGCCGGTGGCCCGGTACCGGGCGATCGCGAGGTCGAGCGTGGCCCCGTCGGGGTGGGCGTAGTCGAGCGGCACGGTCACCTTGGCGCACTGCAGGTCCTTGGGCATGCCCTCGCCCCTGCACGCCGACCAGGCGATCTTCTGACCGTGGAACCGGGACAGGTCGAGGCGGTCGTCCGCGTCCGCGTCGCCGTGGGCGGTGATCGTCGGCAGGCCCGCACCGAGCAGGGTCAGTGCGGCGGTGGCGGCGAGCGCACAGCGTCGCAACCCGGGCCGCGTAGACAGCTTGGCCAGCATCAATGCCTCCAGGGACGCCCGCAGCGGTCCGGGGGACGGCGTCCTCGCTCACGATAAGCGGCGGCCCCGCGACCCGCCTCCGGGCGGCCCGCCCGGTCCGCGCGGCTCGCGGGGCCGGCGCGCCGTGCGCGGCCGCAGGGCGGGGTTCGACACCTGTTCGACGGGCGTGCCGTCCGAGCGGGTGAACGGACGATCAGGCATGACCCGGACGGTCCGCCCGCGTTCTGTCCGGTGCGGGCGAGTGCTCGCGACTCATGTCTGGAAGGCAGGGACCCCATGAGGCGGGTTACCCGAACCGAAGTGCTGGCCCTCGCCGCCGTCTCCGGCGCGATGGCCGTGACACTGCCCGCCCACGCCGACTCCGCGGCCGACGGCTCCGCGGTCGGCTCGCCCGGGCTGATCTCCGGCAACGGCGTGCAGCTGCCCGTGCACCTCCCGGTCGATCTGTGCGGCAACACCGTGAACGTGGTGGGCGTGCTGAACCCCGCCGCGGGCACCACCTGCGCCGACGCGGGGGCGGCCGCGCACGGCGCGCACCGGGCCCCGTCCGGCGGCTCCGCCGCGCACGGCGGGCACCGGGCCTCCTCGGGGGGTGGCGCGACGGCGCACGGCGTCGCGGCGGGCTCGCCGGGCGTCGTCTCCGGCGACGGGATCGAGCTGCCGGCGCATCTGCCGGTGAACGTCAGCGGCAACAGCGTCGACGTCGTCGGCGTCGCCGACCCGGCCTTCGGCAACGAGTCCGTCAACGCCTCCGGCGAGGAGCCCGCGCAGCCCGCCGAGCCCGCGTCGCGGCCGCCGGTCCGGCACGACCCGCCGTCGCAGTTGCGGCACCCGGGCCCGCGGGCCGTGCCCCCGGCGCTCGCGTCCCGGGCCGTGGCGCCGGTCGCCTCGCTCGCCCGCACGGGGGCCGACGCCGCCGTCCCCGCCCTCGCCGGCAGCACCGCCCTGATGCTCGGCGGAGCCCTGCTGTACCGGAGGTTCCGCCCGCGCACCGAGCGCTGAGCGGCCCGGCAGGCGGACGCACCGCGGGTGTCGTCGGGCGTGGGCCCGCGGCCGACGAGTCCGTGCCGACGGCCCGGCCCGCGCCGTACGGCATCGCGGCGGAGGGCGCCGCCGCGTCAAACACGTTGTGCGCGGGCGGACACGGGTGCTGGAGTGGGCGCATGGATCACACCGCGGTACTCGCCCTGTACGACCGGGAGATGCGCGAAGGCGCGCGGCCCGAGAGCTCCGACGCCCGGGTCGAGAGGGCCGGGGGCGTGGTCCGGCACGTGGGCGGCGACGGTGGCTGGAGCGGCGTCCTGTGGTCCGACCCGGACGCGGCCGACGCCGACGCGGTCATCGCCGAGCAGATCGCCTATTTCGGCGGCCTGGGCCACGAGTTCGAGTGGAAGCTGTACGGGCACGACCGCCCGGCGGACCTCGGGCAGCGGCTGACGGCGGCCGGGTTCGCGGCCGATCAGGAGGAGACCCTGATGGTCGGCGAGACGCGGGACCAGGTCGGCGACGTCACCCCGCCCGAGGGCGTGCGCATCGTCCCGGTCACGGACCGGGCGGGCGTCGAGCTCATGGTGGAGGCCAACGAGAAGGCCTTCGGCCGTGACGGCTCCTGGCTGCGCGACCTCCTGCTCGCCCGGCTCGCCGCCGACTCCGACGCCGAGCAGTTCGTCGCCCTCGTGGCGCTGGCCGGGGACGAGCCGGTGAGCTCGGCGCGGATGGAACTCGTCCCGGGCACCCGCTTCGCCGGTCTGTGGGGCGGCGGCACCGTCGAGGGCTGGCGCGGCCGTGGCGTCTACCGTGCGCTGATCGCCCACCGCGCCCGCATCGCCGCCGAGCGCGGCTACCGGTACCTCCAGGTCGACGCCCTCGACCAGAGCCGCCCCATTCTGGGACGCCTCGGCTTCGCCGCGCTCACCACGACCACCCCGTACGTCTACACGCCCTGACCCCCGGCCCTCCGAGGTCGACGCACGGATGGCGACGACCTTTCGGCGACCGGGGGTCCCGTCGTCGAGCAGGGCCGACCGCCGTGCGCGGCCCGCCGCGTCGGTGTCAGCGGCGCGACCTGGCGCGGTCCAGCGCCGCGACGCCCACCGCGGCCAGTCCGATCTGGATGAGCCACTCGATCCAGTCGACGCCGTCGGTGTCCGCCACTCCGAGGCCCGCGGCCAGCACGGAGCCGATGAGCGCCGCCACGATGCCGACCACGATCGTCCACAGCACGCCGATGCGCTGGCGTCCCGGGACGACGAGGCGCCCGAGCACACCGATGACGATGCCGATGAGGATGGCACTGATGATGCCGTCGATCTCCATCTCCGCCCCTCCGCTTCTCCGTGAGAGCCCGTCGACCGATGTCTGCCCACGCGGCGGTGGGACAGTCCGCCGCGCCGCGATCCGTCCGGCCGCCGGACAGGCCGTCGCGAGGGCGAGTGACGGGTGCGGGCCGGGTGACGTGTGACGGCCGGGGCGACCCGGATCCGCGGGTCGGCCCGGCCGTGCTCCCGGGTGCGGGAAGGGACTACGGGGTGGGCGTGCGGGTGCTCCGCGTCGCCGTGGCGATGCACATCAGCCCGAGGAGCAGGGCCAGCGCGCCGATGACGATGTTGTTGACCGCGACGCCGGTGTCCGGGCTGTCGCCGACCACCCACGGTGCGACGATCATCCAGATGCCCGCCGCGCACATGGCCCAGCTCAGGCCGTACATCCGGGCGGGAGCCGCCGTGAAGCCGAGGCCCAGCAGGGCGATCGCGATGCCGACGATCAGGTTGTGGGTGACGAGGGCGGGCTGGCCGGCGGTGTAGTGCAGGACCCAGGGGGACACGGCGCAGTACAGACCGAGCAGGAACACCGGTCCGTCCACGAGTGCCACGTCACGCCCGCCGAGCATGCGGGCGTAGCGCGCCTGCATCTCGTGAACGTCGGGGTGCGTCGACATGTCGCCTCTGGTGGGCGAGACGTTGGCCATGATCCGTCTCCTTTGACTCTCAAGGCCGACCGCTTCGGTGCGGTGTGCGGTAGGTGCCGCGCGTGTTCATTCTGCTCTTATTAATCCTTTATGTGTAGAGTTCGCAGCTTCTGATCCGCCCTCGCAGACCGGGCCCGCCGCCCCCCCCGGCGGTCGGGCGTGCCGCTCACGCCGAACGGTCCGCCGGCTCGCTCGTCGTGCGTCGCTTCTGCGTCGTATCGTGGGGCCATGAGCGAGTTGCCGAGTCCGGACGACGCCGGTCTGACCACCGGGGCGCTGGCCCACCGGCTCGGCGTGGCGCCCACCACCCTGCGTTCGTGGGACCGGCGCTACGGCATCGGGCCCGCCGTGCGCGCGGACGGCCGGCACCGGCGCTGGCGGCCGAGCGATGTGGCCGTGCTGGAGGCGATGTGCCGCCTCACGTCCTCCGGCGTGCCGCCCGCCGACGCGGCCCGCGCGGCGAAGGACGCGGTGCTCCGGCCGTCCGCCGCGCCCGCGGCCGCGGTGGCCGAGCGGACGGCGGGCGACGTCGAACGGGTGGCGGGCGTCGTCGAAGAGGCGGATGCGCCGGCCGCCGCCGTGCTCGGCGGCGGCGACGTCCGTCAGGAGTGCCGGGGCCTGGCCCGGGCCGCCGTGCGGCTCGACGCGCCGGCCGTGGCGGAGCGGCTGGAGGCGGCCGTGGCACGGCACGGGCTCGCCGTCGCCTGGCAGGAGGTGATGGTCCCGACCCTGCACGCCGTGGGCCGCAAATGGGCGTCGTCCGGCGACCGGTACGTCGAGGTGGAGCACCTGCTGTCCTGGCAGGTGTCCACCGCCCTGCGCCGTGCGCCCCGCGCCGTCGTGACGGGCGGCCAGGAGGGCGCCCCCGGACCGGTGCTGCTGGCCTGCGTGCCGGGCGAGCAGCACAGTCTGCCGCTGGAGGCGCTCCATGCCGGACTCCTCGAACTCGGCGTCCCGGCGCGGATGTTCGGGGCGGCCGTGCCCGTCGAGGCGCTGACCGCGGCCGTACGCCGGCTGGGCCCGGCCGCCGTGGTGCTGTGGGCGCAGACGCGCTCCACCGCCAGCCTGCCCCTGGCCCGGCACCTCGCGGACACCCGCTGGGGGGTCACCGGGGCCCGACGGGCGCCGACGGTGGTGCTCGGCGGCGCCGGCTGGGCCGGGCGCCCCGCCCCGGGGCTGCCCCGGCCCACGGGCCTGAGCGACGCGCTCACGCTGCTGGCCGGCGTCCACGGACACGGTCCGGCGTGAGGCACGCGGGCGCGCGAGCGGCCCGCCGGGGCCCGTGTCCGGGCCGGCGGGCGGCCGGCGCGCGCTGACCGCCGGGCCGGGGGCCGCGGGCGCGTCGGTTCAGCGCAGCTTCTTCAGCAGTTCGTCCGCGAGCGGGGCCGAGGAGGCGGGGTTCTGGCCGGTGACGAGGTTGCGGTCGACCACCACGTGCGGCGCCCAGGGCTCGCCGACCCGCACGTCGACGCCCGCCTCGGTGAGCCGGTCCTGGAGCAGCCACTTCGCCTTGTCGCCCAGGCCGGCCTGGTGCTCCTCGGCGTTGGTGAACGCGGCGATCCGGTAGCCGGCGAAGGCGTTGACGCCGTCCTCGGCGACCGCGGCGAGCAGGGCCGCGGGGCCGTGGCAGACGACGCCCAGGGGCCTGCCCGAGGCCAGGGCGTCGACCAGGAGGCGACCGGACACGGCGTCGACGGCCAGGTCCTCCATCGGGCCGTGGCCGCCCGGGTAGAAGACGGCGGCGTAGTCGCCGAGGTCGACGTCCTCCAGCCGCAGCGGCCGCTGAAGCTCCGTCATGCCGGCGAGGACGGAGGCGATCCGGTCGGCGCCCTCCTGCCCGCCGTTGACCTCCGCGGCCAGGCTGCCCTTGTCCACGGTCGGCACGACGCCGCCCGGCGTGGCGACGACGACCTCGTGGCCCGCCGCCCGGAACGCCTCGTAGGGGGCGACGGCCTCCTCCGCCCAGAAGCCCGTGGGGTGCTGCGTGCCGTCGGCGAGCGTCCAGTGGTCGGCGCCGGTCAGCACGAAAAGAATCTTGGACATGAGTGATCTCCGAGGGGGTCGGCGCCGACGCTCCGCTCCGCGGACCGCCGACGCATGGGTGCGTGAGCGAACCTAGGCGCTCGCCGCATAGGGATCCAATGAGGAAGTGGATGCCCGCCATCGAAGATCCTATGGGCGGCGGAGGAATACTGGCGCGGTGGAACACCCCGACAGCCGTACCGCCGGCCCCCTGGACCTGAACCTGCTGCGCACCTTCCTCGCCGTGTACCGCTCCGGCTCGTTCACCGGCGCGGCGCAGTTGCTGCGGCTGTCCCAGCCGACCGTGACGACGCAGATGCGGGCGCTGGAGCGGCAGACCGGACGCGAGCTGTTCGAGCGGCTCCCGCGCGGCGTCTCGCCCACCGCCGTCGCCGACGAGCTGGCGGCCCGCGTGTCCGCGCCGCTCGACGAGCTGGCGGTGGTGGCCGACCCGGACCCTGCTGCGGGCCGGGCCGGGCCGGCCGACCCGGTGCACCTGGCCGGACCGGCCGAACTGCTCTGCACGCGTGCGCTCCCCGCCCTCGCGCCGCTGGTGGCCCAGGGTGTGCGGCTGCGCGTCGCGACGGGCCTGACCGACGCGTTGCTGGAGGAGCTGCGCGCGGGACGGCACGACCTGGTCGTCGCCACCACCCGCCCCCGCGGCCGCACCCTGGACGCGGTCCCGCTGACCGACGAGGAGTTCGTCCTCGTCGCCGCCCCGGAGTGGGCCGAGCGGCTCCGGGGGCCGCTGGCCGCCGAGGGCCCGGCCGCCCTGGCCGGCGTCCCCCTGATCACGTACGCCGAGGACCTGCCCATCGCCCGCCGCTACTGGCGGCACGTCTTCGGCCGGCGTCTGTCGGGCTCGGCGGCGGTGACCGTGCCCGATCTGCGCGGGGTGCTGGCCGCGACCGTCGCCGGGGCGGGCGTCACGGTGCTGCCCCGCTACCTCTGCCTCGCCGAACTGGCCCGCGGCTCCCTCGTCCCGCTGCACGAGCCGCCGGACCCGCCGATCAACACGGCGTACCTGGTCCAGCGGCCCGGCGCCGCGGCGAACCGGGACGTGGTCGCGGTGCGCGAGGTGCTGCTGGACGCGGCCCCGCGGTGGTGAGGGACGCTCAGGGACGTTCCCTGGCCCGCTTGAACCGGGCCAGGCCCTCGGAGAGCGTCACGACCGGGTCCGGGTAGTCGAGCGCCGCGCGGTCCGTGCCGGTCAGCTTCCACGGCTCGTGCACCGCGGGCGCCGTCAGGTCCGCCAGTTCCGGCAGCCAGCGCCGCACGTACGCCCCGTCGGGGTCGAACCGCTTCGCCTGGGTGACGGGGTTGAGGACCCGGTTGGGCCGCGAATCGGTGCCCGTGCCCGCCACCCACTGCCAGTTGAGCTGGTTGTTGGCCACGTCCCCGTCGACGAGCAGGTCCAGGAAGTGCCGGGCGCC
Source organism: Streptomyces hilarionis (assembly GCF_024539675.1). Lineage (GTDB taxonomy): Bacteria > Actinomycetota > Actinomycetes > Streptomycetales > Streptomycetaceae > Streptomyces > Streptomyces hilarionis. The sequence goes on along the minus strand of NZ_JAHHIT010000037.1, from coordinate 40,023 downwards.
GACGCGCCAGTCGACGTACAGCGTCTTGGCGAGGAAGCTGGCGGTCAGCAGCCGGCCGCGGTTGTGCATCCACCCCTCGTGGCGCAGCTGCCGCATCGCCGCGTCGACCAGCGGATAGCCGGTGCGGCCCTCCCGCCACGCCTCGACGTCGGCGCGGGCCGTGCGCTCCGAGCGCCAGCGGTCGTGCTTGGTGCGGTAGTCGGCGGACGCGACCCCCGGTCGCGCCGCGAGCACCTGGCGGTGGAAGTCGCGCCAGGCGAGCTGCCGGACGAACGCCTCGGCGCCCGGGCCGCCCACCTCACGCGTGCGGTGGACGAGCTCCCCCGCGGACAGGGTGCCGAAGTGCAGATGGGGCGACAGCCGGGAGGTGACGTCGCCCGCCAGGTCGTCGTGGCCGTCCTCGTAGCCGCCGACGCCCGACCGCAGCCACGAGGCGAACCGCCGGCGGCCCTCCTGCTCGCCGCCCGTCGCCAGCCCCGGCGAGAGCCCCGCCAGGTCCTTGCGGTCCGGCAGTTCCTCGGAGCCGACCCCCTCCGGGACGGGCACGCTGCGGGGCGCGTCGAGCGGCTCGCGCAGCCGTGCCCGCGACCAGTGCCCGAAGTACGGGGTGAACACGGCGAAGTGGTCCGAGGAGGCCGGGGCGAGCTCGCCCGGACTCACGGCGGTCGTCACCTCGTCGTGGACGTGCAGCCGCACGCCCTCGGCCTCCAGGGCCCGCCGCAGGTCCTCCTCGCGCCGCCGCGCGTGGGCGCTCACGTCCGCCGCCAGATGGACCTCGTCCGCCTCCGCCTCGGCCGCCACCCGGCACACCTGCTCCACCAGTTCGCCCGAGCGCACGACGAGCCGGCCGCCGCGTTCGCGCAGTCCCGCGTCGAGGTCGCGCAGACAGTCGGCGAGGAACGCCACTCGGTTCGGGGCGGCGAAACCGGCCCGGTCGACGGCCCGGTCGCGCACGAACAGCGGGACCACCTGCCGGGCGCCGTCGAGGGCCGCGCGCAGCGGCGGGTGGTCGTGCAGGCGCAGGTCGGCGGTGAACAGGACCAGCGAGACGTTCATGAAGCGGCTCCGGGGGAGGGGATCGTTGCGTGCATCGCTTCCGGTCGGCGGGGCCCGGCGGATGCGGCCGGGGCCCGGCCCGCCCGCTCCCCGCCGCGGCCGTCAGCGGGCCGGTTCCCGGGCCCGGGCCGCGGCGTCCGCCACCGCCGCCTGCGCGATGTTGCGGGCCATGCCGCCGAACACGAGCGCGTGGAAGGGCGCCACACTCCACCAGTAGGCGTGGCCCAGCAGGCCGTGGGGGTGGAACACCGCGCGCTGGTGGAAGCGGGCCCGGCCGCCCGCCTCCGGCTCGGCCCGCATTTCCAGCCAGGCCAGGCCCGGCAGCCGCATCTCGGCCCGCAGCCGCAGCAGGCGTCCGGGTTCGATCTCCTCGACCCGCCAGAAGTCCAGCGAGTCGCCCACCCGCAGCCGGGCCGCGTCCCGGCGGCCGCGGCGCAGTCCCACCCCGCCGGCCAGCCGGTCGAGCCGGCCGCGCACGGCCCAGGCGAGCGGGAAGGAGTACCAGCCGTTGTCGCCGCCGATGCCCTCGATCACCCGCCACAGCGACGCGGGCGGCGCGTCGACGGCGAGGTCGCGGACGTCGGTGTAGAGGCTGCCGCCGGCCCAGCCGGGGTCGGTGGGCAGCGGGTCGCTCGGGGCGCCCGGGACGGAGGCCGAGGACCAGCGGGTGGCCACCTGCGCCCCGCGCACCTTGCGCAGGGCGAGCCGGACCGCCTCGTCGAACCCGAGGGGATGGCCCGGCGGGTCCGGCACATGGCGGGCGATGTCGTGCTCGTGGCACACCACCTCGTGCCGCAGCGACTCGGTCAGCGGCCGGGCGATCGAGGCGGGCACGGGGGTGACAAGACCGACCCAGTGGCTCGACAGGCCGGGGGTGAGCATCGGCAGGGACACGATCAGCCGGCGCGGAAGCTCGGCGATCTCCGCGTAGCGGAGCATCATCTCGCGGTACGTCAGGACGTCCGGGCCGCCGATGTCGAAGGTGCGGTTGACGTCCTCCGGGAGCCGGGCACAGCCGACCAGGGCGCGCAGCACGTCGCGCACGGCCACGGGCTGGATCCGGGTGCGCACCCAGCTCGGGGTGACCATCACCGGCAGCCGTTCGGTCAGATAGCGCAGCATCTCGAAGGAGACGGACCCGGAGCCGATCACCACAGCGGCCCGCAGCACGGCGGCCGGGACGCCCGAGTCCAGCAGGATCCGGCCCACCTCGGCACGTGAGCGCAGGTGCGGCGACAGCTCCCGTTCGGGCACGTCGGCCGGGGTGAGCCCGCCGAGGTAGACGATGCGGCGCACGCCCGCGGCCCGGCACTGCTCCCCGAAGATCCGGGCGGCGCGCCGGTCGGTCTCCTCGAAGTCGTCGCCCGTGGCGAGCGCGTGGACCAGGTAGTAGGCGACCTCGACGCCCTCCAGGGCCGACGCTACCGACGCGGCGTCCGTGACGTCGCCGCGCACCGCCTCGACGTCGCCGGCCCAGGGGTGGTCGCGCAGGCGCTCGGGCGCGCGGGCCAGACAGCGCACCCGGTGCCCCGCGGCCAGCAGCTCGGGCACGAGCCGGCCGCCGACGTATCCCGTGGCGCCGGTCACCAGGCAGAGCGATCCGTCGTCGCGGCCCGCTGAGGTCATGGGTCCTCCGTCCTTCGTTCGGTCGGCCCCCTGGGGACCGTCCCGCGACGTCCGGCGGACGGTCCCTTTGCACATCGCTTCCACTCCGGGACGGCGCGCGGATGCACCCCGGGGTTGTGCGCACGAACGAGTGATCGCGCGCGGCGACTACGCTGACCTCGTGGCCACAGCTGACGAGCGTGCGGAGCGGGTGCCGGAAGAGCGGTCCGAGGCCTCCGGCGCGCCGACCGACCTGCATGCCTTCGCCGTCCGGCTGCGGCGGATGAACGGCGAGATCAACCGCCTGGTGCACGGGTTCGCGGGCGACCAGGGGCTGCACCCGACGGACGTCCAGGCGCTCGCCGCCATCCTGGACGCGGACGGGCCGATGACCCCGGGGCGGCTGCGCGAGCACCTCGGGCTCACCTCCGGCGCGGTCACCGCGTGCGTCGACCGGCTGGAGCGCGCGGGGCACATCCGCCGGGTCCGGGAGAGCGCGGACCGCAGGGTGGTCCACCTGCACTACGCGGACGACGCCCGGTCGGCCGCCCGCGACTACTTCCGCCCGCTGGCCCAGGCGACCAGCGCCGCCCGCGCCCGTTTCACCGAGGAGGAGCTGTCGGTCGTGCTGCGCTTCCTCGGCGCGATGGGCGAGGAACTGTCCGGGATTCCCGCGCCCGGGCGCTGAGCGGACCCCTCCCGGAGCCGAGTCGGATCCGGACCCGGACCCGGTCGCGTACCCGGCAGCGGGGCGGGGGAGGGGGACCGACGGCGAGGGGCGGCCGGGGTCCGGCCCGCCCGGGGATCTCTTCGGGACCGGAGCGTGGAGGGTGCATCCGGGGACCGGCCGAGGGCAGAAGGACAGGCGACGTCTAGGATCACTCGACAGATGACTTGCTCAATGATTGAGATTGTTTTTCGTCGAGCATCACAGTCGTCGAGCTTTCCCTGCCCTGCCCCGCCTTCCTCCCGGAGCTCGAGAACGATGTCTGCCACCCCCCGACGCGCCCGCTGGCTCGTCCCGGTCCTCCTCGTCGCCGTGTGGCTGGGCGTCGGCGGCGTCCTCGGCCCCTACGCGGGGCGACTGGGCGAGGTCGCCACCAACGACCAGGCCGCCTTCCTGCCGCGCAGCGCCGAGTCGACCGAGGTCGTCACCGCGCAACGCGCCTTCCGGCAGAAGGAGACGCTGCCGGCCGTCGTCCTGTGGACGGCGGGCGGTGAGGCCGGGTCCGGTGCGACGGCGGCCGGCGGGAGCGCGATCGAGGACCGGCTGGCGGACGCCGACCGGGCCCTGGCCGGGCTCGCCCACGACCGGGGCGCCTCCGGCGCGGTGTCGCCCGCGCTGCTGTCCGAGGACGGCCGGGCCATCGAGGGCGTGGTGCCCCTGCGCCCCGACCTCGGGGACGACCTCGCCCCCACCCTCGACCGGATCCGCGCCGCCGCCGAGCGCGTCCCCGGCACCACGGTCCGGCTGGCCGGACCGGCCGCGACCCAGGCCGACCTGTCCGACGCCTTCGCCGGCATCGACGGACTGCTGCTCGCCGTCGCGCTGGCCACCGTCCTCGTCATCCTGCTGCTCGTGTACCGCAGCGTGCTGCTCCCGCTGGTGATCATCCTCGGCGCGGTCTTCGCCCTCGGCCTCGCCTGCGCCGTCGTGTACGCGCTCGCCGACCACGACGTGGTGCGCGTCGACGGCCAGGTGCAGGGCATCCTCTCCATCCTCGTGATCGGCGCGGCCACCGACTACGCCCTGCTGCTCACCGCCCGCTTCCGAGAGGAACTCGCCACGCGCGAGGACCGGTTCGCCGCCATGACGGCCGCGCTGCGCCAGTCCTGGGGCGCCGTGGTGGCCAGCGCGGCGACCGTCGCCCTCGGACTGCTCGCCCTGCTGCTCAGCGACCTCACCAACAACCGCGCGCTCGGACCGGTCGGCGCGATCGGCATCGGCTGCGCCGTGCTCAGCACGCTGACCTTCCTGCCCGCCGTCCTCGTCCTGCTCGGCAAGGCCGCCTACTGGCCCGCCCGCACCACGGCGCCGGGCGCGGGCCGCGGCGTCTGGCGGCGCGTCGCGGGCCTCGTCGACCGCGCGCCGCGCCGGGTGTGGGCCGTGACGCTCGCCGTCCTGCTCGCCGGGGCCGCCTTCGCCCCGACGCTGGCCTCCCGCGGCGTGCCCCTCGACGAGACCTTCGTGAACGACGCGCCCTCCGTCGCCGCGCAGCAGACCCTGGGCCGGCACTTTCCCGGCGGCTCCGGAAACCCCACCGTGGTGGTCGCGGACGCCGACCGGCTGGACGAGGTCCTCGCCGCCGCCCGGAAGACCGAGGGCGTCGCCTCGGCCGTCGGCGCCACCGCCTCCGGCCGGCCCGGCGACGAACCGCTGGTGGTCGACGGGCGGGTGCGGGCCGACGTCACCCTCACCTCCGCCGCGGACGGCGACGCGGCCCTGCGCACCGTGGCACGGCTGCGCGCCTCCCTGCACGCGGTCCCCGGCGCGGACGCCCTCGTCGGCGGCTACACGGCCCAGCGCTACGACACCCTGCGCACCGCCGAACGCGACCGCACCCTCATCGTCCCCGTCGTCCTCGCCATCATCTTCCTCATCCTGACGGCCCTGCTGCGCTCGCTGCTGATGCCGGCGCTGCTGGTGGCCACGGTGGCGCTGAACTTCCTCGCCACGCTGGGCGTCTCCGCCCTGGTGTTCCGGCACGTGTTCGGCTTCGGCGGCACCGACCCGTCCGTGCCGCTGTACGGCTTCGTGTTCCTGGTGGCGCTGGGCGTGGACTACAACATCTTCCTCATGTCCCGGGTGCGCGAGGAGTCCCTGCGGCACGGCGTCCGCGAGGGCGTGCTGCGGGGGCTGGTCACCACGGGCGGCGTGATCACCTCGGCGGGCGTGGTGCTCGCCGCCACGTTCGCCGCGCTCGGGGTGATCCCGCTCGCCTTCCTCGCCCAGATCGCCTTCATCGTCGCCTTCGGCGTCCTGCTCGACACCCTCGTGGTGCGCTCGCTGCTGGTGCCCGCGCTGGTGCGCGACATCGGCGCCCGCGCCTGGTGGCCCGGACGCCTCGGGCGCGACCGGGAGAGGACGGGTGACGCCCCGTCGGCTCACGGGTGAACATGTTCGCGCCGATCCCGGGAAGCCGGAGTGCGCAGGAGTTGTCCGTTTCGCATCGGGAGGTGTCTGCCGCTATGAGCGCGAAGGTCTTGGAGCGTTTCCCCGCAGGATCCCCGCGAGGGTCGTGGCCGGCGGAGGAGTACGCGGCACGGCGGCGAGCCGAGGGGGAGCCCGCGACCGTGGTCATGGACCTGAAGTCGGATGCCTTCCTCGTCGTGGTCCCCCTGGGCGACGAGGACTGACGCCCCCTCCCCGGGAGAAGCCGGGCCCGCCCGACGGGTGTGCGGGCGGGCCCGGCTCCCGTTGCACCGGACCGCCTGGTCCGCGATGCGAGACCCGTCGGGTTCGTCTTGACTGCCGTCGCAGGCGGCTGCCACGATCAAGGACATGACGATGCGACTGGACCTCACGCGGCGACGCCATGTCGACCTCGCGCGCGTCTCCAGCGCCTCCTGTCGCGCCGCGGCCTGATCCCTCCCGCGATCCGCCGCGCTTCTCCCGCTCTCCGGTTCCCGCCTCCGCCTCTTCTCCGGTCCGCCGTGTCCGCCTACGGCCGCCCGAGCCCGTCGCCCCCGTCGCCCGCCGACGTCGGCGCCGGCTGCGGCGTCCGTGCCCTCGCGCGCGACCACGAGCCCGAGAACGGTCCGCACCGGGAGCTCCGCCGCCCGGATCGGCGAGCCGGCCCCCGTCCCACGGGCCGGCCGCACGCAGTCACCCGGCAGTCCCGCCCCCTCCCACCCGGGGGCGCCCCGTCATGCCGGGGCGCCCCCGGGCTCCTTCGAAAGAGGACCCATGGCCACCGTCCTGTCCGTCTCCGGCAGCCCTTCCGCCTCCTCCCGCACCGGCCGTCTGCTGCGCCATCTCGACGAACGGCTCGCCGCCCAGGGACACCGGGTGATCCCGCTCGACGTCCGCACGATCCCCGCCGCGGCCCTGCTCGGCGCGGACTTCCGGCACCCGGCGATCGTCGAGGCGGCCGAGCTGTTCGCGCGCGCCGACGGCGTCGTCGTCGCCACCCCGGTCTACAAGGCGTCCTACTCCGGCGTCCTCAAGGCGCTCCTGGACCTGCTCCCGCAGTACGCCCTCACCGGCAAGACGGTCCTGCCCCTGGCCACCGGCGGCTCCACCGCCCACGTCCTGGCCATCGACTACGCCCTGCGCCCGGTGCTGAACTCCATGGGCGCGGCCCACATCGTGCAGGGCTGGTTCACCCTCGACAAGGACATCACCGCCCACGAGGACGGCTCCGTCACCGTCGCGCCCGCCGCCATCGAGGCCCTCGCGCAGGTCGTCGACCAGTTCTCGGCCGCGCTCGGACGCACGCCCCACCTGGCCGCGGCGAGCTGACCCCGCGGCCCCGCCGCCCCGCCGCCGGGGCGATCACCCCGTCAGCGCGGCGAGATGCGCGGTGCGCGAGGCCTGGGTCTGGCCCTGGACCATCAGGAACAGGGCCTCCCTCGCCAGACGTTGGGCCCGGTGCGACACCAGCATCGAACGACCGCCGCCGGCCACCACCGCCGCCGTGGTCGCGGCCCGCATCAGCTCGTGCGCCTGCGCCCTGAGGGCCTGCCGTCGCGCGGCGTGCTCGTGGGGATCCGGGTGGTCGGCCAGGGCGTAGGCCTCGCCGCGCAGTGCGTCCAGCCGGGCGCGGAAGGGAGCCGCCGTGTCCTCGTCCAGCAGGCCGAGAGCGCTCCGGGTGAGGCCGAACACCGCGGGGCCGACGTTCGCCGTCCTCGCGCGGTCCGTCCGCGCCCACCGCGCGTACGGGGTGCGCAACGCCACCGCCTCCTCGGGCAGCCACAGGCCGTCCAGCTCCAGGGAGACCGTGCGGGCGGCGGTGAGGGCGGCCAGACGCATCGGGGCCGACGGCCGCAGCCCCGGCTGCGGCCGTGCCTGCGCGAACGCGAACAGGGCCTCGTCCGCGTCGGTGACGCCGGCCAGCAGCATGACGTCGTTGAGGCCCCACCCCGTGTACCAGGGCACGCTTCCGTCGAAGCGCCAGCCGCCGCGCTCCCGGGAGGCCCGCACCGGCGTCCGCGGGTGAGCCCGCAGATGCGCGTACGCCACCCCGGACAGCAGTTCCCCGCTCGCCAGCCGGCCCAGCAGGCGTTCGCGCACCGGTCCCTCGCCGCGGGCCAGCGTCAGCACCGGGGTGTGGTGCTGCGTCTGCACGAACCAGGTCGAGCAGCACGCCCCGGCCAGGATCTCGGCCGTCTCCCGCACCACCGCCGGGGACGCCGCCGCGCCGCCGTACTCCTTCGGGGCGTTCAGCCCGAGCAGACCCGAGCGCCTGATCTCGGCCAGGTGTGCGACGGGCACCTCCCCCTGGTCGACGTGCTCGGCGTGCGGGGCGAGGAGGTCGTCGGCGAGGCGCCGGGCGCGGTCGACCAGAGGGTGCGGTGCGGTCATGGACGGGATTCTTTCCCGGTTTCCGGCGCGGGGTGTCGATCCGGGGCCGCGCCGTTCGTGTAGGAGATGAGACAAGGGCACGACACGGCACGACACCCCAGGAGGACGTCATGACGCACTACCTGCTCAGCGTGGTCCAGCCCGCCGGCGGCGAGCCGCCCGCGGCCGAGGAGCTCGCCGGCATCATGCGCCGCGTGCAGGCCTACAACGACGAGCTGCGCGCCGCCGGCGCCTGGGTCTTCGCCGGCGGGCTGCACGGACCGGAGACGGCCACGATGCTGCGGCCGAAGGACGGCGACGTGCTCGTCACCGACGGGCCGTTCGCCGAGGGCAAGGAGTACCTCGGCGGCCTGTGCCTGATCAAGGCGGCGGACCTGGACGAGGCCCTGGAATGGGGGCGCAAGGCGGCCCTCGCCACCACGCTGCCCATCGAGGTGCGCCCGTTCGCCGACGCGCACTGAGCCGTGCCGGACACCCCGGACGTCGAGGCCGTCTTCCGTGCGGAGTACGGCCGGGCCGTCGCCGTCCTCGTCCGCTTCCTCGGCGACATCGACCTCGCCGAGGAAGCGGTCCAGGAGGCGTTCGCCACGGCCGTGCGGCGCTGGCCGCGGACCGGCGTACCGCCCGGCCCGGCGGGGTGGATCATCACCACCGCCCGCAACCGGGCCGTGGACCGGTTGCGCCGGGAGTCCACCCGGGACGCCCGCCAGGCCGAGGCCGTCCTGCTGCACGCCGCCGACCGGCCCGCGGAGGAGGGACCCGTGCGCGACGACCGGCTCCGCCTGGTCTTCACCTGCTGTCACCCCGCGCTCGCGCCGCAGGCGCGGGTCGCCCTGACCCTGCGGCTGCTGGGCGGTCTCACCACCGCGCAGATCGCCCGCGCCTTCCTCGTCCCCGAGCCGACGATGGCGCAGCGGCTGGTGCGCGCGAAGGCGAAGATCCGCGACGCCCGCATCCCCTACCGGGTGCCCCGCGACGCCGACCTGCCCGACCGGCTCGCCGGCGTGCTCGCCGTCGTCTACCTCATCTTCAACCAGGGCTGCGAGGGCGACCCCGAACTGTGCGCGGAGGCCGTCCGCCTGGGCCGGCTCCTGACCGAGCTGATGCCGGACGAGCCCGAGGCCACCGGGCTGCTGGCGCTGATGCTGCTCGTCGAGTCGCGTCGCGGCGCGCGCGAGGACGCCGACGGCACGCTCGTGCCGCTGCCCGCACAGGACCGGGGCCGCTGGGACCGGGACCTGATCGCCGAGGGGCAGGAGCTCGTCCGCCGCTGTCTGCGCCGCGGCCGGCCGGGTCCCTATCAGATCCAGGCCGCCGTGCACGCGGTCCACAGCGACGCCCCGACCGCCGAGGCCACCGACTGGGGGCAGGTGCTGCGGTTGTACGACCAGCTCATGGCCGTCGCGCCGAGTCCGGTCGTCGCGCTGAACCGCGCGGTCGCCGTCGCCGAGACCGAGGGCCCGCGCCCGGCCCTCGACCTGGTCGACGCGCTGGACCTCGACGGCTACCGCGTCTGGCACGCGGTCCGCGCCGACCTGCTGCGCCGCCTCGGCCGCACCGCCGAGGCGGCGGACGCCTACGACGCCGCCCTCGCGCTGAGCGAGAGCCCGGCGGAGCGCGCCTTCCTGCGAAAGCGACGCGGTGAACTGTCCGCCGGTCCGGGAATGCCACGCGGGGCATGAAAGGTTGGCATATACATCGAGCTGACGCTCGCGCCGACACCACAGGGCCGCAAGGCCCGCTCGACCCAGGGCCGACAGGCCCGCGCACCCCCAGCGAGGCACCGTGACCACCGCAGCCACCACCGAACAGCCCGCCGACGTCGTCGCCCGACTGCGCGCCGCCTTCCGCACCGGCCGCACCAAGCCCGTCGCCTGGCGCACGGACCAGCTGCGCCGGCTGCGCGGCCTGCTCACGGACCAGGGCGCCGAACTCGCCGCCGCGCTCCACGCCGACCTGGGCAAGAGCTCCACCGAGGCCTACCGCACCGAGATCGACTTCACCGTCCGCGAGATCGACCACACCCTGGAGCACCTGGACGGCTGGCTGAGCCCCGAGGCCGCTCCGGTCCCGGCCCACCTCGGCGCCGACGCCCGCGCCTGGACGCTGGTCGAGCCGCTCGGCGTCGTGCTGGTCATCGCGCCCTGGAACTACCCCGCCCAGCTCCTGCTCGCCCCGCTGGTCGGCGCTCTCGCCGCCGGCAACGCGGTGGTCGTCAAGCCCAGCGAACTCGCGCCGGCCACCTCGGCCGCCCTGGCCCGCCTGCTGCCCGCGCATCTCGACACCGAGGCGGTCGCCGTCGTCGAGGGCGGCGTCCCGGAGACCACCGCCCTGCTCGCCGAGCGCTTCGACCACATCTTCTACACCGGCAACGGCGCCGTCGGCCGCGTGGTCCTGCGCGCCGCCGCCGAGCACCTCACCCCGGTCACGCTCGAACTCGGCGGCAAGTCACCGGCCTTCGTCGACCGCGACGCCGATCTGGGCGTCGTCGCCGACCGGTTGGCCCGCGGCAAGTTCCTCAACGCCGGACAGACCTGCGTCGCCCCCGACTACGTCCTGACCGACCCGCGGACGGCCGCCGCCCTCGAACCCCTGCTGAAGAGCGCGGTCGAGGCGCTGTACGGCGCCGACCCGCAGACCTCCGTCGAATACGGCCGCATCGTCAACGAGCGCCACTTCGACCGGCTCAGCGGCCTGCTCGCCTCCGGCCGGGTCGTGGTGGGCGGCGGCGCCGACCGCGCCGACAAGTACATCGCGCCGACGGTGCTCGCCGACGTCGACCCGAAGTCGCCGGTCATGCAGGAGGAGATCTTCGGCCCGATCCTGCCGATCGTCACCGTCGAGGACCTGGACGAGGCGATCGGGTTCGTCAACGACCGCGACAAGCCTCTCGCCCTCTACGTCTTCACCGACTCCGACGACACCCGCGACCGCATCGCCGCCGAGACCTCCTCGGGCGGCCTCGGCCTCGGTCTGCCGCTGGCCCACCTCACCGTCTCCGACCTGCCGTTCGGCGGGGTGGGCGAGAGCGGCATGGGCAGCTACCACGGGCGCTACTCCATCGAGACGTTCAGCCACCGCAAGGCGGTGCTGGAGAAGCCGCTGCACTGAACGGCCGCCCGGACGACCCTCCGGAACGCACCCCGCGGACCCCGCGGACCCCGCGGCCCCCGCGTACACCTGGAACCTCGGCGGTCCGCCCGTCAGCCGCGTCGGTTTCGACGCGACGCGGCTGACGGGCGGCGCCGGCTTCCCCCTCGGCGTTTCCGGCGACCGCGGCCGCTGCCTCGACGACGCCGGCCGACACCGCCGCCGCGGCGCACCTCCCGCTGTCACGGGCCGCTCGGGGCGAGACTGGCGCGCGGAAGGTTTTACGTATAACCTCACCCGTCAATCCCCTTCCGGAGAATCCCTCCGGACCGCTCCGCGCCCGCCTGTGAAAGGTCCCGATGAGCCGCATCGCCCTGGTCACCCTCGTCGTCGACGACTACGACGAGGCGATCCGCTTCTACACCGGGGCGCTCGGCTTCCGGCTCGTCGAGGACGAGCCCCGCGCCGACGGCGCCCGGTGGGTCGTCGTGCGCCCGGGGGACCGCCAGGACGGCGTGGGGCTGCTGCTCGCCCGCGCCAAGGACGACGCCCAGCGCGCCCGGGTCGGGGACCAGACCGGCGGCCGGGTCGGCTTCTTCCTGCACACCGAGGACTTCGCCGGCGACCACGCCCGCATGCGCGCCGCCGGAGTGACCTTCCTGGAGGAACCCCGCCACGAGCCCTACGGCTCCGTCGCCGTCTTCCAGGACCTGTACGGAAACCGCTGGGACCTGCTCCAGCCGGTCACCGCCTGAGCACCGCCCGCCGAACCACTCGCCGAGGAACACGCACATGACCGCGCCCCGCATCGACACCGACACCATCCGCAGGCTCCCCAAGGCCGTCCTGCACGACCACCTCGACGGCGGCCTGCGCCCCGCGACCGTCGTGGAACTGGCCGAGGCGGTCGGCCACACCCTGCCCACCACCGACCCCGACGAGCTGGCCGCGTGGTACTTCGAGGCCGCCAACTCGGGCGACCTGGTGCGCTACATAGCCACCTTCGAGCACACCCTCGCCGTCATGCAGACCCGTGAGGGCCTGCTGCGCACCGCCGAGGAGTACGTCCTCGACCTGGCGGCGGACGGCGTGGTGTACGGCGAGGTGCGCTACGCCCCCGAGCTGAACGTGAACGGCGGACTGACGCTCCCCGAGGTCGTCGAGACGGTCCAGGAGGGTCTCGCGGCCGGCATGGCGAAGGCGGCGGCGGCCGGGACGCCGGTGCGGGTCGGCACGCTCCTGTGCGGCATGCGGATGTTCGACCGGGTGCGCGAGGCGGCGGACCTCGCGGTGGCCTTCCGTGACGCGGGCGTCGTCGGCTTCGACATCGCCGGCGCCGAGGACGGCTTCCCGCCCGCCGACCACCTCGCCGCCTTCGAGCACCTGCGCCGCGAGAACGTCCCCTTCACCATCCACGCGGGCGAGGCCCACGGCCTGCCCAGCATCCACCAGGCGCTCCAGGTCTGCGGCGCCCAGCGCATCGGCCACGGCGTGCGCATCACCGACGACATCGTGGACGGCAAGCTCGGCCGGCTCGCGGGCTGGGTGCGCGACCGCCGGATCGCGCTGGAGATGTGCCCGACCTCGAACCTCCAGACGGGCGCCGCCACGTCGATCGCGGAGCACCCGATCACCGCCCTGAGGGACCTCGGCTTCCGCGTCACCCTCAACACGGACAACCGTCTGGTCTCCGGCACCACGATGACCCGCGAGATGGCGCTGCTGGTCGAGGAGGCGGGCTGGGGCGTCGAGGACCTGCGCACCGTCACGGTGAACGCCCTCAAGAGCGCGTTCATCCCGTTCGACGAGCGCACGGCCCTCATCGAGGACGTCGTCCTGCCGGGCTACGCCGGCGCGCTCTGAAGGAGCCCGCGGACATAGGCGGCCTGTCCGACGTGCTGCAGATCGTCGGACAGGACGCTGACCAGCCGCACGCCCAGCGTGACGGGCGGATCCCAGCGTTCGTCCACGACGCGCTCCAGGTCCGCCGCGGTGAGCGCGCGCAGCGCCGTCAGGGTCTGCGCGTGCACGGCGTCGTGGTACCCGGTCAGCAAGGCGCCGTCCCGGACCCGCACCTTCGCCACCTGCGCGGGGCGGTGGCCGTACCCGGTGTCCCCGGGCGGCAGGTCCAGGCCGAACCGCTTCTCCCAGTCCTGGGCCCGCCACACCTGGTCGAGCCCGAAGGCGTCCGCGACATGGTCGTCCTGGACGCGGGTGAGGTGCCACACCAGCCAGGCGAGAGAGTTGGCCCCGGCGGCGGGCCGGGCGTCGAGGCCCTCGGGCTCCAGGCCCTCGACGGCCGCGTGGACCTCTTCCCGGACGCGGCCGAACCCGTCGATGAGGATGTCCTTGGCATGCATACGTCCACCATGGCCCAGGGCGCGCTCATCCGCCCCCCGTTTCCAGCAGCCCCATCAGCGCCCTGGCCGCGGGGCTGGTCGCGGGGGCGGGCGGCAGCAGGGCGACCGTCTCGTAGGCCGCCTCGCCCGTGCCCTCGAGGGCCAGGGCCGTGAGAGCCTCCCGCTTGTGCCGGAAGTGGCGCGGCACGACCGCGACGCCCAGGTTCTCGTCCACCAGGTCCAGCAGGTCGTGCACGTCGTTGACCTCCAGCGCGACCGTGCGCCGCACGCCCGCCTCGGCGAACGCGGCGTCCGTGGCGCGGCGCGGGCCCCAGTCGGGGTGGAAGTCGACGAACGCCTCGCCCGCCAGGTCCTGGGGCGTCACCGCGGCCGGCGCCCCGGCGAGCCGGTGATCGGGGTGGCACAGGACGTACATCGGCTCGGCGGCCAGCGGCACGCAGCGCAGCTGATCGCTGTCCGGCTGGGTGCGGTAGGCGAACGCCAGGTCGAGGCGGCCGGCCGTGACCTCCTCTCCCAGGGCGGCCGAGCCGGTCTGGCGCAGCCGGATCTCCACGTCGGGATGGCGCCGGCGGAACGCCGCGAGGAGCCCCGCCACGTGCACCCCGGCGACGCACTGCTCGGCGCCCACGGCGAGCGTGCCGCGGACCACGCCCTGGACGGCGGCCACCGCCTCGTGCGCGGCCCGTACCTGCGCCAGGACGCGCTCCGCCTCCCCCAGCAGAGCGCGGCCCGCCTCCGTCAGCGTCACCCTGCGGGTGGTCCGCACGAACAGGGGCGCGCGCAGCTCCCGCTCCAGCGCCCGGATCGACGCCGACAGCCCCGACTGGGAGACCATGAGGCGTTCGGCGGCCCGGGTGAAATGCCGGTCCTCGGCGACGGCGACGAAGTGCTGGAGGTGGCGCAGTTCCATGATTGAGAAGCCTAGCCGCTGAATTCCATCGGATTCTTCTGTTGGACCGCTGCCCGCGGGCGGAGTCAGAGTGGGGAAGAGTTCGGGGAAAGGATCTTCCCGAACCCGATCGTCGTGCCAACCCCTCCTGGAGTCGCGTTGTACACCGCACACCCCGACCGTTACGCGGACATGCCCTACCGGCGCACCGGACGCAGCGGCCTGAAGCTTCCCGCGCTGTCGCTCGGCCTGTGGCACAACTTCGGCCCGGACCGCCCGGTGGAGACTCAGCGGGCGATCCTGCGCCGCGCCTTCGATCTCGGCATCACCCACTTCGACCTGGCCAACAACTACGGCCCGCCGCCCGGAGCCGCCGAATCCGCGCTCGGCGGGTTCCTGAAGAGCGACTTCGGGGCGTACCGCGACGAGCTGGTCATCTCGACGAAGGCCGGCTACCTGATGTGGCCCGGCCCGTACGGCGAGTGGGGCTCGCGCAAGTACGTGCTGTCCTCGCTGGACCAGAGCCTCACGCGCATGGGGCTGGACTACGTGGACGTCTTCTACTCGCACCGCCCCGACCCGGAGACTCCCCTGGAGGAGACGATGGGCGCCCTGCACTCCGCGGTCCAGCAGGGCAAGGCGCTCTACGTCGGCGTCTCCAACTACTCGGCGGAGCAGACCCGGGAGGCGGCCCGCATCCTCGGCGAGCTGGGCACCCCGCTGCTCATCCACCAGCCCCGCTACTCGATGCTGGACCGCCGTCCGGAGTCCGAGGGTCTGCTCGACGCCCTGGACGAGCTCGAGGTCGGCTCGATCGTGTTCTCCCCGCTGGAGCAGGGCCTGCTGACCGGCCGCTACCTGAACGGCATCCCGGAGGACTCGCGGGCGGCGAGCGACAGCCCGTTCCTGAACTCCGAGGCGGTCACCGAGGAGCTGGTGGGCAAGCTGCGCGCCCTCAACGGCATCGCCGAGTCCCGCGGCCAGTCCCTCGCCCAGCTCGCGCTGGCCTGGGTGCTCCGCGGCGGCCGGGTGACCTCCGCGCTGGTGGGCGCGAGCAGCGCCCGGCAGATCGAGGACAGCGTCGGCGCCCTGGACCGGCTGGACTTCGCGGACGAGGAGCTGGCCCGGATCGACGCGGTCATCAACGGCTGAGCCGTTCCGTCCGTGCGCCGGATTTCCGCGCGGGGCGGCGGCATTTCGGTATCCGGTGTTCCGTTCGGTATCCGGTGTTCCGCTTGTGACGCGCGTCGCCGTTGTGGCCGGTGTGACGCCCGTGGTTTCGCCGAGGCGACGGACGTCTTTTACCGATGCCCCGCCCCGATGTCCTCCGCTCGCGGTGATCCCTCGGGCTGAGCGCCGCGAGCGGAGGAATGCGTCGTTCACGCTTCTCGGTTTTCGGCGGGCACACGGTCCAGGAATCCGAGGACGGCGGTGATCCGGTCCCGTGCGTCCAGCGTGATGACGTCGGATCCGGCCACCGGCGCCGAACCGTCCTTCTCGCTGACCAGTTCCCAGGAGAACCGGGCCGTGTCGTGGTGGCCGTCGGCCGCGCCGGTGGGGCGGAACGAGAAGCCCGGGAACTGGGACTGCACGGCCGCGATCAGGGCGACGATCTGCTCGTGGCCCGCGGCGTCGGCGAGAGGGTCGGTGTACCGGCCGTCGCGTGCCCACGCTGCGTCCACAGCCTTGGCCAATGCCTCGGACCCCCGTGCGTTCCAGGCCTCGAAGTAGCGGGCGACGGCGTTTTCGTAACGGTCGGTGTTCGCGGACATGGGGAATCAGCCTCCATCGAGGTCGTCGTGACTGGTCGGAAGCCGGATGCGGGCCTTCGCCGATCCGGTGACCCCAGCCTGCCGGGGTCCGCCGCCGGGGTCGATTACCCGACGGGTAATGACGGCGCTCACCGGCCTGAGCCGAATTCCGGCCACGGGCGAGCCGGAATATGCCAAGAGACTGGCCAAAAAGACATGGTGACAGTGTTTCAGCAGTGAACATACTCGAACGTCAGGGAGCAGTTCACTCCTAGGAGCCGCACGGAAAGCGAGGCACCGCCGGCAAACGAGCACCGGGGGAGAGGGACGTGCACGACGAATTCCTGTGCCATGTCACCGCGTACGGCGTCTGCGACGGCCGGCGCATCGGCGTACCGCTCGGCACCTACCGGGCTCCGACGCTGGCCCTCGCCCTGTGGTGGCTGCGGGACCGGGCCTCCTGGATGGCCGAACGGCTCGACCCCCGGCCCGAGAGCGAGCACTTCCCGGCGGGCGCCCTCGTTCCGGTCGCCGACACCGTGCGCGACGTGCCCGCACTGCTGCGGGCCTGGTGCGCGGACCTGGACCGGCAGGAACTGGTGGCCGACGAGCTGGCGGGCGGCCGACTGGTGCGCATCGCGGTCAGCGACGACACCACCGAGTACGAACTGCTCGCCGAGTCCGTCGACGCGCTGCGCATGCAGCGCACCCTGCCGGCCCTCGTCCTCCCCGTGGGCTGAGAGGCCCGGCGCGGCTGCCGCACCGGCCCGCGGCCCCGTGCCCGCCGCGACCCCGACGGCCGCACCCCGGGGCCCTGCGCCCCGCTCGGCCGTCGGCGCGACGCCCGAAGGGGCGAATCGATAGAATTCCGGCATGGTGGAGCGGCCGGTCCCCGCGACTGCGCCCGCACTCGTGCTGGCGACCGAGACGGGCTCCACCCTGCTGGTCCCGGGCCGCGACTACCGGGTCGGGCGCGATCCGCTCAGCGACGTCGTCATCGACGACGCCCGCGTCTCCTGGCGGCACGCCGTGCTGCGCTGCGCGGGCGGCCGCTGGACCGTCGAGGACCAGCACAGCACCAACGGCACCTACGCCGACGGCGGCCGCGTCCACGCGTGGGGCGTCGGCCCCGGCAGCCTCATCCGCTTCGGCAGCCCGTCCGACGGGCCCTGCGCCGTCCTGTCCTGCCCGCCCCCGTCCGCGACCCGGCGGCCGTCGAGCGTGTCGGCGCCCGCGACGACCGGCGCCTTCCGCCGGCCCGCCGGCGTTCGCACGCTGCCGTCGCACCCGGTGCGGATCGGCCGGGCCGCCGACAACGACCTGGTCGTCGACGACCTCGTGGTCTCGCGCCGGCACGCCTGCCTGCGCGAGCTGCCCGGCGGCGGCCACGAGATCGTCGACCTGGACAGCCACAACGGGACCTATCTCAACGGGCGGCCCGTGGACCGCGCCCCGGTCGGGCCCGGCGACGTCGTGGGCATCGGCCACTCGGCGTTCTGCCTGGTCGGCGACCAGCTCCAGGAGTACGTCGACACCGGGGAGGTCTCCCTCGACGTCCAGGACCTCACGGTCGCCGTCGACCACGGGCGCAGGGTCCTCCTCGACCACGTGTCGTTCCCGGTGGGGCACAAGTGCCTGCTCGGCGTCGTCGGGCCCAGCGGCGCCGGCAAGTCCACCCTGCTCGGCGCCCTGACCGGGCAGCGCCCCGCAGACCACGGCACGGTCGTCTACGACGGCCGCGACCTCTACCGCGACTACGCCGAGCTGCGCCAGCGCATCGCACTGGTGCCCCAGGACGACATCCTGCACGTCCAGCTCACCGTGCGCGCGGCCCTCGGCTACGCCGCCGAACTGCGCTTCCCCCAGGACACCCGCAGGGCCGAGCGCCGCGCGCGGGTCGAGGAGGTCATCCGCGAGCTCGGCCTGGAACAGCGCGCCGGCCAGCACGTGCACAGTCTCTCCGGCGGACAGCGCAAACGGGTCAGCGTGGCCCTGGAACTGCTCACCAGGCCCTCGCTGCTCTTCCTGGACGAGCCCACCTCCGGCCTCGACCCCGGGATGGACCGCTCGGTGATGCACATGCTGCGCGGTCTCGCCGACGACGGCCGCACGGTCGTCGTCGTCACCCACAGCGTCCTCAGCCTCGACGTCTGCGACCGGCTGCTGGTGCTCGCACCGGGCGGCCGGGTCGCCTACTACGGGCCGCCCGGGGAGGCCCTGCCCTTCTTCGGCTTCGACCAGTGGCCCGAGGCCTTCGAGGCGTTCGAGCACGACCGGGACCGGGACTGGGCGGGGCGGTACCGCGACTCACCGCTGCGGCGGCGGTACGTGGTCGACGCCGGTGAGCAGCCCCGGCTGCCCCGCTCCGGACCGGTGATCATGCTGCCGCCGCCGCGGCCCCGCGGCCGGGTCGCGCAGCTCGCCACCCTCGTGCGGCGCTACGCCGCCGCGCTGGCCGCCGACCGCACGTTCCTCGCGATCATGGTCGTCCTGCCGTTCGTCATGGGAGCCATGGCCCGGGCCCTCGCGGGGAGCGAGCTGACCCGGGAGACGGCCCTGAACGCCCTGCTCGTCCTGTGCGTCGGCGGCGTGCTCACGGGGGCGGCCAACGCCGTGCGCGAACTCGTCAAGGAACGGGCGATCTACCGCCGGGAACGCGCCGTCGGCCTGTCGCGATCGGCGTATCTGGCGTCCAAGATCGTCGTGCTGGGGACGGTCACCGTCGGGCAGGCGGTGGTGCTGACGCTCGTCGCCCTGCTCGGAGTGGACCTGCACGCGCCCGGCGGCCGGGGCGTGCTGTCGCCGTCGCCCCTGGTGGAGATCGCCGTGGCGGTGGCGCTGCTGGCCTTCACGGCGATGATGCTCGGTCTGGTGGTGTCCGCGCTGGTCCGCAGGGAGGAGGTGACCATGCCGCTGCTCGTGCTGCTCACCCTGGTCCAGGTGGTCTTCTGCGGGGCCCTGCTGAAACTGGACGCGGTGCCCGGGCTGGAGCAGTTCGCGTGGCTGGCGCCCGCCCGGTGGGCGCTGGGCGCGATGGCCGCCACGGTCGGACTGTCGCGGCTCGTGCCCGGTGACGTCACCGCCGATCCGTTGTTCGAGCACGCGGCCGGGGTGTGGCTGCTCGACACGGCGATGCTGGTCGTGCTCTCGGCCGTCTTCGGGTTCGCGGTCTCGCGCCTCCTGCGCCGGCACGAGCCGACCGTGATGCGCGGGTGACGCCCGGCGCTCCGGGCCGGGCTGCCACGACAGCGCGCCCGCGGTCACCGGCGTTCCGCTTCCCGTCCGCGGCGCAGCACCCCGACGGCCCACCCGGCGGCCAGGCCCGCCGCCGATCCCCACAAGGCGGCCGCGGCCGCCGCCGACCACACCTCGGGACGCAGGATCAACCGTCCGGACAGCCCGCCGCCCAGATCGCCGAAGCCGAGGACGGACAGGCCGTAGTGGGCGGAGATCCGGCCGACCAGGCAGATCACCAGCACCGTGACCAGCAGCGCGACCGCCGTGCGCAGCGCGTGCCACCGAACGGGCGTCCGGGGCGGCGCGTGCGCGGCCATCAGGAACGCGGCCGCCAGGACCAGGACCGCGTCGACGACGACGAGCCACCACACCCGGCCGTCGTGCTCGGCGAGGGCGCCGAGATTCAGCCGCACGGTGTCCGGACCGCGCAGCACCTCGTCCAGGACGTGCGGCATCGGCAGCGCGAACGGGCCCTCCACCCGGCCGTTCCAGGTGGCCCCCAGGCCGACGGTGAACACCGGCCACACCACGTTGGGCAACCCGAGCAGCACCAGCGCGAGCGTCTCGGCCGGACGCCCGCGGGTCGCCGCGACGACGAGCGCCACGACCGCCCCGACGGCGACGCAGACCAGCAGCAGCACGAGCATCGCGTGCGCGGCCGGCCGGACGGACTCCCGCAGCCGCAGCAGCCGGAGGGGCAACGGAGCCGATCGGGAGACCAGCAACGCGGTCACGAGCACGCCGGCCAGCCACGCCGAGCCGGCCACGAGTGTCCACGGCACGTCGGCGGTGAAGCCCGCCCGCGGGCGGACGCCGAACAGTTCGCCCAGGTCGTTCAGCGTGTCGTCGCCGAGGGGGACGGCGAACGTCCGGTGCGCCGTGAGCGCGGCGCCGAGCAGGCCGGCCAGCCAGACGAGAGCGATCCGCGCCGACCAGCCGGTCAGCTCCGCGGTGCTCACGACCGCCCGGCGCCGCAGGGGCCGCAGGAATCCCGCGCCGATCACCAGGGCCCCGACGAGCGTGACCGACAGCGGCATCACCGTCAGGCCGGCCCGGGCGCCGGCGAGCCCGCCCGCGTCGCCGGAGATCCGGACGGCGCCGCCCGCGGCGGTGACGACGGTCGCCGCGAGCACCGGGAGGAAGGCGCCGCTCGGCAGGTCCGAGGCTCCGGCCGCCCACAGGCCCAGCGCGGCGACCACGGCCATGGCGAGCAGGGCGGACAGGGCCACGACGACCGCCCGGCCCCACCCGGGGCGGGAGACCGCCTGGTCACGGGGGCTGCGGGCGCTCACCCCGCCACGCTAGGCAGCGCCGACGGGGCGCGCCTGCCGGGAGGGCCGTTCGCGGTGGGCCGGATGACCAGGCCGCGGTGGGGGAGACGGTGTGAGGCACTCCATATTCGTCGCGTGCGGGAGGTGATAAATGAGGGAGACTGCACGGAGCGACTCGGGGTACGAGCATTGGTGCACAGCAGCGACCGGCCAGGCCGGCCTCCTAGAGGGAAACGCATGATCGAGCACATCGAGCACCTGGACGGGGCAGTGATACCGATTGGTTTCGATGTACCCGTGGAACCGCTCAGGCGGGCTGCGCACTACACCGGCGAGCCCGGCTGCATAGCCGAGGCCCGCGCTTTCGCCTCCCACTTCGTGGAGCAGCTGCGGACGGAGTGGTGCGCGACGGCCGGCGACCGGGTCATCGGCGAGGTGATGCTCGTGGTCAGCGAACTGGTGACCAACGCCGACCGGCACAGCAACGGGCCCTACATCCTGGAGCTGGAGGGCACCGACTCCTCGGTGACGGTGTGCGTCTACGACAGCAGCGACGCCCTGCCCATGCGCTTCCCCAAGGACCCCCAGCGGGTCGGCCGGCACGGACTGGAGATCGTGCACGCGGTGGCCGCGGAGGTCACCGCCGAGCGCGTCCCGGTCGGCAAGCGCGTCCGCGCCGTGCTCAAGCTCGGGGCCTAAGGCGTGTTTCGAAAGTCCCGTCTGCCCGGCGACGTCTGGCACGCACGCTCGCCGCGTTGTCGGGATCACCCCGATACAACCAGTATCGGGGTGACCCTCCGCCTTGCGATCGCACGCACCAGACGCCGCCGGGCCCGCCCTCCGGGCGGACGACGCTACTTTCGAAACACGCCCTAGCCGTGTGGGGCGCTGCGCCCCACACCGTCCGCCCCCACACCGTCCACCCGCGCGCGGCTCCGGCCGCGCCGTCGTCCGTCCGTCGAGCCGTGCCCTCGACCGTCGGCGGGCCCGTGGCGTGCGTATCGGGGCCTCGGGAACCGGGGCGTGGTCGTGGCCCGGTCGGGTCGTCTCCGGCTGCCGCGGCCGTCGCCGTCAGGCGCAGCCCAGCTCGCCCAGCATGCCCTGGCGCAGCCGGGCGATGATCCGCTTGATCAGGCGGGAGACGTGCATCTGGGAGCAGCCGAGCCGCTCGCCGATCTCCGCCTGCGTGGCCTCCTCGACGAACCGCATATGGATGATCCGGCGGTCGCGCTCGCTGAGCTCGGCCATGAGCGGGGCGAGCGAGTGGTAGTCCTCGACGAGGCGCAGGCCCTCTTCCTCCACGCCGATGAAGTCGGCGAGGACCGCCTCGCCGTTCTCCGGGCCGTCGCCGGTGAGCGCGGCGTCGAGGGAGGAGGAGTTGTAGCCGTTGGCCGCGATCTGCGCCTCGACCACCTGGCTCTCGGCGATGTTCATCAGCGTGGCCAGCTCGGCCACCGTCGGCTCCCGGTCGAGACGGCTGGCGAGCTCGTCGCGCGCCTTGGCCAGCTCGACGCGCAGCTCCTGCAACCGGCGCGGCACGTGGACCGCCCAGGTGGTGTCCCGGAAGAAGCGCTTGATCTCACCGACGATGTAGGGGAGCGCGAACGACGTGAACTCCACCTCGCGCGCCACCTCGAACCGGTCGATGGCCTTGATCAGGCCGATCATCCCGGTCTGGACGACGTCCTCCATGTCGTCCCCGCGGCCCCGGAACCGACCGGCCGCGAACCGCACCAGTGACATGTTCATCTCGATGAGCGTGTTGCGCGCGTACTGGTACTCGTGGGTGCCCTCCTCGAGCACCGCGAGGCGCGCGAAGAACTGCCGGGACAACGCGCGGGCGTCGCGAGGAGCGATGCTGCGGGGCTGCTCGATGCCCGGCAGGGGTGCGCCGACCGTGCTCGCTGCGGCGCCGCTCTCGACGACCTCTGCCCCCGACCGGTTCACGGCGGTCTGCATGGTCTCTCCCTCGACAGTCACGGTTCGGCGTCTGTTGTTCTCGGTCCGTGAGCGCACACATGTGTGCACGCCCGTCAACGGGGCGGGTACCCGGTCTTCGCGGACCCATGCATGCGAATGCCGAACAAAATCGTAGCCCCGCCGAGCCGTCCCGCACCCCCCCCTGGAACCGTTCGCGCCGCGCGGGGGACGCCCCGGGTCCCGCGAGGACGGCCCCGGCCCCGCCGATTCCACCGAGGGCGCAACACCCGGCCCTTGCGGGACCGACCGGCGCTCCTAGGCTTGGACGGTGAGCAATCAAGAGGTGAGCAGCCAAGCGCCGGACCGAGCCCGGGTGATCCCGTTGCGCCCGCCCTCCCCGCGGCCACGCGTCCCGGCCTCCGTGCCCGCCCCCGTCCCCGGCGCCTCCCGGCCCGCCGTCCGCGAGCCCCTGTGGCGGGACCTGGTCGGGGACGTCCTGCGCCGCGAACGTCAGGCGCAGGAACGCACCCTCAAGGACGTCGCCGACGCCGCCCGCATCTCCATGCCCTACCTGTCGGAGGTCGAGCGCGGCCGCAAGGAGGCCTCCTCGGAGGTCCTCGCGGCCGCCGCCCAGGCCCTCGGCCTCAGCCTGGGCGACCTGCTGACCCGGGCCCAGGGCGAGCTGACCAGGCTCGCCGGCCGGCATCCCGTGCGACGCCGCGCCACGCCCTCCGCGTCGCACGACGGGCTCTGCCTGGCCGCGTGACGCACCCGCGGGGCCGGCGTCTCACACCGTGGAGAGACGCCGGCTCAGCACCTCGTCGGCCAGCCCGTAGGCCACCGCCTCCTCGGCGGTGAACACCTTGTCGCGGTCCATGTCGGCGCGCAGCATCGTGATGTCGTGCCGGGTGTGCCGGGCCAGCACCTCCTCCACCTGCGCGCGGATGCGGACCATCTCCTTGGCCTGGAGCGCCAGATCCGACACGGTGCCCTGCCGGCCGCCGCTCGCCGGCTGCCCGAGCAGCACGCGCGCGTGCTCCAGCACGAACCGACGGCCGGGATCCCCGCCGGCCAGCAGCACGGCCGCGGTCGAGGCGGCCTGTCCGACGCAGAACGTCGAGATCGGTGCCTGGACGAACGTCATGGTGTCGTAGATCGCCATGAGCGAGGTGAACGAGCCGCCGGGGGAGTTGAGGTAGATCGCGATCTCGTTCTCCGGCGCCGACGACTCCAGATGGAGGAGTTGCGCGATGACGACGTTGGCCACGCCGTCGTCGATCTCCGTGCCGATGAAGATGATCCGCTCGGAGAGCAGCCGGCTGAACACGTCGTAGGACCGCTCGCCCTGCGGGGTGCGCTCGACGACGTTCGGAATCGTGTAGGTCCCCATGTCACAGCCCCATCCGTCGCTTGGAGGCGGCGGGCTGGACGTCCGCGAGGGACTCCACGACCCGGTCCACCATGCCGTACTCCCTGGCCTGCTCGGCCGTGAACCAGCGGTCGCGGTCCCCGTCCCGGGAGATGGTCTCGGGGGACTGGCCGGTGTGCTCGGCGGTGATGCGCTCGATGGTCCGCTTGGTGAACTCCAGGTTCTCGGCCTGGATCTCGATGTCCGCGGTGGTGCCGCCGATCCCGGCCGACGGCTGGTGCATCATGACGCGTGCGTGCGGCAGCGCGTACCGCTTGCCGGGCGCGCCGACGCTGAGCAGGAACTGGCCCATGCTGGCCGCGAACCCCATGGCGAGCGTCGAGACGTCGTTGGGGATCAGCTGCATCGTGTCGTAGATCGCCAGCCCCGCGTGCACCGATCCGCCCGGGCTGTTGATGTACAGGCTGATGTCGGTGCGCGGGTCCTCGGCCGACAGGATCAGCAGCTGGGAGCAGACGCGGTTCGCGGAGACCTCGTCGACCTGGGTGCCGAGCAGGACGATGCGCCGTCCGAGCAGCTGGGCGGCCAGCTGGTCGTCGAACCGGGTGGGCGCCGTGTCGCCCTCCTCGGCCCGGGGGGCGAACGTGGTGAGTGGAGTCATCGGTTCTCCTCGTCGTGGCGTGGATGCCGTCGACCCCACTGTCGACCGGTAACCGCGGCCGGACGCCGATTCTCTGCCCGCGGCAGATTCGCTGCGGGCAGAGCGGCCCGCGGCCGATGAGTTCCAAAGCAGGCGGGAGTCCCTACCCGAGACCGCGTCCCACGCCCAGGAGGTATGCCATGACCACCGACGGATTCACCACGTGTCTCTGGTTCGACGGCCAGGCCGAGGAGGCCGCCCACTACTACGTCTCGATCTTCAAGAACTCCTCGATCGGCAGCATCGGCCGGTACAACGAGGCCGGCCCCGGTCCGGCGGGCTCCGTGCTGGCCGTCGAGTTCACGGCCAACGGCCAGAAGTTCGTCGGGATCAACGGCGGCCCGCAGTTCACCTTCAGCGAGGCGATCTCCTTCCAGATCCACTGCGCGGACCAGGAGGAGGTCGACCACTACTGGGCCAAGCTCACCGAGAACGGCGGCGAGCCCGGCCCGTGCGGCTGGCTGAAGGACCGGTACGGCCTGTCCTGGCAGGTCGTACCGGACGGGGTGATCGAGATGATCGGCGACCCCGACCCCGAGAAGGCGGCCCGCACCACCCGCGCCATGTACGCCATGGGCAAGCTCGACATCGCCGCCCTGCGCAGGGCCTACGAGGGGGAGTAGGCGCCGGACGCCGGGGGCGCCGCGGCCGCTCCGGCCTCGGCGAGGATCTCGCGGATCACGTGCCGGGAGTTCTCCGCCAGCGGCGGGTTGGTGTCCCAGTAATACGGCAGCTGGATCAGCGAGATCGACAGCGCCCAGCCCCGGCCGCGCGCCCACTCGGCGTCGTCCGCGCCCACGGCCTCGCGGAAGGCTCCGCGCGCCGACGCGGGCAGCAGGTTCCACGCGATGATCAGGTCGACGGCCGGGTCGCCGACGCCGACGCCGCCGAAGTCGATCACCGCAGTGAGCCGCCCGTCCCGGACCAGCACGTTCCCGGGGGAGAGGTCCCCGTGGGCCCACATCGGCGGCGCCGCGTGACCGGGCGCCCGCAGCGCCTCCTCCCACAGGGCGGTGACGGCGTCGACGTCGATCCGTCCGGTGAGCCGGGCGAGGGCGTCGCGGGTGGGGCCGTCGCGCTCGGCCAGCGGGACGCCCCGGCCGTTCGGGGGGCAGCCCCGCGGGTCGATCGTGCGCAGGGCGGTGACGAACGCCGCCAGCTCCGCCGCCAGCGACAGCGGTCGTTCCACGGCGCCCGCGACCGGGTTGCGGCCGTCCAGCCAGCGGTAGACCGACCAGGGCCAGGCGAACCCGTCGTCCGGTCCGCCCCGGGCGAGCGGCTCCGGCGTCGCCACCGGCAGCGCCGGCCCCAGCCGGGGCAGCCAGCGCTGCTCGTGTCCCACGCTCTCGACGGCCTCGGGATGGCGGGGCAGTCGCACCACCTTGTCGTCGCCCAGCCGGAACATCGCGTTCTCCGTCCCGGAGGAGGGCAGCCGCCGCACGGGCAGCCCCGCCCATCGGGGGAGCTGGGACGCCACCAGCCGGCTCACCAGCGCGTCGTCGAGGTCGACTTCGCCCGGACGCATCTTCACCGCAGCACACATGCACCCCATTGGACGCGGCAGGTCGCGTCGCCGTCCAACGATTTCCCGCCCCGCGACCCGCGTCGGCCGGGGCGCCGGGCGGGCCCCGCCCGCCCGCGCCGCCTGCGCCGGTCCGTGCGCTCGGCGCGCGGGCCGGGGGCCTGATGGCTAGCGTGAGGAACCGGACGAATCCGTCTCATCCCGTCTCATCAGGAGGGCCGTCGTGATGGCCGTACGACCAGAGGGGGCCCCGTGCTGGGCCGACGCGATGTTCAGCGATCTGGAGGGCGCCAAGAGCTTCTACGGCGACGTCCTCGGCTGGACTTTCGGCGAGGCGACGTCGGAGTACGGGAACTACACCCAGGCCTACGTCGGCGGCAAGGCGGTGGCCGCCGTCGTCCCGCCGATGCCGGGCCAGGAAGGGCAGTCCCAGTGGTGCCTGTACTTCGCCTCCCCGGACGCCGCCGCGACGGCCGGCAGGATCCGTGAGCACGGCGGCGAGGTGCTGATGGAGCCGATGCGGGTCGGCGAGTTCGGCACGATGTGCCTCGCCCGTGAACCCGGCGGCGCGGTGTTCGGGGTGTGGCAGGCGGGCGTCCACGAGGGCTTCGAGGCGCCGCCCGAGCAGCCCGGCGCGTTCTGCTGGGCCGAGGTCTTCACCCGTGAACCCGAGAAGACGGACGCGTTCCTCCCGGCCGTCTTCCCCTACAGGGCCAAGCAGATGAGGGACGACGCGGTCGACTTCCGGATGTTCGACGTCGGCGACGAGACCGTGCTCGGCCGCATGCGCATGGGGGAGGAGTTCCCGCCCGAGGTGCCGTCGTACGTCAACGTCTACTTCACCGTCGACGACTGCGACGAGGCCGTGGCCAGGGCCACCCGGCACGGCGGCGTGCTGCGGTTCGGCCCCATGGACACGCCGTTCGGCCGCTTCGCCGCGCTCAGCGACCCCCAGGGCGCGAGTTTCTCGGTGATCGACGTGACCACCACGGCGGGCGAGATGCCGCAGACCGACGACGTGTCCTGAAGCCCCTCCCCTCGACCGCGCCGGGTCGCGCGGGGGCCGTGGCCTTCCGACGGCCGCCCCCGCGCCCCGGCGGGATCCGGGGCCCCGCCGGGCGGCGGGGCGTTCCCGCGACCCATGGCATGATCGTGCGCATGCGTGAACGAGTGGTGGCCGCGTGCGACGGGGCCTCGAAGGGGAACCCGGGCCCGGCGGCCTGGGCGTGGGTGGTCGCGGACGACGCGCAGGCGCCGGCCCGCTGGGAGGCGGGGCCGCTCGGCAGGGCCACCAACAACGTCGCCGAACTCACCGCGCTGGAACGCCTCCTGGCGGCCACCGACCCGGCGGTGCCGCTCGAGGTCCGGATGGACTCGCAGTACGCCATGAAGGCCGTCACCACCTGGCTGCCCGGCTGGAAGCGCAACGGGTGGAAGACCTCCGGCGGGAAGCCGGTGGCCAACCAGGAACTGGTCGTGCGCATCGACGGCCTGCTCGACGGCCGCTCGGTCGACTTCCGCTACGTGCCGGCCCACCAGGTCGACGGCGACCCGCTCAACGACTTCGCCGACCGCGCCGCCAGTCAGGCCGCGATCGTCCAGCAGCCGGCCGGCAGCGACCTGGGCTCCCCCGAGCCGCCCGCCTCGCCGGACACCCCGAAGTCGTCCGGACACAAGAACGGCCGCTCCGCCGGGAGCAAGTCGTCCCGGCGGAGCGGCGGTTCGTCCTCGCGCACGATCAAGGCCAAGTTCCCCGGCCGCTGTCAGTGCGGCCGCCCCTACGCGGCGGGCGAGGACATCGCCAAGAACGCGCAGGGCTGGGGACACCCGGAGTGCCGTACGGCGGAGGCCGGTTGAGCGGGCGCGCGGCCGTCACAGCACCGCGCCGCGCCAGCCGCCGGTCTCCAGTCCGCGGTCCTCGATGAACTCCTTGAAGCGCTCCAGGTCGCCCTTGGTCTGACGCTTCACGAAGCCCAGCTTGTCGCCGACGGTCTCGGCGACGCCCTCCGGCTGGAACTCCAGCTGGAGCATCACCTTGGTGTGGGCGTCGTCGAGCCGGTGGAAGGTCACCACCCCGGCCTGCCGGGCCTCGCCCGCGACGGTCGTCCAGGCGACCCGTTCGTCGGGGATCTGCTCCGTGATCTCCGCGTCGAACTCCCGGTGTACGCCGTTGACACTGGTCACCCAGTGCGTGAGCGTGTCGGAGCGCTGCTCGATCCGCTCCACCCCGCTCATGAACTTCGGGAACGTCTCGAACTGCGTCCACTGGTTGTAGGCGGTGTGCACGGGCACGCCGACCTCGATGGATTCCTCGACCTGCGACACGGTCGTCTCCTCCTGCGTTGTCGTGGTTCGTTGTGGTCGGTGACGTCGGTGCGGGTACCCGTGAGCCGCACCCCAAACCGGCCGACGCGGATCGGTCGCGCAACGGCGGCGGAGCCGGCCGGCGAGGGTGGTCAGCCGGCGACGGCGCGCGCGGGACGGTCGGCGTCGAGGGCGTCGAAGGTGTAGAACGCGGTGTGGTCGAGGAGATCCGCCGGAGTGGTGTCGTTCCAGGGCTTCATCGTCTCGTGCAGGTCGACGACGTCCGGCGTTCCGCCGCCCGGGACGTAGGCGGACCCCGGGTGGCGGCGCTGCCACTGGGCCCACAGCCTGTCGATGAAGGCGTGGTGCAGCCAGAACACCGGGTCGTTGGGGGAGACCCCGGTGGCCATCTGGCCGCCGACCCACACATGGACCCGGTTGTGCAGATTGACCCCGCGCCAGCCCTCCAGATGGTTGCGGAAGCCGTCGGAGGCGCTGTTCCAGGGGGCCATGTCGTAGGTCGCCATCGCCAGCACCGAGTCGACCTCGGCGCGGGTCGGCAGTTCGCGCACTCCCGTCCCCAACGCCCGCCGCAGATAGGTCCGCCCGTCCACCCGCACGTTGATCGGCCAGCGGCCCGCCGAGGCGGCGAACGGGCCGTCCATCACCTGGCCGTCCCTGCTGCGCCCGCTGCCGCCGAGGAAGTCGGGCGCCCACAGGGACGAGCGCGGCGAACGGTCGGCGGACCAGTCCCAGTAGGGCAGCGCCACCGACGCGTCCACGGACTGGAGCGCCCGCTCGAACTCCAGCAGGAATCTGCGGTGCCAGGGCAGGAACGACGGCGAACGGTGGCCGGTGCGCTCGCCGTTGTCGGTGTCGCCCAGGATGAACGCGTTGTGGGTGGTGACGAAGGCGTCGTAGCGGCCGTTGCGCTTGAGTTCGAGGACGGCGGCGACGAACCGCCGCTTCTCGTCGGAGGTCAGGGACGCCTGGTTCTTGCGGACGGTCATGGTGCGGAGCTCCAAGGGTGCGGGAGAGGAGGGCGGACGGCGGTCGGTCAGCCGGCGGGGAAGGGCTCGAGCCGGGCGCCCTGCAACTCGTCGACCGCGGCGCGGGCGGCGGCCCTCGGCGTGGAGACCGGGTCGTCGTGGCTGACCACGCTGATCCAGGAGCCGTCGGCGTTGCGCATCACGTGCAGTTCCACCCCGTCGACGTACACGGCGTAGCCGCCGCCGTGGTGGTGGCCGCCTCCGGCGGCGGGCCGGCCCTGTATGCGACGGCCCCGGTAGACCTCGTCGAAGGACTCGGGGGAGCCGTGGGAGCCGCCGTGGGGGTCGTGGTGCGGCTCGGCGGCCCGGGCGGCGGTGGCGGCGGCGAACGGGGCACCGGCGACGACGGCCGCCGCGGTGAGTGCGCGACGACGGCTGAGTTCCGGCATGCGGGACCTCCTGGAGTGCGTTCGGTTGACGACTCCGCATGCCTATCCGCGGCGGGGAGAGGGGGAGAAATCGCCTCCGACCGGTTGGCCGCGATCCGGACAATCAATGACAAGAAGTGCAGCGTTGAACGAAGATGATCTTGTCCCGCGACAGCCCCGATCGCGGCGGAACGGGCAATTCCTTTGCGACGGGGCCCCGCTTTCGGTGGACTTTCGCGCGGCCGCGCTCCGCCGGTGGTGTGGCTCACGTGCGAAAAGTGGCGTGAACGGACGCGAGAGGCGCCCGGCGGCCGAGCCCGGCCCTGCTACCCTGCGTCGTCAATCCACCACGACCGGTAACCCCTGGGGGTGCGCGTGAAGGTCGCCTGTGTCGGCGGCGGGCCCGCCGGCCTGTATCTCTCGATCCTGCTCAAGCGGCAGGACCCGTCCCACGACGTCACCGTCCACGAGCGCGACCCGGAGGGCTCGACCTACGGCTGGGGCGTCACCTACTGGCAGGGTCTGCTCGACAGACTCCGCGCCTGCGACCCGGAGTCGGCGGAGGCGATCGAGGAGAACTCCGTCCGCTGGAACGAGGGCGTCGCCCACGTGCGGGACCTGGCCACCCGTCAGCCCGGGGACGAGGGGCACGGCATCGGCCGGCACCGGCTGCTGGAACTTCTCGCCGCCCGCGCCCGCGCCCTCGGCGTGCGCCTGGAGTTCGAGAGCGAGATCACCCCCGACGACCTGCCGGACGCCGATCTGGTCGTGGCCGGCGACGGCGTACACAGCGCTCTGCGCTCCCGTCACGCGCAGGACTTCGGCGCCACCCTCACGCCGGGCCGCAACCGCTACGTCTGGCTCGGCACGACCAAGGTCTTCGACTCCTTCACCTTCGCGTTCGTCGAGACCGAGCACGGCTGGATCTGGTGCTACGGCTACCCCTTCAGCGCCGAACAGAGCACCTGCGTCATCGAATGCGCCCCCGAGACCCTGGCCGGCCTCGGCCTCGACCGGGCGAGCGAGGCCGACAGCCTCGCCGCGCTGGAGAAGCTCTTCGCGCACATCCTCGACGGCCACCCCCTCATCGGCCGCGCCGCCTCCGACGGCGGCTCCCCGTGGCTGACCTTCCGCACCCTCACCAACCGCACCTGGCACCGGGACCGCCTCGTCCTCCTCGGCGACGCCGCCCACACCACGCACTACTCGATCGGCGCCGGCACCACCCTCGCCCTGGAGGACGCCATCGCCCTGGCCGAAGCCCTGCGCGACGCCCCCGACCTGCCGCAGGCGCTCGCCCGCTACGAACGGGAGCGCCGCTCCGCGCTGCTCTCCCTACAGAGCGCCGCGCGCTACAGCGCGCAGTGGTACGAGAACCTCAACCGGTACATCCACCTGCCCCCGGAGCAGATGTTCGCCCTGCTCGGCCAGCGCCACTCGCCCCTGCTGCCCTATGTGCCGCCCCAGCTGTACTACCGGCTCGACCGGGCGGCGGGAAGGCTGGAGGCCCTGCGCCGCCTCAAGCGCTGGCTGGGTCCGAAGCTGGCCCGCGGCGCGCACGCGCGGGCGCTGAGCTCACGCGAATAGCGGGCCCGGCCCCGCGCGGAGCGACGCCGAGACCTGCCGAGACCTTGGGTGAATGGCCATTCACTGCTACGGTGAATTCCCATTCACCCATGTTCTCGTGCCGTACCGGCCGCTGGAGTGTCCATGGCGTCGCCCGCCCCGATATCCGCTCCGGCCGGGGAGGCCGCAGGTGTGCGGGCCCGGCTCACCATCCCGGTCCTGGCGTACTGCGGCATCCTCATGGCGGTCATGCAGACCGTCGTCGTCCCCCTGCTGCCCGACCTGCCCCGGCTGACCGGCGCCTCCGCCGGCGCGGTCTCCTGGATGGTGACCGCCTCGCTGCTGTCCGGCGCGGTCCTCACCCCCGTCCTCGGCCGGGCCGGCGACATGTACGGCAAACGGCGGGTGCTCCTGCTGTCGTTCGCGCTGATGGCCGCCGGCTCGGTGATCTGCGCCCTCACCTCCGACATCGGCGTGCTGATCGCGGCTCGCGCCCTACAGGGCGCCGCGTCCTGCGTCGTCCCGCTGTCCATCAGCATCCTGCGCGACGAGCTGCCCCCGCAGCGGCGCGGCTCCGCCGTGGCGCTGATGAGCTCCACCGTCGGCATCGGGGCCGCGCTGGGGCTGCCCGCGGCGGCCGTGGTCGTGCAGTACGCGAACTGGCACGTGATGTTCTGGGTGACCGCCGCCCTGGGGGCGACCGGCGTCGCGCTGATCCGGTGGGCGGTGCCGGAGTCCCCCGTGCGCGAACCCGGCCGGTTCGACGTCACCGGCGCGCTGGGCCTGGCGGCCGGGCTGGTCTGCCTGCTCCTGGCGGTGTCCCAGGGCGGCCAGTGGGGCTGGACGAGCACCCGCGTCCTGGGCCTGTTCCTGGGCGCGGCCGTGGTCCTCGCGCTGTGGCGCCGGCAGCAGCTGCGCGCGGAACGCCCGTTGGTCGACCTGCGCCTGGTCTCCCGGCCCCGGGTAGGCCTCTCCCACGTGGCCGCGCTCCTGACCGGCTTCGCCTTCTACGCCAACTCGCTGGTGACCGCCCAGCTGGTGCAGGCTCCGAAGGCGAGCGGGTACGGACTGGGGCTGTCCATCGTCCAGACCGGTCTGTGCCTGCTGCCCGGCGGCGTCACCATGCTGCTCTTCTCACCGGTCTCGGCCCGTATCTCCGAGGCGCGCGGACCCCGCGTCACCCTCGCCCTGGGCGCCGCCGTCATCGCCTCGGGGTACGCCGTGCGCGTCGCCGACAGCCGCGAACTGTGGATGATCATGGTGGGGGCGACGGTCGTGGCGACCGGGACCACCCTCGCCTACTCCGCGCTCCCCGCGCTCATCCTGCGCGCCGTGCCGCCCGGACAGACCGCCTCGGCCAACGGCGTGAACGTCCTGATGCGCACGATCGGCCAGGCCGTCTCCAGCGCGGCCGTCGCCGCCGTGCTCGTGCACCACACGGGCCTCGTCGACGGACGGCCGGTGCCGACGCTGCACGGCTACCTGATCGCCTTCGCGGTGGCGGGCGCGGTGGCGCTGGCGGCCTGCGCCGTCGCGCTCACCATCCCCGGCGACCGCGACCGCGAAGGTGACCGCGAGCACGGTCCGCACGACACGCCACACGCCCGGAGCCGCACCCGGCGGGTGAACGACGGGGCGAGGGAGGGAGCATGAGTGCCGTGAGCACCGCACCCGGCGCCGCACGCGGCGCCCCACCCGAGGCAGCGGGACCCGGCGGCGGCCGGGCCCCGGCCCGGCGCGACGCCGAGGCCACCAAGGCCGCCATCCTGCGCGCCGCCCGCCACCTCCTCGCCCGCCACGCGCACGCCGACCTCACCCTCAAGGCGGTCGCGGAGCGCGCCGGGGTGAGCCCGCCGCTGGTGCTGAAGTACTTCGGCAACAAGGACGCGCTCTTCGCCCGCGTCATGTCCTTCGAGGAGGACGCCGACGCCCTGCTCGACGCCCCGCCGGCCGAACTCGGCCGGCACATGGTCCGGCACGTCCTGGTCAGCCAGCTCGAGCGCGGCGCCGACCCCGTGCTGCGCATCGCCTTCGCACCCCTGCACGGCGAGCACGGCGACGTCCTGCGCGCCACCTTCCGCGCCCAGGTCAGCGACAAGCTCGCCGCCCGCCTGACCGGCCCCGACGCGGCCGTGCGCGCCGAACTCGCCATCGCCGCGCTGCTCGGGCTCGGCGTGATGTTCGGCATCGCGCGCGGCGCCGCCCTGCGAGCGATGCCGGTCGACGACGTCGTCGACCGCTACGGGCCCACCGTGCAGGCCCACCTCGACGGCCGGGCCCCGCGGCCCGGGTCCGCACCGGCCGCCGAGTGATCCACGTGCGCGGCCCGCGTACGGGCGGCCGCGGCCGCACGACGGGGCGCCGGATGACAGACTGACGCCATGGACGAGCGCGAATTCGGCAGGTCTGGTCAGCACGCATCCGTCGTCGGTCTCGGGACCTGGCAGCTGGGCGCCGACTGGGGAGACGTCGACGACAAGGAAGCACTGACGGTTCTGGAGGCGGCCGCCGAGTCGGGCGTCACCTTCTTCGACACCGCGGACGTCTACGGCGACGGCCGCAGCGAGCAGACCATCGCCGCGTTCCTCAGCGGCCGGCCGGACCTGCACGTGCTGGTCGCCACCAAGATGGGCCGCCGCGCGGAGCAGATCCCCGAGAACTACGTCCTCGACAACTTCCGTGCCTGGAACGACCGTTCCCGCCGCAACCTCGGCGTCGACCGGATCGACCTGGTGCAGCTGCACTGCCCGCCGACCCCCGTCTACTCCAGCGACGAGGTGTTCGACGCCCTCGACACGCTCGTCGAGGAGGAGCGCATCGCGCACTACGGCGTCAGCGTCGAGACCTGCGCCGAGGCCCTGACCGCGATCGCCCGGCCCGGGGTGGCGAGCGTGCAGATCATCCTCAACCCGTTCCGCCTGAAGCCCCTGAACGAGGTGCTCCCGGCGGCGCGCGCGGCCGGCGTCGGCGTCATCGCCCGCGTCCCGCTCGCCTCCGGCCTGCTCTCGGGCAAGTACACGGCGGACACGGTGTTCCCGGAGAACGACCACCGCGCCTACAACCGGCACGGCGAGGCCTTCGACCAGGGCGAGACGTTCTCCGGCGTCGACTACACGACCGGCGTCGAGGCCGCCGTCGAGTTCGCGGCCCTGGCCCCCGAGGGATACACCCCGGCCCAGCTCGCCCTGCGCTGGATCGTCCAGCAACCCGGCGTGACCACGGTGATCCCGGGCGCCCGCTCGCCCGAGCAGGCCCGCGCCAACGCGGCCGCCGCCAAGCTCCCCGAGCTCTCCGGGCAGACCCTCGCGGCCGTGCGCGACCTCTACGACCGGCGCATCAGGGAGCAGGTCGAGGGGCGCTGGTAGACGAGGGCGGCGGCGACCTGCGAAAACCGCCGTTCACGGGGTACTCGCGGTGATGAGGGGGTCGAGGGACCACTCGGAATCGGGAGGACGGTAAAGGTGACGGACACGGCGACGAGTTCCGAGCGGCGCACGGGGCGCGACGAGACCGAGGAGGAGAGAGCCGACCGGATGTGGGTGGAGCTCCTCCAGGAGATCCGCGTGGCCCAGACGGGTGTGCAGATCCTCTTCGGCTTCCTGCTGACCGTCGTGTTCACTCCGCGCTACGCGGACCTTCAGGACGTGGACAAGGTCATCTACATCGTGACCGTGGTCCTCGGGGCCTGCGCGACCGGCGCCCTGATAGGGCCGGTGTCGCTGCACCGGCTCGTGTCGGGGCGGCGGGTGAAACCGCAGACGGTGCAGGTGGCGTCCAGGCTGACCGTCATCGGTCTGGTCCTGCTGCTCGCCACCATGACCTCCTCGCTGCTGCTGATCCTGCGCGTGGCCACCCACGACGCCTTCGTGCCGTGGCTCGTCGCGGGCGTGGTCTCGTGGTACGGGCTGTGCTGGTTCGTGGTGCCCCTGTGGACGCGCCGCCGCTACACGACGAACTGAGCCGGAACGACGAGGGGGGCCGGCACGACGGGGCCGGATGCTCGGCCCGGCTCCGGCCCGGCTCCGGAGCCCGCCGCCCCGGAGCCCGGCCCGACCGGGCTGTCAGGCCCCGGGCGCGGAGCCCTGGGCACCGCGCAGCGCGGCGATGCAGGTCCCGATCGCCTGCTGGAGCTCCTCCAGCTGCTGCACCATGTCGTCCTCGTAGAACTCCTGCGCGTCGACGTCGTCGAACGTGAGCTCCTCGAAGACCTTCGTCGCCCGCTGGAGACTGCTGTAGAACTTCGTGCGCCGCTCCTGGACGCGCAGGTCGGGGTCGGCCTCGACGGTCTCCACGACCAGGGACTTCATGGTGTCGTAGGCGTCGCTCGCCCACTGCCCGCAGTCCTCGTCGTCGTCGAGTTCGTCGAGCAGCGACAGGTGCCGCTCGGCCTCCTGGCGCAGCTCGACGGGCGCGTCCACCGTCTGGCCGGCGGGAGTCCTGATCATGCCCGACTCGGCGATCTGACGGACGTACCCGATCCGGTCGGCCGAGCGGCTCTCGGTGGCCACGGCCTTCTTGAGGTCGTCGGTGCGCACCACGTCCCGCGCCAGCTCGGTCTGTAGGTCCGGGTCCTCCCGGACGCGGTCCAGCAGGGCGGCGCGGGCCGCGCGGGCGGTCGAGGGGTCGGCGAGGATCGCCGCGCGCAGCGCGGTCGGGTTCTCCGCGACCTCCAGCGCCTTCGTCGGGCGGATGCCCTCGGCCTCGGCGGCCTGCGTGATCGCGGCGCCGCGTTCGGAGGCCGCGCTGGAGCGGGCGACGTAGTAGGCGAGCCACACCTCGGCGTCCGGCAGCTCGACTTCCTGGCCCGGCGACAGCTCCTCGAAGTGCGGGACCAGGCCGTCGTCGGCGGCCCGGTCCCACGCCTTGTAGTAGCGCATGACGCGTTCGGGGGAGCAGCCGGCCAGGTCGGCGAACTCCTTGGCCGACACCTTCGGCGTCTCGTCCGCGCTCTGCCCGCCGGGGCGCACGCTGCGCGCCACCATCAGGCCGAAGGCCCACCCGCCGGTGCGCGCGTAGACGCCGAACTCGCGGGCGTCGCGCGCCACGAGGTCCGACAGGGGCGCCGGGAGCGGTGCGCCGGGCGTGTCGGCGGACGCCTCGAGGGGCGTCTCCACGGTCGGCTCGACGGGCGTCCCGACGGACATCTCGGCGGGCGTCTCGGGCAGGTCGGTCGCCAGGGTCACGGATGACTCTCCTCTGCGGGCTGCTGGCCAGGGGATCGGCACCGCGCAAGTGCCGGTCCGCAGCCTATAAGGACCGTTGACGGTGCTTTGCCCGACCCGCCCGCCGTCCTGCCCGCACGCGGGCCGTTGCCCCCGGGGTTCTCAGCCGAACTCCTTGCGCAGGGCGGGCAGCAGGGTCTTCTCCGACCAGTCGAGGTAGGCCGGCTGCGAGTCGCCGCCGATCTGCACCAGGGCGATCTCCGTGAAACCGGCCTCCGCGTACGGGCGGACGGCCTCGACGAAGTCGTCCGGGTCGTCGCCGCAGGGGATCGAGGAAGCGACGTCGTCGGGGGTCACGAACTGCGTCGCGGCCTCGAAGGAGTCCGGGTGGGGCAGTTCGGAGTTCACCTTCCAGCCGCCGGAGAACCAGCGGAACTGGTCGTGCGCCCGCCGCACCGCGGCGTCCCGGTCGGCGTCGTGGCAGACCGGCAGCTGGCCCACGCGCGGCTTGCCCGCGCCGCCGTGCCGGTCGAAGGACTCCAGCAGCTCGGGCTTCGGCTCCGTGGCGATCACCAGGTCGGCCAGCCGGCCGGCGAGCGCGCACGACCGCTCGCCCGAGACGGCGATCCCGATCTGCGGCGGCTCGTCCGGAAGGTCCCACAGCCGCGCGGAGTCCACGTCGTAATGCGCGCCGTGCCGCGTGACGTGACCGCCCTCGAACAGGGCGCGGATGATCTCGACGGCCTCCTCGAACATCTCGTGCCGTACGTCCACCGGGGGCCAACCACCGCCGACCACGTGCTCGTTGAGGTTCTCACCGGAGCCCAGCCCCAGCCGGAAGCGCCCGCCGGACAGCAGTTGCATCGTCGCGGCCTTCTGCGCCACCACCGCGGGGTGGTAGCGGAACGTCGGACAGGTCACGTACGTCATCAGCGGGATCCGTGAGGTGGCCTGGGCCGCGGCTCCGAGCACGCTCCACGCGTACGGGGAGTGCCCCTGGGAGCGCAGCCACGGGAAGTAGTGGTCCGACGTCACGGAGAAGTCGAACCCCGCCTCCTCGGCCCGCACCACGTGGTCGACCAGGTCACGAGGGCCGGCCTGTTCGGTCATCATCGTGTATCCGATTCGCACCATGGAGTCCGGGTCCCCGGCCGCCGCCGGGGGAAACGGACCGCCCGCCACCGGAAAAACCCGTCGATCACCGGGCTCGGGCGGGGCAGGATGCGGGCATGAGCGCCCATCCCCCCTCCCATGCCACCGCGTCCGCCCTGCCCTTGAGCCCCCCGTCCGCCGAGGGCGTCGACGCGCTCGGCGTCCTCGCGTTCCTCGACGCCCTCGAGGCGACGGAGGCCGTGGAGCCGCACAGCCTGATGATCCTTCGGCACGGCCGGCTCGTGGCCTCCGGCTGGTGGGCGCCGTACGCCTGCGACCGGCTCCACCTGCTGTACTCGCTGAGCAAGAGCTTCACGTCCACGGCCCTCGGCTTCGCCGTCGCCGAGGGGCTGATCGGCCTCGACGACCCGGTCGTGTCGTATTTCCCGGAGTTCGAGGCGGAGATCACCGACCCGCGCAGCCGGGCGATGCTGGTGCGCCACGTGGCGTCGATGGCGAGCGGGCACGAGGAGGAGACACTCGACCGGGCGCGCGCCCTCGACCGCGACGACCTGGTCCGGGGCTTCCTGCTGCTGCCGCCCGAGCGCGAGCCGGGAAGCGTGTTCGCCTACAACCAGCCCGCCACGTACACGCTCGCCGCGATCGTGCAGCGCGTGACCGGCCAGTCGCTCACCGCGTACCTGCGACCGCGCCTGCTGGACCCGCTGGGCATCGGCGAGGTGGCCTGGCTGACCGACCGCACCGGCCGCGAGCTCGGCTTCAGCGGACTGCACGGCACGACCGACACGGTCGCCCGGCTCGGCCAGTTCTACCTGGACCGGGGCGCCTGGCAGGGGAAGCGGCTCCTGTCGGAAGAGTGGGTCGCCGAGGCCACCCGCGTCCACGTGCCGACCGCTCCCGGACTCCCCGCGGACGCGGATCCCCTGGACTGGGAGCGCGGCTACGGCTTCCAGTTCTGGGGTTCGCGCCACGGATATCGGGGCGACGGGGCCTACGGGCAGTTCTGCCTGGTGCTGCCCGAGCACGACGCCGTGATCGTGACCACCGCGGCCACCGCCGACATGCAGGCGCTGCTGGCCCTCGTCTGGGAACACCTGGTGCCCGCGTTCGCGCCGGGGCCGCTGAGCGGCCGTGAGGAGGCCGACACGGCCCTGGCCGGGCGGCTGACCCGCCTCGCGCTGGCGCCGGAGGCGGGCGAGCCGGAACCGCCGCGGGGAGCGGACGGCTGGGCGGGCGCCGTGTTCGCCCCCGCCGACGGGGTCTGCGCCGACCAGCCGGGGCTGACGGCCGTCACGGTCGCCCACGGGGCCGACGGCTGGACGCTCCGCCTCGCGGAGCAGCAGGACGAGCTCACGCTGGGTCTTCCCGCGGCGGGCGGCTGGCGGGTGAGCGACGAGCCGGCGCCCATCGCCGTCGGCGGCGGGTGGACGGATGCCGGCACGCTCACCGCGCACCTGGTGTTCCTGGAGACGCCGCACCGTCTGCGGGTGACCTGCTCGCTCGCCACGCGGACCTTCACCGCCCACTGGAACCTGACGCCGCTGCACCGCGGGGCGCTGGCCTCGATGCGGGCGCCGCGCCGTTCGCCCCGGTCAGGCGGCTGAGCCGGGCCGGAAGGTCCTCAGGAACGTGTCGAGGGCCTGCCGGTCGGCCTTGGAGCCGAAGTCCTCGGCGGGCGTCGTCCAGCGCAGCGAGAAGCTGCGGTGCCCGCCGAGCAGGAACCCGCGGCCGAGGGTCCGTTCCGGGCCGTCGGCCGCGTTCTGGACCCACTCCATGTCGGCGGCCTTGTAGCCCAGGTACGTCGTCGCCCTGATCGCGCCGATCCGCCGGAATCCGTCGGCCTTCCTCAGGTTCGGCTCGACGTCGTCCCGCCAGACGGCGACCGGGTCGGGGCCGGCGTTCTCGCTGTAGGTCACCGCGAGCGTGCGCGGATCGCCGGACGCGCCGAAGGTGACGCGGTAGGCGTGGTCGGCTCCGCGCGCGGTCTCCAGCCGCTTCCATCCCGCGGGCAGCGCGACCGAGAAGCCCTCGGGCGCCCGGTAGACCCGGAAGCCCCGGGGGAGGGCGGTCGTGGTGGCGGAGGGCGGGGCGTCCGGCGAGGCGCTCGCCGAGGGCCGGGCCGGCGCCGTCGTACCGGCGGCCGTCGGCGGCGGGGTCGGCGTGGGGG
>NZ_JAHHIT010000036.1 GCF_024539675.1 Streptomyces hilarionis | reverse complement strand
CCCCCCCCCCCCCCGCCGACGCGCATGGACGCCCTTCCCGCACCCGGGGGTTCGTTCAAACCCTTTCATTTAGCGGTCAACAGTGAACTACGGCCCTGACGGGCGGCATATCGGATATATCGTCGTCTCCTTCCGGGGTGGGACGAGGGAGACGTGGCCGTGGGCGAGGGTGCGGAGGGCGCGAGGTCCGGGCGGTCGGCGTCCGGTCTGGGGCAGCTGGAGCAGTCGCTGGCGGTGGCCGCCGACCTGGCCGGGCTGACGGAGGCGCTGGCGCGGGGGTGCGCGTGGATGGGGCTGGTGGGCTGGGCGCTGATGCTCTTCCAAAGGGACGGCACGCACCTGTTTCCCTGTGCGCTGGCCGGGCTGGGCAAGCGCTGGCAACCGCCGCTGCGGCCGCTGTCCACGCAGGAGGCATGGCCGGTGGGCCGGGCGGCACTCGGGCAGGAATGCGTCGACTGCGGGACGCCGCGCCCCTACCCCCTGCCGGCGAAGGCCGGAACAGCGGCCTGGATGGTGCTGCCGCTGGCCAAGGGCCAGGGCGTGGCGGTGGCCCTGCGTCCCGGCCTCACCGCCTTCGGGCCCTCGGAGCTGGACTACCTGCGCGATGCAGTATCCCTGCTGGACCGCTATCTGCCCGGGGTGCAGCGGACCGGCCATGCGGAACAGTCCCTCCCCCGCCTGACGCAACGTTCCGCCGGCGCCTTCCGCCTCGACCTCGCCGACGAGAGCGTGGAGGGCGACGAGATCTTCGCCCGCCAGCACGCTCTGCCCGGGCCGGGCCGGTTCCCGCTGGCCGACATCCTGCGCCGCGTCCCCGCCCAGGACCTCCCCCGGATCGAAGAGATCCTGCACCACCTGCGGGAAAGGCCCGGCACCTTCGAGGCCGCCTACCGCCTGACCCTGGACGGCGGTCACACACGCCACCTGCGCGCCCACTGCACCAGCAGCTCGGGCGGAACCGACCAGCCCATGACCGTGAGCGGACACGTCACGGACATCACCACGGACACGCACCGGACGGACGCGCGCGAAACCCTGCTGCGCGAGCAGCTCCGCCGCGCCGACCGCATGATCTCCCTCGCGGCCAGCGCCGCCAGCGCGAGCGGCACCCGGGAAGTGGCCGCCGCGGCCTGCGAAGCCCTGGCCGTCTTCGGCGCCGACGCCCTGGTCATCGCCGACGCCCGCCACGGCCACACCCATGTCGTCACCGCCGTCGGCTACGACGACGAGCACCGCGCCGCCGTCGACCACATCTCGCTCACCGCGCGTGCCCCGCTCACCGACGCCCTGCGCAACCAGGAAGCGCACTTCATCCCCTCCCACCACAACCTGGTCGCCGCCTACCCGCACTACGCAGCCGCCCTGCCCCGCCTCAAACGCCAGGCCTGGGCCGCCATACCGCTCCCGCTGGCGGACCCCAGCACCCCGGCGGCCTGCATGTTCTCCTTCAACCGCCCGCACGCCTTCCAGCCCGCGGACCAGCCCTTGCTCATCGCCGCCGCAGCCCTGCTGGGCCGCGCCCTGGAGCGCTGCCGCACCTACGACACCGAACACGAACGCGCCGTGCGTCTCCAGCGCAGCCTGCTGCCCACACACCTGCCCCAGCACCCCGCCCTGCACCTGGCCGCCTCCTACCACCCCGCCGCCCCCCAAGCCCACGCCGGAGGCGACTGGTACGACGCCTTCCCCCTCCCGGACGGGCGCATCGCCCTGACCATCGGCGACGTCGAAGGCCACCACACCAAAGCCGCCGCCCTCATGGGCCGTCTGCGCACCACCTTGCGCGCCTACGCCGCCCTGACCCCCAACCCTGCCGCCGTCCTGCGCCGCACCAACGCCCTCCTCACCGCCGACAACGACGCCGACCCCGATCACGCCCTCCTGGCCACCTGCTGCCTCATCGCCCTCGACCCCGACACCGGCCGCGTGGACGTCGCCACCGCCGCCCACCCCACACCCCTCATCCACACCCCCGACGACCTGCCCGAGACCCGCATCGCCCCCGGCCTGCCCCTCGGCATCGTCCGCGACACCCGCTACCCGACCACCCGCCTCACCCTCCCGCCCCACAGCAGAGTGCTGCTGCACACCGACGGACTCACCGACACCCCCCACACCGACCCCGACCACGCCCGCGACCGCCTTCGCCGCCTGCTGGCCGCCACCGCCCACGACGCGGCGGCCCTCGCCCTGCACCAGATCACCACCAGCTGCATCGTCACCCCCCACCC
Organism: Streptomyces hilarionis; assembly: GCF_024539675.1. Classification (GTDB taxonomy): domain Bacteria; phylum Actinomycetota; class Actinomycetes; order Streptomycetales; family Streptomycetaceae; genus Streptomyces; species Streptomyces hilarionis. Next base: position 71,862 of record NZ_JAHHIT010000036.1, on the reverse strand, counting down.
CCACGACGACTCCGCTCTTCTCCTCGCCCATCTCGTCCCCGCCGGACGACAGTGACGGCCACGGCAGCGTCGCGAAGCCGATGACCGCGCAGTCCACGGGGCACCCGGGTGGCGGCACCCGAGGACCGGCACCTCACCCATCGGGTGCAGACCTCATCCGTGGACGGGGTTCGCACGGAATGCAGGGTGGCCGGTCATTTCACCCAGGAGAGGGGCATCCATGCCTTCACACGAGACGACTCCCACGGAATCGGTGTGGGAGTACCCGCGGCCGCCCGCCCTGCGCCACGACCCCCGCCGCGTCGTCGTCGCATGCGCCGGCGAGATCCTCGCCGACACCGTGCACGCCCTGAAGATCATGGAGACCAGCCACCCGCCCGTGTTCTACGTGCCCCCGGGCGACGTCCGTACAGACCTTCTGCGGCCCGCTGCCCGCCATACCTGGTGCGAGTGGAAGGGCGGCGCCGACTACTGGGACGTCGTAGTGGGATCGGATGTCCGCGCGCTGGCCGCCTGGAGTTACCCCGACCCGCGGCCGCCCTACGAGGAGCTCGCCCACCACTTCGCCTTCTACGCGGGCCGCGTGGACCGCTGCACCGTCGACGGCCACACGGTGCAGGCACAAGAAGGCGACTTCTACGGAGGCTGGATCACCCCCGAGGTCCGAGGGCCGTTCAAGGGAGGAGCCGGCACCCGCACCTGGTGACGGGACCGGACCGGCGCCATCCGCTCGGACCGTCCGCGCGGCCGGGCGCCGGCCGGCGGTCGACGAGCCCCCGCGCTCGCGTCCGCCGGCTCCGGCCGCTCCACCGGCGCGGCTCGACCGTCAGCGGGCGACGGAGATCGCGAAGGGGGTGAATCCGGTGGAGCGGATGACGTGCGGGACGAAGAGGATCGCGGCCTCCGTGGCGCGGGCCGTCCGGATCCCGCCGAGGTCGGTGATCCATTCCTTCTGCCAGCCGAGGTCGGTGAGCAGCTCGCCGACGGTCTCCTTGGCCTGCGCGTCTTCGCCGGAGAGGAACACGGTCGGCGTCTGGCCGAGGATGGCGGGCGAGGTCATCACCGGGAAGAGCATGGTGTTGAGCGTCTTGACGACGCGTGTTTCGGGGAGCGCTTCCTGGAGTTGTTCGGCCAGGCTCGAGCCGGGATAGATCAGATCGGCGGGCAGTCCGTCCGGTCCGTCGGTGGTGGCGTTGGAGACGTCGACGAGGATCTTGCCCCGGAGTTCTTCACGCAGAGCGGCGAGCCGGTCCAGGGAACCGGCGCCCGGAGTGGCGTTGATGACGATCCGGGCAGTCCGGGCGGCGTCGGCGGCCGCGCCCGGCGTGCGGTCCGCCACGGTCACCTCGTGTCCGGCCCCGGCGAGGGCTGCGGCGAGATTGCCGCCGACGCGGCCGTTTCCGAGAACTGCGATGGTGGTCATGATGATCAGGTCCTTCCGTGCGTGCGGGTTGTGGTGCGCGGTCAGCGCGAGAGCGTGGACACGGCCTGGGCGTGGACGTCCGGCGCGGCGGCCAGGAAGCTCTGGCTCCGGGGGGTCCAGGGGCGGCCCTCGGCGTCGGAGATCCGTCCGCCCGCCTCGGTGACGAGCAGCGCTCCGGGGAGCAGGTCCGCGCGGGCGCCGGCGAACTGCCAGAAGGCGTCGATCCGGCCGGCGGCCACGTTCAGCAGGTGCAGGGTCGCGGGCACGGCGACGCGGACGACGAGCGCGTCGAAGAGCATCGCGGTGATCGAGGAGCCGACCTGCCGTACGACGGTCTCGTCCTCGTCCGGCCGGGCCTGGCTGGTGGCCACGATGCTCAGGCCGAGGTCGGCGGTCCGGGAGACGTGCAGCGGCCGGCCGTCGAGGTGGGCGCCCGCGCCGGTGAGGGCAGTGTAGGTCTCGCCGGTCAACGGCAGGTGCACCACGGTGAGCACCGGCTGGTTCTCCCGCACGAGCGTGGCGGTCACCGCCCACTCCGGCAGGGCGTGCAGGTGGTTGACGTTGCCCTCGGCCGGATCCACGACCCACCACTCGCCGGCCGGCAGCGCACCGCCGTCCAGTTCGTCCTCCACCCAGCCGGCCTGCGGGCGCAGACGCGTGAGACGGGGACGCAGGATGTCGAGGGCCAGGTCGTCGTTGACCGCCAGCGCGCGCATCAGCTCTTCGCGGCTCTCGTAGCGGACCACCTCGCCGAAGCGCTCGCGCAGCGCCGAACCCGCCTCGCGCACGGCGATCGCGGTCTGGGCGAGCAGGTCGGCGTCGGAGGCGTCGGCGTCGGTGGTCTGGAGCGTTTCGGACATGGCGATGTTCCCGTCTGAGGAGGGGTGTTGAGCCCGGTCGAGGGCCGAACCGCGCGGTGCTTCCTGCGCTTTCGCCTCAACGGTAGGCAGCCCGACGATTAACTTCAAATGCATGTCAGGCACGCCTAGGATGACTCTCATGCAACTGGATTTGAACCTGCTCGCCGCGCTCGACGCGCTGCTGGAAGAGGGCAGCGTGGCCGGCGCGGCGGCGCGCCTGCATGTCACCGCCCCCGCCATGAGCCGGAGTCTGGGACGGATCCGGCGCACGACCGGGGATCAGATCCTCGTGCGCACCGGCCGCACGATGACCCCGACCCCGTACGCCATCGCCGTCCGGGAACAGGTGCACGAACTGCTCCACCAGGTCCAGGGGGTGCTCGCGCCGAGCCGTGAGCTCGATCTGGCAACGCTGGAGCGCACGTTCACACTCCGCTGGCACGATTCCCTCGTCGCCCTGAGCGGTCCCGCACTGCTCGACGCCGTACGCGCACAGGCGCCGGGTGTGCGACTGCGCTTCGTCGCGGAATCCAGCGGCGACACCCCCGAACTGCGGCGCGGCGAGGTCGACCTGGAGGCCAACGCCAACCGCCCGGCCGCACCCGACATCCGTGCCGAGAGCGTGGGCGAGACCCGCCTCGTCATCGTCGCGCGGCAGGGACACCCCCTCACCCGCCTCGGAACGCCCACCCCACAGCAGTACGCGGCCGCTGACCACGTCACGGTCTCGCGACGGGGAAACCTCGCCAACGCCATCGACGACGCCCTCGCCCGGATCGGCCTCACCCGCCGCGTGGTGGCGACCGCCCCCACGGAAGCGGCCGCCCTGGAGTTCGCGCGCGGCTCCGACATCCTGGTCAGCGTGCCCGAGGCCACCACGCGGTCAGCGGTCGTTGACCTCGGCCTGGTCGTGCTCCCGCTCCCCCTCGAACTGCCGTCGGCGCCCATATACCTGTCATGGCATCAGCGCTACGACACCGATCACGCCCACACCTGGCTACGCAAACTGGCGCACACCGCGCTGACCACGTCGGGGGCGGCGACGTAGCCGGCGCCGTCCGGCCGCTCCATTCAAACGTCCACAGCCCGCGCGGCCGTCACCACCATCCGCCGGCCGTCAACAGCGGCTGTCCGTCGGTGTGCGCTGGACCGGGCGGACGGCCGGCGCGACGCCTCCGAGCCCCACCGCACATCTCCCGTGGAGCGATCGCGGTGAACCAGCCCAACTGACCCCGCTGACGCGGGGCATGCCTGCCGGTGTCCGTCCGGACTCGGTTCACGCCTCGTCGCGGTGGGTGAGGCGGCCGTCGGTGAGCCGCCAGTGGCGCTGGTGAGACGTCAGTCGCCAGGTCTCGTCGGCCGCGATCGCCTGCGTGATCCATGTGTGCAGTCGCGGAAGTGCCTGCGCTCGAAGAACGGTTCGGGTGGCGGCGCGCTCGGTGGCGTCGACCGGGTGGACGTCTATGCGGAAGCCGACCGTGTCCGGGTGGATCCCCCGGCCGTGGTTGCGGGGCTCCGGAGCGATCCACGCTGCTCCCAGGACGATGGCGCCGCTGTCGTTCCCCGTGAGAAACCGCAACTCCGTGACATGGCTCATATACGGGCCAAGACACTCCTCGACGTCGGCGGTGGTCAGAGGCCAGGCGCGGTGCCGGGGCAGTCTTCGATTTCGTGCGGACATGGCACGCAGGATGACAGAGGTCCGGCGCCGCCCCTCACGGGTTTGTTCGGCGGCCTGCGTCAGCAGCACCCGGCCGGAGTCCGCGCGGCGGATGCGACGTGAGATCGACGAGCGCGCGACCACGTGCTGCGATCGCCTTGGCGTCTTCCGTGAGAGGGGACAACCCGTTCGACCCGGCAGCCCGGGTTCCGCCTACTTCCGCAACCGGAACGATCTGCAACACCGGTCCGCTCACAGGGCGGAGCCTGACCAGCCGGGGCCGCCCCTGTCGCATGACATCGGGGTGCACGCGTCGCATCGGAGGAAGGGCCGTGTTTCGGGAATCCCGCTTGCTGACTTCCCGCCTTCCCTCGGAATGCCGCAGCGGAGTGGCCGAAAAGCTCTCGTGAGGTTGCCGCGGCTGCTGGTTCACTGCGCGGATGGACGACATCCCGGACGCGAAACACGGCAGAACTGTGGGCGGAACAGCTCCGCAGGAACGCCGTGTTCAGCGCTCGACCATGGGCGCCGACCGTCGCCCGGGCGAGGCCGGCGGCTTCGAGGCCGTGACCACATGCGCCACATCATGGTCATCGCACGGGCCGACTCATCGCCGACTCACACCCATTGCCACGCTGATCGGGGCAGTCCACAGTGAGCGAACCCCGGGGGAGCTCGTGAACCGACCGCTGCTCTTCCTCGACGTGGACGGCCCACTCAACCCTTACGCGGCTCAGCCGGAGAGACGTCCTGACGGCTACACCACCATCAGAGTTCCCCGGAACGACACCTACGAGGGCGATGGCGGCTTCCCGTTCCGACGACGCCCTCTACGCGTCTGGCTCAACCCGGAGCACGGACGCGTCCTGCTTCACCTCGGCTTCGAACTGTGCTGGGCCACCACGTGGATGGACGACGCCAACCGGTGGATCGCACCGGTCCTCGGCCTTCCGGAACTCCCTTTCGTCGACTTCGGCGACGTGCTGCGCCAAGAGCGCCCTGACGGAGTCCACTGGAAGACCGGGCCACTGGTGGACTACGCGGGCGGCCGTCCGTTCGCCTGGGTGGACGACGAACAGAGCGACCTGGATCGGGCGTACGTGGCCGCCCACCATCAAGGGCCCGGACTCCTCCACCACGTGAACCCTCGTATCGGCCTACGGGAGAACGACTTCCGCGCCCTCGCCGACTTCGCCGACTCTCCGCACACCTGGCGAGCCAACGGCTGAGCGCCTCACCTGAAACCGCGGAGGACCCATCCGGAGGTCCGGCCGACGCCCGTCGTACACCGCACCGAGGACGTCCGGCAAAGCTCCGTGCACACAAAGCCGACGACTACAACCACCTGCCCCCTGGGGCTCCGTAAGGCGGCCAACCCGTTCACCGGTTCCCCACCCCGGCACAAGGGCCGCCCCGGGCTCGGTGAACCTCGTGATCAGGACCTGCCCAGCAGGCCTCGCACGCTCAGGCGTCGCCGTTCGGAGCTGCCTGCGCCCTCTGACGTCCCTCTGACGGGGACGATTCGGTCGGGCGGGCCCAGACCTGAAGTCTGGATCCAGTTCAGGCCGGTCACATGGCCGGCGGCGATGAGTTCCCGCTCCTGCCCGGGTGGAGAGAGCGTGCTGTCGTACCTCTGAGCCATGCCCTCCCCGGTATCCGCGAACAGGTACAGCTCGGCGTGGATCCGGCCGTCGTGCACCCACTCGTGCCGCACGACAGGCTTGCGGAGGATCGTCTCGAACCACTGGGCTGCCCGCTCGGCATGTTCCTCGGGGGAGCCGGTGACCTCGATCGAGTACGACGTCGGCCGCTCCGGCAGGAAGTGCAACGGATTGTCCAGCCGGTCGCCGCGCATGGTCGAACCGGTGACGTGGACTCCGAAGTCGGCCAGCGAGAGCCGCGACGTCCCCAGCGTGACGACTGCCAAGAGCGACGAGTCGTCTTCGGGCCTTCCCACCCAGCTGGACGCGAAGGGCACGTCCCAGCGCTCCGCGAGGGCTCGGAGCCTCGTCGCGAAGGCGAGCTCAGCCTCGTCGAACTCCCACTCGTCGACAGGCCCGTCGATCTCGAACCACGGGTTTTCAGGCACCCGGCCACTGTAGAACGGTTCAGGTTGCGGGCTGCTCGGCACGTCGGACATGGGGACGACCCGTCGAACCGGCGTCGGGCCGGCGTCTGGCCGAGCACTGTTCTGAGGCCATGGGCCATGGGCCATGGGCCATGGCGAGCGGCGCCGCGCATCAGTGTGTCCGGACCCCCAGACTCGCCCGCTTCGGCCGCCTGACTCGCAGGCCCTCCCGAGGGGTGGGGCTCGGGCTCCGGGCCACGGAATACTCGGATGAAACGGCAGTTGGCCCGCCCTTAGGATCCTCGTTCGACGCGCTGACACGGTGACCTGCCGACAGTCGGCACCCAGCGGACCCAGGATGTGTGGCGCTATGAGCAGAGCCGACTCTTCGCAATCTCCTTCGACGCCCACCGGCCAGACCGCCTGGCGCACTTCTGGTCGGGCGTGCTGGGCCTGGCGCGAGCCGACGACGGTGAGGACGGCGTCGCCCTGCTGCCCGGGAATGCCGCCGGCTACCGCGTCGGCTTCCGTCCCACTCCGGTGCAGAAGGCCGCCCAGAACCGGCTGCACTTCGACCTGACCAGTTCTTCCCTGAAGGACCAGCAGGAGACCGTGGCCAGGGCGCTCGCCCTCGGTGCGCGGCACGCCGACGTCGGCCAGGGAGCGGACGCGTCCCACGTGGTCCTCGCCGATCCCGAGGACAACGAGTTCTGTGTCCTCGAGCCCGGCAACAAGTTCCTCGCGGGCTGCGGCTTCATGGGGGCACTCGCCTGCGATGGTTCGCAGGCCGTGGGCTACTTCTGGAGCAGGGCGCTGGGCTGGCCGCTGGTCTGGGACCAGGACGAGGAGACGGCCGTTCAGTCGCCGAGCGGCGGCACGAAGCTCACGTGGGGCGGTCCCCCGTACATGCCGGACGCCGGCAAGGACCTCCACTTCGAGCTCGCGCCGGACGGCGAGCAGGAAGCGGAGGTCGAGCGGTTGCTCTCCCTCGGGGCGACTCGGCTCGACTCCGCCCCCGGCGGGGACGACGCCGTGCTGCTGGCCGACCCGGACGGCACCATGTTCCGCGTGCTCACGCACCGGTAATCCGCAGCCGCGGCTCGGTAGGCGATCACCCTCTTGGGCGCGCGGTCCTCGCCGCACCGCGCCGGCGGTGGGAGGCACCCGCCATGCCCATGCCCGTCCCGTCCCCCTCAGGGCCGCAGGCCCTCCCGCCGGAGGGCGACCCTGGACAGGTCGGCGATGACCTGCTGGTCCGCGCGTCGCCAGGCGTCGGCGAGGCCACCCGGCGGGGCCGGGATCGCGGCGAGGTCGCGCTGCGGTCCGGTGAGCGCGCGCAGTGCGAGCAGGTCGGCGCCGCCGGGATCGTCCAGGAGGCGCTGGGTCGTCGCGGCGCGGCGGATCCAGCGCACGCGCGGGGGCAGCCACAGGACCAGCACGAAGGCGGTGGCGAGGACGATCAGGGCTACGGCGGTCAGGGTGGCCGCGCGGCCCACGGTGTCCTGTAGGGACTGTCCTGCGTCGGAGAGACTGTTGCCGGCTTCCGCGGCGGACTGGAGCGGTTTCTTCAGGGAGTCTCCGACGAAGGGCACTTTCGAGGCCGCGTCGCCCGCGTCGTCAAGACTGGAGGCGAGGCCGTCGCCCGCGCTCTGCGCCTTCCGGCCCGGTTCGGCGAGCAGGTTGATCGCGTCGTGCACGGCCAGAGCGAACTTCACCGCGGCCGCGATCAGGGCCAGCGCGATCAGATCCGCGAGTACCTGTCGGCTGCGACGCTTCGGGGTCTGGGCGTAGAGGCGCATGGGCGTGCTCCTGTCTCGTCGCAAGCATCGAGGTGGGCGCGGCTGACGGCAGGTGAATGCGACTCCGGCGGGGAGCCCGGAGGGGGCACTCGACCGTACGTGGGGTACGTGGAACTCGACTCTTCCACTGCTACCCGCAAGGGGCCGTCTTGTCCTGCCGGGTCTCCGACTCGGTTGGCCGGTCGTCGACTTGCGCTCGCCGGACCGAGGCGAAGGCCGTGGCGAGCCGGTCCAGCAGGGGCGCTGCGCGGGGGTGGGGGTCGCGGCGGGGTGTGATCGCGTAGACGCCTCTGGTCGGAGGTCCGACGAGGGGCACGGTCGTGACGTCGGCCCGCAGTGCGCGGGTCAGGGCTCCGGGTATCAGCGCGACGGCGTGGCCGGTGGCGACCAGGGCCAGTTTGCCGGGGAGATCGGCGGCGGTGAGGTCGATGCGGGCGCTGACTCCGGCACGGGCGGCGTGCTGACGCAGGAGTGCCGCCGAGCCGTCGTTGTCCTCGACCCAGGGCTCGCCCGCCAGCGTCTCCACGCGCACCGGTCCGCGCCCGGCCAGCGGGTGGCCGAGGGGCAGCACGACGACCATCTCGTCCAGTCCGAGGAAGCGGCGTGCGACGCGTTGGTCGACGGTCAGTCCCGGCGGGGCGTCGGTGACGACGGCGATGTCGAGGTCACCGGCGATCACGCGGTCGTGCAGTTGTGCGCTCAGGCCGGGAAGGAGACTCCACCGCACCGGTCCGGTCTCCTCCAGCAGGCCGCGGACCGCCTCGGGGACGATGCCCGCGGCGAGTGACGGCGTCGCTCCGACGGCCAGGGGCCGGTCATCCACCCCGTCGCGGACGTCCCGGACCGCGCGCACCGCCCGGTCGGCCTCCTTGAGCGTGGCCAGGGCGTGGCGGCGGAACACCTCGCCGGCCGGCGTCGGACGCACGCCGCGTGCATGGCGCTCCACCAGCGGCACGCCGAGTCGCCGCTCCAGACCGGCGATCTGCCGGGAGACGGCCGACTGCGTGTGATGGAGCTCGGCGGCCGCCGCCGACAGCGACCCGAGCCGGCACACCGTCACGAAGGTCCGCCACACCGTCAGTTCCATGGCGTCAGTATGACCAGCGGCCGGTATGCGCGTCTCGCAGAGGAACCCTGCGCAATCTGCGCTTGTCGCAGTCCTCGGGCTGGAGCACTGTGGCGCCCATGACCACACCGCACACGATCGCCGTCCTCGGCCTCGGCCGCATGGGCCGGGCGATCGCCACCCGGCTGGCCTCCCGGGGCTGGGACGTCGTCGGCTGGACGCGCTCCGGACGCACACCGGACGCAGTCAGGAAGACCAGCGATCCGCACGACGCCGTGGCGAAGGCCGACCTCGTGCTCCTGGCGTTGTTCGACGGCCCTGCCTGCCGGGAGGTCCTCGACGACGTCCGTGACTCACTGCGTGCGGGGGCAGTGGTGGTGAACACCGGCACCGTGTCCCCCGCCGAGGCCTCGGAGCCGGCCCGGCGCCTCGGTCCGGCGTACGTCCACGCGCCGGTGCTCGGATCCGTCCCGGCCGCCGCCGGAGCGCTGCGTATCCTCGCCGCCGCCGAGCAGGACACCCTCGACCGCGTCCGACCGGTGCTGGAAGCGCTGGGCACCGTCCGGCACGTCGGTGACGCCTCCACCGCCGCCGCGCTGAAGCTGGTCGCCAACAGCGGCCTCGCCGGCGCGGTCCTCGCGCTGCGTGACTCGCTGCGGCACGCCGATGCCCTCGGTCTGCCTCGTGCCGAGGTGCTGGACGTCCTCGAACTCGGCCGACTCGGCGGGTTCGTGACATGTAGAGGGTCCTTCCTCGCCGATGGGTCGGCCGCGGGCACGGCCGAGTTCACCATCGGCGCGCCGGCCAAGGACATGGCCTTGCCGGCGGCCGCGTCCTCCGTCCCCTTGCGCAGCGCGGTCGGCCTGGCCGGCTCCCCTGCCGACGCCGAGGCCGACATCGCCGTGGCCGCCACGACCCCCGCCGCCAAGGACGGCGTAATAGAGCCACTGCGCGCCTACATCCGTGGACACGCCACCGGCGACGCCGCCCATTTCCGCGAGGCGTTCCTTCCCGGCGCCCACATCGAGGGAATACGGGACGGGGTGTTCGTCTCCTGGCCTTTGGACGAGTACTGCGCCCTCTTCCGGGGCCGGCCCGCCCCGGACGAACCGACCCGCTCCCGTCGCGTCGACGCCCTCGACGTCCACGGCACCGTCGCGACCGCGACCATGACCCTCGCGCACGGTGCGGACACCTTCACCGACGTCTTCCTGCTGGTGTGCGCCGACGGCAGGTGGCGCATCGCGAACAAGGCCTATCACCGACACCCCTGAGGGGCCACGGGCTACTTGTCCACCAGTGACATGTGGTGCGCGTTGTAGCGGTCTCCCTGGACCCCGATCCGTCCGGCGAGTCCGTCGAGGTCAGAAAGTTCGTCCGCGGAGAGCGGGACGCGCGTGGCGCCGGCGTTCTCCTCGATGCGCGCGGTGTGCCGGGTTCCGGGGATCGGCACGATCGACGGGTGCCGGGCGAGCAGCCAGGCGAGGGCGACCTGTCCCGGTGTGGCGTCCTTGGCCGTCGCGAGGGCGGCGATGTGCTCGACGAGGGTCTGGTTCGCCGCCCTGTTCTCGGCTGTGAAGCGCGGGATGGCGGTGCGGACGTCGTCGGCCGCGAACGCCGTCGAGGCGTCCACGGCTCCGGTCAGGAACCCCTTGCCGAGTGGGCTGAACGGCACGAATCCGATGCCGAGGGCCGTGCACGTGGGCAGCACCTCCGGTTCGGGGTCCCGGGTCCACAGCGAGTACTCGCTCTGCACGGCCGTCACCGGGTGGACGGCGTGGGCGCGCCGGATCGTCCGGGCGCTGGCCTCCGACAGTCCGAAGCAGCGGACCTTGCCCTCCCGCACGAGCTCGCCCACCGTGCCCGCGACGTCCTCGACGGGCACCTGCGGGTCGACGCGGTGCTGGTAGAACAGGTCGATCCTCTCGACCCCCAGCCGTTCGAGCGAGGCCGTCGCGACGGCGCGGATCTGTTCGGGCCGGCTGTTCAGACCGGCGGGCCGGCCGTCCTCGATGCGGAATCCGAACTTGGTGGCGATGACCACCTGGTCGCGCACCGGGGCCAGGGCCTCCCCGACGAGTTCCTCGTTGACGTAGGGGCCGTACACCTCTGCGGTGTCGAAGAACGTCACTCCCAGATCCACGGCGCTGCGGAGCACGGCGATCATGTCGTCCCGGTCACCGGGGTTGGGGCCGTAGCTCTGGGACATGCCCATGGCGCCGAGGCCGACGGCCGAGACCCGCAGGTCGCTTCCGAGTGTTCGCGTGTGCATTCTTCCTCCTCGTGGATGTCCAGCAAGTGGTCACTGCTGCCGCACGGCGTCGGGCACGGGGGGCCGCCTGCGCAGGGACGACCCGTGGTCAGGGGTGTGGGCGTCGGGAGCAGCGGCTGCTGCGTCTACTCCGCCTGTTCGCCTCCGGTCAGCCGGACCTCTTCGTTGTCCAGGGCCGCCTGGAGGCGGCGCAGCACGGTGTCGTCGATCTGTGCCTCGTCCCTCAGGCGGACGACGGTCGCGCGTTTGGTGGAGATGAGGGCGAGGCGGAGGTCGGTGTAGTGGCGGTTGTGGAGCAGGGCGGGGTCGTCGTCGGTGCCCGCGCCTCGTGCGCGTACGGTCGCCAGGCCGGCCTCGTACTCCTGGCGCAGCCACTCCATGACCTTGGGGGTTGTGCCCAGTTGGGCCGCGAGCTCAGGAAGCGCCTTGATGGCCTCCTCGGTCGCCGTGGTCTCGGCGAGGATCTGTTCGTCGTCGACGGAGGTGTCGCGGGGCAGCCTGGCCCAGCGCACCACGCCCGGCAGGAGCAGCCCCTGCACCACGAGGGTCACCACGATGACGCCGGAGGTGACGAAGACGATGAAGGCGCGGTCGGGGAAGGGGGCTCCGGAGTCGAGGGTCTCGGGCACCGACAGGGCGACGGCCAGGGACACCGCGCCACGGAACCCCGCCAGCCCGCTGACGACACGGGCTCGGTCGCTTATCCGCCGCAGTCGCTGTTCGGGACGGCGGTCGATCGCGCGGATCAGGTAGGCGGAGGAGAAGAGGAACGCGAACCGGACGGCGACCAGGACCACGCTGACGGCCCCGATCGCGATGAGGGCGTCCGTGAGGTCGGACCGGCTCAAGTGGTGCAGCGCGTACTGCAGTTCCACCCCCACCAGGACGAACAGGGCGCCGTTGATGATGAACGTGGCCAGCGGCCAGAACGCCAGAGCCTGACGGCGGTGTTCGGCGCGGATGAGGCCGGGCGCCACCTGGGCCATGATCAGGCCGCTCACCACGACCGCGAGGACGCCCGAGGCGTGGATCAACTCCGCCAGCAGGTAGGCCGTGAACGGCGCGAGGATCATGACGAGGTTGCCGAGGAGGGGATCGTCCAGTCGGCGGCGCAGGTTCATGTTGACCCAGGCCACCGCGACGCCGACCGCGGCTCCGCCACCGTACGCGAGCAGGAACAGCGCGCCCGCATGCGGAAGGGTGAGGTGCTCCTCCCCCACCGTGATGCCGACCGCCAGGCCGTAGATCACCAGCGCCGTGCCGTCGTTGACGAGGCTCTCCGCACGCAGGACCGTGATCTGACGACGGGGCAGGGAACCCGCCAGGGCGCTCACCGCGGTGGCGTCGGTGGGCGCCACGGCCGCGCCCAGCGCCCACGCCGGCCCCCACGGCAGCCCGAGCGCGTGCCCGGCGACCGCGACCGCCCCCGCGGTGAGGATCACCAGCACGGTGCTGAGCAGGACGATGCCGCGCAGGTTCGAGCGGATCTCCCGCATCGACGTGGTCAGGCTCTCCCAGTACAGAAGTACCGGAAGGAAGAGCAACAACACCACATCGGGCGGGAGTTGGGTCTGGCGGACGGCCGGGACGAGGCCGATGAGGGCGCCCAGGACCAGGAGCACCACGGGTGGTGCGACGCGGAAGCGCTGTCCCAGGAAGTTCCCCGCCAGCACCGCCGCACCCAGGACGACGACGAGTTCGAGACCGAGCATGACACCTACTCCGGTGCGGCGCCGGCCGAAGACAGCGGCTCAGTGGGTTGCATGGGGACCGTCCTGGTCGTCCGTCGTGGTCATTCGGGCAGCGGCCGCAGCGTCGTGGGACGGGCCGCCACCAGGGGATCGACGTACGCGGGGCTGACGGCCGGCTGGTGACGCTCCCCGCCCAGGGCGTCCGGGCCGGATCGCCCGGGGTCGTCGGCCGGTCACGGACGCAGCAGCGTCTTGACGGCGCGGCGCTCGTCCATCGCCTTGTACCCTTCGGCCGCCTCGTCCAGGGGCAGGGTGAGGTCGAAGACCCGGCCCGGGTCGATACGACCGTCGAAGACACGGTCGATGAGGTCGGGGAGGTAGGCGCGCACCGGCGCGGGGCCACCGCGCAGGCCGACGTGGGAGAAGAAGAGCTCCTGGCCGTCGATCCGCGTGCCGTGCGGGAAGCCGACGAAGCCGAGGTTGCCGCCCGGCCGCGCGGACAGCAGGCCCTGGTGCATCGACTCCTGTGTGCCGACGCATTCGAGGACCGAGTCGGCGCCGACGCCGCCCGTCAGCTCCTTGACGCGGGCGACGCCTTCCGCACCGCGCTCGGTGACGATGTCGGTGGCGCCGAACGCCAGGGCCAGCCTCTGCCGGGGCTCGTGCCGGCTCATGGCGATGATCCGCTCGGCGCCCAGTTCCTTCGCGGCGATGACCCCGGACAGGCCGACCGCGCCGTCACCGACGACGACGGCCGTGGAACCGGGCCCGACGTCGGCGGCCCTGGCCGCGTACCAGCCGGTGCCCATGACGTCGGACAGGGTGAGCAGGCTCGGGATCAGGGCCTCGTCCGGCTGCTCCGGGGTGGCGACCAGGGTGCCGTCGGCGAGCGGGATGCGGACGTACTCGGCCTGGGCGCCGTTGACCCACTGCGCGTGCCGGCAGGAGGTCTGGTACCCGGCCCGGCAGATCGGGCAGACGTTGTCGGAGGCCACGAAGGAACCGATGACGAACTGTCCCGGCCGGACGGTCGACACGTCGCTGCCGACCTCCTCGACGACGCCGACGTACTCGTGGCCGATCGGCTGTGGTTCGGCGACCGGCAGGACGCCCCGGTAGCTCCACAGGTCGGAGCCGCACACGCAGGTGGCGACGGTGCGGACGACGGCGTCCGTGGGGGCCGTGATCTTCGGCTCGGGGGCGTTCTCCACCCGGACGTCACCGGGCGCGTGAAGGATGGTTGCTCGCATGGTGTCTTCCCGGCTCTCGTCGTGACCGTCGTGCTGCCGCGGGCGTCCGACGGCGGTGCGTGTGCGTGTGCGGGGGGGGGAGCCCGTGGTGTGGGCGGCGAGGAAGGCGTCAGCCCGACTGGTCGGCCTTCTCCACGATCTCCTTGAGCTGCGTCATCGCGGTCATGGCGTTGGGCCAGCCGGCGTAGAACGCCAGGTGGGTGATGACCTCGATCAGTTCGTCCCGCGTGACACCGTTCTCCAGCGCCTTGCCCAGGTGGAAGCCCAGCTGGTCGGCTCGGTACAGCGAGGCCAGAGCCGTGACGGTGACGAGGCTGCGGTCGCGCGGGGACAGGCCCGGCCGCTCCCAGACGTCGCCGAACAGGACGGTGTCGGTCATTTCCGCGAGCTTGGGGGCGAACTCCTGGATGGCCGGTGGCGCGAACTTCTTCCGTTCCGACATGAGACGGTGCTCCTGGCGTGGTGGTGGGTGGGGGGATTTCCAGCAGGGCGCTCGGCATTTCGGTCGCCGAGCACTCCACCGACCTTGTCCCTTTCCCGGGAACCCGCAAAGGGGAGAATTCTCTCCGGGGAACCGCTTATCCAGGGGGTGAATCCTTCCCCTCCTCCCCGTGGCCGAGTGATGCCACACTCGCGTCATGACCGGCGACGCGCACCCTCATGAGCTGGGAGAATTCCTCAAGGCGCGAAGGGCCGGACTGACTCCGTGCGCTGTCGGCCTGCCCGACACCGCCGGCCGACGTGTGCCAGGCCTGCGCAGGGAGGAGGTCGCCCTGCTCGCCTCGATCAGCACCGAGCACTACACGCGGCTGGAGCAGGGCCGCGTCCGGCCGTCCGCATCAGTGCTGACGGCCCTCTCGCATGTCCTGCGCCTGTCCGCTCCCCAGCGCGATCACCTGTTCGAGCTGGCGGCGAGCGGCACGCACCGGCGTCGGCGCCCGCCGGCTCAGAAGGTTCACCCGCAGCTCAGACGCATCCTGGAAGAGCTGACGACGATCCCCGCCCTCGTCATCGGCCGGCGCCTGGACATCCTCGCCTGGAATCCCCCGGCGGCGGCCTTGCTCACCGACTTCGACAAGATCCCGGCCGACAAGCGCAACTACGCGCGGCTGATGTTCACCGACCCCGCCTTCCGGGACCTCTGCCTCGACTGGCGGACGAACGCCCGGACCTGTGTGACCCAGCTGAGGCTGGAGGCCGCCCGGCACCCCGGCGACCCCGGGCTGGCCGCACTCGTCGGCGGCCTGTCGGTCGCCGACGCCGACTTCCGGCGCTGGTGGGCGGGACGCCAGACGCACGGTCTGCGTATGGGCACGAAGAGGCTGCGCCACCCGGTCGTCGGGGATCTCGTCCTCGACTGGGACAGCCTGACCTGCACGGCCGATCCCACCCAGAAGCTGCTGCTCGCGACCGCCGATCCCGGGACCCCCTCCCACGACGGGCTGGTGTTCCTGGCGTCATGGACAGCGAACCCGGACCAGCCCGCACAAGGTGCGGCAGCGTGAGGCGGGCACCGAGGGCCGGCCCTGGTGGGGGCGTGGGAGAGCGGGCTCAGGTGGCCGCGTCGGATTCCGTCGGCGTGCGGTGGGCGGTCCAGGAGGCGAGGAGGCGCAGCCCGTCGTGGGACGTGGTCCCGGGTTCGGCGTTCCACACGATGATGTGCTGGTCGGGGTCGGTGCCGCAGGTGAGCGTGTTCCAGTCGAGCGTCAGCTCGCCCACGACCGGGTGGCGCAGCTTCTTGACGCCGCTGCCCCGCATGGCGACGTCGTGCTCGGTCCACCACTGCCGGAACTGCGCGTCGCGGGCGGAGAGTTCCTCGACGAGTGCGGTGAGCGGCTGGTCGTCGGGGTAGCGCGCGCTCTCCATGCGCAGCTGGGCGATGGCCAGCCGGGTGACCTCCTCCCAGTCGACGTACAGCTCGCGCATCCAGGGTTCGGTGAACAGCAGCCGGACGAACACCCGCTCCTGCTCGGGGTAGCGCCCGAAATCGGTCCACAGGGCGGCGGCGAGCCGGTTCCAGCCGAGGATGTCGGTGCACCGGCCGATGACGAAGGCGGGGGAGGTCGTCAGGTCGTCGAGCATGCGCTGTAGCTGCGGGTCCACCCGCTGGCGTTCGCGGTACGCGGCCGGGCGCACCCGCTCCTTCGCCGCGAGGTCGAAGAGGTAGGTGCGCTGGGCGTCGTTCAGACGGAGCACCTGGGCGATCTCGTCGAGGAGGGGCGCCGAGGCCTGGAGCCGGCCTTGCTCGATGCGCGTGTAGTACTCGGTGCTGATCGCGGCGAGGAGCGCCACCTCCTCACGCCGCAGCCCCTTCACCCGCCGCCGTTGCCCGCCGCGCAGACCGACATCGGAGGGGGTGAGCTCGGCGCGGCGGGCCTTGAGGAACTCACCCAGCTCGTTCAGATGCGGGTTGCGCTTCATGACCTTCAGCCTCGCACAGGGCGGCGCATCCTGTGAGGGGGACAGATCCTTCCCCTGGCTGACCGGCGCGGTGGGGGTGATGATCCCCCGGGGTCCTGTGCGGTCCCGCGGTCCTGTGCGGTCCCGCGGTCCTGCGGTGCGGCCGCCACCCGCCACAGGGGCGCCGAGCCTGTGGCGGAAGGATCGTCAGCCGAGGGCCTTGACCAGTTCCCGGGCGAGGGGCGTGGCCGAGTAGGGGTTCTGGCCGGTGTAGAGAGTGCGGTCGACCTGGACGTGCGGGGTGAACGGGTCGGCCTCGCGGTAGTCGGCCTTGAGATCGCCCACGAGGCGGTCCTGGAGCAGCCACTTCGCGCGGTCCGCGAGACCGTTCTGCTTTTCCTCGGCGTTGGACAGCCCCGTCAGGCGGTAGCCCGCAAAGGGGGACGAGCCGTCAGGGCCGATGGTGGCCAGCAGTGCCGCGGGGCCGTGGCAGACCAGGGACACCGGCTTGCCGGAGGCGAGCCACTCGGTGAGCAGTCTGCCGGAGGCGGCGTCGTCGGGCAGGTCCTCCATCGGGCCCCAGCCGCCGGGGTAGAACACGGCGGCGTAGTCGTCGATGTTCACGTCCTCGACGCGCATCGGGTGCGCCAGCTCGGTCGCCTCCCGCAGTGCCGTGCGCATGCGCTCGGCGCCTTCCTCGCCGCCGTTGAACTCGGCGGTGAGGCTGAGGACGTCGGCAGTCGGCGGAACACCGCCGGGGGTCGCGGCCGCGATCTCGTACCCGGCCTCCTTGAAGACGGCGTACGGGCCGAGGGCCTCCTCGGCCCAGAAACCGGCCGGCTGGCGGGTGCCGTCGGCCAGCGTCCAGTGGTCGGACGCGGTGATCACGAAGAGGATCTTCGCCATGGGGAGCTCCTGACGGGTGGGTGAGTCAGCCCTTGAGGGCTTCCTGGAGGACGTGGCTGTCCGCGGTCTGCCGCATCTGCACGGCCTGACCGTCCCGGACGGTCCACAGGTGGACGAACCGGACGTCGGCCTTCTTTCCGGCCTTGGTCTCGGCGTGGTAGTGGCCGTAGACGAAGACGTGGCCCGCCTCGTCCGCGTAGAACTCCTCGGGCACCGCGCCGAAGGACTCGTAGTTCGGCATCGTCCTGCCGAAGAAGTCCTCGGCCACGCTGTCCCAGCCGCGGTAGACGCCGCTGTTCGGGAACCCGGGGGTGATGTCCCAGACGAAGTCCGCGGCCATCGCCTCCTCGGTGACCTCGGGTGCCATACGGGACTCGTAGATCCGGCGGACGAGGGCGAGGCTCGGGGAATCGGACATGGCGCACTCCTTGCGGGGGCGGGGCGGGGTGGGGCCGGTGGCGATCGCCTGGGGGCGGATGAGGCAGGAAGGGAGGGGCCGGCGGACTACAGAACGGCGAAGAACTCCACCATCTTGGTGATGGCCTGATCCACGTAGTCGGGGACGTCGTACAGGGCGATGTGCGTCGCGCCGTCGACGACGAAAAGTTCCTTCGGACCGTTGGAGAGCTCGTACGCCTGGTCGCTGAACACCTTGGTGTCCGCCCTGCTCCCCGCGATGAGGAGCAGCGGCTGGGTCAGCAGTTCGGGGATCTGGTCGAACGCCGAGAAGGCGTACATCCTGTCCATGCCGGTCAGCAGGAAACGACCCTGCGAACGGGGGTGCCGGCCGCGCGGGGTCCGGTAGTAGTCGTATCCCTCACGCAGGAGGTCCGGGGTGTCGTCGCCGATCTCCTCCAGCGTCTCCGGGACGAACGGGGCGTAGGCGGGTTCCGCTCCCCTCGCCTCCGCGGTGCGCTGCTGGGCCACCGTCTCGAGGGTCCTGATCTGCTCGGCGACCGGAGACAGGTGCCCCAGGAAGCCCCGGGAGCCCTCGCCCATCGGCGCCGCGCTGACGGTGGCGACCGCCTTGAAGCGGCGTTCCGTCTGGGCCACGCTGATCGCGTAGCCGCCGCCGGCGCAGATGCCGAAGACGCCCATCCGCTCGGTGTCGACGTACGGCAGGGTGGTGAGGAAGTCCGCCGCGCAGCGGGCGTCCTCCACTCTGGCCGTCGGGTCCTCCAGCAGACGCGGTTCGCCGCCGCTCTCTCCCTGGTAGGAGGAGTCGTAGACCACGCTGACGAATCCATGGGCGGCCAGCCGCCTCGCGTACTCGCCGATGGTCTGTTCCTTCACGCCGCCCGCGGGGTGAATTCCGACGAGGGCCGGGTATTTCTTTTCCTCGTCGAAGGCGTCCGGCAGGTGAAGGTGTCCCGCGATGTCCACTGCCTTGTTCTTGAATGAAACGGTCTCGACCATGGCGCCTGTCCCCTTTTTCGCCCCCGGTCCGCCGACCGGCGGTCCGCACACCATGATTCGACGGCGCCGGAGTGAAGTCCACATGCAATGGGGGGAGGGAATTGTCCCCTGGAAATGAATGACCGGGCAGACGGCTTTTCCTGCTCATTCCACGATTGCTTTCCTCGGTCGCGTTCCGCGGAGCCCGCGGCACGCCCCGTCCGGTGGTCTCGCCTTCAGGCGGCACCGGCCGGTGCTCGTCGGCCACGTCCGCGACCTCGCCCGACAGCGACGCGACCACGACGAGGAGCACGACCGCGAGGGGGAACGGCTCACCGGCGAACTCCTCGCCCAGCACTCCGACCGCCGCCCGACCGCCGCCCGGCCGCGAACCCCGCTTCCGCGCCCGGTGTTTCGCCGCCTCCGCACCCGCCTGTGCGGGGTACAGCCAGCCCTTCGGGTGCCGGGCCTCGGGCGCCGGCCGTCACACCTCATGCTCTCCCGGGTGAGTTGCCGCGTGACGCGGACCGCGACGGCGCCGCGGGAGGAGTCCGGGTGGCTCGGCCCGCTCCCGCGCAGGCTCGCGCCTCTTCCAGGTAGCGGGCCACCGGGCCCAGGGTCAGCATTCCGCAGGCGGCGCCGGCGTGTTCCTCGCGGGCATCGTGCAGGACGGCCGCAGCCCGCGCGGCGATTCCGCGCTCGTCGAGTCGGACCGCGGCGCGGGCCGTCAGGCACCACATCGCCTCCTGCATGTGGTCGCGCGGTGGTGCGGGCACCGCGACGAGGGCTGTTCGGGCCTCCTCGGTCCGGTCCTGGGCGAGGAGCACGAGGGGGCGCGCCCAGGGTCGGTACGGGCCCCAGTCGAGGTGCGGGTCGGTGGGCGCCGGCCGGTCGTGCAGCAGGCGCAGGCCGAGGAGAGCGAGCGGGAACAGCCCGCGGTGCAGCCCTGGCATGCCGGCCGTCCGCAGGGCGTCGTCGGCAACGCGGTAGTGCGCCGCGGCCGTTGCGGGGGCCGGTCCGCCGGGTTCGGTGCTGCGGGCGGCCGTGGCCCGGGCCCTGAACCACCCGGTGAGGACGCGGACGAGGGACGCCTCGGTGGTGGCGGCGAGCTGGTCGGCCGCGTCGGCGTGCGAGGCCGCGGCGTCGAGGTCGCCGAAGGCCGAGGCGGATTGCAGGCGGACGAGTCGACCGAGTACGGCGAAGTTCGGCAGCTCGTGGCGGGTGGCCAGGTCGAGGATCTCGGCGCCGGTCCGCTCTCGCGCCGCCGCGAGGCCGGGGCGGGTGAAGGACTGGAGGAACACCCCGTTGAGGGCGAAGGCCAGCAGGGCGGGATCGGCCAGGTCCCGTGCCAGCTCCTCGGCTCGGCCCGCCGCCTGCCGAGCGCGCCGCAGCTCGGTCTCGGACTGATCGGCGCTCCGGCTCTCGGTGGCGATCGTGGCCAGGAGGCGGGCGACCAGGTCGGCGGGGCCGTCCGAGCCGAGCGCGGCGAGCGTGCGCTCGGCGGCCGCGACGACGGCGCGGGACTGCTCGGGGTCGTCGGCCCGGCTCCAGAGGGCGGGCACGTCGTAGGCGCCGATGATCCGGGCGGTCAGGGCGATGTCCCCGGTGCGTTCCGCCGCCTGGACGGCGGCGAGGCGGTCGCGCCGCGAGTGGACGAGGGCGTCGCCGCCCGCCAGGGCGAGGGTGCGGGCCAGATCGACAGTGGTGCGCGGGCCGAGCCGGACACCGTGGCCGGTCCAGGTGGTCGGTGCTGCTTCGGGAGGGCCGGCCTCTTGGAGGATGTCCGTCTCCAGTCGCCGGAGGCCGGGGCCGGGGTCGAGTCCGAGCTGGCCGACGAGCATCGTGCGGGCGCGGCGGAGGGTGGCCAGGGCGTCGGCCCGGCGGCCCGCGCGATGCAGCGCGCGGGCGAGCAGACCCCAGGCCGGCTCGCGCCACGGGTGTTCGGCGACGTGGGCGCCCAGTGCGGCGACGAGGTCGTGTCCTCCCCCCGCGTCGAGGAGGATGCGGGCGCGCAGTTCCACTCCCTCGAGCCTCAGCTCCTCGAGCCGGGTCCGCTCGCGCTGCGCCCATGCGGAGCCGGTGACGTCGGCGTAGGCGGTCCCGCGCCAGGTGTCGAGTGCCGCGCCGAGGTCGGTCACCGCCTCGGGGTCGCGGCGGGCTCGGGACAGGGCGTCCTGGAACCGGTGGACGTCCACGTCCTCGCGCGGCAGGCGCAGTGCGTAGCCGGGGCCTTCGGTGACGATGACGCGCGGCGGAGTGCGGGGCGGCCGGTCGGGTTCGAGGGCGCGGCGCAGGGCGGCGACGAACGTGCGCAGAGCGCCCACGGCGCGGGCCGGCGGTTCGGTCCACAGGTCGTCGACGAGGGTGTCGGTGGTGACCATCCGTCCCTCGGCGGCGACGAGCCTGCCGAGGACCTCACGATGGCGCGGTCCGCCCAGGTCAGCCGGGCTGCCGTCGTCACGCAGAGCCCGCATCGCACCCAGCACGTCGATTCGCATGCCCCCATCCTCCGTGCCGGGGCCCACCGCGCCCAACCGCACGGATCGGCTGCTGATCGGCTGCTGATCGGCGTCGCGCACGCTGGCCCTGTCGCGTTCCCGACCCGAAAGGACGTTCCCTCGTGACGCTCACCATTCCCGGCTTCGACCACGTCCGCCTGCCCGGTGCGGACGGTGTGGAGCTGGCCGCCGCCGTCGCAGGCGTGGGCAGCCCGCTCGTGCTGTTGCACGGTTTTCCCCAGACCCATCTGATGTGGCGGCACGTCGCCGAGCGGCTGGCCGGCGAGCACACCGTCATCTGCCCCGACCTGCGGGGTTACGGCGCCAGTGACAAGCCGGCGGCCACCGGCCCGGCTGTGTACGCCAAGCGCACCATGGCCGCTGACATCGTGTCCCTGGCGGCTGCGCTCGGCCACGAGCGCTTCGCACTCGTCGGCCACGACCGGGGCGCCCTGGTCGCCTTCCGGGCGGGGCTCGACCATCCGGAAGTCATCACGCACCTCGGCATCCTCGACATCGTGCCGACGCTCGACATGTGGAACGTCCTGCACGGCGTCTCTGCGGCGGTCGGCTACCACCTCTTCCTGATGGCACAGCCGCCGGGCCTGCCGGAGGCGATGATCGCGGGCAGCGCGGACGCGTTCTTCGGCTCGTTCCTCGACTCCTGGGCCGACGACCCGACCGCCCTCCCCGAGGAGGTGCGGGCCGCGTACCTGCGGGCGAGCGCCTCGGCAGTGACGTCGATCGTCGCGGACTACCGGGCCTCGGCGGGCATCGACGTCGCACACGACCAGGCGGACCTGGACGCCGGATCGCAACTGGCCATGCCCGTGACGGTCGTCCAGCAGGACTGGGGCGCGCGACTGGGCTACGACGCGGCCGGGGTGTGGAAGGCGTGGGCGCCGGACCTGGACCACCGGCTGACCCGGGCGGGGCACTTCATGGCCGAGGAGTCACCCGACGAGATCGCGGCGGCCCTCCGCGACCTGCTGGCCCGCTGACCTCCCCGTCGGTGCGCCCGGGGCCGGCGCGGCATCGTCCAAGGGCCGCGTCCCCGCACGGATTCGAGAAGGAGGGCGAGAAGACTCAGGGCGGCCCGGCCGGCATCGGCGGCCACCGTCGCCGGGACTCGATTACCGGCCATCAGCCGGAGCAACCGTCCTGAAGTCGCGTTGAGGGCCGACCGCCGCGCCTCTAGCCTCCTTGCACGATCGAATGGAGGCACAGTTCATGGCCCGAACAGTGAGCCTGTTGTCGACGGCGGTCCTGGCGTCCGGCGCCCTGCTGGGTGTCGGTACTCCGGCGGGCGCGGCCGACCCCGCTCCCGAGGTCATTCCGATCGACCTCATGCTGGCCGGTTCCTACACGGACGCGGCGCGCGAGGCGATCGAGATCTGGAACACCGCCGTCCCGTCGATCAAGTTCGTCGAACAGGACACTCCGGCGGCGCTGCGGGTCATGGAGTACAAGACGGCCAAGGGGGTCCAGTCCCACGTCAACATCAAGGGCGCGGGACGGGGTTGGGTGTACCTCGAGGTCGGGGACGCCCAGCTGTACAAGCCCTCCCGCATCGTCGTCCACGAGCTGGGCCACATCCTGTCGTTGCCCGATCTCGGCCCGGGCAGCCCGTGCTCCAAGGTGATGTCGGGCGCCTGGGGAGGATCGGACTGCGTCGACACGCAGCCCGACGCCGCGGAGAAAGCCGCCGTCAGGGACTTCTTCGCCGCCAACGACGTCGGCGACCGGGTCCCTTGGTGGGGGTCGAGCCCGGCCGTGCGGTAGGACGAGGCGACGTCGGGACTCCGGCCCCGCTGCCGTCCGCGCCGCGCGTCGTCGGGCCGCTGGTCAGTGTTCGGTGGCGCGGTGGACCAGGTCGGCCGGGTCGGTGTTGCTCCCGCACAGCACCACGGCGATCTTCTCGCCGGGTGCGGGCCGGTAGCCGGTGCTCGCCGCGGCGGGGTGGTTCGGCACGTCGCCGTCCGGATCTTGCGGGTCGAATGACGTGAGCGCGGCCAGGGCGGTAGCCGCTCCGTGCTCGACGGCCAGCTTGCGATGGTCCCACAGCGCCTGGCGGGCGCCGACGATCTCGTCGTCCGGCACCAGCACCGAGCGCACGCCGTCCTGCCGGGCGGCGGCGAGGGCCATGGCGGAGGTGCGACGGGCGCCGAGCGAGTCGGCGGCGATCGAGTCCACCGGGACGTCGACCACGTGCCCGGCCCTGATCGCGGCGTGCAGCGCGCGGCAGTTCTCCGGCTCGACCGCCACGGTACGGATGCCGTGGTGCCGGGCGGCGGTGGCCACCCCGGCGAACAGGCCGCCGCCGCCGACGGCGACCACCACGGTGTCCAGGCCCGGGATCTGCCGGTGGATCTCCTCCAGGAGGGTGCCGGCCCCGGCGGCGATCAGCGGGTGGTCGTAGGCGTGGCTCTCCAGGGCGCCGGTGGCGGCGAACTCCTCGCACGCGGCGAGCGCCTCGGCGTACTCCGAGCCCACCAGCCGGACCTCGGCGCCGTGGCCACGGAGTGCGGCGACCTTCACCGCCGGGGCGGTCGTGGGGAGGAACACGGTGGCCGGGACGTCCTGCTGCCGGGCGGCCCAGGCGCACGCCAGACCGGCGTTGCCGCCCGACGCGATGGTGACCCCGGCGTCCGGCAGGGTGCCGGCGTCGCGGTGAGCCTGGAGGAAGTTCTGCGCGCCACGGGCCTTGAACGAGCCGGTGTGCTGCATGAACTCCATGGCCAGCCACACCTCGCAGGACTGCTCGGGCCCGTCGTCCGGACGGTCGCGCCGGGCGGTGCGGATCGCACCCGGATCGACCGGGGCCAGGGTGACGGGGCGGACGCGTCCGGCGATCCGGTCGGTGGCGGCCTTGACGTCGTCGTACGTGAGCTCGTGCACGTCGCTGCTCCTGAGATGAGGTGGTCACGACCCGGCGATGAACCGGCCGGTGGCGGTCGGGCCGAGGAAGAAGACGAAGACGGAAGACGGCGAAGGACGAAGACGGCGATGGCGGTCCGGCTCAAGCGGTGCGGCGGCGCACGACGCGGTGTCCGGAAGGGCCGGCACCCGGACGGCCGCGTCGGCGCCCTCGACGAGGAGCGAGACGGTACGCTGTACCGTACACTGACTCACATGCCGAGGCAATCCGCTTCCCTGGACCGAGCCACGCCGGAACGGATCGCTGAGCAGGCCCTGTCGATCGTGGATCACGACGGGCCCACCGCGCTCAGCTTCCGCACCCTCGCGTCCGCGCTGAACATCTCCGTCGCGTCCCTCCAGCGCCGCTGCACCGACCTCGCCGGCCTGCTGGACCTGGTCACCGACCACCTCGCCGCCCGCCTGCCGGACATCCCGCCGGGCACCGACTGGGCGAGCACGACCGAGGCGCGGTTCACCGCCCTGTACGCGCTGCTGACGGACCATCCGGGCCTGGTCGCCCTGCGCGGCGCCCGGCCCTGGCTCGGCCCCCAGCTGCTCAAGCGCCTGGTGGAGCCGCAGCTCTCCGACTCCCTAGCGGCCGGCATGACGCCGAACGAGGCAGTGGTCGCCTACCGGCGGCTGTACCTGCTGACCCTGGGCAGCGCGAGCTTCGTCGACCACCGCGACCCCAAGGCCGTGCAGGCCGTCACCCGGCAGGCGCTGGCCGCGCTCGACCCGGAGGAGTTCCCGACGCTGACCGGCCAGCTCGGCTCGGTCCTGCCCGCCCTGGCCGACCACGAGGTCTACTTCGGCGCGCTCCGCCAGCTCATCCGCGCCGCCGATCCGGCCCGGACGGCCGCGACCCCCGGCGCACCCCCCGGGTAGACGGCCGAGGAGCGGTAGGGCGGCGCAGCCGCGGGGCGGCGCTCTGCGGGCCGACCGGTCGGCCGAGCCCGGAAAGATGAGGGCGGACCCCCGAGGGACCGGTGCGCCGGGAGCGAGGCCGGCCGGCCCGCCCCCGGGACGTCCGCGGCGGTGGCGCACCGGCCGACGGCTTCGGCGCCAGGGCGACGAGATCCGCCCCGCCCCAGCGAGTCACCCGCAGACGGACCGGCGCAGGCGGACCCGGCGCGGGCGCACCTCGGGAGGCGCCGGCTTCAGGCGTTCATGCGCGGGTCGATACGTCGTGGTCACGCGAGGGCGAGGAAGAGCTTCTCCAGTTGCTCCTCGTTGAGGTCGCCGCCGTCGGGCGAGGTGAGGCACTCGCGCATGTTGGTCGCGATGATCTTGAAGCCCGCCCGGTCCAGGGCGCGGCTGACGGCGGCGAGCTGCGTGACCACGTCGCGGCAGTCTCGGCCCTCTTCGACCATGGCGATCACCCCGGCGAGCTGCCCCTGGGCCCGGCGCAGCCGGTTGAGCACGGCGCGGACGGCGGCCTCGTCGTGACCGGTCGTCGCGGAGGCCTCGGTGGGCTCGTCCGTGGCGGCCTTCTCCGTGGCGGCCTGCGGTGTGCGTGACGTCATGTACAGCTCCTTCGTCCGGGGGCCGACGGCCGATACGCCCTTGATGCGTTCGCCGGTCCTCCCGCGTGAGGAGGGCCACCTCGGCTCCCACTATACCCCCCGGGGTAATTTGCTACGGTGGAATCAATACCCGGGGGGGTATCTACGAAGTGAGGATGTGACGACACTCGTGTTCTTCGTCGACACGATCGAGATCGAGGGGCTGGGCAACCGGCACTACCTGGCCGGAGGCGCGCACGCGGCGGTGGCAGTGGATCCGCCGCGCGACATCGACCAGGTGATCGCCGCCGCCGCACGGCGCGGGGTGCGCATCACGCACGTGGTGGAGACGCACCTGCACAACGACTACGTGACCGGCGGGCTGGAGCTGGCCCGGGTGACCGGAGCCGCCTATCTGGTACCGGCCGACGCACGCGTGTCGTTCGCCCGCGTGCCGGTCCGCGACGGCGACGTCGTGGGCATCGACTCCGGTCTGAGCCTGCGGGCCGTGGCCACGCCCGGTCACACGCCGCACCACACGGCCTACGTGCTCGAGGAGGACGGCGTCGCCGCGGTGGCGTTCACCGGCGGTTCGCTGCTCATCGGCACGGTGGGCCGGCCCGATCTGGTCGAGCCACGCCTGACCGAGCAACTGGCCCGGGCCCAGCACGCCTCGGCCCGCCGGCTCGCGGCCGAGCTGCCCGATGCCGCCGCGGTGCTGCCCACGCACGGCTTCGGCAGCTTCTGCTCCTCCGGCGAGGCCGGGGGCGACTCCGGCACCATCGGCCGGGAGAAGAGCGTCAACGACGCGCTGACCAAGGACGTCGACACGTTCGTCGCCGAACTGCTGGCCGGTCTGGAGGACGTCCCCGCCTACTACACGCACATGGGCCCTGCCAACGCCGCGGGCCCCGCGCCGGTCGACCTCACCGCGCCCGCCGTCGCGGACGGCGACGAGATCGCCGCACGGCTGGCGGCCGGCGAGTGGGTCGTCGACCTGCGCCACCGGGTGGCGTTCGCCGAGGGGCACGTGGCGGGCTCGTTCAACTTCGAGGCCGACGGCAAGCTCGCCACCTACCTGCCCTGGCTGATGCCGTGGGGCAAGCCGGTCACGTTGCTGGCCGACGGTCCCGAGCAACTGGCCCGGGCGCAGCGCGAACTGGTCCGCGTCGGTGTCGACCGGCCCGCGGCCGCCGCCACCGGAACGCCCGAGCGGTGGGTGCGCGACGGCGAAGCGCCCGCCTACTTCCGCCGAGCGGTCTTCCGGGACCTGGCCGCCGAGCGCGAGGCGGGACGCGGACCGGTGGTGCTGGACGTGCGCCGCGACTCCGAGCGCGCCGGCGGCTGGATCGAGGGCTCGGTGCACATCCCCGTGCACCAACTGCCGCAGCGGATCGGTGACGTGCCGGCCGGGACGGTGTGGGTGCACTGCGCGGGCGGCATGCGCGCCGCGATCGCGGCGTCCCTGCTGGACGCGGCCGGGCGGGACGTGGTCGCCGTGGACGCTGGCTTCGACCGCGCCGCCGCTGCGGGCCTGACCGTGACCCTGCCCCGGCCGTGACGAACGAAGACCCTGGCTGCGGGCCCGCCCGCCGCCTCAGGGCATGCGAAGGAACACTCTGATGCTCTTCTCCCGCCGCGGCCCCGGCCGCGTGACGCTCCCCCGTCCCGGCGCCTGGCGCATACCGCTCTCCCGTCTCGGACGCCGCCGCGCGACGCCCTCCCGGCCCGGGCCCGGCCGCGTGACGGCGGCCGAGGCCCGACGAGCCCTCCGGGAAGGGACGGTGCTCCTGCTGGACGTCCGTGAGGCCACCGAGTGGCAGGCCGGACACGTGCCCGGCGCCCACCACCTGCCGCTGTCCCGGCTGGCCGCCGGCGCCGACGTTCCCGGCGCGCGACCCGGCATGCGCCTGGTGACGATCTGCCGCTCGGGCCGCCGTTCCCAGGAGGCCGCCCGTCTACTGTCGAAGCAGGGCTTCGAAGCGGCCGACGTGATCGGCGGCATGGAGCAGTGGGCCCGTCGCGGCCTGCCGGTCGAGGACGATCGCGGCAGGCCGGGCACCGTCGCATGAGCACCCTCATCCTGGCGCTCACCGCCGGCGCGGTGGTCGGGCTGGTCCTCGGCGGGCTGGGCGGCGGCGGCAGTGTGCTGGCCGTGCCCGCCATGATCTACCTGCTCGGCTTCAGCCCGGTCGCGGCCACCACCGCCAGCCTGATCATCGTGGTCGTCACGTCCCTGACCGGCCTGCTCGCCCACGCCCGCGACGGCAACGTCCGCTGGGGGCCCGGCCTGCTGTTCGCCGCCGCCGGCATCCCACCCGCCCTGCTCGGCGGCGCGACGGCCGGCGAGATCCCCGCACCGGTCCTGACCGCCGCGTTCTCGGTGATCGCCGCCCTCGCCGCCTGGCGCATGCTGCGCCCCGGCCCCCCGCCCCGGCAGAGCGCCGGGCCGGTGAAGGCCGCCGGGGCCGGCGCCGGGCTCGGCGCCCTCACCGGGCTGCTCGGCGTCGGCGGCGGCTTCCTCGCCGTACCCGCGCTGCTCAGTGTGCTGGGCCTGCGGATGAAGGCCGCCGTCGGCACCAGCCTCCTGGTCATCACCGTCAACTCCCTGGCCGCCCTGCTCACCCGCGCCCACACCGCCGACGGCCTCGACTGGACCGTCCTCGCCCCCTTCGCGGGGACGGCCGTCCTCGGCGCCTGGGACGGCAAACGTCTCGCCGCCAAACTCCCCGCCCAGCGGCTGCAACGGCTGTTCGCCCACGTCCTGCTCGCCGTGGCCGCCTTCATGCTCCTCGACACCCTCATCTGACCCCCAGCGAAAGCAGGAGAACTCCCCGTGTTCACCACCCTCGACGCCACCACCGCCCGCGAGCGCCTCCACACCCTGACCGTCATCGACGTCCGCACCCCCGGCGAGTACGCCACCGGACACCTCCCCGACGCCCACAACCTCCCCCTCGACGACCTCGACCGGGCCCTGCCCGCGCTGCGCGAAGCCGCCGGCCGCGGCGAGCTGCTCGTGGTCTGCGCCTCCGGGAACCGCTCACGGGGCGCCTGCGAACTGCTGGCCCGCCACGGCATCCCCGCCGCCACCCTGGACGGGGGCACCACCGCCTGGGCCACCTCCGGGGGCGACCTGCACCGCCCGGCCGCCACCGCCCGCCCCCGCTGGGCCATGGACCGCCAGGTGCGCCTCACCGCGGGCAGCATCATCCTGCTCGGCCTGATCCTGGGCGCGCTGGCCCACCCCGCCTTCGAGCTGCTCTCCGCCGCCGCCGCCGCGGGCCTGGTCTACTCCGCGCTCTCCAACACCTGCGCCATGGCCTCCCTGCTCGGGAAGCTGCCCTACAACCGCACCGACCGGGCCGCCCTGGACACCACCATCACCGCCCTGCGCCAGGGCTGAGCCCGCTGCACCGAAGCGGTCGCAACCGTCGACGAGCGGCTGCGGCCGGCACGGGTCCGAGGCGTCCTGGCCGTCGACGTCGTGGACCCGTCCCACCTACGCACCAACGCACCAACGCACCAACGCACCAACGGATCTGATCACCGCCTGGAGGTCCGTAAAGCGCTTTGCCCGATCGATCCGACCGCGCCTATCGTTCGACGTCCGAGGGGCGGTCGTCGTGGGGGTGTTCGTCCGGATCAGGGGCTGGCTGGAGTGCGACGACGAGCAGCTCGCCCAGGTCGAGGAAATCGTCGGAGCCGACGATCCCGATCGGACCTGACGACCCGGAGGCGTCATGCCCTTGCAGATGAAGTTGAGCGCGATAACCCTCGACTGCCCGGATCCACTGGCGTTGGCGGCGTTCTACCAGCCGCGTCCTCACCGATCCGGTCGGGCACCCTTTCTGCATCGTCGCGAGAGCCGACTGAGCAGTTCGGGTGGGACGGCCGGAAGACGCATCCACGGTGGGCCCGCCCGGCACATGCGGGACGGCTCTCCCCCATGCCGGGCAGGCGCCGCGGAAGTCCGCCGCTCAGACGCGCGACGTCAGTCGTCGGAGTGCGGTGCGAGGGGCTGACGCATGGCCGCCCAGGAAGCGAGCAGGCGCAGGCCCTCCTCGGAGGGGGAGCCGGGTTCGGCGGTGTAGACGGTGAGGGTGAGGCCGGGCTCGGCGGCCATGTCCAAACCCTCGTACGCGAGCGTGAGGTCGCCGACGGCGTGGTGGTGGAAGCGTTTGGTGCCGGTGCCGTGGTGACGGACGTTGTGGGCGCCCCAGCGGGTGCGGAACGCGTCGCTGCGGGTGGACAGCTCGCCGACGAGGTCGTGGAGGTCCTTGTCGTGGGGGTTGCGGCCCGCCTCGGTGCGCAGAATGGCGACGGCGATGTCGGCGGCGAGGTCCCAGTCGGGGTAGAAGCGGCGCGAGGCGGGGTCGAGGAACTGGAAGCGGGCCAGGTTGGCCTGGTTGCCGACCGTGGCGTAGACGTCGTCGGAGAAGGCGCGGGCCAGCTGGTTGGCGGCGAGGACGTCCATGCGGCCGTTGCGGACGAAGGCCGGGCCGGCGGTGACCGCGTCCAGGACCCATCGCAGGCTCCGCCGGGCGGTCCAGGCCCGTCCCGTGCGTCGACGGGGCCGGGCGAGGACATCGGAGCCGTCGGCGGCCCGCGCCAGGTTCAGGAGGTGAGCGCGCTCGGCGTCGTCGAGCCGGAGGGCGCGGGCGACGGCTTCGAGGACGGCCGGTGAGGCGCCGGCGAGGTGGCCGCGCTCCAGTTTGGCGTAGTACTCCACGCTCAGGTCGGCGAGCGCGGCGACCTCGCTGCGGCGCAGGCCGGGCACCCGTCGGCGGTTCCCGGCGGGCAGGCCGGCCAGCTCCGGGGTGATCTTCGCTCGCCGCGAGGTCAGGAACTCGCGGACCTCTGCTTGGTTGTCCACGCTGTCGACGGTACGTCCCGTCCGCGTCCCCAGGGATGTACTGCCTGTACACCCCTTGGCGATGTCTCGCTGCGGAGCCGGAGAGCGGGTTACCTGGAGGACGTGGTGCTCTCCGCCCGGTCGTCGCGACCGGGTCGTGCACCTGGCCCTGCACTCGGCGTGCGGCCCCGGCATCCGGGGCCGCACGCCTCGGCAAGCTAAGGAATCCCTCTCATGCGCGGAGCAATGATCCACGCCCCCGGTGACATCCGCTTCGAGACCGTGGAGGACGCGAGGATCCTCCATCCCACCGACGCCGTCATCCGTACGGCCGTGACCTGTGTGTGCGGCTCGGACCTGTGGCCCTACCGGGGCGCGGAGCCGACCGAACAGGCGCATCCCATGGGGCACGAGTACGTCGGCTTCGTGGAGGAGGTCGGCTCCGAGGTCACCTCGGTGAAGCCGGGCCAGTTCGTCGTCGGCTCCTTCGCGACCTCGGACAACACCTGCGCGAACTGCCGCAACGGCTTCCAGTCGAACTGCCTGAACCGCGAGTTCATGTCGACCTGCCAGGCCGAGTACGTGCGCATCCCCAACGCTCAGGGCACCCTGGTCGCCACCGACGAGGTGCCGGGCGAGGAGCTCTGGCCGGGTCTGCTGGCCGTGTCGGACGTGATGGGCACCGGCTGGTGGGCGGCGGACGCCGCCGAGGTGAGGCCCGGCGCGACCGCGGTGGTCGTCGGCGACGGCGCGGTGGGGCTGTGCTCGGTGATCGCGGCCAGGGAGATGGGGGCGGAGCGCGTCATCGTCATGTCGCGCCACGAGCCCCGGCAGAAGCTCGCGCGCGAGTTCGGCGCCACCGACATCGTCACCGAGCGCGGCGAGGAGGGTGTCGCCCGGATCAAGGAGCTGACCGGCGGCATCGGCGCCGACTCCGTGCTGGAGTGCGTCGGCACCGCCCAGGCGATGAGCCAGGCCCTGCACTCGGCCCGGCCCGGCGGCAACGTCGGCTTCGTCGGCGTTCCCCACGAGGTCGCCGTCGACGGTCAGGAGCTGTTCTTCTCCCACGTCGGCCTGCGCGGCGGACCCGCCCCGGTGCGCGGCTATATGCCCGACCTGATCCACCGCGTGCTGGAGGGCCGGATCGACCCGGGCAAGGTCTTCGACCTGACCCTCCCCCTGGAGCAGGTCGCCGAGGGCTATCGCGCGATGGACGAGCGACGCGCCATCAAGACCCTCCTCAAACCCTGACCCACCCCTCCCCTCCACTCGTACCATTGCCCCGCCACCCGTTTAGGGAGCTTCCGTGCAGATCACCCGTAGCTCGATCGACACCGTCAAGGGGCCGGCCGACTGGTTCACCGGCGACGTCTACATCGACGCCGTCGCCGCCGCTCCCGCCCCCTCCCGGGTCACCGCCGCCCTGGTGCACTTCATGCCCGGCGCCCGCACGCACTGGCACCGCCACCCGCTGGGCCAGACCGTCTTCGTCACCGAGGGCGTCGGCCTGTGCGGGCGCCGGGGCGGCCCGGTCGAGGTCATCCGGCCGGGCGACCGCGTCCTGTTCGAGGCGGACGAGGAGCACTGGCACGGCGCCGCCCCGAACCGCCTGATGGTCCACCTGGCCATCAACGAGGGCGACGACGACCACGCGGTCGTGCACTGGCTGGCCCCCGTCACCGACGACGAGTACCACGCCGCCCCGGCAACCGACTGACCCCGGAGCCCCGTCCCGCCGCCCCCTCCTCGTCCACGCTCTCCTGCGAAAGGCCCCAACGTGACCACCTTCGCTCTCGTCGGCGCCGGCCCCGGACTGGGGCTGGCATCCGCCCGTCGCTTCGGCGCCGCCGGTCACCGCGTCGCGCTCCTCTCCCGCGACGCCGACCGCCTCGACGCTCTCACGACCGAGTTGGACGGCGACGGCGTCCGGGCCCGCGGCTTCACCGCCGACGTCCTCGACCCCACGTCCCTGACCGCCGCCCTGCGCGCGGCGGCCGAGGACCTGGGGCCGGTCGAGATCCTCCAGTTCAGTCCGGCGCCCCGCGCCGACTTCATGAAGCCGGTCCTCGACACCACCGCGGCCGACCTGGAGGACCCGCTCGCCTTCTCCGTCACGGGCCCGGTGACCTGTGTGCACGCCGTGCTCCCGGGGATGCGGGAGCTGGGCCGGGGCACGCTGCTGTTCGTCAACGGCGCCAGCGCCGTGCGCCCCCACTCCGAGCGGGCCGGCACCTCGGTCGCCTTCGCCGCCGAGAGCGCGTACGCCGCGATGCTCCACCGGACTCTCGCACCGCAGAACATCCACACGGCCCAGCTGATCGTCCCCGGCGTCATCCACCCGGACGCCGAGCGCACCAGTCCCGACGCGCTCGCCGAGCAGCTGTACGCCATCCACACCGAGCGCGGCGCCTTCCGGCACTACGCCGAGCCGATGCCCGCATGACGGAAACCTGAACGCCCTTCATCGCCAGGGCAGTTCACCGCCGTCGGTTCCGTGCGGTTCCGGCAGCCGCGCTCTACGGCGAAGGCGACCGAAGTGCCGGCACCACGCCGAGCCGATGGGGCGCGATGCCCCGCCACGGAACCTCCTACGAACCACGAACCACGAATTACGAACCGCGGCCGACCGGCTCGGCCACCCGGACTAGGGGTCTACGAGAAGCACGACACGGTCGGTCTCCACATCGAAGCCGAGCACTGGATGGCCATAGTGGCCTTCCGGGTCCATCAGGACGGGCTTGTCGAGCCGCCTTCCGATCTCTCGCAGGAAGCCGCAGAACACATCGAGTCGATCCTGGCCCTGCAACTCCCGCAGGTCGACGTCGAAGTCGACCTCGTCGTCGGCAGAGAACCGGAAGATCGCCAGCACATCGGCAGTGGGCCAGACCCGCAGGTTCGGGCACTCGGCGTCCGCTCGGCGGGCCAGCACGGCCTCCGCCCGGGGCACCGGCAGCAACGTCTCTCCCTCGGAGTACTGGCACTTCCAGCCCTTCTCCGCGACAAGATCGAGGACCGCCTGCCAGTCCTGCACCGAAGCATCCGAGACACGCATGTCCGGCAACGACCCCATCAAGTCAGGGTCGAAGAAGGACCTCACGTCGTCCCACACCAGATCGGCCACCCCGCGATACTGCCCGACACCTCGACCTGACGCACTCATTCACGGTCCTGCGGGCGGGGCCGAACCGTTCGCCAGCGAGGGGCTTCGTCGTCGGGGACGTTCGGGGAGGGGAAGTGGAACGGCGCCTTGAGGTGGGCGGCCAGGGCCCGGCCGGCCTCTGCGGCGGCGAGGGCTGGAGGGGGGCCGCCAGGACGGTGGTACACGGTGGCCAGGTGGCCTTCGCCGTCCGGGTCGTCCAGGACCACGACCAGCAGCACGAACCAGTCGTGGACGGTATCGCCGTCCCAGAGTGCCTCGACAGCGGCCACGCGACCCGGGAGGGCCGCAGCGCGAGAGGCGAGTGAAGGGACGTCGAGAGGGTCGGGAGGCCTGCGCCGCACCTGATCGCCGAGGGCCGCGTACCGCGCGTGGACCACCTGCTCCGCCTCGTGCAGGCTCACCCCCAGAGGGCGAAGGGCATCCCTCACGGACTTGACCGCTGTGATCATGCGATCGCGCAGCACGTCGGCGTCGACCGCCCGGCGAGTGCGTTCCTCCAGGTAGTCCCACCAACCACTCACGGGGCCACCGGGAGGGATTCCATCGCGTGCGGCCGCATCCGTCGACGGTATCCCTGTGGCTCTACGAACCGCCAGACGGAGTCCGCGCGGCAACAACGGCGCGCGACGGAGCATTCGGGGTGTGCCGGGGCGGCGGTGACGCGTGCGGCTGCGTCGGGTCGCCGCGCGCGCTCCCTTTCCGGATGGGCGCCTCGCGGGCAGGGTGGGCGGTTGTCGGGGGCGCAGCCGCTCCGACGACTCGGCGGGGAGGGGCGTGCGGGGTGGACGAGATCCGTTTCGATGACCGGGTGGCCGTGGTGACCGGCGCGGGCCGCGGGCTGGGCAGGGAGTACGCCGCACTCCTCGCGACGCGAGGGGCGAAGGTCGTCGTCAACGACGTGGGGACCGGGACCGACGGACGCGGGACGTCGCCGTCGCCCGCCCACGCCGTGGCCGAGGAGATCCGGGCCGCGGGCGGTCATGCGGTGGCCGACGTGCACGACGTCGGCACCACGGACGGCGCCGCGGGACTGGTCGCAGCCGCCATGCGACGGTGGGGGCGGCTGGACGTCCTGCTCAACAACGCGGGGATCGCCGTCCTGCGCCCGTTGTCGGAGCTCACCGACGAGGAGTGCCGCCGGGTGCTCGCCACCCACGTGGGCGGGACGCTGAACATGCTGCGTGCGGTCTGGCCGCACATGGCGGCGGCCGGGTACGGCCGGATCGTCAACACGTGCTCCGACGCCCTGTTCGGCGACAGCGGACTCAGCGTGTACGCCGCGGGCAAGGGCGCCGTGCTCGGCCTGACCACGGCGTCGGCGGCCGAGGGGGCCGCCGTCGGCATCAAGGTGAACGCCGTCGTGCCCGTGGCCGCCACCCGGATGTCCCTGGAGGCGGTCCGGGACGACGAACAGATGACCGCGCTGCTCACCGGTCTGTTCCCCGTCCGGCATGTCGCGTCCGTGGTCGCCGTTCTGGCCCACGAGACGGCGCCGTGCAGTGGCGAGCTCCTGCACGCGGCCGGACGCCGGGTGGGCCGGATCTTCCTCGGCGCCACCGACGGCGTGGTCCTGGAGGCGGACCCCACACCCGAGACGGTCCGGGCCCTCGTGCCGCGGATCCGCGCGACCGAGGCGTTCCGCACGCCGTCGAGTGTCGGCGAGTCGATGGCCTACTCCCTCGCCAGGCTCGGCGTCGGGAGCAGCGAGCCGCTCGCCCTCGACCTCAAGACTCCGGCCGCCCTGGATTGACGGACCACCACGGATGGACGTCCCTCGGGGTGATCGGGTGCGGATGCAGCGGCCGGCACCGATGCACGGCGGGCGGGGGTCGACGGGCGACGGGCGACGGGCCCACGGGAGTCGACGAGGGTCGGCGGGCCGACGGGGTCGAGGGGCCGGCAGGGTCGAGGGGCCGGCCGGCGCCGCCTCGATGCCGACCCCCCTACTTGGCGAAACCTTTCACCGCTCGCCCGGAGCGCCAGTGGCGGCGGCCGGGGCAGGCGCGGAGGTCGCCCGATCACGACCAGTCTCACCACCACGACCACGGGAGGCCCCGTGCCCCAGGACATCGACTTCGACCTCCCTCCGGTGGCCGCCGTCAGCCCCGACCTCGACGGCGCCCGCCGCCACAACCTCGACTGGGTGCGCCGCTTCGGCCTGGTCGGCGACGAGCGGTCCCAGGCCTGGTACACCTCCTGGGACATGCCCCGCCTGGCCGCGCTCGGCTTCCCCCACGCCCGGGGCGCGGCGCTGGACCTGTGCGCGGACGCGATGGGCTTCTTCTTCGTCTTCGACGACCAGTTCGACGGCCCTCTCGGCCGGGATCCCGCCGAGACCGCCCGGGTGTGCCAGCGGCTGATCGACGTCGCGCACGGCGCCCCGCCGCCGGCGGGCGCGGACCCGTGCACGGCGGCGTTCGCCGACATCAGGGCCCGCACCGCCGACGGCGCGCACCCCGCCTGGATCGCGCGTACCGCACACGAATGGGAGTACTACTTCGCCGCGCACGCCCACGAGGCGGCCGGCCGCCTCCGCGGCACCCCCGCCGACCTGGACTCCTACCTCCAGGTCCGGCGCGGCATCGCCGCCACCGACCTGCCCCTGTCGCTCGGCGAACGCGCAGCCGGGATCGCCGTCCCGGCGGCGGCGTTCCACAGCCCCCAGCTGCGCATCATGCGCCGGGCCGCCATCGACGTCACCCTGATGTGCAACGACGTGTACTCGCTGGAGAAGGAGGAGGCCCGCGGCGACGTCGACAACGTCGTCCTCGTCCTCGAAAGATCCCGGCGCCTCACCCGCTCCGCGGCCCTCGCCGCCGCCCGCACGGAAGTGGACGCGCTCGTCGCGCGGTTCGGGACCCTGGCGGCACAAGTGCCCGCCGTCTGCGCCCAGCTGGCCCTTCCCTCGGGGCAACGGGCCGCGGTCGAGGGCTATGTCCGGCTGATGACCGACTGGATGAGCGGCTACCACGCCTGGCAGACCGGGACACAGCGCTACCGCGCCGCTGCGCAGGTCGTGCCGGCGTCGGGGCCCGGATACCTCGACCGGGTGCTGCACAGCCGTCCGCTCGTCTGACCGCTCGTTCCCTGGCAGACCGCGGCGCCGAGGGTCCGCGGTTCCGGGACCGGATCGCGTCCTCGTCGGCCGACGGGCCGACGGGCCGGCGGCCTGCGGGCTGCGGGCTGCGGGCTGCGGGCTGCGGGCGTGGTCAGCGGGCGGGCCCGGCCGGGGCGCTGTCGCGGACGAAGACGGGCTTGAGGTGCTTCTCGGGCAGCGCCTCGGGGAGTTGCTCCCAGTCGAGGACGTGGGAGACGACGCGGGCGGGGTCGACGGCGCCTGAGGCGGCGAGGTCGAGTGCGTCGGGGATGTGGGCGCGGACGTTGTCGCGGGCGATGCGCAGGGTGACGCCGGTGAGGTACATGTCGAGCAGGGGCAGTTCGCCGGGGCGGAAGTGGTTGCCTGCGGACTCGCAGACGCCTTCGGGAGCCAGGGACCGCACGGCGAGGGCGAGTTGGTCGACGCGGCCGGTTGCCTCGACGGCGATGTCGAATCCGGGCCGGGTCGCCGAGCCGATCGCCTCGGCGGTACGGGCCCCGAAGCTTTCGGCGAGCTTGCGGTGCTCCGCGTCGGGGTCGACGTACAGAACGTCCGAGGCGCCCAGGGCGCGGGCGATGTCGCAGACGTAGAGGCCGATGCTGCCGCGGGCGACGACCAGGACCCGGGCGCCGGGACGGGCCTCGAGGTGGGGTGCGACCAGACGCCAGGACAGGGACCAGTTGTCGCTCGCCGAGGCCATCGCGACCGGGTCCAGACCGGCGGGCAGCGGGACGAGCATGGCGTCGGCGTACGGGACGCGGACGAGGTCGGAGAACAGTCCGCCCCAACTGCCGCCGATCGGGGCGCCGTACATCGCCATGTGCGGAACCGCGGAGCAGTGTGCGGTGAGCCCGCGGCGGCAGGGGGAACAGGCGCCGCAGCTGATCGACCAGGGCACGACGACCAGGTCGCCGGGGGTCACGGTGGTGACGCCGTCGCCCGCGTCGACCACGCGGGCCACGCACTCGTGCCCGAGGGCGAACGGCGGGTCGATGAAGCCGTGGCCCGCCAGGATCGCGGAGTCCACGTCGCAGGAGGTGGCGGCGACCGGCGCGACGATCGCCTCGCCGGCGGAGCGCACCGTGGGGTCCGGGGCCTCGCGCCACTCGACCGTGCGTCGGGCCACGTACGTCAGCTCACGCATCGGCCTGCTCCTGGCCCTGCTTCGCCAGGGCGACCAGGTCGGCGTACCGGACCACGGAGCCGCCGGCGCCCCACGTCCCGTCCGGTTGTTCGTGCACGAGCACCCAGACGCGCAGCGCTTCGGACGGCGCGAGGCCGGCCGCGGCCAGGACCGTGTGCGTCGCGTCCTCCACGAGTCCGGCCTTGCGGCGCTCGGACAGGGCCCCCTGCGGCACCGTCACCTCCACGAGGAAGCGGGGCTCGTCGTCCTCGGCGGTCACCTGGGCGCCTACGGGCACCTCGACGACGTAGCTCCACGCCTGGGCGCGGAAGAAGGCCGTGTCGGGCGCGCCCTCCCAGCGCAGCAGGACGGCCGCGAGATCGCGCTGCACCGTGGCGCGGCCC
The DNA here is from genome assembly GCF_024539675.1 of Streptomyces hilarionis. Lineage (GTDB taxonomy): Bacteria > Actinomycetota > Actinomycetes > Streptomycetales > Streptomycetaceae > Streptomyces > Streptomyces hilarionis. The sequence continues at coordinate 33,514 of NZ_JAHHIT010000036.1, read as the reverse complement.
TCCTGCGTGAGCGCGCCGGTCGGCGCCGTCAACTGGATCATGGGCATGATCGACTCCTATGACACTCGTTATATTCGCCGGTCACGGTAGACTATGACGGCCGTTATAGCCAGAGGGGAAGTGCACAGGTGCCCAAGAGCAGCACGCCGTCGCGCGAGCGGATCGTGGCCGGCGCCGCCGACATGATCAGCCGGCGCGGTCTGAGCGCGACGAGCATCCGGGAGATGGCCAAGCACGCCGAGGCGCCGCTCGGCTCGACGTACCACTACTTCCCCGAGGGCAAGCAGCAACTGGCCACGGAGGCCGTCCGGTTCACGGGCGAGTGGGTGGCCCGCAGCCTGCGCAAGGAGTTGGAGGCGGGCCCCGCCGCAGGGCTGCGGGCGTTCCTCACCCTGTGGCGCGACATCGTCGTCGAGAGCGACTTCCACGCGGGCTGCCCCGTCCTGGCGGTGGCCATCGAGGAACCCCCCGCCGACGGGATCCCACCGGCCCTGGCGGCCGCGGCCGAGGTCTTCACCCAGTGGGAGGGCCTGCTCGCCGCCTCCCTCCGGGAGCACGGCGCCGACGACGAGCAGGCCGCGCAGCTCGCGACGCTCGTCGTCGCGGCCGTCGAGGGCACGGTGGCCATGTGCCGCGCCCAGCGCAGCACCCGGCCCCTCGATCACACGGCCGCACAGCTCGAGGCCCTCATCGCCGCCGCCGCCACCGAGAACTGACCCACCGGGTCCGGCGACACCGGAGTCCGGCGGCGCCGGGAACCGGGAGACGGACACACCTGTCCGAGGTCACGCGTCGAGTGCGGCGCGGATCGCCCCGGCCTTCTCCTCGGTGAACACACCGCTGTCGAGAAGCGGAAGAATCGACAGCACGCCGCCGTTGGAGCCCCAGCTGCCCTCGTCGACGACGCGGAAGGTGACCCACCAGGTCGGCGACGGGCGCGGCAGGTCGCAGGCGTCGGCGACCGCGGCGAGGACGCGCTCGATGACGGCGGTCCTGACCTCCTGCCGCCAGTCTCCGTCCATCACCGTCACGTCGATCACCATGACGTCGGCGTCCGCGCCGACGTCCGCGAGGAGCCGGCCGCCGATGGCCATCATGTCGGGCTCGCGCTCGACGAAATGCACCTGGAATCCGACCCGCGCGGCCGGGGCGAACCGCCCCACCTCGGGCACGAGGACGGCGTCCGTCAGGGTCTGGGCCAGCACGCGGCGCCGCTCCCGGCCCAGACGTCCCGTCGGGGTGTTCACGGTGATGATCGTCACGAGGATCCTCCTATGACAGTCGTTATAGAGCAGTCCCAGCGTACACGCGGCTATAACGACCGTCATAGAAGGGTCGCGGGCCAGGGGACCCCGGGTGCCGCGCCCGCCGGGCGCTGCCCGCGTGCGGGGACCGCCTACCAGGGCATGTCGCCGTGCCGGTCACGGAAGGTCCCGGTCGGTCCGTCCGCCCCGAGGGTGGCGAGGGCGACGATCGCGTCGGTCCCCTCGGTCACCGTCTGCGGGCCGCTGTGCCCGTTGAAGTCGGTCGCGGTGTAGCCCGGGTCGGCCGCGTTCACCTTCACGTCCGGCCAAGACTTCGCGTACTGCGTGGTCAGCATGGTCACGGCAGCCTTCGACGCGGTGTAGAGCGGCGCGGCGTGGCGGCTCTCGACGCGCTCGGGATCGTGCGTGGCCCCGAACGACCCCATGCCGCTCGAGACGTTGACGATGACCGGGTTCGCCGACGTGCGCAGCAGAGGCAGGAACGCGTGCGTGACGCGGACGATCCCCACGACGTTGACGTCGAACACCTCGTTGGCGTCAGCGGCCGTGATCTCGTCGGCGGGGTGGTGCGTCCCGAGGACGCCGGCGTTGTTGATCAGGACGTCGATGCCGCCCTCGCGGGCCCGCACGTCGGCGGCGGCCGCGGCCACGGACGCGTCGTCGGTGACGTCGATCCGGACGAAGCGGGCGCCGAGTGCGTCGGCGGCCGCCCGGCCGCGCTCCGGGTCGCGAGCGCCGACGACGACGGTGTGGCCTGCCTCGATCAGACGGCGGGCGGTCTCGTACCCGAGGGACTTGTTGGCTCCGGTGATGAATGTGGTGGTCATGCCCCTCACTCTCGGCCCGCGACGAGGGTGCGACCAGTGCCCTCCGCGACGGTAGGACGGCCAGTACCAGGCACGACGGCCGTCCGGCGGACACAATGGTCGGGTGGACGAGACCCTTGGCACGGCATTGCGCCGCTGGCGCGACCGGCTCTCCCCTCTCGACGTCGGTCGGCCCTCGCGGCCCGGACGGCGCGCGGTGGGGTTGCGACGCGAGGAACTGGCCGAACTCGCGGGGTTGTCGGTCGACTACGTGGTGCGTCTGGAGCAGGGGCGCGCCACGAGCCCCTCGGCGCAGGTCGTCGCGAGTCTGGCCAGGGCCCTCCAACTACAGCCCATGGAACGCGATCACGCGTACCGGCTGGCCGGCCTCCTTCCTCCCCAGGAGGGAATGGTCTCCACCCACGTGCCGGCAGGGGTCCAACGGATGCTGGCCCGACTCGGGGAGTTCCCCGTGGGTGTGTTCAGCGCCGACTGGACCCTGCTGTCCTGGACGCCCGCATGGGCCGCGCTGCTGGGCGACCCCGGCGCACGGACACACGCCGAGCGGAACCTGACGCGGGCGGTCTTCTCGGTGGGCCCCTCAGGGCTCGCCGCCTGGCCCGTCCTCCAGGACGGCGACGCCCTGGGACCGGCCCTCGTGGCCGACCTGCGCTCGGCACTCGTCACCTACCCGCGCGACCGTGGGCTGGCCGGTCTCGTCGAGGAACTGCGTTCCACCAGTGCGGAGTTCGGCCGGCTGTGGGACGAGGGTGCGGTCGGTCCGCACGTCTCGGCCCGCAAGACCGTCGTGCACCCCCAGGTGGGCGAGGTGACGTGCGACTGCGACGTGCTCACCGTTCCGGGCTGCGACGTCCGCCTCGTCGTCTACACCGTGGCGGCCGGATCCGTCGATGCGGAGAAGCTGGAGTTTTTGCGGGTCACGAACGGCGTCCGCGCCGACGACTCCTCGCCTCCGGGGCCCGGACTGTTCTCCACGCCGTGACGATCGGGCCGTGTCGTGGCCGACGCGGTGAATCGTCGTCGGCGGTGGACCGGCACGGTCGAGGCGCCCGCGAGGTCTCGCGCTTCGGCGAGTGCGGGCGCCTCGGATGAGGTGACGACCAGGAGGTCGCGGATCGTCCCGGATGCCTTCGCCGGCGCCGCACGAAGCGGGCGGGACCGGCGTCGCATCAGGGGGCGGGCTCAGGAACTGCCGTGCATGATGGCCCCGTTGGCCTCGACGAAGCCGACGTAGTACAGCAGCGCCGCGATGGTGGTGACGGCGTGCCCCATGACGTAGATGCTCTGGCCGGACGGGTTGGCGCGCGCGTTGCGGATGAACCTGCTGATGGCCCCCCACTGGTTCTCCACGTTGGCGGCGAGGATGGGCCCGCGATCCCCGCCGTCGTAGTTCAGCGGCCGGTTCCGGTTGGGGTTCTGGATGTTGCCCCGGACGACGTCGAAGACGACGCCGAAGCGCGCGGCCTCGGAGAAGATCTGGGTCGCCATCAGCACCGCGCGTCCCGTCGTCTCGTTGTACGCGGCCGCGCGGCCGAGGTCGCGCATCGCGGTGTAGATGTTTTCGGGGTTGGGCGCCAGTGATCCGCGGGTGTTGCCGCCCGGGATGTCGTTGTAGTTGCCGCTGGCGATCCGGCGATTGGCGGGGACCGTCACCCCCAGCGCCGTCTGGAACTCGTTGATCCGGTCCTGGAAGGCCCAGTGGGAGTTGGTCTGCGGGGCGTAGAAGCCGGCGACGTAGAGGTCGTTGGCCCACAGGTAGACCGACGCGAGATGGACGTTGCCGGTGTCGAGGACGCGCACCTGGATCAGGCGGCCCCGCTCGGTGGTGGTCTCGGTGACGCTGTTGACGCCGGTCGCCTCACCGTAGGTGTAGCGGTGGATCGCGTCGATCAGGTTCCAGTAGTTCTGGTGGTGGGTGTTCCCCCCGCTGGTGATGTTCGAGACGTGCCAGTCGATCACCTGGTAGTTGGTCGCGGACGCGGTGCCGCTCAGCGCCGTCACCAGGCCCATCGAGACGGCAAGGGTCAGCAGGGCGGAGCAAAGTCGTTTCAGCACGGTGTCCTCGTGTCTCCGGGTCAAGGGTGGTCAGTCCTGTCGAGGCATGAGGCTAGGAGCCCTCGGGCCGGCGGAGTTGTCCGGCTGCGCATCGTCATGTGTCCCAGAACGCACAGGTGCCTCGACCGAAGGCGCCCTCCCGCGCCGCCGCCCGGACTCCGGCCTGCGGGGCGTCGGAGCAGGCCCATGCCTCCCGGGTCAGTCGCCCGCCGTCAGGGCCGTGCGTGCCGTGGTGAGGATCTCCTCCGAGAGCGGGGAGTCCTTGACGGCGCGGGCCAGGACGAGGGCTCCGAGCATCGTGCACAGTCGCGTGACGCCGTCCTCACCGTCGGTGGCGAGGGCGTCGGCGAAGGCGCGCACGCCCTCCGCGTAGACCCGGTGCGCCTCACGATCGCCGTTCGCGCGCGCCATGTCCGAGGCGAGGCCGGCGACGGGACAGCCGCCCGCCGCGTTGTCGCGGTGCTCCACGGAGAGGTAGCTCTCGATCATCTCCCGCTGGGCGGCCTCGCGTTGCCCGGCGTGCCGTTCGATCCCGGCCGTGTGGAGCCGGGCGAGTTCGGCGAAGGCGTGTGCGGTGGCCTCGTCGACGAGCGCCTCCTTGGAGGCGAACTGCTTGTAGAAGCCGCCGTGCGTGAGGCCGGCGGCCTTCATCAGGTCCGCGACGCTGACCTGCGTGCCCTGCTCACGGAACAGCCGGGAGGCGGTCTCCACGACCCGCTGCCGGTTCTCCTGCGCCTGCGTCTGTGACACGCGACCCATCGGCCACCTCCCAGTTGGATGTCAGTCGCCATCTATTCTAGACTCCCGTATTAGATTACGGTCATCATTTATCAGGCCGTCCGACTCCCGGACGGCCGTCAGCGCAAGGAGCGGACATGGAACTCGACAACGCGGTCGCCGTGGTCACCGGGGCAAACCGGGGACTGGGACGCCGACTGGCCACCCAGCTCGTCGAGCGCGGCGCCAAGGTCTACGCGGCGGCGCGCCGTCCCGAGAGCGTGGACCTGGCCGGGGTCACCCCGCTTCTGCTGGACGTGACCGACGAGGAGTCGATCCGGGCCGCGGCGCGCGTCGCGTCCGACGCGACGCTCCTGGTCAACAACGCGGGGATCTCCACCGGCACGCCCCTGCTCGCCGGAGACCCCGACGCGGTGCGGCTGGAGATGGAGACCAACTTCTTCGGGCCGCTCGCCGTGACCCGGGCGTTCACCCCGGTCATCGAGGGCAACGGCGGCGGCGCGGTGCTCAACGTCCTGTCCGTGCTGTCCTGGCTGCACCCGGCCGGCCTCGGAGCCTACGCGGCGGCCAAGGCCGCCGCCTGGGCGCTGACCGACGCCGCCCGCGAGGAACTGGCGCCCCGCGGCATCACCGTCTCGGCACTGCACGTCGGCTACATGGACACGGACATGGCCAGGGTGATTCCCGCGGAGCAGAAGACCGACCCCGCCGACGTCGCCGCCCAGGCCCTGGACGGCATCGAGCGGGGCCTGCCCGAGATCCTCGCCGACGACCTCACCCGGTCCGTCAAGCAGGGCCTCGCCCTGGCGCCGAACGCGGCATGAGCGCGCATCCGACGAAGGACATGGAGACGACATGGCGACGACGATGAGGGCCTTCACCGTCGAGCGCTACGGCGACAAGGCGGGCCCGCGCGCCGCGCGGACGCCGCGCCCGCACGCCGGTCCGCACGACGTCCTGGTGCGGATCCACGCCGCGAGCGTCAACCCCCTGGACGTCAAGATCCTGGCCGGGGACTTCAAGGCGATCCTGCCGTACCGGGTGCCCTTCGTCCTGGGCAACGACCTGGCCGGGGTCGTGGTCGAGACGGGTTCCGCCGTGACGGGCTTCTCGGCGGGCGACGAGGTCTACGCACGGCCCGGCAAGGACCGGATCGGCACGTTCGCCGAGTTCATCGCCGTGCACCAGGACGACGTGGCCCCCAAACCGGCGACGCTCACCATGGAGGAGGCCGCCTCCCTCCCCCTGGTCGCCCTGACCGCCTGGCAGGCGCTGGTCCAGCGCGCCCACGTCCGGCCGGGGCAGAAGGTCCTCGTCCACGCGGGCTCGGGCGGCGTGGGCACCGTGGCCGTCCAGCTGGCGAGGCACCTGGGCGCGCACGTGGCCGCGACCACCGGCACCGCCAACGTCGACCTGGTCGCGAGCCTGGGCGCGGACACCGTCGTCGACTACAGGAAGCAGGTCTTCGAGACGCTGCTGCACGACTACGACGTCGTCCTCGACCCGGTCGGCGGCGAGACCCTCAAGAGGTCCCTCCAGGTGCTCAGGCCCGGCGGGAAGGTCATCAGCATCGCGGGCCCTCCCGACGCGGCCTTCGCCAGGGAACTGGGGGCCGGCCCGGTGCTCCGGACGGCCATGAGCGCCCTGAGCTTCCCCGTCCGGCGCAGTGCCCGGCGCCGTCGCGTGACCTACGAGTTCCTGTTCATGAAGGCGAGCGGGGACCAGCTGCGCGAGATCACCGCGCTCGTCGACGCCGGCCGGATCCGTCCCGTCGTCGACCGTGTCTTCCCCTTCGATGCGACCCCGGAGGCGATGGACCACGTCGCGCGGGGGCGCGCGAAGGCGGGGAAGGTCGTCGTCCGGATGACGTGACGGCGCCGCTCGTGGCTGCGCGCGGCCCCCGGGCACGACCCCGACGCCCGCCGGGCCACCGCGCGGCTCCTCCGCCCCCTCACACCCGCCGGAGCGCCACGGCGCTCTCCCCTCCCCCGGCGACGAACCGCGCCCCCTGCCGGTCCGCGCCCCAGGAAACGACCGGACCCCCAGGAGCTCACCATGAACGGACGACGACCGGTGGCACTCGTGACAGGCGCCTCCTCCGGCATCGGACAAGCGGCAGCCCTCGCGCTGGCCGAAGCCGGCTTCGACGTGGTCGGGACCAGCCGCGACGCCTCGAAGGTCACCCCGCGCGACGGCGTGACCTTCCTCGACCTCGACGTGACCAGCGACGCGTCGGTCACCGCGCTCGTCCGGCAGGTCGTCGAACGGTTCGGCCGGATCGACGTCCTGGTCAACAACGCGGGCATCGGCTCGACGGGCGCCGCCGAGGAAAGCTCCCTGCCGCAGGACCAGCACGTCTTCGACATCAACGTCTTCGGCGTCCTGCGCATGACGAAGGCCGTCCTGCCGCACATGCGGGCCCGGCGCAGCGGCCGCATCGTCAACCTGTCGTCGATCTACGGATTCATCCCGCAGCCCTACATGGCCGTCTACGTCGCGTCCAAGCACGCGATCGAGGGCTACTCCGAGTCCCTCGACCACGAAGTCCGCGAGCACGGCGTCCGCGTCCTCCTCGTCGAACCCGGCGGAACGAACACCGCGTTCGAGGGGAACATCGTGCAGCCCGACACACCGCTGCCTGCCTACGCACGACAACGGCGCGTCACCGACCGGGTGGTCGCGGAGGCCGTCAAGGGGGGCGACTCCCCCACCGTCGTCGCCCGGGCGATCGTCGCCGCCGCCACTGCCCGCAGGCCGAGACTGCGGTACACCGCCGGCCCGTTCGCGAAGCGTCTCAGCCTGCTGCGCCGCGTCGTGCCCGCGCGGATCTTCGACCGGCAGATCCGCACGTTCAACGAACTGGCGGGCGACAGACCGGCGGGCTGAGGCCGCGGGACCGGCGCCGGCGGGCCGGCCGACCGCCGGGACGAACAGGTGTCGACGAGCCTTCCGACAGACGCCCGCCTCCGAGGATTCAGTAGGCCGGCTTGCCGTGTGCGCGGAACCGTTCGCGGACCCGCTCGGTGAGAGCCGCGTCCGGGGTCGGGGTGTCCTTCAGCGGGAACGGGATGCCCAGAGCCTCGTACTTGGCCGCGCCGAGCTTGTGGAACGGCAGGACGTCCACGCGGTCGACCGTGTCCAGGCCGGCGACGAACTCGGCCAGTCCGTCCACGGCTCGCAGGTCGTCGGTCCATCCGGGCACCAGGACGTACCGGATCCACAGGGGCACGCCGAGCCGGTTCAGCCGGGTCGCGAAGGCGAGGGTGGGGGCGAGGTCACCGCCGGTCAGCCGGTGGTAGGCGCCGATGTCGAAGGACTTGATGTCCAGCAGCACCAGGTCGGTGTCCGCGAGGAGGTCGTCGCCGGCGCGGGCGCCGAGGAATCCCGAGGTGTCGAGCGCGGTGTGCAGTCCCGCTTCCTTGCAGCGGCGCAACAGGGCGCCGGTGAAGGCCGGCTGGAGCAGCGCCTCCCCTCCGGTGACGGTGACTCCTCCGCCGGCGATGGCGAGGAACGGCCGGTACTTCTCGATCTCGGTCATCACCTCGTCCACCGTCGCCGTGCGACCGTCGCGCAGGCGCCAGGTGTCGGGGTTGGCGCAGTACAGGCAGCGCAGCGGACAGCCGCTGACGAAGAGGACGAACCGGGTCCCGGGACCGTCCACGCCGGTGGACAGGTCCCAGGAGTGGATCCGGCCGGTGACCGGGCCGGGCGACGGGTCTGCCTGCACGGTGTGCGCCGTGCTCACAGCGAACCGTGGAAGGTGCGGCTGATCACGTCGAGCTGCTGCTCGCGGGTCAGGCGGACGAAGTTCACGGCGTAGCCGGAGACCCGGATCGTCAGTTCCGGGTACTTCTCCGGGTGTTCCATGGCGTCTTCCAGGGTGGCCCGGTCCAGGACGTTGACGTTCATGTGGAAGCCACCGGCCGCCATGTAGCCGTCGAGGATGCCCACCAGGTGCCCGGCTCGCTCCTGGGGCGCGTGACCGAGTCCCTCGGGGGTGATCGTCGTCGTCAGCGAGATCCCGTCCCGGGCCGCCTCGTAGGGCAGCTTCGCCACCGACAGCGCGGAGGCGACGACACCGTGCCGGTCGCGTCCGTTCATCGGGTTGGCGCCGGGCGCGAAGGGCTGTCCGGCGCGGCGGCCGTCGGGGGTGTTGCCGGTGTGCTTGCCGTAGACCACGTTCGAGGTGATGGTCAGCACGGACTGGGTGTGCTCGGCGTCCCGGTGGGCGGGGTGCCGGCGCACCTTCGCCATGAACGACTCGACCAGGTCGACGGCGAGGGCGTCGGCACGGTCGTCGTTGTTGCCGTAGGCCGGGAACTCCCCCTCGGTCGCGAAGTCCACGGCCAGCCCCGTCGCGTCCCGGAACACCTTCACCCTGGCGTGCTTGACGGCCGAGAGGCTGTCCACGGCGACCGACAGGCCGGCGATGCCGCAGGCCATGAAGCGGTGCACGGGGTGGTCGTGCAAAGCCATCTCGAGGCGCTCGTAGGCGTACTTGTCGTGCATGTAGTGGATGACGTTGAGCGCGTCGACGTAGGTCCCGGCCAGCCAGTCCAGGACGCGGTCGTACGCCGCGGACAGCTCCTCGTAGTCGAGGTACTCGGCCATGAGCGCCGGCATCTCGGGCGTGACCTGCTCGCCGGTCATCTCGTCCCGGCCGCCGTTGACGGCGTAGAGCAGGGCCTTGGCGAGGTTGACGCGGGCTCCGAAGAACTGCATCTGCCGGCCCACCGCCATGGCGGAGACGCAGCAGGCGATGGCGGTGTCGTCGCCGGTGCGCGGGCGCACCAGGTCGTCGGACTCGTACTGGACGGCGCTGGTGTCGATCGACACCTGGGCGCAGAACTCCTTGAATCCGGCGGGCAGCCGGGGCGACCACAGGACGGTCAGGTTCGGCTCGGGGGCCGGGCCGAGGTTGTACAGCGTCTGGAGGAAGCGGAAGGAGGTGCGGGTCACCAGCGTGCGGCCGTCGAGGCCGATGCCGCCGATGGACTCCGTCACCCAGGTCGGGTCGCCGGAGAACAGGGCGTCGTACTCGGGCGTGCGCAGGAACCGCACGATCCGCAGCTTGATCACAAAGTCGTCGATCAGCTCCTGGGCGCGCGTCTCGTCGATCAGGCCCTCGTCGAGATCGCGCTGGAGGTAGACGTCGAGGAAGGTGGAGGTGCGGCCCAGCGACATGGCGGCGCCGTTCTGCTCCTTCACCGCGGCCAGGTAGCCGAGGTAGAGCCACTGCACGGCCTCGTGGGCGGTGGCGGCGGGACGGGAGACGTCGCAGCCGTAGGCGGCGGCCATCTCCGTCAGCTCCCCCAACGCCTTGATCTGCTCGGCGAGTTCCTCCCGGTCGCGGATGACGTCCGCGGTGGACGGCTCGGCGTCCAGGAGGGCGCGTTCGGCGCGCTTGGCCTCCAGGAGTCGGTCGGTGCCGTAGAGGGCGACCCGGCGGTAGTCGCCGATGATGCGGCCACGGCCGTAGGCGTCGGGCAGGCCGGTGATGATGCCGACCTTGCGGGCGGTGCGCATCGCGGGGGTGTAGGCGTCGAAGACCCCGTCGTTGTGGGTCTTGCGGTAGGTGCCGAAGACCTTGGTGACCCAGGGGTCGGGCTCGTAGCCGTACGCCTTCAGGCTGTTCTCCACCATGCGGATGCCGCCGTTGGGCATGATCGCCCGCTTCAGCGGGGCGTCGGTCTGAAGGCCGACGATCAGCTCGCGGTCCCGGTCGATGTAGCCGGGCGCGTGCGAGGTGATCGTGGAGGGGGTGGCGGCGTCCACGTCGAGGACGCCCCGGCTGCGCTCCTCCGGGAACAGTGCGCTGACCTTCGCCCACACCGCGCGGGTGCGGTCGGTCGGCCCGGCCAGGAAGGAGCCGTCGCCCTCGTAGGGGGTGTAGGCGGCCTGGACGAAGTCCCGCACGTCGACGTGCTCGCACCACTCGCCTGCGGCGAACCCCCGCCAGGCGTCCGCGGTCCGGGGGCCGTCTGTCACCGTCGCCGTCATCACAGGTCCTCTCGTCGGGACGTCTCCGTTCACTGCCGATCGTCGTCCCCCGCGTGGGAGGCGAGGAGTGCCGGTCAGGGCAGCGCGGCGGCCCCGGTGGCCCCGGCCGGACGGGACGTTCGGCCCTGCCGCCCCACGGGGCGGCTTCACGGCCCGCGGCCGCCCGCCGCCTGTCGCCTGTCGCGTGTCGTCTGTCGCCTGTGCCGGGAACGGGCGGCGGCGCGGTGTGGAACCGACCGGACGGCCGCACAGCCGGCAGACGTCGACGGCCGTCGACGTCTGCGCACGCCGCCGCGGAGCGTGTGCGGGGCCAGGGCACGGGTCCGTCCCTCGGCCGCGTCGGCGGCCTCGCCACGTGCGGATCGCCCCCACCGGTGCGGACGCAGGGCCGGTCGGCCTCCCGAGGAGGACCCCCGGCACCTCGCGGGTGGCGCGGGCGCCGCCCACGCTGGAAGGACGAATCCCCGCAGCTGAGGAGCGCGCGTCATGGGCCGGTACGTGTACGACTTCTCCGAGGGCCGCCGGGACATGGCCGCCCTGCTCGGCGGCAAGGGAGCCAACCTCGCCGAGATGACCCGGCTGGGCCTGCCCGTGCCCCCGGGCTTCACCCTCACCACCGAGGCGTGCCGCGCCTATCTGGACACCGGCAGTGAACCGGCGGGCCTGTGGTCGGCGGTCTCCGCGCACCTGTCGGCCGTCGAGAGCGCCGCGGGCCGGCTGCTCGGGCAGGCCGACGACCCGCTCCTGCTGTCCGTGCGCTCCGGCGCCCGGTTCTCCATGCCCGGCATGATGGAGACGATCCTCGACATCGGGCTCAACGACGACTCCGTCCTCGGTCTGGCCAAGGCTTCGGGCAACGAGCGCTTCGCCTGGGACTCCTACCGCCGCCTCGTGCAGATGTTCGGCAGCACGGTGATGGGCGTCGACGCCGGGTGCTTCGAGGGCGCCCTCGCCGAGCTGAAGGAGGCGCGCGGCGTTCCGGACGACGTGCGGCTGACCGCTGACGACCTGGCCGAACTGGTCGAGACGTTCAAGGAGCTCGTCCACCGCGAGAGCGGCGAGTACTTCCCGCAGTCGCCCGCCGAGCAGCTGCGCCGGTCGGTGCTGGCGGTGTTCCAGTCCTGGAACGGTGAACGCGCCCGTCTGTACCGGCGGCGTGAGCACATCGCCGACGACCTGGGCACGGCCGTCACCGTGCAGCGCATGGTGTTCGGCAACCTCGGCCCCGACTCCGGCAGCGGTGTCGCCTTCACCCGCGACCCGGCCACCGGCCGGCCCGGCCTGTACGGCGACTACCTGCCCGACGCACAGGGCGAGGACGTCGTCGCCGGCATCCGCAACACGGTGCCGCTGACCGAACTGGAGCGCCTGGACCCCGAGTCCCACGCGCGGCTGAGCGCGCACCTGCGGACCCTGGAACGGCACTACCGCGACCTGTGCGACATCGAGTTCACCATCGAGCGCGGAACCCTGTGGATGCTCCAGACGCGCGTGGGCAAGCGCACCGCCGAGGCCGCCTTCGCCATCGCCGCCCAACTCGCGGACGAAGGGCTCATCGCCCCGGACGAGGCCCTCGCCCGGGTGTCCGGCGAGCAGCTGGCCCGGTTGATGTTCCCCCGGTTCGACACCTCGCACGCCGGTGAGCCGCTCGTCCGGGGTCTGCCCGCCTCGCCCGGCGCCGCGGCCGGCGCGGCGGTGTTCGACTCCGCGGAGGCGGTGCGACGCGCGAAGGCCGGCGAGAAGGTGGTCCTGGTCCGCCAGGAGACCACCCCCGACGACCTGCCCGGCATGATCGCCGCCCAGGCCGTCCTCACCAGCCGCGGCGGCAAGACCAGCCACGCGGCCGTGGTCGCCCGGGGGATGGGCAAGGTCTGCGTGTGCGGCGCCGAGGGGCTGGCCGTCGACATCGGGGAACGCCGCTTCACCGCCGCGGACGGCACCGTCGTCCAGGAGGGGAGGATCGTCTCCGTGGACGGCTCCACCGGAGCCGTGTACAGCGGGACGGTGCCGCTCACCGACTCGGCGGTCATCCGCTTCCTCGAGGACGGCTCCGCCGACGGGGCCGCGACCGGCGCGGTCGCCGCGGTCGCCCGCCTCCTGGCCCGGGCCGACGCCGCGCGACGGCTGGAGGTGCGGGCCAATGCCGACACGCCCGAGGACGCCGCCCGGGCCCGACGGTTCGGCGCGCAGGGCGTCGGACTGTGCCGTACCGAGCACATGTTCCTCGGCGAGCGCCGCACCCTGGTCGAGGCGATGATCCTGGCTCGCGACGAGACCGAACGGGAGGCCGCGCTGAGCGCGCTGCTTCCGCTCCAGCGCGAGGACTTCACCGGCATCCTGGAGGCGATGGACGGCCTGCCGGTCACCATCCGGCTCATCGACCCGCCCCTGCACGAGTTCCTCCCCGACCGCACCGACCTCGCCGTGCGCGTCGCCGCCGCCCGGGCACAGGGCGCCGAGCCCGCCGCGCACGACGCCGAGCTGCTCGACGCCGTCAACCGCATGCACGAGGAGAACCCGATGCTGGGGCTGCGCGGCGTCCGGCTCGGCCTGGTCGTGCCCGGGCTGGTCGCCATGCAGGTCCGGGCCGTCGCCGAAGCCGTCGTCCGGCGCACGCGGGCCGGGGGCTCGCCGCGGGCGGAGATCATGGTGCCGCTGGTCGGCGCCGTCGAGGAACTGCGCATCGAACGCGCGGAGGTGGAGCGGGTGCTCGCCGAGGTCTCCCAGGAGTCCGGCGTCCCGGTGCACTGCCCCGTCGGCACCATGATCGAGCTGCCCAGGGCGGCGCTGACGGCGGGCCGGATCGCCGAGGAGGCCGAGTTCTTCTCCTTCGGCACCAACGACCTCACCCAGACCACCTGGGGCTTCTCCCGCGACGACGTCGAGGCCGCGTTCTTCTCCGCCTATCTCGACAAGGGAATCTTCAGCGCCTCGCCGTTCGAGACCCTCGACCGCGACGGAGTGGGACGCCTGGTGCGGATCGCGGTCGACGAGGGCCGGGCCGCGCGCCCCGACCTGAAGATCGGCGTCTGCGGCGAGCACGGCGGCGACCCCGCGTCCGTGCACTTCTTCCACGCGGCGGGACTGGACTACGTCTCCTGCTCGCCGTTCCGCGTGCCGGTCGCCCGCCTGGAGGCGGGACGGGCCGCGCTGGAGGCGACCGACGAAGGCGGCGGAAGCGACAGCAGGTGACGGGCGAGGGCCGCCGCCGCGGCCCTGTGACTCCGTCACACGGCCCGGGCCGCCCGGCCCTTAGGCCACTGCGGAGCGGACAGCAGGACGGCAGGTCAGCCGGACGGCACTGCCGACGGGACGAGCACAGGGAGTGGAACCCATGACTGCCGAGGACATCGGCGCACGCGCCGACGCCGTGCGGGTGCGTGCCGACGGTGACGTGGACGAGGAGTCGCTCGCGTACCTGCGGGAGAAGGTCGGCGCCGCTCTGGCCCGGCCGGGATTCCCGCCCGTCAGCGGTGAGGTGCGGGTCGTCAGAGCGGCGGCGCACCATGTCGGGCTGCCCTGGTCGGCCGGCGCCGAGATCCGCGTCGGCGGCGACCTCGTCGTCGTCCACGCCCGCGAGGCGAGCGCCCGGGAACTCGCCGACCGTCTCCACGACCGCCTGCGCGGGCGCGCGGAGCACATCGCGCACCGCGCGCGGGAGACCCGCAGGACGGCCGTACCGCCTTGGTGGCGCGGGGGCCCGAAGTGAGCAGGCGGCGCGTCGGCCCCGTGGCGAGCGGACCCGTCCCGGGTCCGCTGCCCGCCGTCGCCTCGCCGCAGGAGTCGAGGAGTGACCCGCCATGACATCCCACACCGTCGGTCAGGTGATGACCAGCGACGTCGTGCAGGCCCGGCGTACGACGCCCTTCAAGGACCTCGTCCGGCTGCTCGACCACCACCACATCAACGGTCTGCCCGTGGTCGACGACGACGACAAGGTGATCGGTGTCCTGTCCGGCACCGACCTGGTGCGCGCACAGGCAGGCCGGTCGGGAAAGGATCCGACCGGCCCCGTCACCGCGCACGACCTGATGACGACCCCGGCGGTCACCGTGCATCCGGAGCAGACCGTCCCCGAAGCGGCCCGGCTGATGGAACGCCGCGGCGTCGAGCGGCTCCCCGTCATCGACGAGGAGGACCGGCTCATCGGCATCGCGACCCGCCGGGACCTGCTGCGGGTGTTCCTGCGGACGGACGAGGACATCGCGCGCCAGGTGGCCGAGGAGGTCCTCGCCGGCCGGCTGGGGCTGGACCCGGCCAGCGTCCGCGTCTCCGTCCGCGACGGCGTGGTCTCCCTCGGCGGCCGTGTGCGGCTGCGCAGCCAGGTCCCCGAGGCCGTCCACGCGGTCTGGCGGCTGGAAGGCGTCGTCGGGGTGATGAACGCCCTCGCGTTCGACGTCGACGACTGCGCACCGCCGGCGCCCGGCGACACCGGCGTCTGGGGCGCCCGGGAGCGGTGAGCGGACCGCCGCGCCGAGGGGCTGAGGGGCCGATGGGCCCCGCGCCCCGGGCCGGACGGTCCCGGAACAGGCCCTGTCGGCGCCTGCGACCGCCCCCGGCCGCCGGTGAGAGTGGACGCGGGAAGCGGTCCGGCGACGGAGCCGCGCCCGCCCCGTGCCGCCGTGCCGCACGGCGGTCCCCGACCGAGGAGGCAGACCACCATGGCCCGAAACGACGCACGGACCGAGGGCACGGCCGCCGCGGAGGTCCCGTCGGACACCGCGGTCGCCGTGGACCGTCTGGTCACGGCCGGTCTGAAGGCGCTCGCCGACTACGAGTCCTTCACGCAGGAGCAGATCGACCACATCGTCAAGAAGGCGTCGGTCGCCGCCCTCGACCACCACACCGCGCTGGCCCGTCTCGCGGTCGACGAGACGGGACGCGGGGTCTTCGAGGACAAGGCCGCCAAGAACATGTTCGCGTGCGAGCACGTCACGCACAGCATGGGCCCGATGAAGACGGTCGGCGTCATCGCCCGGGACGACATCGAGGACATGGTCGAGATCGCCGAGCCGGTGGGCGTGGTGGCCGCGGTCACCCCGGTGACCAACCCGACCTCCACCACGCTCTTCAAGGCGCTGACGGCTCTGAAGACCCGCAACCCCGTGGTGTTCGCCTTCCATCCCTCCGCCCAGCGGTGCAGCGCCGAGGCCGCCCGCGTCGTGCGGGACGCGGCCGTCGCGGCGGGAGCGCCGGAGCAGTGCGTGCAGTGGATCGAGCAGCCGTCCGTCGAGGCGACCGGCATGCTGATGCGGCACCCGGGCGTCTCCCTGATCCTCGCCACCGGCGGCAACGCCATGGTCAAGGCGGCCTACTCGGCCGGGAAGCCCGCCCTGGGCGTCGGCGCCGGCAACGTCCCCGCCTACGTGCACCGCAGCGCGAAACTGCGCCGGGCCGTCAACGACCTGGTGCTGTCGAAGTCGTTCGACAACGGGATGATCTGCGCCTCCGAGCAGGCCGTCATCCTGGACGACGAGATCTACGACGCGGCCGTGGCCGAGTTCCGCACCCTGCACGCGTATCTCGCCGACGCGCAGGAGAAGGCGCGGCTGGAGTCGTTCCTCTTCCCGTCCTCCGGCGGTTCGGGCGCCGGCTGCGAACCGAAGGTCAACGCGGCGGCCGTGGGCCGCAGCCCGGCGTGGATCGCCGAGCAGGCGGGGTTCGCCGTGCCGCAGGACACCTCCGTCATCCTCGTCGAGGCCGAACGCGTGGGCCCGGAGGAGCCGTTGACCCGCGAGAAGCTGTGCCCGGTACTGGCCGTGCTCCGCGCCCGGGACGAGCGCCACGGTTTCGACCTGGCCGCCGACATGGTCGCCTTCCACGGCCAGGGCCACAGCGCCGTCATCCACACCGAGGACACCGCGCTGGCGGAGGCGTACGGCATGCGCATGAAGACCGTGCGGATCATCGTCAACGCGCCCTCCTCGCAGGGCGCCATCGGCGGCGTCTACAACAGCCTGCTGCCCTCGCTCACGCTCGGCTGCGGCTCCTGGGGCAGCACCTCGGTGTCGAACAACGTCTCCGCCGCACAGCTGCTGAACGTCAAGCGCCTCTCCACCCGCCGCAACAACCTCCAGTGGTTCAAGGTCCCTCCGAAGATCTACTTCGAACCGCAGGCCCTGCGCTACCTGACCGCCATGCCGGACGTCCACCGCGTCACCGTCGTCACCGACGCCACCATGACCCGGCTCGGCTTCGTCGACCGGGTCGGCCGCGTCCTGCGGAGCCGCCCCGAGCCGGTCACCCTCCAGATCATCGACGACGTGGAGCCCGAGCCCAGCATCGACTCGGTGCGGCACGGAGCGCGCCTGATGGGCGACTTCCGCCCCGACACCGTCATCGCGCTCGGCGGCGGCTCCCCCATGGACGCGGCCAAGGTGATGTGGCTGCTGTACGAGCAGCACGCCTCGGGCAACGAGATCGACTTCACGGACATGCGGCAGAAGTTCTCCGACATCCGCAAGCGCGCCTTCCGCTTCCCGACTCCCGGCAGGCTCGCCCGGCTCGTGTGCGTGCCGACCACGTCCGGCACCGGCGCGGAAGTCACCCCGTTCGCCGTCATCTCCGACCCGGCGACCGGCAAGAAGTACCCGCTCGCCGACTACGCCCTCACCCCCAGCGTGGCCATCGTCGACCCGCTGCTCACCACCGCCCTGCCGCCCGCGCTCGCCGCCGACAGCGGCTTCGACGCCCTCACCCACGCCATCGAGGCGTACGTCTCCGTGTACGCCAACGACTTCACCGACGGCCTCGCCCTGCACGCGATCCGCCTGGTCTTCGGCCATCTCGAGGCGGCCGTCAACGACCGCGACGGGTCGCCCGAGGCACGGGAGAAGATGCACAACGCCGGCACCATCGCGGGCATGGCCTTCGGCAACGCCTTCCTCGGCATCGTCCACGCCATGTCGCACACCCTCGGCGCCACCTTCCACATCGCGCACGGCCGCACCAACGCGATCCTGCTGCCGCACGTCATCCGCTACAACGGCGCCGTCCCGGCCAAGCCGACCAGCTGGCCCAAGTACGAGAGCTACCGCGCCCCCGAACGCTTCCAGGACATCGCGCGCACCCTCGGCCTGGCCGCCACCTCCCCGGCCGAGGGCGTGGAATCGCTCGCCCGGGCCGTGGAACGCCTGCGGGACGCGGTCGGCATCGAACCGACGTTCCAGGCCCTCGGCATCGACGAACCGACCTTCCTGGACGCCCTCCCCCGCCAGGCCCTGAACGCCTACGAGGACCAGTGCGCGCCCGCCAACCCCCGCATGCCGATGCTGGACGACATGCAGGCGATCATGCGGGCCGCGTACCACGGCTGACGGGCGGGCCGGGCATGACCCGAGCGGCGCGCGGCCGAGCCCCTGACGTCGGCGCGCATGCCACGGTCCCCCCTGTCCCGGCAGCTGGTCCGACCGTCGGCCCCCTCCCCCCTCGATCCGGACGTCCTCACGTCCGGGGCCCGCGGGTCGAGGGGGCCGACGGTCCGTCCCGCCCGCCGCCGCACCGCGCACCGCCGCACCGCCGCACCGCCGCACCGCCGCACCGGACGGCTGGTCCGGAAGGTCGGGCCGCGACCCGCCCCCACCCCCCGCGCGGAGCGCGCCGGCGGGCAGGTCGAGCACGCGGTCGCAGGAGAAGTCGGGCAGCGTGTCGAGCCGGGCCGTGACCTGCGGAACCGCCGCCAGGTCCAGCTGCCCTGTGCCGGGCCCGCAACCGGGCCGCGGCCCGCGGCGGGCGTCCGCGCCTGGTCACGGACGACGAGCGCGTGCTGCGCCTGCTGTGCGACACCGGTCTGCGCTCCGCCTTCGCAGACCGGTCCTGACCGTCAGGACCACGCGCGTCCGGGCGTCCGCAGCGGTGCCGACCGACGGCCCGTCATACGCCGTTGGACGCGGCCACCCAGATCCTCGGGAAGAGGGGAGCGCGATGAGAAGGCCGCCGGGGCGCAGCCCGGCGGCCTTCTCGCGGTCGCGCGCCCGTCGGTCGTCGGGCGCGGCCGCCGCGGTGACGGGGAGGCCGGCCCGGCCGTGCCCGACGGGACGGATCCGCCGCGTCAGTCGTGGGCGACGACGGCGACGGGGGCCGTGGCGTGGTGCATGACCGCGTGGGTGACGGACCCGATGTGCACGCCGAATGGGCTGCGGCGGACCCGGCGGCCGACGACGACGAGCGAGGCGTCGTGGGAGGCGTCGATCAGGTGGCTCGCCGGAGTGCCGAACCGGGACATCTCCTCCACCTCGACGTCCGGGTACTTCTCCCGCCAGGGCAGAAGGGCCTCGGAGAGCGCTCCGGCCTGCGCACGGCCGATGTCCTCGCGGGGGTCGTACCCGCCCGCCACGCTGTTCGCGTAGTACGACGGCAGGTTCCAGCCGTGGACGGCGGTCAGGGCGGCCCCGCGGCGCCGCGCCTCCTCGAAGGCGAAGGAGATCACCCGGTCGTCCGGACTGCCGGTGTCCAGGCCCACCACGACGGGCCGGAAGCCGGTGACGGCGGACGGGAGGCCCGCGGCGTCCTTGAGGTGCTCGTCGGCCGGCTGTCCGCCGGCCCGTACCAGGACCACGGGCGCCTCGGTGCGGGCGACCACGGACTGGCCGACGGATCCGACGAGGAAGCCGCCGATGCCGCTGAGCGCACGGGAGCCGAGGACCAGCAGCTCCGCGTCCCGGGCGGCCTCCACCAGGACGTCGGCGGGGTTCCCGTCACGCTGTTCGGTGCTCACCTCCACGCCGGGGTGCCGCCGCCGCACGTCCTCGCCGGCTTCGCGGGGAACCCGCTCGGTCCAGTGCTGGTGGGTCTCGGCGCCCAGGAGCGGTGCCTGTGCCATCGGCTCCGGCACCGGCTGCCATACGTGCACCAGCCGTACCGCGAGACCCCGCAGCGCTGCCTCACGGGCGGCCCAGTCGGCGGCGGCCCGGCTCTCGAGCGAGCCGTCGAGTCCTACGGTGATCGTGCCGGGCATGATGCCCACCTCCTGTGTCGGGTGTCCTGCTTCGAGCATCCCGGCCGGCGGCCGGAACGGGCAGGGACCGCAGGTCCCGGACGCAGGTCCGGTCGGCCCCCGCCGTGCTGCGCGGCGGTGGGCCCGTCGGCGGGCCCACCGCGTCGACGGCTGTCAGCGCAGCCACTGGTGGTCGCGGACGACGGGGAGCCCGGCCCACAGGCGTCCCAGGCCCAGGGCGTCGCCCGCGCAGACCACGGCGAGGACGACCATCAGCACGGCGTAGACGAGGTGGTAGTCGGCGAACGGGTTCGTCGACATGCTCGGGGAGCCGTCCGACAGGTGCTGGGCGGGCGGCCACTCGGCCATCCACATCAGCGCCATCATCACCGTGCCCGCGAGGGCCGTCGGGCGCAGGGCCACTCCGGCGGTCAGAGCGAGGCCGATGCCGAGCAGACCGAGCATGAACAGCCAGTCCGCCCAGCCGGCTCCCGCCCAGGAGTGGAAGGTGGACTCCATCGGTCCGGCGGCGACCGAGCCGAGGAAGCCCTTGGTGGGCGAGGCGCCGTCGATCCAGGCCTTGCCGGACCGGGTGGCGTAGCCGAAGCCGAACGTCTTGTCGAGGAAGGCCCACAGGAAGACGAAGCCCATCAGCACGCGGGCGGTGGCGAAGGCGTAGGCCCGTGCGGTGTCCGTGCCGCTGTGTGCCGTCACGTCGGAGTCGGGTGCGGAGGCCGTGCGGTTCTTGCGCAGGGAGGGCAGGTGGAAGCCGGCCTTCGGATTCGTGTGCTGGTGCACGGCCATGGCGGTGATCCCCTCGGTGATGGTCGGTCCGAATCGCCGACACCCCGACTCTCCCGCCCGGCGACGGTCCGCGCCCGGTGCCGATGGTCCACGGCCGAGGGCTGAACGGCCCTGTGGGCGCGAGCCGTTCGGCGCGGGCTGACTGGTGACTCGCCGAACGGCTCACCTCCCAGGGGGCTTTGAGCGAGCGGGAGTTCCGGATGGGCGTGGCGAAGCCCGGCACACCGTCCGGACGGTGTGAGCGGTGCGCGACACCGCACGGGAGGCAGGGTCATCAACCGGCCTGAGGGGATGGCGACTTCGGCCGCGACACCGTGACCAGGCCGCCGCCCGACCGGGTTCACGGCCTCAGCGACGGCGCGTCACCCGTAGGAGCCGCCCCCACAACGGACGGGCGGACGGCGCGTCATGACGCGCCGTCCGCCCGTTTCGGGTTCCCCCGCCCCTGTCCGGGGGCGGGTCAGTCGTGCGGGACCACCGCCACCGGCGCGGCGGCGTGGTGCAGCAGCGCCTGGGTCACCGGCCCGATGTGCGCGCCGACCGCCGCCCGGCGGATCCTCCGGCCCACCACGACCAGTGCCGCGTCGTGGGAGGCGTGAACCAGGGGGGAGCCCGCGCTGCCGATCGTGATCTGTGTGCTCACCTCCACGGCGGGAAACCTCTCCTGCCACGGCCGCAGCACCTCGCGGAGGTCGCGCCGCGCTTGCCCGGCCAGTTCGTCGTCGAGTCCGGGCATGAGCTCGCCGCCGTAGTAGTACGGCGGCAGCGCACGGCCGTGGACGACGCGCAGACCTGCCGCGCGGCGCGAAGCCGCGTCGAACGCGAAGCCGATCACCGCGTCGTCGGGCCGGTCCAGGTCCAGGCCGAGAACGACGTCGTGGGCACCGGTCGCGTCGGGGCGGGCGTCCGCCGGATGGTCCGCGGGCCGGTCACGCCCGCCGGCTGCGGCCGTCCGCACGAGGACCACCGGCCGTTCGCTCGCGGCCAGGACCGCGAGCGAGACGGAACCGAGCAGGTATCCGACGACCTTGCCCAGGCCGCGAGATCCCAGCACCAGCAGTTCGGAGTCCTCCGCGGCCTTCAGCAGGGCCGGGACGGGCGGTCCGGGGAGGTCTTCGGCCTCGACCCGCAGACCGGGGTGCCGGTCGGCGAGGTGGGCTCGCGCTGCGTCCAGGAGGCGCCGCGCGGCCGCTTGCGGCAGATCGCTCGGCAGCGGCGGCACGTCGAGTCCGCCCAGGGGCGCGTGAACCGGGGCCTGCCACTCCGAGGCGCTCACCAACCGCAGGGGCAGCCGACGCAGGAGTGCTTCACGGGCGGCCCAGTCCGCGGCGGCCAGGCTCTCCGGCGAGCCGTCCAGTCCGACGGCGAGGGTGCGGGGCATGGGAAACCTCCTTCAGGTGCTGCGAGTCTGCGTACCGTGCGGCCGCGCGGGTAGGGACCACTGGTCCCGGCCGGGCAGCCGACAGTCCCTCCCCCTTCTCCCTTCCGGACGCCCGTCGGCATGCGGCCGGGCCCCGGCGGTCTCGCCAGGGCCCGGGAGAACGCGGTCCTCAGCCGCGCGGGAGGCGGTCGGCGACGTACTGGGTGAGGTCCAGCAGGCGGTTGGTGTAGCCCCACTCGTTGTCGTACCAGCCGAAGACCTTCACCAGCTCACCGTGGGCCTGCGTCAGCGGGGCGTCCAGGACGCAGGAGGCCGGGTCGCCGACGACGTCGCGCGAGACGATCGGGGCGTCCGAGACGCGCAGGATCCCCTTGAGCGGCCCGTCGGCGGCCTCCCGGAACGCGGCGTTGATCTCCTCGACGCTCGCCGGCCGCTCCAGGACCAGGCTCAGGTCGGTCAGCGAACCGTCCTCGACGGGGACCCGTACGGCGATGCCGTCCAGCGTGCCGGCCAGCTCCGGCAGGACCAGCCCGACGGCGCGGGCCGCGCCGGTGGATGTGGGGATGATGTTGACGGCGGCGCTGCGGCCACGCCGCAGGTCCTTGTGCGGGCCGTCGAGGACCACCTGGTCGTTGGTGTAGCCGTGGATGGTCGTCATCAGGCCCTTGACCAGGCCGAAGGAGTCGTCGATCACCTTCACCATGGGGGCCACGCAGTTGGTGGTGCAGGAGGCGTTGGACACCACGTGGTGACGGTCCGGGTCGTAGGCGCCCTCGTTGACGCCCATGACCACCGTGGCGTCGACGTCCTTGCCGGGCACCGACAGCAGCACCTTGCGGGCCCCGGCCGCCAGGTGCCGGCCCGCCTGTTCGCGGGTGCGGAAGCGTCCCGTCGACTCGATCACGACGTCCACACCGAGGTCGCCCCAGGCCAGCTCCGCGGGGTCGCGCTCGGCGGTCACCGCGACGCGGTGGCCGCCCACGGTCAGGGATGTCTCGTCGTGCTCCACGGCACGGCCCAGCCGCCCGTACGTGGAGTCGTACGCCAGCAGGTGCGCCAGCGCCGCGGGCGAGGTGAGGTCGTTGACGGCGACGACCTCGACCGGCGTTCCGCTGCCGGCCTCCGCGCGCTCCAGCACGCCGCGCAGGTAGGTGCGTCCGATGCGGCCGAAGCCGTTGATGCCCACGCGCACGCTCATGTCCGTCGCCCTCCCGGGAAGTTCACCGATGTCCGTGCCATCAGACTGCGGGCGCCGGACCGGCCGGGGCTTGAGCCGTACGGGGACGAGGGGGCGGGACGTTCGGCCCCGCGGCCCCGCCCGGGCATGTCCGCGCCGTGCGCGCGCGGGGCGGGGACGCGCACGGGGAGACAGGCCGACCGGATGGGCGATGGGGGCCGATCGGCCCTACTGTCCGGCGCTCGCCCGACGTTCCATCGAGGTGTTCCCTCCGTACGCGGTCCGTCGAACGTCCGGCGCTTCCAGCACCGAGGTCACCGGTCACCGCCCAGGCCCAGGAAGGCAGAGGACCGCCCATGTCATCCCGGCCCACCGGCCGCCGGTTCACCGCACCCCCCGCGGCCGCCGGCACTCCGGCCACCGTCCTGCCGCGCGCGCCGCACCGGCGCGCGACCTCGTCATGACCGTCGGGGGCGCCCTGCCCGCCGCCGGGCCGCGCCACAGCATCGAACTGGACGTCGCCGAGGCACTGAGGCTGCTCGGCAGCGTGTCCTTGGGCAGGATCGTCTTCACCCGGCACGCGCTGCCGACCGTCCGTCCGGTCAACCACGTGCTGGACGACGGCGACATCGTCATCCGCACCCATGAGAGCGCGGCCCTGAGCAGTTACACCCGCCAGGACGACGCCCAGGGCGTCGTCGTCGCGTACGAGGCGGACGACATCGATCCCGACACCCTGCTCGGGTGGAGCGTCATCGTCACCGGCTACGCACGGCTGATCACCGATCCCCGCCAGGTGGCGAGGTATCAGCGGATGCTGCGCCCCTGGGGGACGGAGACGATGGACCACGCGGTGCGGATCCGGCCCGACCTCGTCACCGGGCTGAGGCTCGTCCCGTCCGGGCCGCCCGGCCCGCATCCGTCCGGGCCGCCCTTCTCCCTGCCGTCCTGACGCCGGCCGCTCGCCCTTCGCGCGGAGCGCGCCACGGACGTCCGCGGCGGCGTCCCTGCGGCGGCGGCCGGACGCACCGGCCCGTCGTGCGCTGGGGCAAGAGCGCGGCGACGTGGTGGACGCGCGCCTCCCGCGGAGGCCGCCCGGCTAGGGCGTCGCGGCCGCCGAGGTGAGCCGTCCGTCGCGCACTTCGGCGATGCGGTCGGCGGCGGTCAGGTGGGCGGGGTCGTGCGTGACCAGGACGGTGGCGGTCGCCTGCTCGTGGGTGAGCCGAGTGATCAGGTCGATGACGGCGGCGCCGCGCGCGTGGTCGAGCGCGCTGCACGGCTCGTCGACCAGGAGGACGGCCGGGTCGTTCATCAGGGCGCGGGCGATGTTGACGCGTTGGCGTTGGCCGCCGGAGAGCTGGTGGGGCCGGCGGTCGGCCCGGTCGGCCAGGCCGACCGCGTCGAGGAGCTCCCTCGCCCGGCCGCGGGCGGTGCGTGGGCTGCGCCCGTCCGCCCGGGCCACGACCTGGAGCTGTTCGGCGGCGGTGAGGGAGGGGATCAGGTGGGGCTGCTGGAAGACGATGCCGATCGTGTGGCGGCGCAGTTCGGTGAGTTCGCCCCGGGTCAGCCCGGTGGTGGTCCGGCCGTCGATGGCGACGACGCCGGCGTCGGGGGTGATCAGGGTGGCGGCGACGGCCAGGAGACTGGACTTGCCCGAGCCGGAAGGGCCGATCACGGCGGTGAGCGTGCCCCGGGGCACGTCGAGGGTGACGTGGTCGAGGGCGGTGAGACGGGTGTCGCCGTCCGGGTAGGTGAGGGTGATGCCGGTCAGGTTGAGGCTCATCGGGCGCTCCCCAGGGCCGTCAGCGGGTCGATGGAGGTGATGCGGCGGATCGACAGGGCGGCTCCGAGGGCGCCGAGGAGGATCATCACGGCGGCCGGGACCAGGACGGTGGCGGGGGTGAGGAGGAACGGCGCCGTGCCGCCGGACAGCAGGGCGCCGACGGCTGCGGCGATGCCCGTGCCGAGCAGGGTCCCGCCGGTGAGCAGGAGGACGGCCTGGCCGAGGGCGTCGGCGAGCAGGCCCGCGGTGGAGGCGCCCAGGGCCTTGAGAACGGCGACGTCGCCGCTGCGCTGCATGGTCCAGACGGTGAAGAAGGCACCGATGACGAGGGCGGAGATGGCGAACAGGAAGCCCCGCATCAGCTGGAGGGAGCCGTTCTCGGAGGCGTAGGAGCCGATCGCGGACAGCGCGTCCCCGGTGGAGACCGTCCTGGTGCCGGCCCGCCGGTCGACGGCCGCCGTGTCGGTCGTCGAGGCGAGACGCAACGCGATGACGGTGGCCCTCCGGTCCTCCCCGCTGCCGGTGGGCGGCGCGATCCTCTGCCAGATGTCCAGACCGGTCCAGATCACCGGAGTGTGGCTGTAGGCGGCGTCGCCCCCGACGGCGGCCACCGTCGCCGGCCGGCCCGCCAGCGTGAAGGAGTCGCCTGCCCGGACGTCGAGGTCCTCGGCGGCCTCGGTGGACAGCACCACCGCACGGTCGCCTATCGCGTCGCCGTGCGGGGCGAGGCGGGAGCCGGGCTCGACCCCGAAGGCCGAGACCCCGATGCTCTTGTCCCCGGCCGTGGCCATGGTGACGGCGATCCCCAGCGGCTCGGCGCTCTGGACGCCCGGCGCCCCGGACCACTGCCGCCACTGCCGCCAGGTGACGGTGGACCGGGAGAACGACAGGTCCTGACCGCCGCTGGGCGCCTGGAAGGCGAGCATGTCCGCGGGCAGCCCCGTGATCGCGGAGGTGTTCTGCCGGCCGAGTCCGGCCGTCAGCCCGGACAGCAGTCCGACCAGCAGGGTGATCAGCGTGATGACGGTCCCCATCAGGGCGAAGCGCCCCTTGGCGAACCTCAGGTCCCTCCAGGCGAGAAACACGGTCGTGGCCTGTCCTTTGCGACGGTGGGAGGTGGGAGCGGTACGCCTCCACCCTCGCCGCCGGCCCCCCGCGCGCGGATCCGGCGCAGGACGGCACCTCGCGGGCGGAAGGGCGGCACAGGAGTTGTCACTTTCGATGGAGGCCCCGGGACTACGGCGTCCGTAACCTGGGACGCACTGTGAACACCACCGCCCGCACCCCGACCCCGACCACCCGGTCCCTGGCCTGGTGCCT
This sequence comes from Streptomyces hilarionis, assembly GCF_024539675.1. Classification (GTDB taxonomy): domain Bacteria; phylum Actinomycetota; class Actinomycetes; order Streptomycetales; family Streptomycetaceae; genus Streptomyces; species Streptomyces hilarionis. The sequence continues at coordinate 7,229 of NZ_JAHHIT010000036.1, read as the reverse complement.
GCACCTGCTCATCATCGGTCTGCTCGCCCTGGCCGCCGGCCGGGCCCTGACCGACGACCGCGCCCACGCCGGATCGGTCGCCGCCGCGGCCGCGGCGTGCGGCCTGGCCTACGCGGTCGGGCCCGTGCTGCCCGCCGTACGCCGCTCACGGCGGAGCGCCGCACTATGGCTGGCCGGGGTGGGCCTGTGCTGGCTGGCGCTGCTCGTCCTGTCCGCCGACGCGGTGTGGGTGGCCTTCCCGCTGTACTTCCTCCAGCTTCATCTGCTGTCCCGCCGCACCGCGTCGGCAGCCGTGGCCGCCACCGCCGCCGCCGCGGTCGCGGGCTTCGCCGCCCACCGGCACTCCTTCAGTCCCGCCATGGTCATCGGCCCCGCGCTCGGCGCCGCCGTGGCGGTCGCCGTGGTGTGGGGGTACCAGGCCCTGTACCGCGAGAGCGAACAGCGCCGCGCTCTGATCGAGGAGCTCACCGCCACCCGCGCCGACCTGGCCGCGGCCCAGCACACCGCCGGCGTGCTCGCCGAACGCGACCGCCTGGCCCGGGAGATCCACGACACCCTCGCCCAGGGCCTGTCCAGCATCCAGCTCCTGCTGCGCGCCGCCGAACGCGCACTGCCCGGGGCGCCGCAGAACGCGGCCCGCCATGTGGGCCAGGCACGGCAGGCCGCCGTCGACAACCTCGCCGAGGCCCGCCGCTTCGTCGCCGCCCTCACCCCGCCCGCGCTGGAGGGCGCCACCCTGACCGACGCCCTGGAACGCCTGTGCGCCACCGCCTCCGCCCGGCACCCGCTCGCCGCGCGCTTCCACATCGCGGGCGACGTCGCCCCGCTCGGCACCGCGCACGAGGTCGCGCTGTTGCGCATCGCTCAGTCCGCCCTGTCCAACACCGTGCGCCATGCCGAGGCCACCACCGCCGACGTCACCCTCACCTGCCTCGGTGACCACGTCACCCTCGACGTCACCGACGACGGACGCGGCTTCGACCCGGCCGGCCTGCCGGCCCCCGACCCCGAGGCAGGCGGCTTCGGGCTGGCGGCCATGCGCGCCCGCGCCCACGCCCTCGGCGGCGCCCTCACCATCGCGTCCGCCCCCGGCCACGGCACCGCCCTGACCGCCCGGCTCCCCCGCACCCCGCCGTCCGCTTCCCAGCCCGAGGCCCGCCCGTGACCGACGAAGCTCCCATCCGCCTGCTGCTGGCCGACGACCACCCCGTCGTACGGGCCGGACTGCGCGCCGTGCTGGAGACCGAACCCGGCCTCGTCATCGCGGCCGAAGCCGCCACGGCCGAGGACGCCGTCCGCCGCGCCGCCGAGGGCGACATCGACGTCGTCCTCATGGACCTCCAGTTCGGCAGGGGCATGGGCGGCGCGGAGGCCACCGCCCGGATCACCGCGCGGCCGGGAGCCCCCCGCGTGCTGGTCGTCACCACCTACGACTCCGACGCCGACACCCTGCCCGCCATCGAGGCCGGCGCCACCGGCTACCTCCTCAAGGACGCCCCGCCCGAGGACCTCGCCGCCGCCGTACGCACCGCCGCCGCGGGGCGCACCACGCTGGCGCCCTCGGTGGCCGACCGGTTGATGAACCGGCTCCGCGCCCCCGGCACGGCACTGACCCGGCGCGAGACCGAGGTGCTCACCCTCGTCGCCGCCGGCCTCTCCAACCAGGCCGTCGGCGGCCGCCTCCACCTCACCGAAGGCACCGTGAAGTCCCACCTGGCCCGCGTCTACGCCAAACTCGGCGTGGACTCCCGGACCGCCGCCGTCGCCGCCGCGACCGACCTGGGCCTCATCCGCCGCTGACCGGCACGGTGGCGTGCGGGCACGCGCGCCGCTGCCGCCGGCGTCGCCGGGCCCGGAGCCTGCTGAGGGTCTGCATCGCCTCGTGTTCGATCCGCGCGAGGTCGTGGAGGATCGAGCCCGCCTGCACGAGGTGCTCCGCGTCACCGGATGCGCCCGCCGCCGCGACGAGAGCCGCGACCCGGGTCCACAGCCGCCGGCCTCGGCGTCCAGCCGGTGGCCGCGGTGCGCAACTGCCTGCTGCTCCCGGTCAGTCGGGGGCACTGCGCGAGGAACGCGCGACACGCGCGTCGGCTCCCGCCCGTCCGTGCCCGGTTGCGCCGGGCCGGTTTCGAGCGATCGTAGAGTCATGACGGCTTGGGAGGTACGCCTTCCGGGTCCGACCACCGCCGCGGCCTGCGCTCGGTCCGCGTGCGCAGACGTCCGTGACCGGACGGAAGCCCTCCTCCGGTTCGGGTCGCGGGGAAGGGGCGGCCAGCGTGGTGACGAGGCCCGGCGTTCTCGGCGCGATGACCAAGGAACATCGCGAGCGGCTCATGTCGCTCGCACGCGAGGTGTCGTTCGCGGCCGGTGAGCGCATCTTCGACGAGGGCGGCGGCGCCGACCGCTTCTGGATCATCCACACGGGCACGGTCGCACTCGACCTGCGCGTGCCCGGGCGGCAGGCGGCGACCGTCGAGACCCTCGGCGCCGGAAGGATGCTGGGCTGGTCCTGGCTCGTCCCTCCCCACCAATGGCATCTGGGGGCCCAGGCCGACAGCCCGGTGCGCGCCTACGAGTTCGACGCCGCGGCGGTCCGTGAGCTGTGCGCGGCGGATCCGGCGCTGGATCACGAGATGTGCACCTACGTCTGCGGCGTCCTCGCACGCCGGCTCCGGTCGGCACGCGTGCGGCTGCTCGACCTGTACGCGCCCCACGGTGCGGGCGAGGTTCCCTGACCCGGCGAGACGAGGTGCTTGGAAGTGCCGCAGACCCCGCACATCGTGAGTGACGTGATGACGCAGACGGTCGTGGCCGTGGGACGCGACGCGCTCTTCAAGGAGATCGTGCGGACCATGGAGCAGTGGAAGGTCAGCGCCATGCCCGTCCTGGAGGGCGAGGGCCGCGTCATCGGGGTCGTCTCCGAGGCCGACCTGCTGCCCAAGGAGGAGTTCCGCGACGAGGATCCGAGCCTCGTGGAGCAGAGCCGGCGCCTGTCGGACGTCGCCAAGGCCGGGGCTGCCACGGCGGGCGAGCTCATGAGCACCCCCGCGGTCACCGTCCACCCGGACGTCACCCTGGCCCAGGCAGCACGGATCATGGCCGTGCGGCGCGTCAAGCGCCTGCCGGTGGTCGACGACCTCGGCATGCTCCAGGGCCTCGTGAGCCGCGCCGACCTGCTGAAGGTCTTCCTCCGGTCGGACGACGACATCGAGGAGGAGGTGCGCCGCACGGTGGTGTCCTACCTCTTCCCGTCCGTCAGTCACGCCGTCCACGTGGACGTGCACGAGGGGGTCGTCACCCTCCGCGGACACCTCCGCGACACCTCGCTCATCCCGGTCGCGGTGCGTCTCGTGCGCGCCGTGGAGGGAGTCGTGGACGTCGAACCCCGGCTCACCGGCGACGCCGCCCCCGGGACCGACGCGGGCGACGCCCGCTGAAGGCCGGGCCCGGTCTTCTGCGCGTCTGGCCGGAGCCGGGTCAGCTCGCGGCCGGGGCGCGAGCCGTGGGCGTGGCGTCACGGCCGGCCGACCTCCGCCGCCTCGCCCCCCACAGGGGCCGAAAGCCGGCGCGAGAGGGACGTTCGGCCCTGGGCCCCGGTCCCGCGGCCGTTCGACGGTGGGAGCAGGGGGGGACGACCGGCGAATGGCGGGAGGCGGGTCATGAGCGCACAGGGTTCGCCCTCTTCATCGGGGCCGCCGCCGGGGCGCGGCGACGACGCGCCCCCGGACACGGCCTGCCTGCGACGTGCGTCCGACACGTTCGAGTGCTGGCTGCGCCGTGTTCTGCTGCTCGTGCTCGTCGTCGGCATGCCCGCGGCCGCGGTCGGCGCGGGACTGACGGCGTATCACGCGTCGCTGCGCACCGTGCGGATCCAGGCAGCCGACCGGCACCAGGTCACCGCCCACCTGACGAGGAAGGCCGACGGCGGCGACTGGGCGAAGCGGCCGGCGCCGGTTCGCTGGACCGGCCCCGACGGGGTCGTGCGCACGGGCACGGCCCTGGTGAGCCCGGGAACCGCCCGGGGCGCCGCGGTGCGCCTGTGGGTGAACCGCGAGGGAACGGTCACCGGTCCCCCCACGACCACGCTGAACGCGACGGCCGACGGCTGGCTCATGGGCGGTATGGCGGCGTTCGGCGTGGCCGGCGGATCCTACGCGGCCTGGGCCGGTGTGCGTCGGGTCCTGGACCGCAGAAGGTACGCGCAGTGGGACGCCGAGTGGGTCCGGGTGGAACCCCGGTGGTCCGCGCGCTTCCGCCCCTGACGGACGCGAGCCTCGGGAGGCGTCACGAGTGCTGACGCGACGACCGCCGATCCGTCGTGGTCGCGATCCGGGCCGCACATGGTCCGGGCGGCGGCCCGCCGTGCGGTCGAGCCGGTGGCGCGGATACGCCGTTCGAGGGGCCCGGAGGCACTGGGGGCGCGCGCAGTAGAAGATCAATTCGAGTGTGCGCCCTGCGGGTGACGTGCGGATTCACAAGATCGGCGACTGGTTGGCTTCTCGCTGTGACTCAGTTGACGGAGTCCGGCCTGGAGCCGGACCAATGCGTGCTGCCCTCCGTGCGAGAGGCGAAGGAATCGTTTCGCCCGCTGGTCCTGGACCCGGCACGGCCCGCCGGCGCCGCTGCGCTGGCCGCGTTGCGGGAATCGGCCTGTGTGCGCGAGGTCCACGACCGCATCGAGGACCAGGTCGAGGAGCTCCTGCACTGTCTGGCGCCGGCGGATCCCTTCCGCGCCCGCTCCCGGTTCCGTGCCGTCGCCGAGGCCATGGGCGGCCGGCCGCACGACTACGGCCGATGGGTCTGGTACCCGTGGTCGGGACGCCTGGTGCATGTGCTGGCGCGGGACGAGTTCCGTCTGGTCCGCACCGACCGCAACCGCGACAAGATCACCCGCGACCAGCAGCGGGCGTTGTCCCGGCGTCGGGTGGGCGTCATCGGGCTGTCGGTGGGCGGCAGCGCCGCGCTGGCCTGCGCCATGGAGGGGGTGGGCGGCGCCTTCAGGCTGGCGGACTTCGACCGGCTCGGCCTGTCGAACCTGAACCGCCTGGAAGCGGGCGTTCACGAGCTCGGGGTGGAGAAGAGCATCCTGTGCGCCCGCCGCATGTACGAGCTCGACCCCTATCTGGACGTCGAGGTCTTCCGGGACGGCGTCACCGAGGACACCGTCGAGGACTTCTTCGGAGACCCTGGGCACGGTGACGGCCTGGACCTCCTGATCGAGGAGTGCGACACGCCGTGGGTGAAGGTCGCCGCCCGCGAGCACGCCCGTCGGCGGCGGGTTCCCGTCCTGATGGAGACCAACGACCGCGGCCTGCTCGACATCGAGCGCTTCGACCTGGAACCGGACCGCCCGCTCTTCCACGGGACCACCGCCCCGGTCGACGCCGACGACGTGCGCGGCCTGGACCGGGAACAGACCATCCGCTTTCTGCTCGACATCGTCGACGAGCGACGTCTGAGCCCCGCCATGACCGACGCCCTCACCCGTGTGGGACGCTCCCTGGCCGGCTGGCCCCAGCTGGCCAGCGGCGTGATGCTGGGCGCGGCCCTGGTCGCCGACACCGCGCGCCGCATCCTGCTCGGCGAACCTCTGTCCTCGGGCCGGCACTCCGTCGACCTCCAGGCCCTGGTGGCCGCCGAATGCGCCGGGCGATCACCCCTGGGAGCCGACCGGTGAACCGGGTGCCCGAACTGCGCGGCGAGCATCTGCGGTTGCGGGAGCTGCGAGCCGACGACCATGAACCTTTCACGCGCATCCTGACCCACCGGGTGCTCACCCGCTTCCTCGGCATCGACCGCATGGACGCCGGCCAGGCCCACGACGCGTTCGCCCGGTCCCTGGCCCAGCCCCACACGCATCCGCGCCGCAGGTACACCCTCGCCGTGTGCGCCCCGGACGACGACGCCCTCGTCGGCACCATGGGGCTGCTCGTCGAGGACTACGGCAGCAACGCCATGCTCACCAGCCTGGTGCTGCTGCCCGGGTCCGCGGTGCGCGGTCACGGGCACGAAGCGGGCCGCCTGTTGATGGCCTACGGTTTCGGACGCCTGGGCCTGCACCGCATCTGGGCCGGCCACCGCAGCGACCACCACTTCATGCCCCCGGTGATGCGCGCCGCCGGACTCCGCCCGGAGGCCACCCTCCGCCAGCTCTTCCGCACGCAGGGCTGCTGGCACGACGTCATCACCTACGCCACCGTGGCCCCCGACTGGAAACGCCAGGCCACTCCCCGGGAACTCGCCATCCTCGACGGCGCGGACGGACTCGACCGCGTCCGCTAAAGGGTGTTGCACAAGGCTCTGAGCTGGGCATCTCTTCTGTATGGCTGGGGTCTTACGTGCTGAGCGGGTGTGGGTGGAGACGTTCACGGGGCTGCGGATGACGCAGTTCTCGGGACTGTTGAAGGTGGTGCGGGAACGGGGCGGCAACGGCACGCTGCGGGGCCGGCCGTGGTCGCTGCCGCTGGCCGATCGGGTGCTGATGGTGGCGGTCTACTACCGCACGAACCTGACCATGCGGCAACTGGGCCCGCTGTTCGGTGTCTCTTCCTCGACGGTGTGCCGTGTGATCCAGCGGCTCGGTCCGCTGCTGGCGCTCGAGCCCGTCTCCCGCCAGTGCGATGTGGCAGACCGGTTGTGGATCGTGGACGGCACCCTGATCCCGGTCCGCGACCGGCACGTCGGCTCCTCGTCACGCAACTATCGGTTCTCCGCGAACGTGCAGGTCATCGTCGATGCCGACACCCGCCTGGTGGTCGCCGCCGCCCGCCCGGTGCCGGGCACCACCGCGGACGCGCACGCCTGGCGGGCCTCAGGGCTGAAGGACCGCTGTCAGGGCGTGACCGTCCTGGGCGACGGCGCCTACCTCAACTGCGGAATGGTCGTGCCGCACCGCAAACGCCCGCACCGGCCTTTGCTGCCGGGCGAGGAAGCCGACAATGCGGCGCACCGCAAGGTGCGTGCACGGGTGGAGCATGTGATCGGCCGGATGAAGAACTACAAGATCCTCCGCGACTGCCGGCAACGCGGCGACGGCCTCCACCACGCGGTCCAGGCCGTCGCCCACCTACACAACCTCGCGCTCGCATCATGACCAGAGGACTGCCAACACGGGCCCTGACCTGCCCCAACACGGCCTTATGCAACACCCTTTAGGGCGTGTTTCGAAAGTCCCGTCTGCCCGGCGACGCCTGGCACGCACGCTCGCCGCGTTGTCGGGATCACCCCGA
>NZ_JAHHIT010000035.1 GCF_024539675.1 Streptomyces hilarionis | reverse complement strand
CCCACAGCCGCAACCGCTCGGCCTGCGCACGCAGCGCCACCGCGCTCGCCCCCGACACCAGCACCGGCACCGGCACCAAGCCGGGGGAGCCCGCAACGGCCGGCTCCGCCCCCACCTGCGGCTCCGCCGGGGCCTGTTCGAGGATCACATGCGCGTTGGTCCCGCTGATCCCGAACGCTGACACCCCCGCCCGGCGTGCCCGCCCCACCTGCGGCCACACCCGCTGCTCACGCAGCAACTCCACCCCACCCGAGGACCAGTCCACATGACGCGAGGGCTCCTGCGCGTGCAAGGTGCGCGGTAACACCCCGGCCCGCAGCGCCATCACCATCTTGATCACACCACCGACACCCGCCGCCGCCTGCGCATGCCCGATGTTCGACTTCAACGATCCCAACCACAAAGGCCGTTCAGCCGGCCTTCCCTGCCCGTACGTCGCCAACAGCGCCTGCGCCTCGATCGGATCCCCCAACCGCGTCCCCGTGCCGTGCGCCTCCACCACGTCCACATCCGCACCCGACAACCCCGCACTCGCCAACGCCGCCCGCACCACCCGCTGCTGCGCCGGCCCGTTCGGCGCCGTCAACCCACTCGACGCACCGTCCTGATTCACGGCCGAACCCCGCACCACCGCCCACACCCGATGCCCCAGCCGCCGCGCATCGGACAACCGCTCCAGCACCACCACCCCCACACCCTCAGCCCACCCCGTCCCCTCCGCCGCATCCGAGAACGCCCTGCACCGCCCGTCGGGGGAGAGCCCGCCCTGCCGGGCGAACTCGACGAACATCCCGGCGGTCGACATCACCGTGGCCCCGCCGGCCAGGGCCAGCGTGCTCTCTCCCGAGCGCAGCGACTGAACCGCCAGGTGCAACGACACCAGCGACGACGAACACGCCGTGTCCACCGTCACCGCCGGCCCCTCGAACCCGAAGGTGTACGAGATCCGCCCCGACGCCACACTCGGAGTGCCTCCGGTCAGGGCATAGCCGCCGAAGCTCTCCGTTGTCTGGTCCAGCGGGGGGACGTAGTCCTGGTTCATGACGCCCATGAAGACGGCCGTCCGGCTGCCGCGCAGGGAGGCCGGGACGATGCCCGCGCGCTCCAGCGCCTCCCAGGACACCTCGAGCAGGAGCCGCTGCTGCGGGTCCATCGCCCGCGCCTCGCGCGGGCTGATCCGGAAGAAGTCGGCGTCGAGGTCCAGGGCGCCGGTGAGGAAGCCGCCGGTCCGGACCTCGCCGGCGTACTCCCGGTCGAGGCTCCAGCCGCGGTCCTCGGGGAACGGGGTGATGGCGTCCGTCTCCTCGTGGACCAGGCGCCACAGGTCCTCGGGCGAGGCCACACCGCCCGGGAGACGGCAGCCCATGCCCACGATCGCGATCGGGTCGTCCGGGGCCGCGTCCACGGCGGCCGACTGCTCCTCCGCGGCCGGCCCGGCGAGCTCCCGGTGGAGGTGGCCGGCCAGGGCGGTGATCGTCGGGTGGTCGTACAGCAGGGTGACGGGCAGCCGCAGCCCGGTCGCCTTCCCGAGCCGGACACTGAGCTCCACGGAGGTCGCCGAGTCGAAGCCGAGCTCCGGGAACGCGTGATCGACCGCCAGCGCGCCCGAGTCGGTGCGGCCGAGCACGGCCGCCGCTTGGGCCCGCACCAGGGCCTTCAGGTCTGCCGGCTCCCACGCCGCCCGCCGAGGCGGGGCGACGGGGTCGGCCTCGGGCGCCGGCGCCGGAACGTCCGGCACCGGCAGCGCGGGCAGCGCGGTGCCGGAGAGCCCGTAGGGCCGGCGTTGGAAGGCGTAGCCGGGCAGCTCCACGCTACGGGCGCCGGTGCCTTCGAACATCGGCAGCCAGTCCAGCTCGACGCCCTGGACGTACAGTTCGGCCATGGACAGCAGCAGCCGCCGCAGCCCGCCCTCGCCGCGGCGCAGGGTGCCCTGGACCACCACGTCCGAATCGTCACCCAGGGTCTCCCGGACGGCGGTGGTCAGCACCGGGTGCGGGCTGGCCTCCACGAAGACCCCATGCCCGTCCGCGGCCAGTGCCCGGACGGCGGCCATCCAGCTCACCCGCTCGCGCAGGTTGCGGTACCAGTACCCGGCGTCCAGATCGTGCGCGTCGAGGAGGCCGCCGGTGACGGTCGAGTAGAACGCGGTGTCACCGGCCCGGGCGGTGACACCGGCGGCCGCTCTCAGGACCTCCTCGCGGACGGGCTCGACGTACGGCGAGTGCGAGGCGTAGTCGATCGGGACCGTACGCGCCCGGACCCCGCGGGCCTCGCACTCGGCCATCACCGCTCGCACGACCTCGGCGGGACCGGAGACGACGACCGAGTTCGGCCCGTTCACCGCGCCGATCGCGACCCGCTCCTGGTCCACCTCCTCGGCCGGCATCGCCAGCAGAGCCATCGCGCCGTGTCCGGACAGCCGGGTGACGATGGCCCGGCTGCGCTCGACCATCAGCCGCAGGGCGTCCCCGAGCGGGACGATCCCCGCCGTGCAGGCCGCGGTGATCTCCCCCTGGGAGTGACCGACCACGGCGGACGGCCGCAGGCCCACGGCCCGCCACACCTCGGCGAGCGACACCTGCACCGCGAAGAGCGCGGGCTGCATGACGTCCATCCGCCGCAGCGCCGAGTCGTCCGCCAGCACCTCCCGCAGCGACCACGCGACCTGACCGTCCAGCAGCCGCACGCACTCGGTCATCCTGGCGGCGAACACCGGCGCCGAGTCCCACAGCTCCAAGGCCATCCCGGCCCACTGCGGGCCCTGCCCGGGGAACATCCACACGGCCTTGGCGTGCCGTCCGGCGACGCCGACCGCCACGTGCGGGGACGGCTCGCCCTGTGCCAACGCCCGAAGTCCCGCCAGGAGTTCGGTGCGGTCCGCAGCGACGACGACCCCGCGATGCGCCAGGACCGTACGGGTGGTGACGCCGGCGTACCCGACGTCGCGCGGGCGAAGGCCGGGGTCGGCCTCCAGGTGGTCCAACAGCCGGCGGGCCTGGGCCCGCAGTGCCGCCTCGCTCAGCCCGGACACCAGCACCGGCACCGGCACGGCGGGCCCGGTCTCCGCCTCTTCCTCCGTCCCTGCCTCGTCGGGGGCGTCGCCGACCACGACGTGGCAGTTGGTGCCGCCGATACCGAAGGAGCTGACGCCGGCCAGCCGGGCGCCTTCGGGCCAGGGGCCGGCGGCGTCGTTGACCCGGAGCGCGAGCCGTTCGAACGGGATCGAAGGGTTGGGCTCGGCGTAGTTGAGGCTGGCCGGCAGAAGCCGGTGCCCGAAGGAGAGCGCGACCTTGATCAGCCCGACCACGCCGGCGGCCCCGTCGAGGTGCCCGATGTTGGTCTTCACCGAGCCGACCAGGAGCGGCCGGTCGGCGGGCCGGTCCCGGCCGAGAACCTCGCCCAGCGCCGCCGCCTCGATCGGGTCCCCCGTCCTGGTCCCGGTGCCGTGCAGTTCCACGTACGCCACCTGTGCCGCCGGAGTCCGGGCCTGCCCGTAGGCCTCGCGCAGCAGTTCCTGCTGGGCCGCGCCGTCCGGGGTGGTGAGGGAGGCGCCGCCGCCGTCGTTGTTCACCGCGCTGCCGAGCAGGACGCAGTGGATCCGGTCGCCGTCGGCGACGGCGTCGTCCAGGCGCTTGAGCACGACCAGGCCGCCGCCCTCGCCGCGGACGGCGCCGTTGGCGCGCGCGTCGAAGGTGTAGCAGTGGCCGTCCGGGGAGAGGACTCCGGCCCGGGCGAAGGCGAGCGTGCTGTCCGGGGTCAGGTTGAGGTGGACGCCACCGGCCAGCGCCAGGTCGGTGGCGCCGGAGCGCAGGCTCTCGCAGGCGAGGTGCACGGCGACCAGCGAGGAGGACTGCGCGGCGTCGACGGTGAGGCTCGGACCGCGCAGGCCGAGGTGATAGGAGATCCGGTTGGCGATCACGCCCCGGCTGAGGCCGGTCAGCGTGTAGGGGGAGACGGCCTCCTCGCCGTGCCGGTGGACCAGGGTGGCGTAGTCGTCGCCGGTGGCGCCGAGGAACACGGCGGTGGAGCCGCCACGCAGGCTCCCGGGCAGCAGGCCGGCGTGTTCCAGGGCCGTCCAGCTCAGCTCGAGGGCGAGCCGCTGGCGGGGGTCCATCGCCGCGGCCTCGCGCGCGTTGATGCCGAAGAACTCCGGGTCGAAGTCGGCGACCCGGTCCAGGAACCCTCCGCGCCCGAACCCGGCCGGCCGCAGGTGCGGCGGGACGGCGCCGAGATCCCAGCGTCCCTCGGGGAGGTCGCCGATCGCGTCGGCGCCGTCGCGCAGCAGCCGCCAGAAGGCGCCGAGGTCGTCCGCCCCGGGTACGCGACAGGCCATGCCTACGACGGCGATCTCGGACCGGCTCGAGTGACGCGTGGACATGAGGGGGGTGTTCCTTTCTGGCGGTCGTGTTCCGGGCGGCCGGTACGCGGACGCGCCTCGCCCCGGACAGCCGGAGGGCTGCGGGACCGCCGGCGAAACGTCCGACGGACCCGCGGCGGCTCCTGCGGAACGACCGATGTGAATGCGCGCGAGCGGGAAGGAAATGCACGCGAAAAGAACGTGCACAGGAAATCAAGATGTGGCGTGCGCTGGAATTCGGTAAATACCGAGCGCTATACCGGCGAAGGAACTTCACATTCGACACGCCGCCGGCGATGCACCGGGCGGCGGATGGCACCGTCGCAGACCCCCAGAAGAGACCCCCGTCACTTCCGCTTCCTCGTGATCATCCGTCACACTATAGGACGCCCACAGCAAGGGCAATGTACAGAGAGTCACACAGTCAACGGGTCCGGCAAGCAGAGCGTGACATTCGCCGGGTGTTCCCCTGGCGTCCTCGGCCGAAGGTCCGGCCGAGCAGATCACCCCGCTCGGCCGGAACCCGGCCGGACCGGCCGCCACCTCAGACGTCGAGGCGCTTCTTGATTTCCGCGAAGAACGGAATGTGCCGGTAGTCCTTGGCCTCCTCGTCATAGTCCGTGTACTCGTTGGTGAATTCCAGCAGCCGCTGCTTGACGTCGTCGACCGGGACGCCGATGGTTATCTCCCGTTCGATCCGCTGGATCGTGCCGAGGAATTCGGCCAGAACCTCGGGGAGTTCCTCGTGAAGCCGGATCCGGTCCCCGCGCAGTTCGATCCCGTGGTGCGCGACGAGGTAGTTGAAGAGCAGCTGGGAGGCGACCGCGTCGTAGTTGGGGCGCGGAATCCCCTCCACCGCGTAGCGGAGCAGCCGCTCGGACAGGATGTACTCGTACGCCAGCCGCGCCTCCCGGGCGGGCAGCTGCGGGTCGTTCAGGCAGACCAGCATCGCGGAGACGTCGACCCGCAACTCCTCCAGGCCGGCCAGCGGCTTCAGCTTCTTGACCGGCAGGTAGGCCGGGATGGGCATGTCGCCCTGCCGGTGGTGGTACTCGTGCAGCCGCACCCACCACGAGGAGGCCTGTTCGACCGTCTTGTCGTCGACACCTCGGATCAGCGGGAAGGCGTCCTCGGCCATCACCGCGTCGATCATCTTTCGGGTGATCCGGTTGTGCCGCTCGACGAACTTGTCGATGAAGTAGAAGATCAGGTCGTCGTCGTGCTGGACGCCGTCCACGTGGTTCTCCGGGAACAGCGCCACGACGACCCGCGACGCGAACCCCTTCGAGCGGCCCGTGATGTTCACCGGCATGGTGTTGCTGGCGTACCGGGTGGCCAGGTGCGGGTCGGTGGGCAGCGTCTCGTACGTCAGGTACTCCAGCGACAGGGCGGGGAAGTACGAGGCGTCGAACAGCGAGAAGATGTGGTTGTCGCGCTTCTCGTTGATGTGCGTCTTGACGGTGTCCAGGCGTGCCCCGGGCACGTGGCTCCGGAGATCCTCGACCAGGGCCCGGGCGGCCGGCTGCCGACCCAGGTTCGGAGCGTCGGCGATTCGCTGCGCCAGCTCCAGCAGGAATTCGCGGTCCCGGAATGCGTCGCGCGATCCCCGGACCTTCTCACGGATTTCGTCGACCTCGTCGAAGACCGCCGACGGCATGCTGTTCGACATTGCGCACCTTCTTTTCAGGCATGGATTCTATGCTTCACCGGGATCGAGGGTGCAGTGGTCTCCTGCACCTCACTCCGCAATGTACGGATTCGGTTCTTATTTGCGCTTTCAGGCCGAGCCGGTCGCATTCTCCGAAGGAGTGCTTGCGCCTTTACCTCCGCGCTGGCTAGCTTGACGTCCTGGCTTGCGCAGGAATGTCCGCGAGCCTTTCAGGCGCCTGGTTGCCCCGGTGCGCCGGCCGACAGAACTGGAGCAGCACGTGCGAATAGAAGGAAGCGTTGCACTGGTCACCGGTGGAACGTCCGGCCTCGGCCTGGCGACGGTACGGAACCTGCGCGAGCGGGGTGCTTACGTGGTCATCCTCAACCGGCCTTCCGTGCGGAGTGAAAAGGTCGTGGCGGAACTGGGCGAGGGAGTCGTCCTTTCTGCCGGTGACGTCACCAGTGAGGTGGACGTCACCGCCGCCGTCGAGCGCGCCATGGAACTCGGCCGACTGCGGATCGTCGTGAACTGCGCGGGGGTCGGCAACGCCCACCGGACGGCCGGCGGCAGCGGTCCGTTCCCGCTCGAGGCCTTCAGCGAGGTCGTCCGGATCAACTTGATCGGAAGTTTCAACGTCATCCGCCTCGCCGCGGCACGGATGATCGGGCTGGAGGACGACGGCGACGAACGCGGAGTCATCGTCAACACCGCTTCGATCGCCGCCTTCGACGGCCAGATCGGGCAGGCCGCCTACGCGGCCGCCAAGGGCGGCATCGTCGGCATGACCCTGCCGATCGCCCGCGACCTCGCCCGGTCGCGGATCCGCGTGGTCACCATCGCCCCGGGCCTCTTCCACACCCCGATGTTCGACGGCTTCCCGCAGTCCGCGATCGAGGCGCTCGGTCGGCAGGTGCCGCATCCGCAACGCCTCGGAGAGGCCGAGGAGTTCGCCTCGCTCGTGGCCCACGTCGTGGACAACCCGATGCTCAACGGGGAGACGATCCGGCTCGACGGCGCCCTGCGGATGGGGCCGAGGTGACTGTCCGCCCGCTCCGGTGAGCCGGTCGGCCCGCCCCGCCGGAGCGGGCGGGCCGACCGCGAACGTGCCACGCCGACCCGCCCGGCCCCGGTCACGAGCCCTCAGGCCGACTGCGGGGCTACCCAGGAGAGGCCGTCCGACGAGGGGATCAGGCCGCCCTCGAAGAGCGGCAACTCGTCCTCGGAGTCCTCTCCCAGCGCCACGTGCATCTGCATCTTGGAGCTCTCGACCATCGCCTCACGTGCCACCGACGCACCCAGAAGCGGGGCCCAGTTGTCGTTGCCGTCCCCCGAGATGGCCTCGACCGCTGCGGCGAACTCCTCGGTCTGCGCGTGCAGGCGTGCGGCGACCGAGTCGGCGTCCGTGAGTGCCGCCTCCCCGGAGGAGACGCCGCCCACCAGGTTCACGAACGACTCCATCTCGGAGCTGCTGTTCCGGGTGAGCTTCTTGGCCTCCCAGAAGTAGGAGCCCTCGACGCGGTGCATGTCGTAGAAGGACATCAGGAACTCGTAGAAAACGCTGTACTCGCGGCGATAGCGCGCCTCGAACTCCTTCATCGCCGCCTCCTCCTCGACCTCGCCGGCCAGCGTGCTGTTGATCGACCTCGCGGCCAGCAGCGCGCTGTAGGTGGCCAGGTGGACGCCGGAGGAGAAGACCGGGTCGACGAAACAGGCGGCGTCACCGACGAGCATCATGCCCGGCCGCCAGAAGGCGGTGTGGTGGTACGAGTAGTCCTTGCGGACGCGGATCTGGCCGTACTGGCCCGTGGTGACCCGGGTGGCAGGGGAGAGGAAGTCCGAGATCATCGGACACTCGTCGATCAGCGCCTGGAGCGCCTTCTCCGGATCGCCCTGGACCTTCTCGGCCAGCTCCCGCCGCACCACCGCGCCGACGCTGGTCAGCGTGTCGCTCAGCGGGATGTACCAGAACCAGCCGCTCTCGAAGGCGACGCACAGGATGTTGTAGCGGATCGGCTCCGGCATCCGCTTGCCGCCCTCGAAGTAACCGAACAGCGCCAGGTTGCGGAAGAAGTCCGAGTACTCCCGGCGGCCGCCTATGCTCCGGTTGAGCCGGCTCTGGTTGCCGGAGGCGTCCACCACGAACCGGGCCGACACCTCCCGCTGCACCCCCTGGTCGTCGGTGTAGCGCACGCCCGTGACCCGGTCGCCGTCCTCCACGACCTCCGAAACCGCGCTGCCCTCACGGACCACGGCGCCGACCCGACGGGCGTTGTCCAGCAGGATCTTGTCGAACTTGGAGCGCTCCACCTGGTAGGCGGTGGAGGTCGGGCCGGCCATCCGGGGGGAGACCGAGAAGAAGAAGGTCCACGGCTCCGGGTTGGCGCCCCAGCGGAAAGTGCCGCCGCGCTTGAGCGGGAAGCCCGCCTTCGCCAGCTCGTCCGCCGCGCCGGTCAGCCGGCAGACGCCGTGGACCGTGGACGGAAGCAGGGACTCCCCGATCTGGTAACGCGGGAAGAACTCCTTCTCCAGAACGAGCACCGAGTGCCCCTTCTTGGCGACGAGTGCGGCCAGTGTCGAGCCGCCAGGGCCACCGCCGACGACCACGACATCGAATGCTTCGGTGTTGCTCACGCTGATTTCTCTCCCGCTTCCTCGCCGCCGACGCCGACGGACCGCACTGAATGGGCAGTTGGTGCAATGGGTGTGGTAGGGGCAGTTGGTGAAGGGCTCGTCCCGGTGCGGCCCGACCGCCGCCTGTCCTTGTCCCCGGAACCGATCAACTGGAGCAGTGGGCCGGTCATCACGGTGGTGACCAGCGCCACCAGGACCAGGACGGTGTAGAGCTTCTGGCCGATGAGTCCCGCGGACTTGCCGACCTCCAGCACGATGAGCTCGGTCAGACCGCGGGTGTTCACCATGACGGCGACCAGGGCGGACTGCCGGGGCTCCATGCCGTGCAGACGAGCCACGCCGTAGGTGGGGACGGTCTTTCCGGCGACCGCCACCAGCAGGAGCAGGGCGAGCAGGGCCAGACCGTCCGTCCCCACCATGGCGAGGTTGACGGACAGTCCGGTGGTGACGAAGAACAGCGGCAGCAGCAGGTTGGCGGTCTGCTCCATCGGCCCCAGGACGTCGGCGTCCGGAGCGCCGTGGCGCGACGGCATGGCCATCCCGGCGAGGAACCCGCCGAAGACGGCGTGCAGCCCGAGCGACTCGGTGACCCAGGCGCTGCCCAGGGCGAGGACCAGTGCCACCGGCACCGGGTTGCTCAGCAGGGTGGCCGGCCGGGCCAGCCACCATCGCAGCGCGGGCCGCACGCAGCCGAACAGGAACGCCGTGAATCCCACCAGCAGCGCCAGGGTCACCAGCCAGGAGCGGCGAGTGGCGGGGCCCGAGTCGCTGAGCACCGCGGCCAGCACGAGCCAGGCGGCCACGTCCATGAGTCCGGCCGCCGCGATCGCCACCGTTCCGGCCCTGGTGCCCGCCGCACGCTCACGCACGATGGCCGCCAGGACCGGCAGCGCCGTGATCGAGATCGCCACCGCCAGGAACATCGCGAACGCGTCGCGGCCCGCGTGCGCCGGGTCCACTGCGGAGAAGATCCCGCCCCCCAGGGAGACGGTCGCCAGGGTCAGTCCCATCGGGACCAGCAGGGCGGCCAGCGCGACGCTCACCGAGGTGCGTCCCGCTCGGAAGGAGCGGAAGTCGATCTCGTAGCCCGCCACGAAGAGGAACAGGACGATCGCCACCTGGGCGAGCACCGAGAGGAACGGCCGGGCCTCGGTGGGGAAGAGGAAGGCGGTCGGATCCCCCGGTAGCTGACCCAGCAGGGTCGGCCCCAGGGCGATGCCACCCAGGATCTGGCCGATCACCACGGGTTGGCCGAGCCTGCGGGCGAGGCCCTCGGCCAGCCAGGACACCAGGACGACCAGGGCCACGTCACCGAGGACGACGGCTGTGAGGGCGCTCATGAGCAGTCCTCCCCGCTGCGCCCGTCGGCCTCGGCGCGCAGCGCGGCCAGGTCCGCCTCCGGGCTTTGGACGATCCGTCCCAGCAGGCCCAGGTAGTCCCCGGCCAGCCGCTCGGCGCTGCCCCGGGCGAACAGGTCGGTGCTGTACTCCAGGTAGCCCTCCAGTCCCTTGTCCGTCTCGCGCAGGGACAGGTTCAGGTCGAAGGCCGCCGTCCCAGGAGCGGCGGAGAGCGTCTTTCCGGTCAGGCCGTCGACGCGGTCGGTGTCCTGCCCCGCACCGCCCGTCGAGGGGGTCGGCGCCAGGTTGAACATCACCTGGAACAGTGGGGAATGGGCCGGATCCGGGCGCGGAACCAGAGTGCGGACGAGGTCGGCGAAGGGCAGGTCCCGGTGCGCCTGCGCCTCCGCCACCACCTCCCTGGCCTGGGCCAGCAGACCGCTGAAGGCCTGCTGCGGTGCCACGTCCAGGCGCATCACCAGCGGGTTCACGAAGTATCCGACCACGTCGTCCAGTTCGGCGGCCGGCCGGTTGGTCACCGGCGAACCGACGGCCAGCTCGCGGTCGTCGGTTCGCCCGCCCAGGAGCGCCGCGTAGGCCGCCAGCATGGTCATGTAGAGCGAGGCGCCGTGCTGCGCGGCGAGCGTGCGCAGCCGCCTGACCAGGTCGGCCGGGACGGCGAGTTCCACCGCCCCTCCCTGGTGGGACCTGACCGGGCAGCGTGGGTAGTCGGTGCGCAGGGCGAGGCACTGGGGCAGTCCGTCGAGCCGCTTGCGCCAGAAGTCGCGCTGCCGCTCGAGCTCGGCGGCGTCCACGGTGCGGCGTTGCCAGCGGGCGAAGTCGGCGTACTGGAGCGGCAGCGGCGCCGGGCCCGGCCGGCCCTCTTTCGACCCGTGATAGTTCTCGACGAGTTCCCGCATCAGGATGCCGGTGGACCAGCCGTCCACGACGCCCCACGGGCGGGTCAGGACGAGGACGTGCTCCTCCTCGTCGACGACCAGCAGGTGGGCGCGGAGCATGTGCCGGTCCTGCCGGGCGAAGGGCCGCAGCCGCTCGGCCCGCAGCCATTCGGCGAGCGCGGTTTCGCCGCCGGTGGACTCCGGGAGCTCCAGGACGGTCGTCTTGAAGCCGTCGGCGCCGTTCACACGCTGGACGACGCTCCCTTCGCGGTCCGGGTAGCTGGTGCGTAGGATCGCGTGCCGCGACACCAGGGCGTGCACGGCCCGTGCCAGGACTTCCCGGTCCAGTCGGCCGCGTAACCGCACGGTCAGTTGGACGTTGTCGTGCGCGGTGGCCAGGCCCGCTGGGGTGCGCAGGAACCACAGGTCCTGCTGGGCGAGGGACAGCGGCGCCTCGTCGCCCTCCGCCGCGGGCGCGGCGGGCAGCAGGTCGGTGGACGGCGGGTCGGTGGACGGCTGTGGCTGTGCGACCCCTCCGCCCTCGTGGTCCGCCCCGGTTGCCGGGAGTGCGGCCGCTCCGTCGCCGGGCCCGCCCCTCACAGCGGCGGGCGGCTCCGCCTTCCGTGTCTCCGCTTCCAGGGCCGCCGCCAAATCGGCGACGGTGGCAGCCGTGAGGATGAGCTGGAGCGGCAGGTCCGCACCGGTCTCCTTCTTGACCCGCAGGTTGAGGCGGGTGGCGAGCAGGGAGTGGCCGCCCAGGTTGAAGAAGTTGTCCTGGAGACCGACCCGGTCGAGCCCGAGGACCGCGCCGATGTGCCGGCACAGGAGGTGCTGGGCCTCGGTGCGAGGCGCGACGTAGACCTCCTTGGCGAGGTCCTCCTCGTCCGGGGCCGGCAGCGCCCGCTTGTCGACCTTGCCCTGCGGGGTGACCGGCAGTTCCTCCAGGACTACGAAGGCACCGGGCACCATGTAGTCCGGCAGCCGCTCGGACAGATGGTCGCGCAGCTCCCGGACGAGGCCGGGTCCGATCCGGTCGATCTGCGGCGCGTTGGCCAGGCGCCGGGCCCGGTACGGGCTGCGGGCCAGCACCTGGGGCCGCTCGCCCCGGCCCAGCACCAGGTCGAGGCCGTCCGGCCGGTCCTGGGACCAGGTCGCCGCGACGTGGTAGCCGAGCTCTTCGGCGTGCCTCAGCGCGTCCGCCAGTTCGCGCACCTTCTCCTGGTCCCGCGCCGAGAGCCGCTCTCCGCCGGGCAGAGCCTCGACCCGGCGGGACGGGGCCAGCCGGGCCAGCGAGGCGAGGACGCGCACGTCCTCGGCGATCCGGGGGTTGGTCAGTCCGGTGACGCCGAACCGCTCGGGGGCGTCGCCGAGCAGCAGGGCGCGCAGGTCGGCCGGGCTGGTGGCCTCCAGCCAGGGCAGGTCGGGTGCCGTGGCGGCCCGGCCCTTCGTCAGCACCACGTCGTAGCGGTAGGCAAGCATCTCGTTGCCGCCGGTTCCCCGCTTGACCATGATGTCGACGGCGCCCAGGTCCTGGTGCCGCTCGGGGAGCTGGGCGAAGAAGCTGGGACTGACCAGGAGTTCGGTCTCCTGCCGGCGGCGGCGCTGCACCTGCGCGGCCAGCGCGTCGGCCGTGCTCGGGACGCCGGAGCGGCTGCGCTCGATGGCGCAGACGTGCTCGGAGAACAGGTCCAGGTTGCGGATGTCGCCCAGCAGGATCCGGCCGCCCTCCTCGAGCCGGGGCAGGATCCGGGTGATCACCTCCTGGAGGTAGTGGCGGCTGGGGAAGTACTGCGCCACGGAGTTGAGCACGACCACGTCGAAGGTCTCGGCGCCGAGATCCGCCACCGACAGCGCGTCGCCTTCCCGCAGGGTGACGTGGGACCAGCCGCGGCGCTCGGCGCCCCGGCGCACGTCCGTGAGGGCCGCCGCGGAGACGTCGATGCCGTGCACCCGCTCACACTCCTGCGCGTAGCGGAAGAGCAGCAGTCCGGTGCCGCAGCCGATCTCCAGCAGCCGCCTGGGCCGCAGCTCGCGGATCCGCTCGACGGCGCCGTCGATCCACTCCCGCATCTCGGCCTCGGGGATCGGCTCCCCGCTGTAACTGCTCTCCCAGCCGGCCAGGTTGAGATCGTCGGGGACGGCCTCGTCGGCTTCCCGGGAGTACTGGTCCTCGAAGAGTCGGCGCCACTGGACCAGGTGCTCGGCGGTCTGTTCCGCGGCGGCCTGCTCCAGCCACTCCTCGGTCGGGCGCACGTAGGCGCTCAGGGTGCCGGCCCCGCCGTCGACACGGGGTACGACCACGGCGCTGTGCACGCAGGGGTGCGCGTTCAGCGCCGCCTCGACCTCGCCGGGCTCGACGCGGAAGCCGCGGACCTTCACCTGATCGTCCACCCGGCCGCGGAACTCCAGGGTGCCGTCGGGCAGCCAGCGCACCAGGTCGCCCGTGCGGTACAGGCGCCCGCCCGGGGCGTCGCCGAAGGGGTCGTCGACGAACCGCCGGGCCGTCAGCTCAGGGTTGTCGAGGTAACCGCGGGCGACGCCGGCGCCGCCCAGGCAGAGCTCGCCGATCACCCCGTCCGGCACCAGCCGCAGCCGCTCGTCGGTGACGTAGGCGGTGGTGTGCGGGACGGGCACGCCGATCGGCACCCGGCTGTCCTCGGGGAGGCCGCGCGGGATCACGTGGTAGGTGGAGGCGATGCTGTTCTCGGTCGGGCCGTAGCCGTTGGTGACGGTCAGCCCCGGGTGCGTTGTGTGCAGCCGCCGCACGTCCCGGGCCGAGAAGGTGTCGCCGACGACCGCGAGTTCGCGCAGCGGCAGCTTGCTGCGGGTCTCGGCGGCCTCGGCGAAGGCAGGCAGGAAGGCGGCCGACAGCAGCATCGTGGTGACTCCGGCCCGTTCGACGCAGTCGAGCAGCTGGGCCGGGTCCTTGGAGTCGCCGTCGTGCAGCACCAGGAGGCCGCCGGAGACGAGCGGGGTGAGCACCTCCTGGGAGCCGGCGTCGAAGGAGATCGAGGAGTGGTGGAGCACCGCCGTGGACTCGTCGGCGGCGAAGTAGTCCGGGTTGCGCACCAACCGCACCACGCCGCGCTGTTCGACCAGCACGCCCTTGGGGCGGCCGGTGGAGCCGGAGGTGAAGACGGCGTAGGCGAGGTGGTCCGGCGTCAGACCCAGTGCGGCCCGGTCGGGATCATGCGTGGGCATGGTCTCGAGCACCTGGGCCCGGTCGCCGGCGCGCTCGCCGGTGTCGAGGTCGAGCACCTCGTCGAGCTGCTCGAAGAGCGCCCCCGGCATCCCGGCCCGGCCCAGCACGATGCGCACTCCGGAGCCGTCGAGCAGGGCTCGGATGCGCTGCTCCGGGTAGCCGGGGTCGATCGGGACGTAGGCGCCGCCCGCCTTGAGGACGCCCAGCAGTCCGACCACCAGCTCCGGCGAGCGGTCGGCGCACACGCCGACCAGGACGTCGGGGCCGACCCCGAGGCCGCGCAGGTGGTGGGCGACCTGGTTCGCCCGCGCGTTGAGCTGCGCGTAGGTCAGCCGACGCTCGCCGTGGCGCACCGCGGGCGCCTCGGGGCGCTCGGCCGCCTGCTGCTCGAACAGCTCGGCGAGGCAGGAGTCCTGCGGGTACGGGGGACGGGCGCCGCGGGCCACGGTGAGTAGCCGCTCGCGCTCGGCCGGGGGCAGCACGTCGATGTCGAGTGCCCGGGTGCCGTGTCCGTCGTCGGCGGCCAGTGCGTCGACGATGCCCGCGAGGGCGGTCTCCACGTAGGACAGCAGGGTCTCGGGTTCGACCGTGTCCTCGATCTGGACGGTGAGGGAGAGTTCGTCGCCGAGGTCGTCGAGCGACATGCCCATGGGGTAGTTGGTGCGGTCCATGACGGCCAGCCAGCGGATGCCCTGTTCCTCCAAGGCCGGCGCCGGGGCGCCGTTGCGCGCGGGCTCGAAGTGCCGGAAGTTGATCGCCGCGGTGAACAACGGGGTGTCGTTGTCCAGCCCGCTGCACCGCTGGGCCAGGCTCAACGAGGACTGCTCGCGGACGATCAGCTCGCGCAGGTCGCCGGCAACGTCGTCGACCAACTCCCGTACGGTGCGGCCGGCCAGCCGCACCCGCAGCGGGAGGGTGTTGATGAAGTTGCCCAGCATCCGCTCCACCCCGGGCACGCCCTGTAGGCGCCCCGACATGACGGTGCCGAAGACCACGTCGTCGCGCCCGCTGCCGGCGGCCACCACGCGGGCGCAGGCCGCGTGGAAGAGCCACGCCGGGCTGAGGCCGAGCCGCCCGGCCTCGGCCCGAAGCCGCCGGGTGAGGTCGGCGGGCAGCGAGCGGCGGGGCTTTCTGGTGCGGCGGCCGTCGCCGTGCACGTCGTTCAGGCCGAACGGCACCGTCGGTTCGGTGACGTCGCCCAAGGTGGCGCGGAAGTACTGCTCCGCGTCGCCGGTGGCCAGTTGGTGCAGGGTGTGGGCGACGAAGTCGCGGTAGGGCGCCTGCGCCGTGAGCAGGTCGGAGCGCCCGGCCATGTGGGCGGCCAGCTCGTCGACGATCAGGCGCATCGAGGTGGCGTCCTCGATGAGGTGGTGGAAGTTCAACAGCAGGAAACACCGGGGCGATGCGGGGTCCCGTGCGATCCGGACGCTGAGCATCGGCGCCCGGTCCGGCGGCAGCTGGGTCGGCAGACCTGCCAGTGCGCGGGCCCGCTCCTCGGCGTCCGCGCCGGGCGCCTCGGCCTCGGGCAGGTCGATGTGCTGCACCGGGAGCGTCGCCGCGCGGTACACCACCTGCACCGGCTCGGGCAGACCTTCGGTGAGGACGGCGGTGCGCATCACGTCGTGGCGGTCGATGAGGGCCTGGAGGGCGTCGAGGAACGCCGTGCACGCGGCTTCGTCGTCCGCGGCGAACACCGCGGACATCAGGTACGGGTCGTTCTCCGGGTCCATCAGGTGGTGGAAGAGGATGCCTTCCTGGGAGGGCACCAGCGGGTAGACGTCCTGGACGTTGGGGGCGCCGCCGGGGACCCGGTCGGCGATGGCGTCCACGTGCTCCTGGCCCAGTCGAACCAGCGGCAGCAGCTCGGGGGTGAGCCGCCGGCAGCCCTCGGGGACGGCGTTCGGCGGCACCTGGTAGCCGGGCTCGGCCGGCTCGCCGGCCCGGTCCTCGCCGGAGCTGCCGTTGGTCCCGGCGGTGGCCGCGTCGATACGCGCCGCCAGACCGCGCAGGGTGGCGTCGTCGAACAGGTCGCGTACGGAGAGCTGTAGCCCGACCGCCCGCAGCCGGGCCACCAGGACCGTGATGAGCAGGGAGTGGCCGCCCAGGGTGAAGAAGTTGTCGTTCGCGCCGATCCGACCGGCGTCAAAGCCGAGGAGGTCGGCCCAGACCGCGGCCAGCGTCCGCTCGGTGCCCTCGGCCGGGGCCACGTACGCGTGGTCCTGGCGCTGGGCGTGGGCGTCGACGCCGGGGGCCGGGAGCGCGGCGCGGTCGAGCTTTCCGTTGGTGGTCAGCGGCAGGTCCGGCAGGAGCACATAGGCTCCGGGGAGCATGTACTCGGGCAGGACGCGGCGGGCAAGTCCGTCGAGCTCGGCACGCAGCCCCGCCCTGTCCTGGTCCGCGGCCGGCACCACGTAGGCGACGAGCTGCCGGTTGCCGGGCCGGTCCTCGCGCACCACGACGGCGCACGAGCGGACCCCGGGGTGCTCGTTGAGGCGGGCGGAGACCTCGCCCGGTTCGATGCGGTAGCCACGGATCTTGACCTGGTCGTCGTTGCGCCCGTGGTACTCCAGCGAGCCGTCCGCGAGCTGCCGGGCCAGGTCCCCGGTGCGGTACATCCGGGCGCCGGGCACCCCTCGGAACGGGTCGTCGAGGAAGCGCTCGGCGGTCAGCTCCGGCCGGTTCAGGTAGCCGCGAGCGACTCCCTCGCCACCCACGTACATCTCGCCGACCGCCCCGGTCGGCACGGGGTTGAGGTGCCGGTCGAGCACATAGACGTTCAGGTCGGGCAGCGGGCGGCCGATCGGGCTGACGGCGGAGGCGGTGTCGGCCTCGGTGACCACCCGGTGGGTCACGTGCACCGTCGTCTCGGTGATGCCGTACATGTTCACCAGCTCGGTCGCCGTGTTGAGCGGCCGGGCGAACCAGGGGCGCAGCACCGTGGGGTCCAGGGCCTCGCCGCCGAACACCACGGTGCGCAGCCGGTGCCGGGCGCCGTCCTCGCCCTGGGCCGCGACCAGTTGTCCGAAGGCGCTGGGCGTCTGGTTCAGGACGGTCACGCCCTGCTCGCACAGCAGCGCGTAGAACTCCTGTGGGCTGCGGGCCACCTCGCGCGGGACGACGACGAGCCGGCCGCCGTGCAGCAGGGCGCCCCAGGTCTCCCAGACGGTGAAGTCGAAGGCGAAGGAGTGGAAAAGCGTCCACACGTCCTCGGAGCCGAAGCCGAAGGACTCCAGGGTCGTGGTGAACAGCCGCGTCACATTGCGGTGTTCGACCAGAACGCCCTTGGGCAGGCCGGTCGAGCCCGAGGTGTAGATGACATAGGCGAGATCCTTCGGCGAGGTGCCGGTCACCGGCTCCAGGTCGTCGGCGGGCAGCCACTCCCAGTCGCCCCGCACGTCCACCACCTGGGCGCCGCAGGCGTTGAGCCCCTCGGGCAGCGCGCCGTCCACCAGCACCACCTTCGGGGCGCTGTCCGACAGCACGTGGGCGAGCCGCCCGACCGGCGCGGTCAGGTCCAGCGGCACGTACGCGCCGCCCGCCTTCAGCACCGCCAGCGCGCCGACCACGAGCCACTCGCCGCGCGGCAGGCAGAGCGCCGCCGGGGTGTCACGGACCACGCCCGAGGCGCGCAGGTACCGGGCCAGGCGGTTCGCCCGCGCGTTCAACTCGGCATACGTCAGGGAGCGGTCCTCGCAGGTCACCGCCACCGCGTCCGGCGTGCGGCGTGCGACCTCCTGGAACCACTCGTCGATCCGGCGGGCCGGCCCGGGCGCCGGGCCCGACGGGGCACTCCACCGCCGGGTCACGGCGCCCAGCTCGGCCTCGTCCAGCAGGGCCAGCCGGGAGATCGGCTCCTGCGGCGCCTCGGCGACGGCGGCGAGGAGGGTGGTGAAGTGGCGCACGAAGCGCCGGATCGTCTCCCGGTCGAACAGGGTGGTGCTGTACTCCACGGCGCCGGCCAGGCCCTGCGGGGTCTCCCGCAGGTCGAGGGTGAGGTCGAATTTGGCGATGGTGAAGTCGACGTCGACCGGTGTCACCTCCAGCCCGCCCAGGGTGAGCCGGGGCTCCGCCTGCTCCTCCTGGAGCACCAGCACGGTCTGGAAGACCGGTGAGTGGCTGAGGGCGCGCTCGACCTGAAGGGCGTCCACCACGGCCTCGAAGGGCACGTCCTGGTGGTCGTAGGCCTCCAGCGCGGTGCGCTTCACGCGGGCGAGCAGCTCGACGAAGGCCGGGTCGCCGTCCAGGCTGTTGCGCATCACCAGGGTGTTGGCGAACAGGCCGATGAGCCCCTCGGTCTCGGCCCGGTTGCGGTTGGCGACGACGGTGCCGACGGCGATGTCGGTCAGCTGCGTGTAGCGGTGCAGCACGACGGAGTAGGCGGCCAGCAGCGTCATGTACAGCGTGGCGCCATGCCGCTCGCCGAGTTCACGGAGCCGCCCCAGCAGCTCCGGCGGGCACTGGAAGAACTCCCGGGTGCCTTGATAACCGCGCACCGGCGGGCGCGGGCGGTCCGCAGGCAGCGTCAGGCCCACTTCGACGCCGGCGAGCCGGTCCTTCCAGTAGTCGACCTGACGGTCCTGCGCCTCGCCGGCCAGCCACTGGCGCTGCCAGTGCGCGAAGTCGGCGTACTGCACCGGCAGTGGCTCCAGGGTGTCGTCCCGCCCCTGGCGGGCCGCCTCGTACAGCTCGGTCACCTCGCGGAAGAACACCCCGACCGACCAGCCGTCCGAGACGGTGTGGTGCATCGTCACCATCAGGACGTGCTCGGTCGCCGACACCCGCAGCAGCAGCGCCCGGATCAGCGTGTCCCGCGCCAGGTCGAAGGGGGCGAGCATCTCCTGCTGGCAGATCCCGGTCACCTGCGCCGGGTCGGCGACGTCCTGCTCGCGCATCGTGAAGGCGGCGCCGTCGTCGATGCATTGATACGGGACGCCGTCGCGCTCCTCGAACCGGGTGCGCAGCGCCTCGTGCCGCAGCACCAGCCCGGTCAGCGCCCGGCGCATCGCCGCGCGGTCCAGCGGCCCGTGCAGCCGCATCGCCATCGGGACGTTGTAGTAGGCGCTGGTGCCCTCCAGTTGGGCGAGGAACCAGAGCCGCTGCTGGGCGAAGGAGAGCGGCGGCGGCTGGTCCTGGGAGCGGGGCCGGCGCGGGATGATGTCCAGCGCGGAGAGGTCGACGCCCCGCTTGGTCAGCAGCGCGATCACGGCGCGCTGCCGCTTGGCGGGCATCGCCTGTATCTTGCGGATCAGTTCCGGTCCGCTGTCCGGGTACGGCGTGCTCATCGTCGGCCTTTCCAGCTCTCGATGCCGAGAGCAGCGTCGTCGCTGTCCAGGGCGTCCAACTCGGCGTCGCTCAGGCTCTCGATCAGGGTGATGCTCTCGGTGATCGCGTCCAGGTCGAGCGCGGCGTCGGCCCCGGGGTCCGGCAGGGCGCGCTCCAGTGCAGCCGCCAGGTCGCCGATCCTGTTCGCGTCGAAGACGGTCTGGACCGTCAGCTCCACGCCCGTGCGTTGCTTGACCAGGTTGATCAACCGGGCCACCAGCAGGGAGTTGCCGCCGAACTCGAAGAAGCCGCTCTGCGCGTCGAGCACTTCCGCGTCGATGTGCAGGAGCTCGGCCCACACCCCGGAGACGATCCGCTCGGTGTCGGTGAGTGCGACCGCCGGCCCGCTGCGCACCGGGGCCTCCGGCTCGGGCAGCGCGGCCGTGTCGAGCTTGCCGTTGCCGGTCAGCGGCAGCGTGTCCAGCAGCACATAGGCGGAGGGGACCATGTACGGCGGGAGCGCGGCCCGCAGCGCGGTGTCCAGCTGCTCCCGCAGCTCCAGTTCCCACGGCCCGCCGGGCTCGCCCCGGCGGTCGTCCGCCGGGACGACGTACCCGATCAGGCGCCGTTCGTCGCCCTGGCCGCGGACCACCACCCGTGCCTCCCCGACGGCGGGGTGTTCGTTGAGCCGGGTGGAGACCTCGCCCAGTTCGATCCGGTAGCCGCGGATCTTGACCTGGCCGTCGTTGCGGCCGAGGAACTCCAGCGAACCGTCGGCGAGTCGGCGTCCCAGGTCACCGGTCCGGTACATCCGGGCGCCCGGCACCCCGATGAACGGGTCCGCGACGAAGCGCTGGGCGGTCAGCTCCGCACGGTTCAGGTAGCCACGCGAGACCGCCTCGCCGCCGATGACCAGCTCGCCCACCGCCCCGGTCGGCATCGGCTCGCCGTGCCGGTCCAGCACGTACACGCTCATGCCCGGCATCGCGCCGCCGATCGGCCTGGTGGTCAGGCGGGTGTCCGGCTCGGTGACCACCCGGTAGGTGGTGACAACCGTCGTCTCGGTGGTCCCCCACATGTTCACCAGCTCGGTCCCCTCGTTGACCGCCCGGGCGAACCAGGGTGCCAGCGGCGCGGCGTCCAGCTCCTCGCCGCCGAGCAGCACCGTGCGCACGCGGTGCGGGGCGCCGTCGTCGCCCTGCGCCGCGATCAACTGCCCGAATCCGGTGGGTGTCTGGCCGAGTACGGTGACGCCCTCGGCACACAGCAGGCGGTAGAAGTCGCGCGGGCTGCGCGCCACGTCCCGCGTCACCACGACCAGCCGGCCCCGGTGCAGCAGAGCGCCCCACATCTCCCACACCGTGAAGTCGAAGGCGAAGGAGTGGAACAGCGTCCACACGTCCCCCTCCCGGTAGCGGAACCACTCCTGGGCCGCGACGAAGAACCGGGCGACGTTGCGGTGTTCGACCATCACCCCCTTGGGCAGTCCGGTCGAACCGGAGGTGTAGATCACGTACGCCAGGTCCCTCGGCGAGGCGCCCGCCACCGGCTCCAGGTCGGCGTCCGACAACGCCTCCCAGCGGGCCGTGTGGCCGGGGACGTCCACCACCTGGGCGCTGCCGACGTCGAGTCCGTCCGGCACCGCGCCGTCCACGAGCACCACCTTCGGGGCGCTGTCCGACAGCACGTGGCCGAGCCGCTCGACCGGCGCCGACGGGTCCAGCGGCACGTACGCACCGCCGGCCTTCAGCACCGCCAGCGCGCTCACCACCAGCCACTCGCCGCGCGGCAGGCAGAGCGCGACCAGCGACTCGTGCCCCACGCCCAGCGCCCGCAGGTACCGGGCCAGGCGGTTCGCCCGCGCGTTCAGCTCGGCGTAGGTCAGGGAGCGGTCCTCGCAGGTCACCGCCACCGCGTTCGGAACGGCACGGACCTCCTGCTCGAACCATTCGTGCAGGAGGCGCTCCGACCGGGTGTCGGCCGCCTCGGCGGTCACCGGCTCCCAGGCGAACTCGACGAGCTCGCGCCGCCGCATCGCGGCCGGCAGCACGGACAGGTCGAGCGCGGGGGAGAGGGAGCGCTCCTCGTCCGGGAGCACCTCGACCAGGGAGGCCATGGCGGCCTCCAGGCAGTCGATCACGACGTCGGCGTCCTGGGCCCGGTGGATCAGCGCGTCGATCCGGAACGCGTGCCCGAGATCGTCGACCGAGACGGTCACCGGGAAGTTGCTGCGCTCGAAGACGTCCGACCGCGGCGTGACGCCCACCCGCTGGAGCCGGGCGGCGATGCCGTCGTCGCTCGGCAGGTGGCGGTAGTTGAAGATCGCGTTGAACAGCGGAAGTTCACGGTCGGGCAGGCCGCTGTGCGCCCTGGCCTCGGTGAGCGGCACCTGCTCGTGGCGGACCAGCTCGTGCAGCAGTTCCCCGGTCCGCCGGACCAGGTCGCGCACGCTCCGGCCGGCCAGGTCGAGCCGCAGGGGCAGGGTGTTGATGAAGCTGCCGAGCATCCGGTCCGTGCCCGCGGGTCCCTGGAGGCGCCCCGACAGGACCGTGCCGAACACCACGTCGTCGCGGTCCGCGCAGGCCGCCATGGTCAGCGCCCAGCCGACGTGGAACAGGGTCGCGGGGCTGATCCGCAGCTCGGCCGCCAGCTCGCGGATACGTCGGGCCAGGCCGTCGTCCAGCGACCGGCGCGCCTCGACGACCTGGCGTCCGTCGCCGTGCACGTCGTGCAGGCCGAACACCACGGTCGGCTCCGTGACGTCACCGAGCAGCGCGGTGAAGAAGGCCGCGGCCTCCGTCCCGGTGGGCCGCCGACGGGAGTGGGCTACGAAGTCGCGGTACTGCACCGGCTCCGGCAAGGTGTCCGCCCGGCCGTCCATGTGTGCGGCGAGCTCGGCGAACAACAGACCGAGCGACGACGCGTCGTGCAGCACGTTGTGCAGGCTCAGCGCCGCGTGCCACACACCGGTGTCCGGCTCCTGACCGGCATGCAGCCGGATCAGCGGGCCCCGGTCCAGCGGCATCCGCGGGGCGTTGCGCACCAGTTCCGCCAACTGGTCCACGGCCGGTGTCCCGGCCCGGAGCTCCGTCTCCGCCGGCTCGAACTCCACGTGACGCAGCACGGCCTGGACCGGCTCGCCGAGGCCGTCGGAGAGGATCACGGTGCGCAGCGCGTCGTGCCGGGCGATCACCGCCCGCAGCGCCTCGGTGAACCGGTCCAGGTGGTCGCGGTCCGCGAAGGAGAGCAGTCCCGAGGAGATGTACGGGTCGTGCGCGTCGTCCCGGATGTGGTGGAAGAGCATGCCCTCCTGCATTCCGGCGAGGGGGTACACGTCCTGGAGGTTCACGGCCCCACCGGGCACGGCGGCGACGACCGCGGCGAGTTCCTGCTCGGTCAGGGAAACCAGGGGCAGCAGGTCGGGGGTGATCCGGGTGGTGCCGACCGGGATCCCGGCCGGCAGGGGAGAGGCGTCGGAGCGGGCGGGGACGGGGGTCACCGGGGCGGGCTCGACGACGGTGGGCGTCTGCACGGCCTGCACCGGCTGGGCCGCCCGGGCGACGGCCGCGAGGTCGGGGGCGCGCAGGATGCTCGGCGGGTCGCACAGCAGGCCGCGTGCGCGCAGCCGGTCGGCGAAGTGGTGGGCGAGCAGCGAGTGGCCGCCCAGGGCGAAGAAGCTGCTTTCGGGGCCGAGTTCCCCCGCAGGCAGACCGAGCAGCTCGGCGCAGACCTCGATGACCACGCGCTCCGGGCCGGCCGGTGCCCGGACGGGCTCGGGGGCCGGCGTCGCGGCTGCGGGGACGAACACGGTGTCCTCGGACGCGGGCTCCGGGCCTGCCTGGGCGGGGGCCGCCGGCTCGGGCCGGTCCGCCGGGGCCGCACGGACGGGCCGGGGCGACGTCCCGCCCAGCCAGTGGCTCGTCCGCTCGAAGGCGGTGGCGGGCAGCGCCACCAGGCGCCTGCGCCGCGTGTACAGCCCACCCCACGGGATCCTGGCGCCGCACACCCACAGCTCGGCGAGCCGCTCCAGGTCACGGTCGGCGACCAGCGCCGAGACGAAGGCCTCGCCCCTGGCCCCGTCGAGCACCGCCATGAGGGGCAGCCGGCGGTCGTCCGTGTCGCCCGTGTGGAACACGGGTCCCGGCGACCCGTCGGCCACTGCCGTGCCGTCCGCCCCGGCCAGGAAGGCGGCGAGCGACGCCCGCAGTTCCTGAACGCTCGCGGCCACCACGGCGAGCCGCGCCGGCATCGCCTCACGGCCCAGCTGAAGGGTGTACGCGACGTCGGCGAGGTCCACTCCGTCGCGCCGACCGAGGAACTCGAGCAGCCGGCCCGCGGCCGTCCGCAGCCGCGCCGGGTCGGCGGCCGACACGACCAGCAGCTGTGGCCCGGGGTCCGGTTGCGCCCGCCGGACCGCCGCCCGCGGCGGCTCCTCGACCACCATGCTGACGTGACTGCCCCCCGCCGCAACGGAGTTGATCAGCGCTCGCCGGGCCGGCGGTCGACCGGGCGCCTCCTTGCGCTCCGCCCAGAGGGTCAGCCGCTCGCAGAGCGTCAGCGGCCCGCCGTCCAAGGCCAGGTTGGGGTTGGTCTCGCCGGTGGCGACGAGCGGGGCCAGCTCGCGGTGCCGGAACTGAAGGGCGACCTTGGTGAGCTGCGCGACGCCCGAGGCCGCCTCCGGGTGCCCGAGGTTGGACTTCACCGACCCGACCACCACGGGCTCGGTCACCCCTTCGAACACCTCCCGCAGGGCGCTCACCTCGATCTCGTCGGACAGCGCCGCGCCGTTCGCCGACGCCTCGACGTATCCGACCGACGCAGCCTCGGCGCCGGAGCGCTCCAGAGCCCTGCGCATGACCGTCACCTGGGCCCGGCGGCTGGGCGTGAGGAAGCCGTTGGAGCGACCGCTGTGCAGCGTGGCGGTCCCCTTGATGACGGCGTGCACCTCGTCCCCGTCGCGCAGTGCGGCGTCCAGCGGCTTGAGCAGGACCGCGCCCACGGCCTCGGCAGGGAGGTAGCCGTCCCCGTCGCGGAAGCTCCGGCTGTCCGGCCCGCTGCCCAGCATCCGCATCTCGGACAGCCCGAGGAACTTGTCCGGACGGGGCGCCAGGTTCACCCCACCGGCGATGGCGGCCTCGCACTCCCCGCGTTGGAGGTCCGCGCAGGCCAGGTGGATGGCCATGGCCGAGGAGGTGCACATGCTGTCGACCGCCAGGCTCGGTCCCTCCAGCCCGAAGAAGTGCGAGACCCGGTTGGCGATCATGTTGTACGACGCCGTCGAGGTGAGCGCCGCGAGCGCGGGGTCGGAGGCGTCCGCCCGGTACTGGAGGTAGGAGGCGCCGGCGTAGACGCCGACGCTCCGCCCGTACCGGCGCTCGATCACCTCCTGGGTGACGCCGCAGCCCTCCAGCAGTTCCCAGACCGTCTCCAGGAACAGCCGCTGCTGCGGGTCCATCGCCGCCGCCTCACGGGGCGACACGCCGAACAGCGCCGCGTCGAACCCGTCGATGCCGTCGAGGAATCCGCCCCAGACGCCCGACCGTGCCGCCTCGTCCCAGCGGTCGGGGGGCGGCTCGGTGACGCAGTCCTTCCCGTCCCGCAGGTGCGTCCACAGCGTGTCCAGGTCCGCCGACTGCGGATAGCGGCCGGCGATGCCGATGACGGCGACGTCCATGCACTTCCCTCTGGGCTCGGTGGACCGGAGCGCTGCACGGTCCGGTGCGGATGTGGTCGTCGCGTCTTCGGGGGCGACTGCCGGCTCGGGTTCGATCCGGCGCTCGGGTTCACGGTGGGGCTCGGCTTCGGGTGCGCGTACGGAGTGGGGCTCGCCGAGGAGTGCACGCAGGGCCGTCGCGTGCTCGGCCGCGAGGTACCGCGCCAGCTCCCGCAGGGTCGGCAGTTCCAGCAGCAGGGTCCTGGCCATCGGGCCGAACGTCTTCTCCAGCCGGGTGACGGCCTCGACCGCCAGAACGGAGTCCATGCCGTACTGCTCCAGCGCGGCGTCCGGGTGCAGCCGCTCCGGACCGAGCTTGAGGACGTCGGCGAGCAGCCTCCGCAAATAACCGACCGTCCGGTCCTCCAGCAGCCGGTCGCCGTCCCGCGCGGCCTCGGGCGTCGCGGCCGCCGCGCCCGTCGGGTCCGCCGCACCCCGCCGGATCACCCCGCCGGTGATCCGGGCCAAAGCCTCGTGCCGGCCCGCGAGCACGATCAGTCTGCCGTCGTCGGTGGCCTCCGGGTCGGTCAGCGCCCACCGCAACACGGCGAGCCCCTCGGCGGATCCGAGCGGGACCAGGTCCAGGTCGCGCAGCCGCTGCGCGACGGCCCGGTCCGCTCCCATGCCGCCGTCGGCCCAGAGCGGCCAGCCCACGGAAATGGACCTGCCGCTGCGTTCCCCCGCCGTGACCAGGCGGTTGCGGTACGCCGCGTAGGCGTCCAGGAAGGCGTTGGCGGCGGCGTAGTCGGCCTGACCGACGTTGCCGAAGGCGCCGCTGGCCGAGGAGAAGCAGACGAAGAACTCCAGCGGCTGGTCACGGGTCAGCTCGTCGAGGTGCACCAACCCCTTGACCTTGGGCGCCAGGACCCGCTCCAGCTCGTGCGGGACCTTGCCGACGACGAGCCGGTCCGCGAGGACGCCGGCACCGTGCAGGAGGCCGGTCAGCGGTCCGTGCTCGCGGACCACGTCGGCCAGCAGCCCGGCGGTGGCCGCCCGGTCGGTGATGTCCACGCACCGGTACTCCACGGTGAGCCCCGCGGCGCGCAGCTCGTCCACCCCGGCCCGCTGCTCCCCGGAGAGGGCGGAGCGGCCGACCAGGACCACCGTGGCCCGGCGGACCGAGGCCGCGATGTCGCCCGCTACGATCCGGCCCAGCGCACCGGCGCCACCGGTGACGAGGTAGACGCCGTCCTCCCGCCAGGGTCCGGTCGCGGCGCCGCCGAGCCTCGTTCCCCGTAGCGCCGCCGTGTACCGGAGGCCGTCGCGGTAGCGCACCTCGGGCCCCGGCCCGGGTCCGGCCTCGGCCGCCAGCCGGGCGCCGACCGTGGCGGGGGACGCTCCGTCGAGGCAGTCCACGAGCTGCCCGTGCAGCCGGGGGTCCTCCAGGCCGGCCGTCCGCAGCAGCCCGGACAGGCCGCCCAGGCAGGCGAGCCGGTCCCGCTCCGGGCCGGTGGCCGCCGGCCGGGCCAGCGCGACCTGGAACAGCACCGGTCCCTGCGGGCCGGGCCGCAGGACCTCTTGGAGCCGCGCGAGCACCTCCTGGGCGGCCTCGGTGTACTGCTGGTCCAGCGGACCGTCCGCCAGAGCGACGAACCGGCACTCGGCGCCAGGCGGCAGCGCGGCTCGCAGTTCCTCGCGCTCGGCCTCGGAGAGAGTGCCGACCACCGTCACATGGTGGGCGGTGAACCCGTTCGCTCCGCCGGCCTCGCCGGCCTTCTCGCCGGACGCCCAGCCCGGAAGAAGCAGCAGCACCTCGCCGTCCCGGCCTGTCGCCGTCTCCTGGGGGTCCCCGCCCGGCGGGATCCCGCCGGACGCCGGCCCGTCGAGCTCGATCCAGCAGCGCTCGCGGGCGAAGGGGTAGCCGGGCAGCGGCACCCGGCGCGGCCTCGGCTCCGGACCGCCCGGGTGGCTCGGGCCGTTCGTCCGGGAGCCCGTCTGCACCGTGTCCCACGGCACCGGGGTCCCCGCGGCCCACAGCCGCAGCAGCCGGTCGCCGGCGCCCTCCCGGATCCAGTCGTCGAGGGCGCGCGCCTGCTCCGCCCCGTCCGGCGCGACCTCTGTGAGCACCGTGCCGCGCACCCAGCCGTCAGGCTGGTCCGGCGCTGCCGCGAACCGTGCGAGCACGGCTCTGGCCTCGGCCGGCGACTCCGACGCGAACGCGAGACGCTCCTCCAGGGCCACCCGGCCGGTCTGAAGAGTCCAGGCGACGCCGGGCATGTCGGCCTCGGTCAGCTCGGCCAGACGCGCCTCCAGCCGCCTCGCCTGTTCGACCAGTTGGGCCTTGGTCCGGGCCGAGAGGACGAGCAGCGTGGGCCGGTCGACCGGGCCCGGTTGCGGCTGTGGCAGCTCGTACTCGGTGAGGACGACGTGCGCGTTCGAGCCGCCCGCGCCGAAACTGGAGACCCCCGCCGTCCGGAGAAGGGAGTGGCTCGGCCCGCCGTCCACCACGACGGGTCGCCGCCACGGCTCCAGGCTCCGCTGTACGCGCAGCGGGGTCCGCGGGAAGTCGATGTGCGGGTTGAGCGTGGTCGCATGGAGGCTGGGCACGAGTTCGCGGTGCCGCAACTGGAGCAGCACCTTGGTGAAGCCGGCGATTCCGGCCGCGCTCTCGGCGTGCCCGATGTTGGACTTGACCGAGCCGATCGCGCACTGCTCAGGCCCCGCGCCGGCCTCCTGGAAGGCCTTGGCCAGCCCGGCGATCTCGATCGGGTCGCCCAGCGCGGTACCCGTACCGTGCGCCTCGATGTAGCCGACCGACCTGGGGTCGACACCGGATGCGGCCAGCGCCCGGCCCACGACCTTGCCCTGGGCCGCCGGGCTGGGCACGGTGTAGCCGTTGGTCCGTCCGCCGTGGTTCAGCGCGGTGCCCTTGACCACGGCGTGGATGTGGTCGCCGTCCGCCAGCGCCCGGTCCAGCGGCTTGAGCAGGACGGCGCCGACCCCCTCGCCGGGCACGTAGCCGTCGCCGCCGGCCCCGAAGCTGCGGCAACGACCGTCGCTGGAGAGGTAGTTGCGCTGCGCCAGCATCAGGTACTTGTTGGGGTGCGCGGTGACGTTGACGCCGCCCGCGAGGGCCGCCCCGCACTGGCCGCTGCGGATCGCCTCACAGGCCAGGTGGATCGCGGTCAGCGAGGACGAGCACATGGTGTCCACGGCCATGCTCGGCCCTGTGAACCCGTTGACGAAGGACACCCGGTTCGCGACCGAGGACGCGCTCCCTGACAGCGCCACCGCCTGACCGCGGTCTTGGGCCTGCGCGCCGTAGAGCTGGTAGTCCTGGTACATCACTCCGGTGAAGACGCCGACGCCGCCGCTGGTGCGCTCCAGCAGCTCCCCGGTGTACCCGGCGTCCTCCAGGACGTGGTGCGCGCACTCCAGGAACAGCCGCTCGTGGGGGTCGAGGTGCTCGGCCTCCCGCTGCGAGATGCGGAAGAACAGCGGGTCGAACAGGTCGACGCCGTCGAGGAAGCCGCCCCAGAGGTCGGCCTCCGCCGCCCACTGCGGTCGTGTCCAACGCTCGGCCGGGACCCGGCGCACCGAGTCGCGGCCGGACCTGAGATTCTCCCAGAACTCGTCCAGGTCCGCCGCCTCCGGGTAGCGGCCGGCGACGCCGATGACGGCGATGTCGAACCCGGCGCCCGCCTGGGACGCCTCGGATCGCTCCCGCGGGGGCGCGGCCGCAAGCTCGGGCAGGGCACGCGTGCTCAGCCCGGACAGCTCGACGCACACTCGGCCTCGCTCGTCGAAGACCGTTACATCCAGCAGCGGCCGCGCCGCCGCCGGACCGCTGCCCGGCCGGAACCGGACCCAGGCCATGGCCCGATCGGGGGTCGCGCGACGTACGTCCACCTGCTCGACGGCGAACGGCAGGGCGGGTTTGGACGACCCGTCCACCTCCCCGTCCGGCCCGAGCCAGAGCCCCGCGGTCGCTTGCAGCGCCCCGTCCAGGACGGCCGGGTGCAGCAGGCACCCGGCGAGCGGGTCGGCGGAGGCCGGGAGCCGCAGCTCGGCCAGCGCCTGCGGGTGCTCCGCCGCGTCGGTGCCGGTACGCAAGCCGGTCAGTGACTGCTGGGCGGGGCCGTACTCCTGACCGAAACGGGCGAAGAGCTCATAGATCCGTGCCGCCGTCACCTCCCCTCCGGTGCAGCCGGCCTGCGCCGCCCCCAGGGCGTCCGGCTCGTCCTCGCCGTCACCGTCACGGTCTTCGACCAGGCGCACCCGGCCCTGGCAGTACGGCCTGTCGTCGTCCTGCGGAGGCGCGATCCCGAACTCCGCACCGTCGGCCGTCTGCCGCACGGTGACGCGCAGCTCCAGCCCGTCGGGCCCGCAGAAGGCGGGGCGCAGCCAGACGAGGTCCTCCAGTCGCACCCGCTGTCCGGCCGGCTCGCCGAACCAGGCGGCCGCGGCCGCCCGCGCCAGCTCCACGTGGGCGACGCCGGGCAGAACGCGGGCGCCGCGCACCAGGTGGTCGCGCAGGTACGACTCGTCCCCGTCGAACCGGGTCTCGTACGCTGCACCGGACTCGAGCGGGACGACCCCGTGCAGCAGCGGGTGCGGGTCCGTCTGTGCCTCCGCCTCTGGGGCGTTCGCCTGTTCGCCCGGCTGGGCGAGGACGTTCTCGGCCAGCTCTCGCACGGTCGGCTGCGAGACCAACGCGGCCGTAGTGAGCGCCAGGCCGTAGCGGTCGTTCAGACGCTCCACGAGAGCGGCCAGAGTGACCGGGTCGAACCCGAGCTCCGTCCACTCGGCGTCCGGTTCGACCTGCCCGGCCGGCACACCGAGCAGCGCCGCGATCTCGTCCGTCAGCTCGCCGCACCGGACGGCCGCCTGCCCGTCCGGCCCGCCGCCGGCCCGCGCGGGGGCGTCCGCGGAGGGTGCGACCTCCGCCGGGCGGCCGGCCTGCGCAAGGCGTTCGTCCAGCCAGGCCGCCAGTTCCGCGATCGTGGTGTACTCGAAGACGACGGTCGGGGAGAGCTCGATGGCGAACCGGTCCTCCAACTCCCCGACCAGAGCGACCAGGGAGGCGGAGGTCAGCCCGAGCTGGTAGTAGCCGATGTGCGACCCGACGTCGGCCGGCGGCACCCCGAGCCGCGCGGCGACCAGTTCGCGCAGTACGGTCACGACGTCGCGCCCGGCCGCGGGATTCTGGGTGACGGCGGCCTGCCGGGCGGGCTCGCCCCGGACGTCGAGGGCCGCCGTGGCCCGGACCCGTTTGGCCGCGAGGCGGCCGACCTCGGCGATCTTCACCCCGCTCGCGTCGTAGAACTCGGCCCCCAGCCGGATCAGTTCGTCGTCCCTGCTGATCGAGTCGGCCGAGACCCTGACGAAGCAGCTGCGGCCCAGCGGAGCGGTCGCCCGGAAGGACTCGAACACGATCGGCAGGTACAGGGCTTCGCCAGGGTCGCCCGCGCTTGCCTCGTGCAGCATGTGGCTGTTCACGCTGCCACCGAGCAGCCCCGCCTCGAACAGCGCCGGATGGAAGAGGAAACGGTCCGCACCGGCCTGCGACGCCGGGGGGAGTTCCAGCTCCACGACCAGGTCCGTGCGGCGGTGGTGCACCACGCCGTCGACCCTCATCAGCCCGGAGTGGACCAGTTCGTGCTCGCGAAGCCAACGGTAGATGTCGGCAAGTGACGTCTGTCGTTCCACTCCGGCGAACGGCATGGACAGCCGCTCCGTGAAGGCCGGCGAGCGGGCTTGACGCACCGTCACCGACGCGTGCAGCATGTCCGCTTCCTGCCCGCGCCGACTGCTGACCTCGATCCGCCAGCCTTCGGTGGGCGCGGGACGCCCTGCGACGGTGACCAGGACCCGCTCGCCCGGCTCGGCGACGAGCGGCGCCAGGATGGTCAGGTTCCGGAACTCGACGTCCGCCATGGCATGGCCGTGCCTGGCCAGTACCTGCAGCACCAGATCCACGTAACCCACACCCGGCAGCAGGTTTCGGCCGTAGACGACGTGGTCCCGCAGCAACGGGTTCTCGGACGTAATGGTGAATATCTCGGTGAACGGTAAGGATTCAGCCATCGGTATCCACCCCAGGGCAGCATCGAATCGGCATTGGCACCCGACCGGGGTCCAATCATGGAAATCGCCGAGCCTTTATGAAAAAGTCCCGATCAATACACGAGGCAGTGCAATATGGCGGGCCGAACCGACAGTAAGGTCTCTCCGGCCGCATAGCGGCATGGGCGCCCCTCGCCACAGCAAGGAGAACCGAAAAGAGGTGCCGGAAACGTATGGAGAGGACGGCCTCGCACCGTCAGAATTCGAAATGCATCAATACCGGGCCCATCGCGGACCGGCAGATTCTCTGCGCCGTCGGCGACTATGGCCGACGGACCTAGCAGTCACATCCATCTCAGAAGAGACCCCCGTCACTCCCGTTTCCCTTCGTGATCATCAGTCATGTTATAGGGCGCATGCAACGAACACAATGAACGCAGTGTCACCGTCGTGCCGCCCCGCCGGACTGAGTGTAACGATCATCCGGTACCGGCCGTGCGACATACGGTCAATCGCAGCCAATATGCCCTTGTAGCGAAATTGTGGAGTCACGCCCCTTTGGAACGGCGCCACATGGAAGAAGGCCTTCGGCCGCCATGCGCTGTTCGCGTTTGTCGACCATGGCCCAGGTGGCTCCCGGCAAACCGGTCGCGGGCCCGCTGCGACCGCGCACCGCGGGCAGTAGCACCGCGAGCGACCACGTCGCCGTCTCCCGGCAGGCGCCGACTCCGCTCCCGAAGAAGTACCGGCGTGCAGGGCGGACCCTGATCCGCACCGACTCGGCCGGCGGGGCCACGACTTCCCCAACCGGTCCACGCAGCTGGGACGGTGGCTGTCCTACTCGGTCGGGATGGCCCTCACCGATGCCATGCATCAGGCCGTCCTGCTCGTCCCCGCGCCGCCTGGACGCCCGCGACCGAACCCGACGGCCACATGTGGGACGGCGCGTGGGTCGCCGAACCCGCTGGCGATGCCCTCAAGGGCCGGCCGAAGGGGCGGGACGCGCGCGGCGCCCGTGCCCTGCGCGTCGCATGGGTGGGGATGTGACGGCAGCGGGCAGGGAAGCGCCGGTTTTGCCGGTGAGTCGCTCGGGGGAGGAACGGACCTCACGCGAGAGGCTGCCCCGAGTCCGGGCCCGGGATGGTGCCGTAGGTCTGCTCAGGGGCACAGCTGCTTGCGTGAAGTTGCCCTTCATGGCCGTCACGCCCGCCCGTCGACCGACGACGCGTGCCGTTTCGGCGATCTGCGCCCTGTTCGTCGACTGCACGCTCAAGCCGCCGCCGGCGCTCAGTCACACGCAGGGGCTGATCGACCGGAGCCGGGCGACCATGGACGCCCGGGGCGTGCCCACGGACGTGGTGGGCGCCGTCGACCATGACACCGCGCCCGGCGTCCACCCGGACATGACGCGGCACGGCTTTGCCTCCGACGGGTGGCCTGCGCTCTGCGAGCAGGTGATGGCCGCGGACGTCCCTACAACCGGGCTGCCAACGGCCGCCGGTTCGACATGAACAACCCGGCCGCGCATCCCAAGCGGGCGGCGACCCGGTGCTCGCCGTACTGGAGGGCATCGCGGTCAACGACGACGGCCGCACCGCCGGGCCCGCCACCCCCGCCCGCCTGCCCAGAAGGACGTGATGGCTGAGGCGTTGGAGCGCAGCGGGCGCACACCGCAGGACATCGGCTGGGTGGAGAAGCCAAGGTGTCGGGCTCGACCGTCACCGACCTGCTCGAACCGGGGGAGGTGTGGATTGCGGATCGCGTACTCGTGCCCGGCACGGACGATTTCCACGCTCAAGATCGCCTGCCCATGTCGTCAGCGACGGACGCGGTAGCGGATGTGGGTGGCCTGCGGCGTGTCGATCACCCGGACGATTTCCAACTCGATCTCTGACGGCAATACATCGAACAACCGACGACCACGCCCGAGAAGGACCGGGATCTGGTGGATCTGTACCTCATCCAGCACCCCGGCCTCGAGCGCCCGCTGCGCCGTGTAGGCACCACGCACCTGCACGTCTTTGCCTTCGGCTGCGGCCTTGGCCTGTGCCATCGCGCTCTCGATCCCATCGGTCACGTACGTGACCAGTGGATAACCCCAGCGAGCGGCAGGTCCGGGCGGGCGGTGGCTGGGCACGAAGATCGGGAGACCGCCGTGATCGCCACCCCAGTGATCCATGAGCTCGGCAGTCCGACGTCCCGCGAGCACCGCACCGGCCGCATTCCATTCGTCCTGGAACTGCATGGCCGGTCCGGACGGCCGGCCGGACTCCCCGTCAGGGTCGGCCCACTTGTGGAGCCGCTCACCATCGTCGCCGCCGAGGAAATCGTCGGTGTCGGCGATGTACCCGTCGAGAGACACCGACATATCGAGCACTGATCTGGACACTACGACCTCCCGTGGTCTTCCTTTGGAACTGCTTTCACTGCGTGTGGACCTGGCGAGGCGGCATTACTCATCGGTCTGACAGACA
Source organism: Streptomyces hilarionis (assembly GCF_024539675.1). Classification (GTDB taxonomy): domain Bacteria; phylum Actinomycetota; class Actinomycetes; order Streptomycetales; family Streptomycetaceae; genus Streptomyces; species Streptomyces hilarionis. The sequence goes on along the minus strand of NZ_JAHHIT010000035.1, from coordinate 111,856 downwards.
ACCCTTCACCACAGGCACCCGCCCGCGACCAGCCGAAGGGCCGTGCACCCACCGACAGCAGCCCCGATGATCAGCCGTTTCCAGATGCACAACGCTCACTGCAGAAGAGAGCCGCACCTCTCGCGGAACCGAGGCCGTGATGGTCACCGCAAACGCTGGACCGGTCAAACCACGGCCTCCCAGTGGTGGTGGAAGCGATCGGCGGCTTGACTCAGACCGAGCGGTGAAACGAACCACCGTCCACAAGTCCAGCACCGACCTCGTTCTCGCCGGCCGACCGCCTGGGGAACGTCACTGAGCCCTGGCCGGTTCGGTCCCGAGTTCGGTCCCGAGCCCCTCACATGGCCGCTCGACGCGTGGGATCCTCACGCTTCACCCCAACTGTGCAGACCTGCCGGCATCAGCCGGGCCGCTCCGCAGATTCCGGTTGCACGGCGATTGACACGACGCCCGAGCCCGGGCCAGGATCACCCCTGCAAACATCGAGTTGAATCGATTCATAATGTCGGAAGCGGCAATTCCGACCCGCCTCGAGCCCTCGGGTTGCAGACGTGTTCTGCCGCCCTCTCCGCTCTCCGTATGTCTCTTAGGAGCCCGCGATGCACGATGTGACGCGCCGCAACGTTCTGCGCTCCGCCATAGCCGTGGCCCTGGCCCCCACTGTGGGTTCCGTGATGCTGCCCGTACTCGCGCCAACCGCGTCCGCGGCCGCCTCGTGGACCGCGAAGTGGATCTGGGCTCCCTCCAGTGCGACGAATCAGTGGGTGGCCTTCCGCAGGTCGTTCACCCTGGGCTCCGCGCCCTCCAGAGCCGTGACCCGGATCGCCGCCGACTCCAAATACTGGCTGTGGGTCAACGGCACTCTCGTCATCTTCGAAGGCGGGCTCAAGCGCGGGCCGAACCGTACAGACACCTACTACGACGAGATCGACCTGGCCCCGTATCTGGCCGGCGGCAGCAACACGGTGGCGCTGCTGGTCACGTACTTCGGCAAGCAGGGCTTCTCGCACAGCAGCAGCGGCAACGGCGGCCTGTTGTTCCAGTCCGACATCGCGACCGGCTCCACCGCCACCCGCCTGGTCAGCGACACCCAGTGGAAGTACACGGTTCACCCGGGCTACTCGAACGACACCAGCGGCACGCAGGTGAACTTCCGGCTTCCGGAATCGAACGTCTACTACGACGCCCGCAAGGCCACCGCCATGGCCGACTGGCAGTCCCCGACCTTCGACGACAGCTCCTGGGGCGCGCCCACCGACTTCGGCTCCGCCGGAGCCGCGCCCTGGAACGGCCTCGTCGAACGGCCGGTTCCGCAGCTCCGCTACTCCGGCCTGAAGCCCTACGTCAACGACGCCTCGCTCCCGGCCACGGGTCAGGGTTCCACGGCGATCTGGGCCACCCTGCCGTCCAACATCCAGGTCACGCCGTACCTGAAGGTTGATGCCCCGGCCGGCGCGGTGATCGGTATACAGACCGATCATTACGACGACGGCAAGGGTCTGGTCGGCATCGACCAGAAGACGATTTTCAACGTCCGCGCCACCTACGTCTGCACCGGCGGGGTCCAGGAGTTCGAGGCGCTGGCATGGATGAGCGGTACGGCCGTGCGGTACACCATCCCGGCGGGCGTGACCGTCGTCGATCTCAAGTACCGGGAGTCCGGCTACGACACCGATATCGCCGGGTCGTTCACCAGTAGCGACGCCTTCTTCGACACCGTGTGGACCAAGGCCGCCCGCACCATGTACGTCAACATGCGGGACAACTACATGGACTGCCCGACCCGCGAGCGCGCCCAGTGGTGGGGCGATGTGGTCAACCAGCTGAAGGAGGGCTTCTACACCTTCGACACCAGGTCCCACGCGCTCGGCAAGAAGGCCATCTCCCAGCTGGCCGCCTGGCAGAAGGACACCGGGCCGCTCTACTCCCCGATGCCCTCGACCATTTGGACCGCCGAACTGCCCCACCAGATGCTCGCCTCAGTGTGGTCCTTCTGGAGGTTCCACCTCTACACCGGCGACACGAGCACGGTCACCGCCGCCTACCCGGCGGTGAAGAAGTACCTGGACCTGTGGGGCCTGGGCAACGACGGCCTGGTGGCCCACCGTGCCGGGGACTGGGACTGGCAGGACTGGGGAAGCGACATCGACACCCGCGTCCTGGACAACTGCTGGTACTACCTGGCCCTGGACACCGCCGCCAAACTTGCAGCCCTCAGCGGCAATACCGATGACGTCGCGGGATGGCAGGCCCAGCGCGCCGGCATCAAGGCCAACTTCGACACCCTGTTGTGGAACTCCACGAAGAACGAGTACCGCTCGCCCGGCTACAACGACGACACCGACGACCGCAGCAACGCTCTCGCCGTCGTCGCGGGCCTGGCCGCTCCCAGCCACTACCCGGCGATCATCAACGTGCTGCGCACCCACCTCAACGCCAGCCCCTATATGGAGTTCTACGTCTTGGAGGCGCTGTATCTGATGGGTGCGGCCACCGTCGCCGAGGAGCGGATGCGCAACCGCTTCGCCGCTCAGGTCGCCGACCCCGCCTGCCACACCCTGTGGGAGGTCTGGGTCAAGTCGCAAGGCACCGACAACCACGCCTGGAACGGCGGCCCGTTGTACGCGCTGTCCGCCTACGCGGCGGGTGTGCGCCCCACCACGGCGGGCTGGACGACGTACGAGGTGACCCCACAGACCGGCACCCTCACCAAGATCAATACCGTGACGCCGACCGTCGCGGGTGAGATCCGCTTCGGCATCACCCGCGACGGCGCCCAGGCGACCCTCACACTCACCTCGCCGAACGGGACGACCGCCCGAGTGGGCGTGCCCACCTACGGCGGCTCCCAGCCCGTCATCAAGGCCAACGGCGCCACGGTCTTCACCGGCGGCTCCTCCACCGGCAGCGTCAGCGGTCTGAGCTACGACGGCAAGGACTCCTCGTATGTCTACTTCAAGGCCCAGCCGGGCACCTGGACGTTCACGGCCACCGGCACCGGCCGCCTCGACAACCTCGCCCTGAACCGTCCGGTCACCAGCAACAACAGCCTGGAGAACGGCAGTTGGGGCAGGAACCGGCTCACCGACGGCAAGCTCACCAGCGTGAGCGGCGCCAGGGGATACACCAGCAACGAGTTCACCTCCGCCGATGTCAGCGCGAACCCTGTCTGGGTGGAGGTCGACCTCGGCGCCGACGCCGACCTCGACGCCGTGCGCCTCTTCCCCCGTACCGACACCCCGGCCGCCGGGGGAGGGACCGCGGGCTTCCCCGTCGACTTCACGATCCAGACCCGCCCCGACGGATCCAGCACCTACACCACCGCCCGCACCGTCACCGGCCAGGTCAACCCCCAGGGGTTGGTGCAGACGTACGGCTTCAAGACCGCCACCGCCCGCTACGTCCGTGTGCTGACCACCAAGCTCGGAGCCGCCGCCTCCGACGAATCCACCAAGTTCCGCCTGCAACTCGCCGAACTCACCGTCCCCACCGCCGGGACCACCGTCACGGCCAACTACACGCTGGAGAACAGCGACTGGGGCAAGACCCGGATCCTTGACGGCACCACCACCAGCATCACCGGTGCCAAGGGCTTCACCAGCATCGACTTCCCCTCCGCCGACGTCAGCGCCACACCCGTGTGGATCGAGGTCGACCTCGGCGCGGACCGGCCCATCGGAGCCGTCACCCTCCACCCCCGCACCGACGCCGCGGCCACCGGCGGCGGCACCGCGGGCTTCCCCGTCGACTTCACATTGCAGACCCGGGCCGACGGATCCGGCACCTACACCACGGCTCGTACCGTCACCGGACAGGCCAACCCGAGCGGAGCCGCCCAGACCTACACCCTCACCTCCACCACCGGGCGCTACCTGCGCCTGACGGCAACGAGGCTCGGCGCTGCCGCCTTCGACGAGAGCACCAGGTTCCGCCTGCAACTGGCCGAGATCGGCGTCAAGTAGCCCACCGCGGCCGCAGTGGCTGACCGCGCCGGCACGCACCCACGTGCTGGCGCGGGCAGCCCCCACGAACAGCAAACCGCCTGCACCATGCGGCCCGCCTCGCGCCCTGAGGGCGAGCATGCGAGCACGTGCCGGCCCGGCGTCCGCAGCTGAGGGCGAGCCGGTCGAAGCGGCAGGCTGTGGTGAAGTGGTTCCTGCCTCGCGTTGCGCACCGGTTGCTCACCGGGCAGTTGCAGGAGCTGGTGGACGTCATGGCACCGGCCGTGGTCCTGATCGTTGATGCCGGCGGGGTTGCGCCCGCCGCTCTGGCTTCGGTCCACGGGCTCGAGCTCGTCGCGTAGGTGCTCGCGCGCGCGAACCGGGTGGAAGCGGCTGCGCTCGTGGCGACGGCTGTGCAGCTCAACGGCGCACCTGCGGGCCGGATCGAGATCGACGGCGAGCCGGCCACGGCGGAGGTTGTTGCTTGCGTATCGGGTGCTCTCGCCCATGACGCAGCCCCCACCGCCATGGTGGGGGCTGCGCCATGTCATGACGTGGGTGCGGTTCTTGGCGGCCGGCTTCGCCCTCTTGCTGGGCCTTCCTGGGGCACGGTGACCGGCTGGGGGAGTGGCTCGAGGCTGGTGGCTGGGCCTGCCTTCACGGTGCTGTGCTGGCCGAGTTGCGCTGTGCCGACAGCTTGCCTGGATGACTGCGCCGCGGACGGCTCGCCCGTCCGCCTCATGGAGGGAGCTGGCCCCGCGCCTGTGGCTCTTGTCGGGTGGGGCCGGCTGGTCAGTGCTCGAGGAGGGCGATGCGGATGGCTCGTTCGACGTGGGCGGCGGTGTTGGCGTGGCCGTGGGCGTTGGGGTGGACGAGGGTGACCCGCTTGTTGATGGGGGCGCAGTTCAGCAGAGTGCCGGGGAGCTTGGCGGGCCAGTAGTTCTCGGCGTCGCCGCAGATTCCCTCGATCCATTTGGTGCCGGCGGGCTGGCAGGCGTCGTGACCGACGCTGGAGGAGTAGACGTCGACGTAACGGTCGCCGAAGAACGACGTGACTCGCTGGATCGTGCTGTTCAGCGCCTTGAGAACATGGTCGCGGAGCCAGTCGACGTCGGCGTGCTTGATCGCGCCCAGCTCGGTGAGGGAGAGCCGGTTGCAGGCACTGCCCTCGTCCGGCAGGACGGCCGGGTAGCCGACGGTGATCACCTTCGCGTTGGGTGCGGCCTCGTGTACCTTGGCCAGCATTTCGATGTACTCGTCCTGGACCCTGGCGAGCTTGTCCTGGACGCTCTCCTCCCCCTCGGGGGGACTGGTGTAGTGCTCACGGCAGGACTTGCCGGGCGTCGCTCCCAGTTCGAGGCACTTGAGGAGCATGCCGCCGAAGGGCAGGCTGTTGCCGCCGACGCCGATGGTGACGATGTCGGTGTCGGCGTTGAGCTTTGCCCGCTGGATCTGGGGGTCCACTGCGGTCCAACCTGCTGAGGGCGGCTGGACCGGGCTGATCGGCGTCTGCTTGGTCGTGGCGATGTCGGCGATGGTGGCGTTGCCGCAGCTGACGTTGGTCAGGTGCACGGGCTTGCCGGGCGGGAACTCGTCGAGTTCCCGGTCGACGACGTCGGGATAGGCGTTGGTGGTGCGGTCACACCCGTCACGCGTCGCACTGCCGAGCGGGGGCTGCGGGTCCCCGACGAACCCGCCGGCGGTGTAGGAGTCACCCAGCGCGGCCCACTGGTACTGATCAGCCGCACCGGCAGAGCCTGTGGGCACGAGGGCGGACACCGCCAGCGTGAATCCCACGGCCAGTGCCCTCGTCCGTAGGCGGGCGACGGGGCGCCACTGGGCTCCCCCAGGACGGTTCGGCAGGGCGAGGGCCGCCAGACGGCCCATGGACGTCGAACGCATCCGCACTCTCCATTCACTCTTGGTAGTCGATCGACTACAGAATGAAAGGTAGGTGAGAGCATGTCATCACCGGACCGATGCGCCGGGTAAACCACCCGCGCGTATTCTCTCGAGGTTCTGGGCGACGGTGAGTGCGCCGGGCGGCCACCCTGCGACGGTGACGGCCCTGCCGCAGACGGACCGCCTTCCGTCTCCCTCTTGCCGGCTGTGCCGTCAACCGGATTCCTGCCATGGGGTGGTGAACAGGGCGTGTTCGAGCAGGTCGGGTGGTGCGTCTGACGGCCAGATGTCGCGCGCGGCCAGTTGGCGGGCTGCGGCGTGCATGAAGGAGAGGTAGACCGCGTAGCGGTGTGGTGACCAGTTGCTGTCGCGCCAGACCCGTGCGGCGATCGAGCCGTCGGGATCGTGACCGGTGGTCTGGCCGACGGTGTGGGCCAGGAACCGCAGACGCCGGGCCAGAACGCGGTCGAGGATGAGCGGCTGGGGGCCGGTTGCCGACGGGACCGCCTTGCCTGCGAAGTAAAGGAACTTGGTGAAGAACGACGGACCGAACCCGGGAACGACGCGCTGAAGTCCCGCGTAAGCAGCTCGTGCGCCGTGCTTGCTCAACGTGACGACCGCACGGGCCAGCGCCGCATCCAGCCCTTGCGCGGCCAGGATCTTGTGCAGGATGGCCGGACCGCTCCCGCCGGGAGTACCGCGCTTGCCCTTGCCCCACACGTAGGTCGCCACCAGGGCTTCCCTGAACGCCTCACGCCGCAGCGCGTCCGCGACGGCCGAGGCCACCTCCGCCCGACTGACTGCGGCGTCGCTGCCGCAGGAAGTGGGGGCCAGCGCCGAAGGCCACGGAGCGATCTGCGTCCACCGACCGGGGGTGCAGCGCACCGTGTGCGCCCCGGGCGTCCCGTCCGCACAAGCCGACGCGTTCTCGTTCCACCAGCGGCCCAGTGCCCACACGGCGGCATCGGGCAGCAACGACGCGGCCATCTCCCGGTCCACCGCATCCGCGCATTCCTGTCTCTTCATGTTCCGGCCTCCCAAGGCAGTGCCCTGACCGGCGTCTGCCGTCATCCGAATCGTCAGGCAACCGCGTGCGACGGTTCGGGCGCGGTTCACCGAGTGGGTCGGCGGGTGGCTCGTCCGACGGTCAGGCAGGTGTAGCCCGCGTGGGCCATGGCGTCGGGATCCAGGAGGTTGCGTCCGTCGAAGAGCACGGCGGTACGCATGAGGTGTTGCGCGGTTTCCCAGTCGGTGTCGAGGAGCTCGGGCCATTCGGTGACGATGATGGCCGCGTCGGCGCCGGTGAGGGCCTCGGTGACGGTGTTTCGGCGTTCGGCCTGGTTCCAGGGCTCGGTGTCTGCGGGGCGGGCCATGGGGTCCCAGCAGGTGAGTGTGGCGCCTTCGGCGAGCAGGCGTGAGGCGAGCACGGTGCTGGGGGCCTCGCGCATGTCGTCGGTGCCGGCTTTGAAGGTCATGCCGAGCAGGGCGATGTGTTTGTCGCGCAGGGTGCCGAGTTCGGTCTTGAGGCGTTGGACGGCGCGGCGGGGCTGGAGGTCGTTGACTTCGATGACGGCGTTGAGGAGTTGGAAGGAGTAGCCGGAGTTGCTGGCCATGGCGCGCAGTGCGCGGGAGTCCTTGGGGAAGCAGGATCCGCCGTAGCCGAGGCCGGCGTTGAGGAAGTGGCGGCCCAGTCGGTGGTCGAGGCCGACGGCGTCGGCGACGCGGGTGACGTCGGCGCCGGTCGCTTCGCACACGGTGGCGATCTCGTTGATGAAGGTGATCTTTGTGGCGAGGAGGGCGTTGGACGCGAGCTTGACCATCTCCGCGGAGGCGACGTCCATGGTCTGCACGGGACCGTCGATGCCGGCGTGCAGGTCTGTCAGCAGCTGGGCGGTCGCAGGGTCGTCGGTGCCGATGACGAGCCGGTCGGGGTGGAGGAAGTCGGCGACGGCCCGGCCCTCGGCGGTGAATTCGGGGTTGGAGGCGTAGCCGACGTGGCTCAGGCCGGCATCGTCCAGGGCGGTGCGCACGCGGGCGCCGGTGCCGACGGGGACGGTCGACTTCACCACGACCGCGGCGAGATGGGCCGCGCCGCGGAGGCTGTCGATGACGGACCACACGCGTGACAGGTCTGCGTCGCCGGATGCGGTGGGTGGTGTGTCGACGCAGATGTAGGCGATGTGGGCGTCGTTGACGGCTTCGGCCGCGTCGAGCGTGAAGGTCAGCAACTCCTTGTGCTCGGCCAGTAGTTCTCCGAGCCCCGGTTCGTAGATGGGCACGTCTCCCGCCTGGAGCAGGCGGATGCGTTCGCTCTGGATGTCGCGGACGGTGACCCGGTGGCCCAGGTGGGCGAAGCAGGCGGCGGTGACGAGACCGATGTAGCCGGCTCCGAAGACGGCGATGTTGCGGGCGCTGCCCTGCATCACTGTGGCTCCAATGCTGTCGGGAGACGCCGCGAAAGGGGGCTGCCTCGAGGTGTGGGGATGGCGCGAAGTGCTTGGAGGCCACGCTGATGGACCGTTACGTGTCGCCTGCAGGCTGTTGGCACAGAAGGAAGGATACGGCCGTGATCAAGCCTTCCACCTGCGGTGATTCATTCGTGATCTTCCAGCGATGAAGTATCGCCTTCAAGTAGTTGCATGCTATACACATCTCTTACAGGATCTTCACATGGCCTGATCTCTACGGTTTCTCGTCTCCTTGGGGGAGCTATGTCCGGACACGGACAGCTTGCACAGACCGGCATGCCGGCCATCGTCATCGGCGGCATCACCTATCCGCTGGGAGGCTGGATGGTCGCGGCCGCAGTCGCCGTGGTGCTCGGCGCCATCCTCGTCGTGCGCTTCCGCTACCGCAGCGGACTGACGGCCGGTCAGGCCGGCGCCAGCCGCACCGGCACGTCGAAGAATCGTTTCCTCGGCCGCCGGTGAACAACGACCACGCCGCAGGACCGGTGCTGAGCGCCCATCAGCACCGGTCCGTCACGGTCCTCATGGGGATCGTCGTCATGCTCGCGGCTGCCGCCTGGGCCGGCTACCACGCACTCAGCGCCTTCACGCGCACCGGACACAGCCAGAACCGGCTGACCGTCGTGTGGGCCTCCCTCTTCCTGATCTTCCTGCTCCAGACGTTCATGTACCACCTCGAACGCCCGCGGCCGCTCACCTCGCGCATCGCACGCCAACTCGACGAACTCCACGTCGCCATCCTCGTACCCGTCTACAACGAGGACCCCGGCTACCTCCGCCTCGGCCTGGAGTCCTTCCTGCGCCAGACCCGCAGGCCCGACGGCGTCCACATCGTCGACGACGGCTCCACCAACACCCACTACGCCGAGGTACGCCGGTGGTGGGAAGAAGCCGCCCAACACGCCGGTATCACCACCACCTGGCAGCGCGTGCCCAACGCCGGCAAGCGCCACGCCCAGGCGCACGCCGTCCGCGTCAGCCCCGAGGCGGACATCTACGTCACCTGCGACAGCGACAGCTGCTTTGCACCCGCAGCCCTCGAACAGGCCCTCATCCCGTTCGCCCGCCCGCGCGTGCAGTCCGTGGCCGGCATCGTCATCGCCACCAACAACCGCGCGAACTGGCTTGTACGGATCACCGACCTCTGGTTCGTCGTCTGCCAGCTCGTCGACCGCTCCGGCCAGTCGGCCGTCGGCGCCGTCATGGTCAACTCCGGCCCCCTCGCGGCCTACCGAGCGGGCATCATCCGCGACAACCTCGACGGCTACCTCAACGAGACCTTCATGGGACGACCCGTGAACTTCTCCGACGACAGCATGCTCACCCTCTACGCCCAAGAACGCGGCCTGACCGTCCAGCAGCCCTCGGCGATCTGCTTCACCGCCATGCCGGAGAAATGGTCCCACTTCAACCGCATGTACCTGCGCTGGATGCGCGGCTCCACCATCCGCTCCATATGGAGAATGCGCTACCTCAGCCCCGCCCGCCCCGCATTCTGGCTGCACACCATGCGCTGGATCCAGATGGTCCTCACCCAGATGGTCACCCTGTGGATGCTCGCCGTCGAACCCCTCGCCTACGGCAACCCCCCACCCAAGAGCATGCTCGTCGTCCCCTTCCTCATCGGCTGGGCACAAGGACTTCGCTACCTCAGCATCATCCGCTCCGACGAACGCATCCGCTCCCGCGCCCTGACATGGCTCGCCATGCCGGCCGCCATCCTCCTGGCCTGGACCGTGCTGCGCTGGCTGCGCTGGTACGGCATCGCCACCTGCGCCAAAACCGGCTGGGGGACCCGCCAGAACGGAGCCGAAGTCTCGCTCGCCGAGACACCCACCACCGTCCCAGCCTGACCACCACGCCCCTCCTGCCATGACCTGGCACAAGGAGCAGCGCGCGAGCCTCGGCCAGGACAGCAGTAGCCGCAGCATGCTCTGCCCCCGGCCTGAGAGCCTGACTTTCCGATCAGGCCGTGGGGTGTTGGTGGGCCCGGAGCCAGGGGAACACTCTGCCTCGCACCAGGGCCGGTGTGGCTTCCCGGGGCTCGGTGAGCGCGGGCCCGTCGCTCACCCGCAGCAGCCCCGTCTATGAGGCGGATCTCGTCGAGTGGATCGGACGCGGTCATCGCCGTGCAGGGCTCGATCGAGCTTCAGGTCGCATACCGCCCTCGTGCAGTGGGCGGTTCGGCGGTGCCGACGTCCAGAACCGTCACGCCCAGCACGGCCGTCGGCTCGACACTGACCTCAAGCAGCACCCGCGTCATGATGACGGAGAAGCCGGAACTCGTGTGCTCCTCCCCGCGGAACCTCCAGCGAATCCGGCTGGGCACCCACAGCCTGTCGTCGACCTGATAGGCCCGAGGTCTGCCGAGCCAGCCGTCAAGGGCCAGGGGGCCGGTGTCGCGCACGGGAAAGTCCGGGGCGAAAGGTCGCACAGGCCCCGTGATCAGAGCCCGCACCTGCTGCGCAACCGCAGCCGACTGCACCAGACGGTCCATGTCCTGGGCGTTGACGGCCACTTTGGTACCCCATCGCCTCAACAGCGCGGGAATACCGTCCCGCATGAGACCGAGGAACAGTGATCGGTCCGTGCCCAGACGCTGTTCTGCCTCTGCACGCAGATCGGGGTGAAACGCGCCGCGCGCGGCGAAGGCCTGGTTACCAGAGAGAAACCAGAGCATCTGGTTGCGGTCTTCGAAAGCGGCGAGCAGGGTCAGCCAGACCACGGTGTCCCGGATGCCGTGGCCTTCGGCCTTGCCGACGTCGCCGTCGACCGATGCGGCTCGGGCGGGGAGACGGCGTTCGGCCACCCGGTCCAAGGCCTCCGCCGCGGCGCCTTCGGGCGTCGGCAGAATCGTGAAGTACGAATGAAGAGCCTCACGTCGGCGGCGGGCAGCGTCATCCGACGAACTCCCTGCCGACTGCCGAGCCGCGAAGTGGTGGCGCGCGAGGTGCTCGATCGCCACCGTCTGGGGCACCGCGAGGGTGTGCCCGCGCAGGTTGGCCATCGTGTGCAGCATCCTGAACACGCCGCCGTCAGGGAAGTCGGCCAGTTCAAGCCGGTCGGTGTCGAGGACGATCAGTGCTCCTCGGTCCGTGTCGGGCAGATATGAGTTGGTCATGCGCCGCATCGATCAGATCCCCTTCCCTGTCGCGGTCGCGGCCCGTTCTCCACCCCGCCAGCTCGGTCTGTGGGCTGGTCGGCTCGCTGTGTAGTCGTACAGGCAGACTTCCGGTGCCTCGTTACGGCTGCGGAGCATGCAAGCCCTGGTCGGCGCGGGGGGCGAGATATTGCAGGGGGGTCTTGTCCCGGTCGGCGCGGATCCCGGCACTGCCTGCGGGTAGTGGGAGGTGCTTTCACGACAACCGGCCGGGGAGTCATTGGGTGTCTCGCACGATAACCCCGTCGGCCGAAACGGTCTCAGGCCCGCACACTTCCATGGTGGAACTCGGTAGCAAGTTCCGTGGTTCCACGTAGCGGCGGTCACCGCGCCCGCTGCGAAATGTCCCGACTCGCGTGATGTCCTCGCTATGTCAGGTGGCCTTTCGGGATTCGCTGCTGGTGTCGGTCCCGTTGTACCTGAACTCTACTTCCCTCATCGGGGAGAGATCAGTACCCGTTGACACCACGCACCGCCCGGTTGCCCAAGCGGTGGACCGTAGATGGCTGACGGGCGGATCTCTCAGCGAGGCTGCGGGACGTCACCCGCAAGGGAGTCAGGAAACGGTGGCCGGCAAAGTCGCCGCGTAGATGCTGCCGAGGTCGTCATCGCCTTCAGGTCGGCCATCACTGTCGCGGGCCTCGGCAAGTTCGGCGCGGAGACGGCTGCGAGTGCGCATCAGGATCTTCCCGAGCATGTTCTTGCCCGTCCCGGTCCTGCCACGACCCCAGTAATGATCGGCAGCGGTGTCCTCGACGATCCCATCGTCACCGGTGGACAGCAGAACCTCACAGATGTCGCCATGAGTACGGAACTTGGTCGCCACAGCGCGGCGCATGACGTCGTCCTTGACCCGCTCCCAGTCCCTCCGCAGAGGTTTGGACGCATCACGGCCCAGTTCGGCCGCCCGCAGCGGCGTGCGAGCACGCCGGACGAGATCGGCATGGCGGGTGCCCGCGAACTTCTGCGCCTGGAAGTAGTGCTCCGCAGTGGGCCACCACAGGCCGTCAAGGTCGAAGCCGTGATCGGAGAAGTTCGAGAAGCATCCGTAAGGGACCTCGTCGGCACCGTAGAAGTAGATCGTCACAAGGACCTCGCGGGAGTGGCTTAAACCCTCACAGTGTCAGAAGCACTCCTGCCGTGCGACCTGGTTTTCTGACCCGGCCCGGAACTGCGTGGGCCCACGCGCGCACCCCTGGCGCGGATGACGTCCGGTGGGCTGGGGCCACGCACACGCTCACCCGGCCGCTCGCGGCCGCGCCGGCTGCGGCGTTTGGTGCTAGCACATCGAGTGCTTCGTTGTCTTTTGCTTCGACCAGCGTCGAAAAGCATGGTTGGTCCCAGTGGCTCAGTGCCACGATGGCCGGGTCCACCAACGGGGGTGGCAGTACGGGAAGGACACACGATGAAGCGCATTCTTGCCTCGCTCGGCGCCGCAGCGGTGCTGGCGGCCAGCGCGGTCGCCCTGACGCCGACGAGCGCGTCGGCGGCGAGCGGCTGCTGGGGGAACGCGGGCCAGAAGACCGGACCCGGCGGCCAGACGTACAGCACCCGCTACTGCCACAACTACCAGGGGAACACCGTCGGACAGGGCAACCGGCTCACCGGCTACCTGTACGCCGGTGACAACTGGTTCGTCTGCCAGACGCAGGGGGGCGACAACGTGCCGGTCGGCAACGCCCGTAACAACTGGTGGCTGTTCACTCAAGGCGATGAGGCCTACGACGACGGAGGCTGGGGCTGGTTCCCGGCCAACAAGGTCTCGGGCGGCAACAACTACGAGCCCATCCCGGGTCTCAACATCTGCTGACGCCCGACTGACGGCGGGGTTCCGGCTTCCTCGGAGGAGGGCCGGAGCCCCGTCTCTGTTTTGCGCCATGCCGTTGTGTCGTCCGGAGGCCGCGCCCCAGACGCGTTCGGGAGCGTAGTTGAGACCAGGGGGAGCGGAGAAGGCCGGACAGCCGTGACAGGAGACGAGCGAGTGGCCGGTGGTCGGCTCCGTCCGGCCGGGAGGGCGAGGCCGTCCGCGGTGAGCCGCTGTCCCCTCTCCTAGCTGGTGCAGGCAAGGGCGTTGCCGGCTCCTGCCCGGTACAGCGCGCCGGTCTGGATCGTCCGCTTACAGAGTCGGGCAGGTGCCGCCGGTCACAGAGAAGAGCGCCGGAAAACCCCTTTTCGAAGCTGCCAGGTTGAGAAGGCCGACGAGTTGGTTAGCGGTGGTGGCTGCCTCGGCCGTTCCTGGCGCCAGGAGGGTCATCGACTGCCAGGGTCGGCCGTTGTACAGGAAACAGAACGGGAACGGAAAAAGTTGAATTCCGAAATCAACAGACACCGCGTTCGGCATCGAGAGCGTGGCGACGGCGGTGTGGCCCGTGGCCTGGTTGTGCTCCTCCGCGGCTGTGGTCCCATCCGCTTCGGCTGCCAAATCCTGGGCCACCTGGGTTTGCTCCTCGGGACACCAGGCGCCCCAGACCGGTGACAATTCAAGGGAGTCCGCGACGAGCTCGTCGAGCGTGGGCGTCAGATCCGTGTCTTCTCCCATGGCCGTTCAACTTTCATTCGAAGCGACACGACGCAGATATTCACACCTCACTATGGACCTGAATGGGCCGTGTTGCGACTCCGGGCAGGTTGCCGGAGTCTGGAATTGAGGCGAGGAGGCGTGAACCATGGCGACAGTCTCAGGTGGCTCTCAGACGTTCAATGTGACGGTCCTTCAGGTTTCCGGTACCAATTCCACGGGGCTGGGAAGCTCGTTCAATGTCGGAAGCCTCTCTCCCGTTACGGACACGGCCCTCGCCACTCCCGGGGTGAAGCTCACCGTGGACGTTCAGGCCGAGAACACCAAGGGCGTTGCCAACTCGCTCACCGTTGCCGTGACCGACCCGTCGGGAAGCAACGGCTTCTTCGGCGAGGGCACGATCACTTGGGAGGACGGCGACTCCGGCGTCGCCTGGATCGAGTTCACAGGCTTCCCCCTCCAAGGCGACCAGGTGACTGAAACGGGAGAATGCGGGCTGTCACTGCAGACCTCGACCGAGGACGTGGGCGTGCGGGTGTTCACCCTGTGAGCGCGCCAGTTTCGCCGAGTTGAACGCGCGTGCCGTCGTCATGGAGGCGGGAACGTCCACGTCTGCCAGTCGTCGCACCGCCCTGAGGAATCTCATGGCGCTTCCCCGAACTGGACGCGGCTGCCGGGAATGTCCACGGCTTCGGCGAGAACCTCACCGCGCGCCTTGGCGCGACATTCCCGACCTGGATCGCCGCCGTCGCCGCCAGCCAGCTACCTAGTCTCACCAACTTCGCACTCCGCTCGACGCCCACAAGACGTCGGCAGGTGCGACAGCCCGCCGGCTGTCGGGCGCCCACGTCCTGGTGACGACGGCGGTGCGCACGCGCGCGCCCGCGTGCTGAGCGAGAAAACCGCCGGCGAAGAGGCTTCGTTATCGGAAGGCACGAACACGCAGCCGGGACCCGGGCAGCACCTCCTCAATCCCTGCGGTGTTTCCCGGGACCTTACCTTCCTCCCACCGCACGGCGACCTGACCGTCGGCCAGGGGAGGGCGGGGGCCGTGCGGGCGGTGGCGCCGCGGTCCCGCACGAACCCGCAGCGTCCAGTGCTGGCAGCGCAGCACGCTGCCGCGCCGGACCAAGGTGAGGGAACGGACGTAGCCGCCCATCTCAGAGGCACCACCAACCATGCGCCCTCACGACGTTGCTCGCGGGGGATTCCAGGCACCGGGCACGCTGCCGACTGCCGACTGCGGTGCATGCGGTGGCGCTCACCCTGGACGGCCTTGAACACCTCTGGTTGAACGCCTCTGCCCGGAAAGCCGGTTGGCCGTGCGGCAGGTGGCTTCCTACGGTGGTCCGACGGGGTGTTTCGTGCGTCATGTCGTTCCGGGGGGAACTGTGATGCGGTATCGGGTCGGACGTTGGCCGTTGGTGGGACGCGAGCGGGAACTCCAGGAGTTCGCCGGGGCGTCGCAGGACCCGAGGTGTCGAGGTTTCCTCGTTTGCGGGGCCGCAGGGGTCGGCAAGTCGCGACTGGCCGAAGAGTGTTTGGAGTGGGTCGCGGCGGGCGGTTCCCAGGTGGGACGGGCCACTGCGTCTGCTGCTGCCGCCGCCGTCCCGCTGGGCGCGATCGCGCATCTGCTGCCCGCGGGCGTGGACTTGGCCGACCCGGTCACGGGGTTCGCCGCGGTCGCCGAAAAACTGGGCCAGGGGGACCGGCCGCGGGTGCTGTTCGTCGACGACCTGCACTGGCTGGACTCCTCCTCCGCGGTGCTGCTGCGGCAGCTGATGGACGCCGGCGCCGTCCAGCTGCTCGGCACGGTCCGCACCGGCGAGCCGTACGGCGAGGCAGTCGCGGCACTCACCGGCGGGGACTCGGTGCGCCGGGTCGACCTGGGAGTGCTGAACTCCGCGCGGGTCGGAGAGCTGCTGGCGGCCGCGCTCGGTCGACCTGTCGCCCGCCACACGGTGCACGAACTGACGGCTGCCAGCGGCGGCAATGTGCTGTACCTGCGCGAGCTGGTCCTCGGCGCCCTGGCCGCCGGAGACCTCACCGAGGACGGGGAGATCTGGCAGCTGCGCGAGGGCCGGCTGTCCGGCACTGCCCGACTGGCCGAGGTGATCGGAGCGCGGCTGACAGGCGTCGGCCTCGCCGGACGGACCGTCCTGGAGCTGCTGGCGCTGTGCGAGCCGTTGGCGCTCGCCGACGCCGAGTCCGTCGCCACTCCCCACACGATGGCGGCCTTGGAGGGGGCCGGGCTGATTCGCGTCGCCCAGGACCGCAGGCGCACGTCCGTGTCCTTGGCCCACCCTCTGTACGGAGAGGTTTTGCGGGCGGGAGTGCCCGTGCTGCGCCGCCGGGCCCTGCTGCTGGATCAGGCGGTGCGCGCCGAGGCCCGTGGTGCCCGTCGGCGCGGCGACCCGCTGCGGATCGCCACCTGGCGGCTGGCGGCCACTGGCACCGCCGACCCGGCGCTGCTCACCCAGGCCGCTGTGCTCGCCCGACATGCCCACGACTATGCCCAGGCCGTGGCGCTCCTCCAGGCCGTGCCCGAGGACCGGCACACCACCGCCACCCGCTCGATGCTCGGCGACGCCTACTTCGAGATGGGCCGCTGGGCAGATGCCGAGAAGGTGCTCGCCCGCGCCGACCAGCTCGCCGACGGCGAACGCGAGACGCTGGCGGTCGCCCTCGTCCGTACGACGAACCTGCTGTGGAGCAATGCCCCCGTCGCCGAGGCGCTCGCCGCCAACGACGCGGCCCTGGCCAGGATCACCAACCCGGCGGACCGCCGCAAACTCAAGATCAACGAGGGTTTCATGCGGATCGTGGCCGGGCTGCCTGCCCAGGGGCTGACCCTGCTGGAGGACCTGGAGACGGATGTCGACGACGCCTGCGACGTCGACGCCTGGCTGCGCGGTGCCTGGATGAAGCCCGCCGGCCTGGCTCTCGTCGGCCGCACCGACGAGGCCGTCGTATGGGCGGAGCGTGCCCACGCCGTGCACCGCCGGGTCGACGAGAAGGCTTTGGCCTCTCACCCCGCCTTCCAGCGCATCCCGCTCGTCCTCGCGCTCACCGAGGCGGGTCGCCCTGCGGAAGCCCGCCGCACGGGTGAATCGGCCTACGCCGAACTCGTCGTCGCCGACTCGGTGGTGCGCGTGTGGGTCGCGGTCCTCCTCGGCCGCACGGAATGGCTGTCGGGCCGGCCGGTGACCGCACGCCGCTGGTGGGCCGAGGCTGCGGCGCTGGCGCGAACCTTTGACCATGCCATGGCCCTGCGCCTGGTCTTGTCCGGGCTCGCAGCCTGCGCTGCCGTACAGGGCGAACTCGAAGCGGCCGAGGTGGCGTTGGCGGAACTGAGGAGGTTACCCACTCCCGAGCCGGGCCTGCTGTCCGCCGGTGAGGAATGCCTCGGCCAGGCCTGGCTGTTGGCCGCCCGAGGCGAGCTGGGGGAGGCCCGCACGGTGCTCATGGCCGCCGCCTGCACCGCACGTGCCACCGGCCACGCAACCGGAGAGGCGCTGCTGCTGACCGACGTGGCCCGGCTCGGCGGAGCCCGCCAGGTCATGGGCCGGCTCACCGAACTGGCACGCGCCTGCGACGGCGAACTCCTGCCGGCCCGTGCACAACTGGCCCAGGCGCTGGCCGCCGACCATCCTGAACGGCTGCTGCGGGCCGCCGACGCGTGCGAGGCCGTCGGCGCCTACCTGCTCACCGCCGAGGCGGCGACCGCCGCCGCTGCCGCCTGGCACCGGGACCGCGAACCCCGCCGGGCCGCAGCCGCCGCGCGCAGAGCCGCCACTGCGGCGGCCCGCTGCGAGGGCGCGCGTACCCCACTGCTGATGACCGCCCGCGCCGTCGCGGCACTCACCGCCCGCGAGCGCGAGATCGCCCTGCTCGCGGCGGTCGGCAACGCCAGCCTCGACATCGCCCGGGCCCTCACTCTTTCGGTCCGCACGGTCGACAACCACCTCCACCGCGCCTACGCCAAGCTCGGCGTCACGACCCGTCGCGAACTCGCCCGAACCCTGGGACAGCACACGTCTCCCGCCCATCCGCAGGGCTGAGTAACGGCTACTCAAGCCGGGCGCAGACATGAGCGGCACCCTCGTTCGTGGACACAACGACCACGAGTTACGGAGACACGGGGATGGAAGAGTCAAGGATGGAAGAGACGACAACACCACGGACGAAGACGACGGCTGGGACGACGGGACCGAAGGACGCGCCGCAGGCGGACCGGAGCCGTCGCGGACGAAGAATCCTGGGGGGCGCCGCGCTGACCTCGGCGCTGGCCGCCGCCGCACTGCTGGCGCCGGCCGGCGCCGCCCAGGCCGGGCCCGCCGCCGCGCCGACGATCGTGGCCCAGCGGGTCGTCACCATCACCCAGGCGGACACGAACCGCTTCCTGGACGCGCACGAGATCGAGAGTCTCGACTACCGGGTGGTCACCCGCCCGTTCCAGAACAACAGCACACAGCACTGGCTGCTGACCGACCTGAGCAACGGCCTCTCGACGATCCAGCAGATGAGCAACGGCCGCTACCTCGACGCCTACCAGGGTTCCGGCGACGACTTCCGGGTCGTCACCCGAACCGCCGAGAACGACCCGACCCAGGCTTGGGTCATCCTGCCGTCCACCAACGGCACCTACACGATCCAGGAGGCCAGCAACAGCCGCTACCTCGACGCCTATGAACTGCCCTCCCAGGACTACCAGGTCGTCACCCGGCCGTGGAAGAACGCGGACGAGGAGCGCTGGCGGATCGTCAACGTCTGACACCTGACGCTGGCGTCGGAGGCCGTGATCGATGATCTCCGACGCCGGCAGGTGGGCCGGTCGGCGGTAGGCGTCCGTTTCGTGACAGGGGCCGAGCGAACGTCGTACGCCCCGCTCATGGGCCGGCATCGGCGTCGCGTTCTCAGGCATCGTGCTCGTCGCTCGGCGCAGCGTGGGTAGGCGTCGGCGGCTGCGAGTGCGCCGAGGGCCTGCTCGACGTTCCCGGCGATCTGCCGGGCTGGCTCGTGTGGCGCAGGATCTGCGCGCACACACCTGTCGAGTGGGTGGAGGGGCTGTGAGACGGAGGCCATGTTCGGCCGGCGCGTCTGCAGACACTCCGCCGCGGTGCTGGATCCGGCCCGGGAGCGGCGGGTGGCCGATGGTGGGGGAAGATTCACGTTCGTCTGACCGCGGGAGCGTGATCAGGTCAGAATCGGGGGGAGGGGGGGAACAGGCAGCGGTGTGGCCTTTCATCCCACGCTGAGGGCGCGAGCGACTCGCTTGTCGTTGCCGGTGTGCGGGGGACCGTCCCTGCGAGTTAGTAGTCAATGAGCAGCGTCCTCCATGGATTCGAAGGCGTCAAGGGCGCAGTCGTGTCTGTGATTCTTAGGCCGATCCTCGTGAGGGTCCACGGTGAGACCGCCTAGCTGCCAGCAGATGACCATGGAGACGAATCCCAGCGCTCTGCTGCTCGAACTCGCGTCCCAAGTTCGGCGTGTGAGCGGTCGTCATCAGTGCGTGCGCGGTAACCCCTTGCATGATGCGCGGCGACGGCTCTCGCTCCGCGCGGTGGTTCTCCGCCGCGCAATTCGCTCCCAGGCGACAACAAGGCCCAGACGCAGCTGTGTTGAGAGGTGCATGTGATGTTTGCGTGGGGGTAATGGGTGGTGGTCACCCTGACCGGGTGGCTTGTGACCAGGGGGTATGTCATGAAGGCAGCAATGCGCCGTTCCGGTGGGAGGCTTGGGGTCGTCTGCGTCACCGCCGTCACGCTGTTGACGTTTTCCGGTTCGCCGCAGGCGGCCGCTCCGGTGCCGGGGCGGACGGCTACCGCGGCCGAGGTGACGGACGCGACGCTCGGCTATCGGGCCGACAGCCGAGCCGACGGTTTCGTCGCGGGGGCCACGGCGGCCCCGCCTTACAAGAAGCTGTGGTCCCGGGACTTTGGGACGGTCGTCTCGGCGCCTGTGGCGGTCGGGGACAAGGTGTATGCGGTGGTGAACGCGGACGACGGCACCGAGGGCGGCCCGCGCATGATGCTCGTCGGGGTCCAGGCCGACACCGGCAAGGACCTGTGGCCGGCCGTCTCCCTGGAGCAGAATGAGCCTCAAGCCGGCGTGTCGTACGGGGGCGGTCTGCTGTACACGCAGACGGCGCGCGGCACGATCGCGGCGTGGGACCCGGCTACCGGGCGGCAGAAATGGTCGGTGACCCTCGACTCGGCGTCCATGCAGTACCCGCCTGTCTGGTACGACGGCCTGCTCTACCTGCAGGACGGTCGTGGCACTGCGTTGGCGCTGCGTGCCGACACAGGCGCCCGGGTGTGGACGGCGCCCCTGTCGGAGTACTCCTGGGCCCCGACCGTCGTCGACGCCTCGGGCGTGTGGATTGGCTTCGACGGCATCGGCTGGCACCACCTCGCCCTCAAGACCGGCGCCGAAGTGCACCGCTTCGAGGTTCCCGACGTCTCGGGCGCGTACGGCAATCCCGTCGTACTGGGGGCCGGCGCGTCCTGGATGCGCAGCAGCGACAGCGATGACGAGACGGTCACCGCCTACGACCAGAAGAGCGGCCGAGCCGTGCGGAAGCTGCCCGCGGACGCTACGCCGGTGTTCGGCCCGGGCCGCGTGTACCTCGCCTATCACGGCACGGTCAGGGCGCTGAGCACCAGCACGTACAAGGCGGCCTGGACGTACACCAGTTCTGTGGGGGCTGCCACGGTGCGCTTGGTGGCCAACGGCTACGTGTATGTCGAGGACGCCGACGGACGCCTTGCCGTCCTCGACCAGAAGACCGGCAAGCTCGCCTGGTCGTACCGGCGTTACCCCGCGCCGCCGCCCATGTCGAACATCGTCGCCGAGGAGGACTGGCGCGGCTTCGTCGTCCCCGGGATCGCCACCTCCAAGGGCCGTCTCTTCGTGCCCGGAGCCGACGGCACGCTGATCGCCTTCGGCAAGGGATAAGACGGCGCGCTTCCTTCGCCCGGCCCCAGCCCGGAACGCTGCGGCTGGGGCGGCGGTTTGCCTCCAAGCGGGAGAGGGGCCGCACTTGTGTAGCCGTGCGGGAGGCATCCGGGGAGCGTGAGGGATTCGTACGGGTCCCGGGGAAGGCTGCCCGGGTTACAGGCCGAAGGCGCCGCCCCCGGTGAGGATGAGCAGGCCGATGGCGATCAGGACCAAGGGCAGCAGGATGTGGCCCCAGCGGGCGAGGGCCGTGGCGATGACAGGCCGGGTTGCGAAGAACTTGCCTGCGAAGCACCACACGGCTACGAGCGTGAGGAACACCGCGACGTACACGGTCATTGCGCCGGCGCCGGCGGTGGCGAAGACGGGCACGTAGACGCCGATGTTGTCGCCGCCGTTGGCGAAGGTGACGGCCGCGACCTCCAGCGGGCGCGGCCCGCCCTGTTCGGCTGGCTTCCCCTCATCGTCCTGGTTCCCGTCCCGGTGGCCCTTCCAGGCGTGCCAGGCGGCCTTGAGACCCAAGGCCAGCGGCAGCAGACCGAGGTAGGGAATGGCTGACTCGGGCAGGAAGGTGGCGCCGAACGCGGCGGCCACCGCCGCGGCGAGGATCGCGCCGAAGCCCAGGTATTGGCCCAGCACGATTCGGTGCGTGGAGCCGGGGTGGACAGCGCCCTGGGCGAAGAACAGCGCCAGGATCACGATGTCGTCGATGTTGGTGACGGCGAACAGGCCGGCCGCCTGCCCGATGATGCCCAGTTCCACGTGTAGCCGTTCCCCCTCTACTCGGGTGTCCCGGTGACGCTACCGGGAGCCCGAACCATGACGACCACCTGGTCGAAGGCCGATGCTGTCCCTCCTGTGAACATCGAACGTGAAGGGAGTGGGGCATAGAGTTCAACCGAGGCTGCCGCGAGCGCTCACGGCGCAATTCCACAGGAGTTGAGCGGGAGCCGGTTGTCGTGAACGAAGCCAGGAGGTCGACGCCGTCGATCAGCGCGGTGTCCACCGGTCACTCGGCGCCGGGCCCGGCATCCCGCTGTGTGTCACCGGCCAGCGGACGTGAACCGCTCTCCAGCGCCCGGTGACAGGTTCGATCATGCCGATGGGTGGTCAGGCTCGCCCCCTGCCGAGGCTCCCCAGC
This sequence comes from Streptomyces hilarionis, assembly GCF_024539675.1. Lineage (GTDB taxonomy): Bacteria > Actinomycetota > Actinomycetes > Streptomycetales > Streptomycetaceae > Streptomyces > Streptomyces hilarionis. Next base: position 89,769 of record NZ_JAHHIT010000035.1, on the reverse strand, counting down.
CATGGAGATGGGGGCGTCAATGACTGGACCACTGCCCTGAGCAGCCTCCATCTCGGCTGACCACGGCGCCCCGCCCGTGGGTGGTGCACTCGCCGCACGCCTGACGCATTTCCGAAGGCGGTGCTCAGTTCCGACCCCTGTGGCACTGTGGGGTGCCGGGCCCGTCGCCTTCCCCCGTGGCGACGGGCCCGGACCGGCGTCAAGGCATGATGCAACCGCGGACCGGAGCATGGCCTCGCACTCGTCCAGCTTGGGATTTGCCAGCGCCCACAGCTCCTACTGACGGAGCAGTTCTTGCAACAGGAAGCGACGCCCCCCAGCGTCACCTCCCGAAGGTGAAGAGCAGCGGGGTGCGGACGGGGAATACGGAATCATGAATGAGCGTTGGTCCAGCATGGGACACGTACCCCGGCAGGGCCACGACGAGTCCGGTCCGTCCCCCTTCTCGACCGCCCGTGCCCGCCTCGAGGCCGACCGCGCGGACACCCTGGCTCGGGCGGCTGCACTGAGCCGCGACTTCGATGCGATTGTCGCGTCGAACGCCTTGGTCGCGGTAGACGATGAGCACGATCCCGAAGGTGGCACCACCGCCTTCGAGCGAGCTCACGTGGTCGCCCTGCTGGGGCAGGCGCGCCAGCACCTGGAAGATGTGGACCGGGCGCTGGAACGACTCGAACGGGGGGAGTACGGGCAGTGCGAAGTCTGCGGCAGAACGATCCCGCCCGAACGTCTCGAGATCCGTCCGGCAGCGACCACCTGTGTCCACTGCGCCCGGTCTGACCCACGTCGCGCTTGACGCCAGCCAGTGTCTGGGCATTCAACGACGGTTCCGCTGCTTCGGTTGCCTACAGTGACGGAAAGGTCTGAGGTGGCCCCGCAGAGAGCTGGGTTAGTTGGTCGGAGCCGCGGACCTCGTACGCGCGCGGCAGTGCGGGTCGCGGCGCGGGAAGCCCTTGCATTCCAGTGCCATCAGCTGGTGCGTGACCGCCGAGGTGCTGGTGAGGCCGGCTGCCTGCCCGGGCTCCCGCCGCTTCATTGTGTGCCCGATATGCGTTCGTGGCGTCCTCATGGACGAACTCGCTGGTGCAACAGGCGCAGACTTCGGACAGGTGTGACAGCCGCGCGAGATGCATGGATCGCGGCCGGCTGTCCCTGGCGCGGCGCGCAGCTGGTCGTCAGCGAGCTGGCCACCAGGACTCCCCGTCGTGGTCGTCGACTGCGGTGATCGGGATGAAGATGCGTGCGGCGACGTCCAGGAGCATCCGGAGCGCCTCCGGGCCCATTCCGTCGATGGCCGCGCAGGCGGCGTCGATGCCTGCATCGCCCGGATGTAGGCGAAGCCGTCGGCGACGTCCTCCGGCTTCATCGGGCGAGCGGCCTGGTGACGGTGTTCTCGGGCATGACGGTTCCTACCGTCATGTCACGACCGTGGAGACGTGCTCGCTCATGGTGGTCAAGCGGTCCGGGGTCCCGGGCGAGGCCCACTTCGGGCCACTACGGCAGTTCACCGTCGCCAACTCCCACCACTCCCACCACACCGTCCAGACCTGGGCCCTGCATGCCTACCTGCGCTGGCGCAACGCCAACGCCCGGCACCCCGACGTGCTGGCGGCCAAGCGCCGCGGCGAGCTCGCATCCGCAGTGAGAAGGGACTGCGCTGGGGCGGACGCCGACTCACGACGGCGTCCTGACCGCCCACCTGATGGACCTCCGCTGGCGGAGGCATCCCGAATCTATGACCGAGGCGTGCCGTCCCAGCGCCACGTGGTCAGACGAGGGTGTCCCGGCAGTACGGCACGGCCGGTGGCCCACAGCAGGGTGGGCCAGGGATCCGTGGTCGAGGGGGCATCCGGAAACAGCCGGGTGAGCACGCGCGAGCACAGATCGGCGGGCGGCGCCAAGGCGAGCCCGAGGCCCTCGGCCAGGTCATGGGTGTGCACCAAGGTCTCCACGATCCCCATCGCGGCGAAGCCCTCGGGGTCCGAAACCCCGAAGACATGGTGGGCGCGAAGCTGCGAAGGCACCGTCCGCACCATGGCCATCAGCAGCGCACCGCTCGCCTCCAGCACCTGCAGCAGTCCAGCAGATCCCGCCGCACGGTCTGCGTGCACAGCGTTCGCAGGGCCGCCGGGCCTTCGGCCTTCCCACACGAAGGGCACATCACCCTCCACAGGCGGCTCCTTGGGCCTCAGTTGGACGGCATAGGCGAAGAGATCGTCGCTGAGATGCTCGACGGTCTCCCAGCAATCCCACTCCAGCGAGCCGGCCCCGCTGTCCCAGGCTTCCGAGGGCGCCTCCCGGAGAGTGCTGACGGCGAGCTGGACTGCTTGCTCAAGGTCGTCCGCGGTGACCGGCAGTGGTTCGGCAGTTGATCGGGGCATGGCATGAACCGTAGGGCGAGTGCCGAGAACTTCCTTCACGAGCTGACTCGGACGCGGCGAACCTTCCCGGTCGGAGCACTGGCTGTTGCAGGGTCATGACGTTGCTGACGCCGACGGGGAGTTCGGTGCTCCGTGAGAGCTGCCAGGCGCCAGCGCTCGGCATCGCCCGACTTCAATCAGGTACTCGCTCATCGCATCACGGTTGCGGGTGAGTACGTCGATCCGCTCGGTGAGCCGGTCCCGCTCGGCGGCGAGCAAGGCCAGCATCTCCGGTGTTGCATCTGGAAAGTGGATCGATCGAGGTTTGTCCAGACACGGAAGGATCTGCTTGATGATGCGAGTGGGCAGCCCCGCATCCAGCAGGCCACGGATTTGGTTGACCCGGTCCACGTAGCGATCGTCATACTCCCGATACCCGTTCGCGCCCCGGTCCGGGACAATCAGCCCCTGCTCCTCGTAGTAGCGAAGTAGCCGACGAGACGCACCCGTCAGTCCGGACAATTCACCGATCCTCACACCCGCCGAAGCTACTCGGCGCACATCGACTTGACCATCACACCTATGTGAAGGTTTCAAGATTCGGTCCATGACCACCACGTCTTCTGACACACAGTCTCGTACGCGACGAGTCGGCCTGCCATGGTCGGCGCTGTTGGCACTGGGGACTGCCGTCTTCATCACGAGCTTGACGGAGACTCTGCCTGCCGGTGTGCTCCCCCAGATGTCGGCCTCACTGGGCACCAGTTCAGGTGCTACCGGCCAGGCCGTCACCGTCTATGCGGCCGGTACGGCGTTGACCGCGATCCCGCTCGCCACGGCGACAGCATCTGTTCCGCGGAAGCCACTGCTGCTCGGCGCCATGGCCGTCTTCCTGGTGGCCAACACGCTGACTGGGGCTGCACCGGGATACGTCGTCATGCTTGTGGGCCGGTTCCTCGCCGGCGTGGCCGCGGGCCTGGCGTGGGCGATCCTCGCCGGCTATGCCCGTCGTATCGCACCCGCCGGCATGGAAGGGCGCGCCATCGCAGTGGCGATGACCGGGATCCCCGCGGCGTTGTCCTTGGGAGTTCCGGCCGGCACGCTGATCGGTGAACAGGTGGGGTGGCGGGCGGCGTTTGGCGCTGTCTCCCTGGTCACTCTTGCCGTGATCGGCTGGATCAGCGTGTCCGTCCCCGGCGTGGGACGACCCGCCGTCGAACAGGCTGACACCAACCGTTCGGACCCCGCACCAGAATCAGCGAAGTCGCCCCTGCGGCAGACCCTGGCGGTGCCTGGTGTCGCGCCGATTCTGCTCACGGTCACGACGTTCGTCCTCGGGCACACGATCATCTATGCCTACATCGCTCCCTACCTCCAGCACGCCGGGCTCGGGTCAGCGACCGACGCGGTTCTCCTTGCTTTCGGTGTCGCGTGCCTGGTGGGTATTTGGTACGTCGGACGCCATGTCGACCGCCGACTGCGGACTCTGATGGTCACCGGTGCGCTGCTGTTCACGCTCGCCACCGCAGCTCTTGCCGTCACCACAACACACGTGGTCGTTTGGGTCGCCGCTGTTCTTTGGGGCCTGGGGTGGGGCGGCGCGCCGACCTTGCTGCAAACCGCAGCCGGACAAGCCGGAATGCGACGCAGCAGCGCTGCCGCTGACACCGCGCTAGCCGCCCTCGTCACCCTCTGGAACGCCGGGATGGCCTTTGGTGGCATCATCGGTGGCCTCCTGCTGCAAAACTCGGGCGTCCCTGTGGTCGCCGTGTCAGCCGCCGCCCTCGGAGCAGTCAGCCTGCTCATCGTCACCGGGGCCCGACACCACGCATTCCGCAACGCTCAGGCCACGCCATGACCCACGCCGACGCGCCCCTGAATGGTGAAGGGCGCGGGCGTCCGGTCAAACGTTGCCGCACTCGGCCCATCGCGCTCGTCGCCGCAGATATGGGAATCCTCCCGGGCGACCGCATCGAAGTGGGTCGATCGCCACCGCCACCACGGCGAGCTTGGGCTACACGACTCAAGCTCGACGCCAGTTCGCCAACCGGCTGCTACCGCGCCCGACATGGTGGTGAGAATCGAGAAGATGCGGCGTACCGACAAGTGGTCAGCGGCACGCATCGCCCACGAACTCGCAGCAGATGAGACCCGAAGTCTCCCGACGTATGATCAGCCGTCACCTGGCCGACCGCGGACTCGACAGGCGCAAGCTCATCGACCCGAGCGGCGACACCAACCGTGAACCACAGAGGATCGTCGCCTGTGACGGCCGCGGCCGTCCTCTCGCCGTCCTGGTCACCCCGGGCCGGCGACACGACAGCATCTGCGCACGCCCTCTTCCGGAACGGATCCGCGTCCCTCGCACCGGTCTGGGCCGACCACGCAGCCGTCCCGACCACGTCATCGCAGACAAGGCCTACAGCTCGCGCGGCTTCCGCGCCTACCTGCGAAAACGCGGCATCGCGCACACCATCCCGGAGAAGACCGACCAGCGACGGCACCGCAGCAATTGTGGCCGTAGCGGCGGGCGGCCGCCCCGGTTCGACCGAGAGACCTACCGCCGACGCAACGTCATTGAGCGCTGCTTCAACCGGCTCACGGGCTTTCGCGGCATCGCCACCAGCTACGAGGAGACCGCCTCTTCCTTCGAAGCGGCGGTCACACTCGCGTCATTCCTGCTCTGGGCAAGATCCGTTGGAAGACGGCCCCTGGACGGGCGGCAGCAACCGAGTTGGCTGCTTGATCGGACATCGCACGTGGGGGCAGTGCTGTGCGTCTCACGGTGAGGGGGTGACGGTGCACGTGGTCAAGCCGGTTGCTGATGTGTGGCGCACCGGCTCTTGCGGTTGTCAGGTCTTGGGGGTTCCCGGCAGTGCCGGGGGTGGGGATTGCTTTGTGACGGCTTCGCGTACGGCTGGGGCGATCTCGGTGGCCCAGCGGCCGACGGAGACGGGGTCCGGCGTTCCGCCGTGGGGCGAGAAGAGCGTGAAGCCCGCGGCGCCGTGTTTCAGCACGGCGCCGGTGAGTTCCTCGGTCCACTGGCCGGGGGAGCCGCCGAGCCAGCGGCCGTCACGGTCGCGCGTGGCGGGCAGGGGTTGGTCGGTGATGCGTCCGGGCAGGTTGAAGACGGTGCGGATCTCGCTCGGGTCTCGGCCCACGGCTGCTGCGGCCTCGTCGATGACCGGCCGCGAAGTGCGGTAGCGCTCGCTCTGCCAGTCGGCGGCGTGGCCGGGGATCCAGCCGTCGGCGACCCGGCCGGTGGCGGCCAGGGATCTGGGGCCGACAGAGCCGGTCCACACTGCGGGTGCGGCCACGGGGGCCGGTTCGATGTCGTTCACCTGGTAGTGGCGGCCTTGGTGGGTGACCGGTGGGCCGCCTTCGGACAGCTTCTTGACCAGGATGATGGCCTCTTCGAAGGCTTCCACGGCCTCGGCCGGTGTCAGGCGCGGCACGCCCATGTCGGCGATTCGGTCCCACAGCCCGCCGGCGCCCATGCCGAGCACGATGCGGCCGCCGGAGAGCGCGGACAGCGTCGTCACGGTGCGGGCGAGCATGGCCGGCGGCCGGGTCGGCAGGTTGGTGACGTTGGCGAAGCCCGCGATGTTGTGTGTGCGGCCGAGGATGAAGCCGATGGCGGCGTAGGCGTCCAGGCGCTCCCCGATGTGGGGGTGGTCGGACAGCGAGAAGTGGTCGAGCCCGTCGCGGTCGGCCTGTTGCGTCATGCGCAGCAGCTCGGTCGTGTCATCGACGACGCTGTGCGCGCCGAAGCCGAAGACCACTGGTGTTACGGACAATGCTCTGCCTTTCGTTCGATGCGGTGGTGAGGCCGTTCCGCCGGCGATGAGCTTGAGGGTGTAGTTACCAGGCGTATGCCTCGGGCGCGGGCTTGGCTCCGTTCGGCGCGGGCGGCGGGAACATCCGGTCCAGGGCGGCCAGGGTGGCGTCGTCGAGGGTGATCTGCAGGGCGCGCAGTGAGCCGTCGAGCTGCCCGGTCGTACGCGGCCCGATGACCGGCCCGGTCACGCCGGGCTGTGCGAGCAGCCACGCGAGCCCGACGTGGGCGGGGTGCTCACCGAGGTCGGCGCACAGTTTCTCGTACGCCTCGATGGCGTCGCGGTGTTCGGCGAGGGCGGCGGCCGAGTGCGGCGAGCTGCCGCGGGCGGCGGCGCCCTCCCGCTGCTTGCGCAGGACGCCGCCGAGGACGCCGCCGTTCAGCGGGCCCCACGGGATCACGCCGATGCCGTAGTGGCGGGCCGCGGGCAGCACCTCCAGCTCGGCCCAGCGGGTCATCAGGTTGTACCGGGACTGCTCGGAGACCAGTCCGAGGAGGTGCCGGGAGCGTGCGGCCTCCTGCGCCTGCGCCAGATGCCAGCCGGCGAAGTTGGAGGAGCCGAAGTAGAGCACCTTGCCCTGCTGGCGCAGGACGGTGAACGCCTCCCAGATCTCCTCCCACGGCGTGTTCCGGTCGATGTGGTGCATCTGGAGCAGGTCGATGTAGTCGGTCCCCAGCCGCTTGAGGGAGGCCTCGGCTGCGCGCCGGATGTTCAGCGCGGACAGGAAAGCGTCGTTGGGCCACTGGCCGGTCGGCAGATAGACCTTGGTCGCGAGCACGGTCTTCTCGCGTCGGCCGTCACCTGCGGCGAACCACCGGCCGATGATCTCCTCGGTGGACTCCTCGCCCGGCCGCGTGCCGTAGACGTTGGCGGTGTCGAAGAAGTTGATGCCGTGCTCGTGCGCACGGTCCATGATCGTGTGGCTGTCGGCTTCGGTGGTCTCGGTCCCGAAATTCATGGTGCCCAGGACCAGCCGGGAGACCGACAGGCCGCTCCGGCCGAGGCGGGTGTACTGCATGGAAGTCACCACCCTTCGGCGGCGGTCGGGCCGAACTGGCCGGTGAAGCGGCCGGTGAACAGATCCGCGCCCTTGAACTCGGCGACCATCGAGGCCGGGGCGACGAACGGACCCTCGGGCGAGGGCAGCTGCCCGACCCCGCCGTTCGGACCGAGCGGCAGCAGGATCATGGGGTGCCCCAGCGGCTGGTACGTGGCCGTGGGCGGCCTCCCGTTCAGCTGGGCGGTGATGTTCTGCGCGACCACCTCGGCGTGCTGCATCGCGTAGCCGGCCATCTTGGCCTCGGGGACATCGGTGAGGTCGCCGACCGCGTAGACGTGCTCGTAGCCCTGGACGGTGAGGTGTCCGGACACCGGCACCCGGCCGTCGAGTGTACGGGGGGTGAGCTTGCCGTCGGCGAGATAGTCGCTGTTGACGGTGGAGCCGTAGGCGCGGAACCAGATGTCGGCGATGATCGCCTCGCCCCCGGCGGTGGTGACGGTGACGGTCTCGGCACGACCGGACCCGGTGCTCGGCGGCTCCGTGAGGGTCGTGTCCAAGCGCACCTGAATGCCCTGGGCCGCCAGCTGGTGGTGCAGGTCGGCGACGACCTCCGGCCGGAAGCCGGGCAGCAGCTTTTTCGCTGGGTCGACGATGGTGACGTGCTTGTCCGGCCAGACTTGCTTGATCTCCCCGGCCAGCTCCAGCCCGACCGGGCCGGCGCCGAGGATCAGCACCCGCTGCGCCGGCAGCAGTTCCCGGTGCGTGCGGCGCAGATCGTCCAGCGCCTCACCGATCGAATCGGAAACGGGCTTGGCCGGAAACGTGTAGCTGGAGCCGGTTGCCAGGACCACGTAGTCCGCCCCGACCCGGTCGCCGGACGCCAGGGTGACACCGCCGGGATCGACGGAGACCGCGCGGTCGCGTAACACCGTGCCCTTCGGCAGCAGCGTCTCGAACGGGAAGAACATGTTCGGCGCCCAGTCGGGCTGGGCAAGCGCCCGCAGCGACCCGGCCGCGTTCACGAAGCCCTCCCGGGGATCGATGAGCACGACATCCGCCTCGGGCTCGGACTCGAGCGCCTTGGCGACCGCGGCCCCTCCGTAGCCTCCGCCGATGATCACGACCGTTCGACTCATGACATGACCCCTCTCGGAAAAATCACGTTCGCTCCACGAACTTAACTAGTTCGTCTCACGAATCACACGTTAATAGTTCGCATTACGAACCGCAAGGGCTCCTGCGACGCTGGGCATTCTGGATGGGCGGCCGGGATGCCCGGCTTCGCAACTAGTTCGTGGCGCGAATGTATGATGGCTGCATGAGTAAACCCTCGGATGGGGCCATGGGAGTCGTCGCCGGACTGGTGCGGTCATCGTTCCTGGTGGACGCGGTCTACGGCGAGTCCGCTCGGGAGTACGGCATCACGCACCAGCAAGGGCAGCTGCTCTGTGTACTGATGGCGCAGCCCTACGGGATGAGCGAACTCGGCGGGATGCTCCGGCTGGCGAAGTCCAGCCTGACCGGGCTGGTCGATCGCACCGCGCGGCGTGGCCTGGTGCAGCGCGAGCCGTCCCCCGACGACGGCCGCGCGGTCGTGATCGCGTTGACCGAAGCCGGCGCCGAGCTCGCGGACGACTTCTACACCGAGACCTGCCGGCGGCTCTACGCTCTCACCCGCTGCCTCGATCACACCGACCGCACCCGCCTGGCGGCACTTCTCGCCCAAGTGGTCTCGGAGAACGAGGTCCCCGCCGTGTTCACCGAAACCGGCGCCGGCGAGCCGAGCGGCAAGGCCTGACCTCCTGCTGGAGCGCGGCGTTTCTCTTAGGAAGCCTCAAGCGGCTTCGGCCGCGTGTACTCGTGAACCGCTCATGGGGGAGAGGGCCCACGACCGCCGACTGTGCCGGAATCACCCAGGACCGTGTCCTGCACTACCTCCGCATCAAGAGCCGGCAAGCGGCTGTAACCAGCCGCGGCAGACGCGACGTGCCTCGCCGGGCGGCTGCAATGAATCTCGCCGACGTTGGTGACCTCGACGCCCTCGCCGCGCTGCCTGGCCGTGTGCTCGCCAAGCCGTTGCGGCAGCCGCACCGGGATGGGTGTGAGGGAGGCGTGTTCGGGCAGCGGGAACACGGCGATCTCATCGAGTTCGGTTCGCACGGTGCGCCGGGACCAGCCCGCCGCGGTCGTAGACGTCGACGTCGACTGTGCCGAGCGTCCAGCGGCCCCAGCGCTGCGCGGTCAGGACGAGTTCGACGCGGTGTGGGCCGACCGCGAGATGGTCGAGCCGGACCCCGTGACCGAGGGCGACGCCAGGGTCCAGGCGGGCGGGTGCACCTTCGTAGGACACCGTGATCCGCACCGCCACCTTCTCGCCTTCGAAGCGCCGCCGAGGCTCCACCTTGGCCTCGGCCGTCACTGCCGCTGGGTGCAGCCCGTCCGGCAGCGCGAGGGCGAGCAGGACCAGGGGCGCGGCGGCGAGAGCGAGTACCCAGGGCCGCCCGGTGACCAGCGCGGCGGCCAAGCGCTACGACGGCCAACGTGCCCAGCCGTAGGGCGCGTTCACCGGCGCGCCAGCCGGGCGGAGGCGGCAGCGCGGTGGTCGCCCCCTCGCGCCGAACTGACGAGCGAAGTCGTCAACTGTGTGGCCATAACGGCAGCAGCAGCCGCGAAAGGCCCGGACCTTTCAAACGGACGACATCGGCGCGTGAAAGGCTGAGCCGCATGATCAGTGAAGCCGATGAACCACGTCGAGACCTGTTCCTCCGAGACGGCCTGGAGGCAGCGGACGTGGTATGCGTTCACCGTGAGGCGCTTCGTGTCCTGCGAGACAGCATCGAGACGGCTCACGTCGATGCCTACAGCGGTATGGCATGGCCACGGGAAGTGGTGCCCGCGTACGAGCAGGCGTTGGCGATGGCCGCCGACGAGGTGGCCGAGGGCGTCCGGTCTGCGAAAGATGATCCCGGCATGGGGATTGACGTCGACGTCCGCGACGACACGCAGTTCGACGTGCTTCTGGCCTTGGCTCCCTACACGATTCATGCCGAGGCGTGGCGACAGGGTCGAGAGATCTTCAGCGCCAGCGACACGGGCACTGCCCTGTGGGTCGCTGTCACATCAGAGCAAGAGGTTCGGCTCATGTCACGGCTCGATGCGCTGGGTGTCCCGCAGACGGCGTTCACGGCTCAACCTCGCCGGCGGTGACATCTGTTCGCCCGGTGATCACGGCACCAGATTGCGTAGCCACAAGATGAGCGAACTCGGCTGCCGTCCCGCCTGGTAGCGAGTTGCGAGCTTGTCGAACCGTGTGGCGACGGCCCAATCAAGTCGACCTGTTCTTCTCCACCCTGACCCGGCGTCTACTACGCCGCGGCCAGTTCGCCTCCCGCGACGAACTGGCCGCGGCCATCGACACCTTCGTCTTGGCCTACGACGAACACGACGCCAAGCCATACCGCTGGATCTATGACGGCAGCCCACTCAAAGCCGCATGAGCCCTGAAGGATTAACGCGGCGCTGCACTAGGACTGGAAGAGCACTTCCGGATTGTTCGGCGAGGGGCCGTCCAGCAGCGGACTGTGGATCCCCTTCAGCGTCCGGTCGAAGAACGCTGTCACGTACGCGCGGGTGATCACCACCCCGCGTTCCGGGGAGAGGGGCGGCGTCGGGAACCCGGCCTCCTCCAGAAGCAGGTCCAGGTCGGCGAAGCTGAAGTGGTCGGCGCCGGCGACCGTCAGCCACCTCTTGTAGCCGCCGAGGGCGGCCCAGGCCTGCTCCCACACGGTGTAGTCGTCGCCGCCGGGCGCGTGGTTGACGGCCGCACCCAGCATGAGGAACGGCCGGTTGATCTGACCGGGCATCGGGGCCGGGTGAAAGGTGCCGTCCATGTTCACCGCGGCCCGTACTCGCGCGTCGGCGATCATCGTGGCGGCGGCCGCCGCTCCGCCGAGGGAGTGTCCGGCCATGCCGACCTCGTGCTTGTCGATGAGGTGTGCCAGGCGCCACGCGGTATTGCCATGCGTCAACCGGTCGATCAGGAAGGACACGTCCAGCGCGCGGCTGGTGGCTACGGAGTCGAGGTCGAGCGTCGGGTCATCGCAGATCGCGCACGGCGGCGTCTGGCCGTTCGCCAGCGTCTCGCCGCTGTCCTCGTAGGTGTGGCCGACGAGCGCGACGACGTAGCCGTGACTGGCCAGGTCGGTCGCGAGCGAGGTGAGCGTCATGCGCGGGTCCTCGTACGCGGGTGAGAGGACCACCAGCGGATACCTGCCGTGCTGCGGCCGCGCGCCGTCGAAGGCGTGAGTGGTGACGCTGGAAAGGTTCTGTGCGGTGACGCCGGAGCTCGCCGGCAGCTTCTGACGCTGGATGACCCCGGCTGCCTCGGCGAGAGTCATATAAGGGGCCGGAGTCCCGGTCCCGGGGACGGCCGGGTAGACCATCGTGACGGTCAGTCGGCGGGGGCCGGATGACGGCACCCACGGGTCGGGACGGCTCGCGTCGGTGAGATGGATGACGTCCTCGCCGGCGGCGTAGGGGCCGGTCGGCGCGGGGAGCATGCCCTGGAACGACCGCGTGGGCGCGCTGGCCGTGGCCGGTGCGGTGTCGAACGCCTGCGTGGCCACCTCGCCAGCCGAGGCGGCTCCGGTCGTCACCGTCGTAGCGGCCAACACCAGGCCGACCAAGACCGTCACGGTGCTGCGCCGACGGGACACGGAGCGCGGATTGCCTGTTGAATGAGCGGATTTCATGTCGCAGAAGCTAGTGACGACCGCGCTCGCCCACTGCCCGGCCAGCGGGTGTATCCGCCCTGGGGCAAGCCCTACCACGGCACCAGACTCGAGCGCCTGACGACCTCGCGTCAACCCCCGAAGGACTTCCGGAGCCGACCGCTCGAGAGCTGTCCGGGCGATCATGTGACCGCCGTCTGCCTGATGCGTTGTTGTGGCCATGGGGGCGGGATCACCGGCAGGTGATCGACGGGATTCTGCACCAGGTGCGGACCGGAGCGCACTGGCGGGATCTTCCTGAGCGTTTCGGGGAGCTGTCACACACCGCCGTGCGCGGATCCTGATCCGTCACCTTGGGCCACGGCCGCCCGCATCCGTCGCTCCTCGCGAGTGGAGCCGACATCCCGTTCCAGGGGTGTGCGGCTCACGGCTGTCGTGAGGTCCTCCAGGGCCCGCCTCTGCAGTTCCGCCCCGCGTCGCAGCACCGGGTTCCACTCCCCGGCTGCGGCTCCATCCCACGCATCGAGTGCTTCCTCCACGCGCCTCCAGTCCGGATTCCTGTGCTCCCGCACGTCGACTGCCGCCTGCGCCGTATCCGCCTCCAGGGCTTCGGCGAGCCGCTCCGTCTCGGGGGTGGAACGGCTGTCGGCCTGCGGGGCATGGCTCTCCATCAGCATCGCTGCCCGGTCGAGTTCCTTGAGCGCCTCCTGCGCCTCCTCCGCCTCGCGCGATGTCAGACCTCTGGGGCGGACCGGTTCCTGCTTTGCGTGGTCGTACGCCTCCTGCCAGGCAGCGCATGCCTCCCTGCTGGCCAGCAGGGCCTTGCGCATGTCGACGCGATGCTCCCGGGTCGGTTCGGCGTAGCTGCGGAGCACTGCGGCCGCGTAGCGGCCGTCGGCGGCGAGCCAGTCCGCAAGCCGGCCCGCAAGCCGGGGGGTCTCCCATGCGGGGAAGACCGCGTACGCCAGCATGGCCAAGGCTCCGCCGAGCAGGGTGAGCACCATGCGCTCCGGGACCGTCTGCTCCCATGCCTGGCCGCCCATGCCGAGCAGGAAGACGACGTACGCGGCAGTGAAGCACTGGGAGTAGGCGTAGCCGGTGCGGTTCAGTGTGTACGACAGGGCCACCGCGACAACCGCCAGCGCGCCGAACACATGGGCGTCCGGGCCCAGAGCACGCACCATCGCGGTGGCCAGCGCCACCCCCACCAAGGTCCCGGCGAGACGGCCCACCGCGCGCGCATACGTCCGGTGGAAGTCGGGCCGCATCACCATCACGGAGGCGATGGGCGCCCAGTAGCCGTGGCCCACGGGTAGCCGCGAAGCAATGAGATAGCCGAGCGTGGCCACCGCCGCCAGGCGGACGGCGTGCCGGAACACGGGGGAGTCCCGGCGGAGCTCACGGCGGACCGCCCGGAGAACGACCGGGAGCAGCCGGAACATCGTCGGGCGCACCCGGAGGTGGGCGCTCGCGGGGCCGGACGGCGTCGGCGCCCCGTCGCGCGCGCCGCCGCTGCCGGCGATCTCCAACGCCTCGGTGAGCAGTTCCCCGAGCCGTTCGGCGGCCTGCCGGGCGGGTCCCTCCAGCACGTCGTGCTCCTCGTCGATGCGCAGGACGTCCGCGCTCCCGGGTGGCACCTCGACGGGAGTACCGCGGCGGATCGAACGGGCTGCCGCGTCCAGGACGTCGGCGGCCGTGTAGAGCAGCTCTCGCGCGCGGTCCCGCCCGGGGCCCTCCGGCGGGGCCCCGACGTCCGGGTCGGCGAGCGCGGCGAGGACCGGCAGAATGCGTTCGGCGAGACCCCGGGGTCCGTGCAGGGCCGGGGGTCGGGTTCGGGCCTGTGAGGGCGTCACAGCGGCCGCGTCCCGGGCCGTCATCAAGGGCACCGGGTCGAAGGGGGCGGACGGGTCCTGCCTCAGCCAGCGGGCATAGTTCGCCACGGCGGCCAGGGCGTCGGCGAGCGCGTCACGATGCGCCCCCCAGCGGCGGATCGGGAACAGCAAGATCAGCACAGCCTGCGCCACGCCTCCGAGCGCGATGACCCCCGCGTGTTCCAGGGCTCGGCCGACGCTCGTGGGCAGGGTGACGGTCACCAGCATGCTGCCGACCGTCGTTGCTGCGACGATCCCAGCGGTCGACCCGAGGGCCCATGACATCCCCGCGGCAAAAGCCCATACGGCCAGCAGCGGGAGAAACGTTTCGACGCGCCCTGCCGCCAGGTAGCCCACGAAGGTGCTGAGTGCCAGACCCGCGCCCGCACCGAGCGCGATCACCTTGCGCGGACGCCAGGTGCGCTGAAAGATGGCCCCGCCCGCGGAGTAGGCTCCGAGTGCGGCGGACGCGGCGTACGCAGGGGAAACCAGCCACAGCGCCGGCCCGATGACGATCGCCACCCCCGCAGCCGTGCGGAGCGCGAGCAGGGGCTCCAGCCGCGTTTCCTCGATCGTGAGCCCGGATCGCACGACCTCCCTGAAGGTCCGCAGCCACCTCACCCATGTGAGCCTAGCCGGAACGCGTTGCCGGGGCCCGTCGGCCGCTTTGACGCCGCGCCGCTGGTCGTGCCGGTAGCGCGTTCATGTCGAGGGCTGATCATCGTGATCTTGGAGCATGCGACGACGTTCTTGCTCGCGCTTCGAGTAGGCGGCTGCCCGGATCGCATCGTCGCTCTCCAGGCCTGATCCCAGCGCACCGCCCACGGTGGCGACCGAAGCGACGAACCAGGACAGCGTCACGTAGTCCTCTGCGTGCAGTGGGGTTCGTGTCACAGAAGCGAACAGTTGGTCGTTGAGGATGAACAGCGCCCACACCCAGTTGACGACCATCAGGCCCACGTAGCAGACGAGCACACCGATCCCCACGGTCACGACCGTCGAGGCGTTGTAGAGCCGCGCCCTCTGCTTCGCCTCCGGCGAGCTCTCTTCCGGCCGATGCCACAGCTCCGCGTCCACGATCAGCCAGCCGATCATGAGCGCGACAGATCCGACCGTGGCGATCACGAGGCGTGGTGTGCTGAGGGACGCGGCCAGGCTCCAGACGGTGGAGTTCACGGTGGCCACTGCTCCCGTGGCGAGTGCGGCCGCCAGGGCTTTCGACAGGCCCGGCACCAATCGCCACGGCCGATTGGCGCGGACCATACCCGCGAGCACCCGCAGGTAGCCGCGCGGCCCGCTGACGACGTACCGAAGGTCGTCGGTCTCCTTCTCACCGGGCGGGCCCGGCTGAACAGGCGAGAAACGATTGACGAAGGGCCCCAGCCGCGGCTGACTTCGCGGTGTTTCTTGCGCCCCGTTGGTCCGCGGAGCCGCCAGGCCGAGCACCGCGTCCTCGACGGCCCGACGGGCCCTCACCGGCAGCCGCAGGCCTCCCAATGAGGGAAGGGAGAGCAAGGCCAAGCCGCGTTCGTGATTCAGGTTCACAGCGAGCTTGCGCCCGTGCGCGTGCAGCGGGAGGTCAGTGAGGGCCACGACTATGTCCCAGTTTTCCGCACTCCCACGGTCCATGATCCGGCGCATCAAGGTGGGGGGATCCTCCGTCCCCGAAGTGAAGGGCTCACTGACCACCTCGACGTCGAACCGCCGCCTCTGGCCCGACTTGTCGGCAAGCCGAGCAGGAAGAGTCCGAGCCATGCGTTGCGCGATCTCCGTCGGCGCGTCCGGATCCGCCAGGAGGGCCACGACCGTGATGTCCTGCGACGACTCCCGCATGACTGGACCCTCCTCGTCGGCTGTCCCGCGATCCCGAGTGCCCACAGACGCCACCCAGGTAACGTCGACGCCGCATGGCACTGCGGCCTTCACCAGCGGGTGCAGGCCGACCGGCGGGCGCATCTCCTCGCCCTCCCGACGCCGGGCCTGCTCCCCGCGTTCGCTTGCGCCACCGCCAAGTCCCGCTCAGTCCCACTCCCGGCACGCCCCGCACCCGTGCAACCGCGGCTGCCCCCTGCATGGCTCATCCGGCCAGGGAGAAGCCGGTCTCACCCATCCTCCGTGAGCCTTTGGTTTCAGGCCCTCGCAGGCGCTCAGCCGGCGGGCCGGCCTTGCCGAACAGGACCGCGTGGCTGGAGGGGAGTTAGCTGATGATCTGGTTCGGCTCACCGCCGGTCACAGCAGAGGAAGGTGGTCGGGACCGCGCCGGCGTTCGACTGCGCCGTCCGCGCCGGGTGGGGGTGCGCTCAGAGATCCGTCGCCCGCCGGGTGTCATGCGAGCCAAGCGGATTGCCTGGGGCGGGTGTTCGGGGAACTGTCGGTGCCGCCGGACGCGGTCGAATGGCCCAGGTGGCGGTGCACGAAGTGGATGCTCATCGCGCCTTCGCCGACCGCGGAGGCCACGCGCTTCACTGAGCCGCTGCGGACGTCGCCGGCGGCGAACACGCCAGGCTGGCTGGTCTCCAACGTCAGGCAGTCTCGGCCTTGGCTCTGCCACAGTTCGGGAACGGAACAGGCCTGCGCCTCAGCGCCCGTGAGCACATAGCCGCGCGCGTCGAGGGCGAGCGCGCCGGACAGCCAATCGGTGTGAGGGTCGGCTCCGGTGAAGACGAACAGGGCTCGTACGTCGAGGGGGTGGTGCTCGCCCGTACGGTGGTCGACCACGGTGACCGCCTCCAGCGCCTTGTCGCCGAGCGCCTCGGTCACCTCGGTGTGCAGCAGGACGCGCACCCTCGGGTGGCGCTCGATCTGGTCGATCAGGTAGCGGGACATGTGCGCCTCAAGGCTCGGCCCACGGACGAGCAGATACACCTGTGGTGCGAACCCGGCCAGGAAGAGCACGGCCTGGCCGGCGGAGTTGCCGCCGCCGACCACCGCCACCGGGTGGGCACGGCACTGCTGGGCCTCATAGACGGTCGCCGAGTAGTGGACGCTCACACCCTCCAACGGCTCGATGCCGGGCACATGGAGGCGGCGGTAGCGGGCACCGGTGGCCAGGACGACGGTATGGGCGGTGATCTCGCTGCCGTCTGCGAACCCGACGGCGTAGTGGCCGTCCCGCCGTTCGAGCCGGGCCGCCTCCGCCGGGAGGCTGATCCGGGCGCCGAACTTGTCCGCCTGGAGCACGGCGCGTTCGGTGAGTTCGGCGCCGGAGATGCCGGAGGGGAAGCCGAGCAGATTCTCGATGCGGGACGACGTGCCGGCCTGCCCGCCGGTGGCCATCGCCTCGACCACGGTCGTGCCGAGGCCCTCCGAGGCGGCGTTCACCGCGGCGGCCAGTCCGGCCGGACCGGAGCCGACGATCAGAAGATCGCCGCGGCCGTTGCCCGACTCCAAGCGCGGCAGGCCGATCAACCGGGCCATTTCGGCGTTGCTCGGATTGCGCAGCATAGTGGTGTCCCGCCAGATCACCAGCGGCGTCTGCTCCGGACCGACTCCGAAGCGGCGCAGCAGAGCCTCGGCCTCCTGGTCCGTCTCCAGATCGATCCAGCGGTGCGGCAGCCGGTTGCGGGCTGCGAACTCGCGCAGCCGACGGGTGTCGGGCGAATAGCGCGAGCCGATGATGCGGAAACCGGCTCCCTGCCCGACGAGCAGGGCACGGCGGCCCAGGCAGGCGCGCAGCACCACATCACCGAGCGTGGGGTCCCGGGTCACCAGCTCACGCAGCTGATCCATGGACAGGGCGAGGATCTCGCCCGGGTCCCTGACCACGGCGGTGTAGAAGGCCACCTGTCCGTTCAGGAGGCCGAGTTCGCCGATGAAGCGGCCCGCGCCGTGCACACGAAGCAGGCGTTCGCCGGGTGTGCCGTAGTCCTCGACGATGGCGATCGAGCCACTGAGGACGACGTAGAACATCTCGCACCGCTCGCCCTCCCGGATCAACAGATCACCTGTTTCAGCGGCGCGCCGCCGGCCGTGCTGCGCCAGGCGGGCCGTCTGATCGTCCGACAGGCGGGGATAGGCGCCGTGGATGTCGGGAGTCTCAAAGGAGACGCTCTCCTCCGCCTCGTCCGGCGCCGGCGCCGCGCCCGGGCGGGTCTCGTCGCCGGACATCACACGAACGCCTCGTGGACGAAGCACCACCGCCAGTCCTCGCCGGGCTCCAGCGACGCCACGATCGGATGGCCGTCGGCGGCGGCGTGGCGGCGGGCGTGCCGGTTCGGCGAGGAATCGCAGCAGCCGACGTGGCCGCAGGTCAGGCAGAGCCTGAGGTGGACCCAGGGGGAACCCGTGGCCAGGCACTCCTCGCACCCCTGGGCACGCGGGGAGACGGGGCGTACGAGGGCGAGGTGGGGGTCGGTTCGTACGGTCATGGCCGATCATCCTTTCCCGGCCGGTTCGTGGCCCGCGATCGACTGCTCCACCCACCGCCGCAGGGCAGGGGCAGGTGCGGCACCCGCCTGCCGGGCGATGGTGCGGCCTTTGTCGAGGACCAGCAGTGTCGGTACCGCCTGCACTTCGAACCGCTGCGCCAGGCGCGGGTTCTTGTCGATGTCGACCTTGACCAGCTTGATCTGTCCCGCGAGGTCGGCGGCGACCTTCTCCAGTGCGGGGCTGACCATGCGGCAGGGGCCGCACCAGGTGGCCCACAGGTCGACGACCACGGGCACGGTGGCCTGCTCGACGACCTCGGCGAAGTCGTCGTCGCCCGCGTCGGCCGTCCACGGCAGAGGTTGCTTGCAGTTGCCGCAGGTGGGGCGGCCCTCGGCGGCCACAGGTACCCGGTTGGTGCGCCCGCAGTGCGGGCAGGTGACGTTGGTGGCCTGCATGGTGCTCATGCCGCCGTCGCTCCCCTCGCTTCCTCGGGCTGGTCGTAGGTGACCACCAGCTCTCCGTGCTGGGCGTCGACGCGGACCTTCGCGCCGTCCTGTACGTCGCCACGCAGCAGGGCCCGCCCGACCAGCGTCTCGACCTCGTGGGAGATGTAACGCCGCAGCGGCCGGGCCCCGTAGACCGGGTCGTAGCCCTGGTGGGCTATCAACTCCCTTGCTGCTTCAGTGAGTTCGACGGAGATGCGGCGTTCGGCGAGGCGGTGGCGCAGCTCGTCGAACTGCAGCTCCACGATCCGCTCGATCTGGCGCTCACCGAGCGGCTTGAACAGCACGATGTCGTCGACGCGGTTGAGGAACTCCGGGCGGAAGTGCCCGCGCAGTTCGCCCATCACCAGGGCGCGGGCGTCGGGCTTGATCTCGCCCTCGGCGGTGGCGCCGTCGAGGAGGTGCTCGGAGCCTATGTTGGACGTCATGATGATCACGGTGTTGCGGAAGTCGACCGTGCGGCCCTGAGCATCGGTGATGCGTCCGTCGTCGAGGACCTGGAGCAGGGTGTTGAAGACGTCGGTGTGCGCCTTCTCGATCTCGTCGAACAGCACGACCGAGTACGGCTTGCGGCGTATGGCCTCGGTGAGCTGGCCGCCTTCCTCGTAGCCGACGTATCCGGGCGGTGCGCCCACGAGCCGGCTGACGGTGTGCCGTTCCTGGTACTCACTCATGTCGAGGCGGACCATGTTCTCCTCGGAGTCGAACAGGGCCCGGGCGAGGGTCTTGGCCAGCTCGGTCTTCCCCACGCCGGTGGGGCCGAGGAAGATGAACGAGCCGATGGGGCGGCGCGGGTCGCGGATACCGGAGCGGGCGCGGATGATGGCGTCGGCGACCAGCTTGAGGGCCTCGTCCTGGCCGATGACGCGCTCGCGCAGGATGTCGTCGAGGCGCAGCAGTTTCTCGCGTTCGCCCTCCTGGAGGCGGGAGACAGGGATGCCCGTCCAGGCGGCGACGATCTCGGCGATCTCCTCCTCGGTGACGACCTCGCGCAGCAGCCGGTTCTGCCCTTGTTTGGAGGCCAGTTGGTCCTCCTCAGCGGCAAGCCGGCGCTCCAGGTCCTGGAGGCGGCCGTAGCGGAGTTCGGCGGCACGGTTGAGGTCGTAGGCGCGTTCGGCCTCCTCCGCCTCGTGGCGGACCTGCTCCAGTTCCTGGCGCAGCTCCTGCACGCGGCGGATCGCTTGCCGTTCGGCCTCCCACTGGGCGTGTTTGGCGTCGGCCTCGCCGCGCAGGTCGGCCAGTTCCCTGCGCAGTTCTTCCAAGCGGGCTTTGCTGGCGGGGTCGGTCTCCTTGGACAGAGCGGCGTCCTCGATCTCCAGACGGGTCACCCGGCGGGTGATCTCGTCGAGTTCGGCGGGCATGGAGTCGATCTCGGTGCGCAGCCGGGCGCATGCCTCGTCGACGAGGTCGATGGCCTTGTCGGGCAGGAATCGGTCGGTGATGTAGCGGTGGCTGAGGGTGGCCGCCGCGACCAGTGAGGTGTCCTGGATTTTGACGCCGTGGAAGACTTCCAGGCGTTCGCGCAGGCCGCGCAGGATGGAGATGGTGTCCTCCACGCTCGGCTCGTCGACCAGGACCTGCTGGAAGCGGCGTTCGAGGGCGGCGTCCTTCTCGATGTGCTTGCGGTACTCGTCCAGGGTGGTCGCGCCGATCATGTGGAGTTCGCCGCGTGCCAGCATGGGCTTGAGCATGTTGCCCGCGTCCATGGCTCCTTCGGCGGCCCCCGCGCCGACGACCGTGTGCAACTCGTCGACGAAGAGCAGGATCCGCCCCTCGGCGGCCTTGACCTCGCTCAGCACGGCCTTGAGGCGTTCCTCGAACTCGCCGCGGTACTTGGCGCCCGCCACGAGTGAGCCCATGTCGAGGGCGAACACCGTCCTGTCGCGCAGTCCTTCGGGCACGTCACCGCGCACGATCCGCTGGGCCAGACCCTCCACGATGGCGGTCTTGCCCACGCCGGGGTCGCCGATCAGGACGGGGTTGTTCTTGCTCTTGCGGCTGAGGATCTGGGTGACGCGGCGGATCTCGGCGTCCCGTCCGATGACGGGGTCGAGCCGTCCGGCCCTGGCCTCGGCGACCAGGTCACGGCCGTACTTCTCCAGTGCCTCGTAGGCCACCTCGGGGTTGGCGGAGGTCACGCGCTGATTGCCGCGGATCTGGGTGAGCGCGCCGAGGAAGGAGTCCTGGGTCACGCCGTGCTCCTTCAGCAGGCGCCCTGCGGCTGTCGCCGATCCCTCCTCGGTCAGCGCCAGCAGCAGGTGTTCCACGGACACGTACTCGTCCTTGAGGCGTTTGGCCTCCCGCTCCGCCGCGTCCAGCAGCCGGGCCAGGCGCTGGGTGACGAAGACCTGGCCCGGCGCCGCGCCCGGGCCGGTCACCTTGGGCCGGCGCGAGAGCTCCTCGCGTACGGACGCGCGCAACTCCTCAGGATCGGTGCCCGACTGCCGTAGCAGCCTCGGGATCAGCCCCTCCTCCTGGTCGAGGAGGGCGAGCAGCAGATGTTCGCCGTCGACCTCGGTGTGGCCCAGCCGGCCGGCGGCGCTCTGGGCCTCCTGCAGGGCTTCCTGTGACTTCTGGGTCAGTCGGTTCATGTCCATGGTGGAAGATCACTCCTCGCGCCTGCACGCCGCAGCGCGGCTTCGAGCAGGCTGATGCGGTCGAGCAGGTCGAGCACCAGACCGAGGGATGCGTAGTTCAGGCACAGCCCGGTGCGCAGCCGTTGAACGCGGGCCAGGGCGGCAGGGGCCGTGGGGGCGAACATCAGCCGTCCGGAGGCGTCAGGACCGGCGTCCACCAGTCCGAGGGCGACGAACCGACGGATCAGGTCGGGATGGAGGCCTGAGCGGCGGGCCACGGTCTCCAGGGAGAGCATGGGCACAGGCACGATCGCGTACTGCACGCCCACCTCGGTCGTTCGTGCCTGGGGTGGGCGGGCCTTGGCCGGTCGGTCGGTCATCAGGTCCTCCTGGGGTCGAACGAGGAGACAGCGGCAAGTTCCTCCAGCAGCTCGCGCTCCCGGTCGCTCAGCCGGGGCGGCACCATGATCCGCAGCTCCGCGTACAGGTCTCCGTCAGCGCCGCGCGGGCTCGGCATCCCCTCGCCGCGCAGCCGCAGGCGCCGTCCGCTGGAGGACCCGGCGGGCACGGTCACCTTCGCCGTGGCACCGCTCGGGGTGCGCACCGGCACGGTCGCGCCCAGCGCGGCCTCCCACGGGGCGACGGGAAGGTTCACGTGGACGTCCCGGCCGTCGAGGCGGAACTCGGGGTGCGGCTGGATCCGCACCCTCAGGTACAGGTCCCCGGCGGGAGCGTCGTCGCCGCTCCCGCGCCCGCCCTCCCCGGCCAGCCGGATGCGCTGCCCGTCGGTGGTGCCGGGCGGTACGTCGACCTGGTAACGCCGCTGCCCGGCCGGTCCGGCGAGGGTGACCGTACGGCGGCCGCCCCGATAGGCCTCCTCGACGGTGAGCGGCAGTTCGGCCTCCTGGTCGGCGCCGGGCACGCGCATCCGCCCGGCGCCGCCGAACAGCGAGCCGAACAGATCATCGACGTCGACCCCCTCGCCCCCGAAGCCTGACGTGGAGTACCGCACCCGGGGACCGCCGCCGGGGTTCCACCGGGGACCACCGCCGGCGCCGGCGGCGACCTGCTCCTCCCAGTCCTGCGGGATCTTCCGGAAGTCCTCGCCGAAGCGGTCGTAGCGGGCTCGCTGCTCCGGATCGGACAGGACGCTGAAGGCCTCGTTGACCTCCTTGAACCGTTCCTCCGCCTGAGGGTCCCTGTTGACGTCGGGGTGGTACCTGCGGGCCAGGGTGCGGTAGGCCCGCTGGATCTCGTCCCGCTCGGCGGTGCGCGGAACGCCGAGCACGTCGTAGAAGTCGCGTGCCATGGACGGTCACTCCCGCTTGGCGACGGTCACGGCGGCAGGCCGCAGCTGCCGCTCGGCCTCCCCGTAACCGGGTCGCAGCACCTGGACCACGGTGCTCGGATCGGCGTCGGGATCCTGGACCACTCCGACCACCTCGTGCAGGGCCGGGTCGAACCGCACACCTTTCTCCGCGTGACGCGGGTAGCCCAGCCGCTCCAGGACGCTTACGGCCTGGTCACGCACGGCCCGGACACCCTCGACGATCGCACCGGGGTCGGCGGCCCCCGCGTGGCTCAGGGCGAGGTCCAGGTTGTCGATGACGGGCAGGAAGGCCGCAGCCGTACGGGCGCGTTCGGCCGCGGCCACCCGCTCCAGCTCCCTGGCGTGGCGTTTGCGCAGGTTGTCGAGGTCGGCCAGGGCGCGCCGCCAGTTGTCCTCGGCCTCTCGCAACGCTGCCGCGGCCTCGTCGTCGGGTGAGGCGGTACCGGTTGCGGGGTCGGGCCCTGGCCCGGCCTCTTCGGTCAGCGGTCCAGGCTGCTGGAGGTCCCCGCGCGGCGGCTGTACGGTGCCTTCGGGCGGCGGGTCGGGCTCTCGGCCCCGGGGGGGAATGGGCATGGCGGGCACCTCAGCCCTTGTCGAACTCGGCGTCGATCACATCGTCGTCGCCCCCGGCTCCGTCCGGCGTGGCCCCGCCGGGGCCGGCTCCGTCCGGCGAGCCGGTGCCCGCGGGACCGCCCGCGGCGGCTCCTGCCTGGTGGGCCGCGAGGCCCGCGAAGACCTGCTGGAGCTCGGAGGCCAGCGGCCGGACCTTGTCCACCCCGCCCTCGTTCTTGACCGCGTCGCGGGCCTCGGCCACCAGCATCTCGGCGCGGGCCTTCTCGTGTGCGGGCGCGGCGTCGCCGAGCTCCCCGAGGCGCTTTTCGACCTGGTAGGCGATGGCGTCCAGTTCGTTGCGCGCGTCGACTGCCTCGCGCAGGGCCTGGTCCTGTCCGCGGTTGCGTTCGGCCTCCTGGACCATCCGCTCGACTTCGCTGCCGTCGAGGTTGGAGCTCTCGCTGATGGTGATGCTCTGTTCCTTTCCGGTGTCCTTGTCCCGCGCGGTGACGTTGAGGATGCCGTTGGCGTCGACGTCGAAGATGACCTCGATCTGCGGCTCGCCGCGCGGCGCGGGGCGGATGTCGGTGAGCTGGAAGCGGCCCAGGACCCGGTTGTCGGCAGCCAGCTCGCGCTCGCCCTGCAGGACGACGACGTCGACGGCGGGCTGGTTGTCCTCGGCGGTGGAGAAGGTCTCGGTGCGGCGCACCGGGATGGTGGTGTTCCGCTCGATGATCTTCGTCATCACGCCGCCGCGTGTCTCGACGCCCAGCGACAGCGGGGTGACGTCGAGCAGCAGGACATCCTTGACCTCGCCCTTGAGGACCCCGGCCTGGATCGCGGCGCCCTTCGCCACGACCTCGTCGGGGTTGACGCTCATGTTGGGGTCCTTGCCGCCGGTCAACCTGCGCACCAGGGCCTGGACGGCGGGGATGCGGGTGGAGCCGCCGACGAGGATGACCTCGTCGATGTCGTTGTCACTGACCTTGGCGTCGTCCATGGCCTGCCGCACCGGGCCGAGGCAGCGCTCCACCAGGTCGCCGGTGATCTGTTCGAACGTGGATCGCATGATCGTCTCGGTCAGATGCTTGGGCCCGGAGGCGTCGGCCGTGATGAACGGCAGGCTGACCTGCGTCTGGGTCACCGAGCTGAGCTCGGTCTTGGCCTTCTCCGCGGCCTCGAACAGGCGTTGCAGCGCCTGGGGGTCCTTGCGCAGGTCGATGCCGTTCTCCTTCTGGAACCCGTCGGCGAGCTGGTCGACCAGCCGGCGGTCGAAGTCGTCGCCCCCCAGATGGCTGTCGCCCGCCGTGGACCGGACCTCCACCACGCCGTCGCCGACGTCGAGGATGCTGACGTCGAAGGTGCCGCCGCCCAGGTCGAAGACGAGCACCGTCTCGTGCTGCTTCTTGTCCATGCCGTAGGCGAGGGCGGCCGCGGTCGGCTCGTTGATGATCCGCAGTACTTCCAGGCCGGCGATCCGTCCGGCGTCCTTGGTGGCGGTGCGCTGGGCGTCGTTGAAGTAGGCGGGCACCGTGATGACCGCCTCCGTGACCTTCTCTCCCAGCTGTTTGGAGGCGTCGTCGGCGAGCTTGCGCAACACCTGGGCGCTGATCTCCTCGGGCGCGTAGAGCTTGTCGCGCACCTTGAAGCGGGCGGCGCCGCCGTCTCCCTCGACCACGTCGTACGTGACGGCCTTGGCCTCTTCGGAGATCTCGTCGAAGTGCCGGCCGATGAACCGCTTGGCCGAATAGATGGTGCCCTTGGGGTTGAGGATCGCCTGGCGACGGGCCAGCTGGCCCACCAGGCGCTCGCCGGTGTCGGTGAAGGCCACCACGGACGGTGTCGTGCGGTTGCCCTCGCTGTTGGGCACGACCGACGACTCGCCGCCCTCCCAGACGGCGATCACCGAGTTCGTGGTGCCCAGGTCGATGCCTACTGCCTTGGCCATGAGGAACTCCTTTCGCGACGGGCGGCCCCGCTCGCCGTCGGTGACGCGCCCGGCTTCCCGCACTCGCTCAGGTGACGGCGGGGCCGCTCCGCGGGCGGCCGCTCTTCCAGGCCCCGCTGCCGGTGCTGGTGCCGGTCCCGCAGGGAGGTCCGGCCGTCAGCCGCACTGCCTCCTCGGCGCCCGCTTCGCCGCACCGGCTGGGCTGCATGCAGCTCACCGAGACGTAGTGCAGGCCGCCATACGGGGCAGCGTGTAGCACCAGGCCCGTCAGAGCAGCGACGAGGGCTCCGAAAAACCAGTCCGTTCAGGGCGAGGAGCAGTCCCCACACGAACGGGTCCAGCCAGTTCAACAGTTCGATGATCCACCCGATCAGTGTGCCGACCAGGGGAACCTCCATCGGAGAGGTGATCGACAGCGCGTTCCGCCGCCTGGTGGGTCGTGTACGAGGCGACGGTCCTGCGGGCCTGCTCGTTCATCAACCGGTCCTCCCTGTCACGGCCGCCGGTGCGCCCGACGATCCCTGACACGCCCAGAGTGGCAAGAGCACGGCGCGCTCCGCCTGCACCCGGCAGGTCAGAATGTGACGCAATAGGTCGGTCCACGAGAGCAAGGCCAAAATCCAGACAAGTCGGATGAAGGTGCCTAGGCTGGGCGCCAGGGCTCGCCCAGTCGTGGATCCCACGACTCGCTCGATCGCCTCCGATGACTGGAGGAGAACGGAGTGACCTATGGCCTGCCATCCGTCACGGAGGCTCCCCCCTGACGGGTCCGACCAGCAAGTGACCCGCCAACCGAGCAACACCGCGAGCACCGGACGGCACGATCCCAGCCCGCTCGCGGCGCTGGACCCAAGCGGGCTGCTGATGCTGTCCCACGCTCTGTTCGCCTGTGCCGAACAGAGTGAGATCGTGCGCTTGGTCATGGGGCACGTCAGTGCCCTGGGTCCCTACCATGCCGAGGCCGGATACCTCGTGACGGGCCACGGCTTGGCCCGCGTCCCCGGCCATGACGCGGGAGCACCGAAGGCCGACGACGCACAGATGAAGGACCTGAACGAGGCCGACGGCTCCGTATCCCTTCCGGAACGGTCCTGGACCTGGGCGTTCGGCCTGCGAGGGGCCGGCGGTCTGCTCGGCTACATCCTCGTCTCCTCTCGCTCCGGGCCGGACGAGAAGGGGCGCTTCCTCCTCTCGACCCTCGTGGGGCTCGCATCGGCGGCCCTGTCACTGACGGTCACCCGTGCCGCGCAGCACGACAAGGCCGGTGAACTCAGCCAAGTCCGCACCGAACGGGACACCGCGCTGGTGCAGCTGGACACCATGCGTTCCCAACTGCACCTGCAGGAGACCGTGCACGAAACCCTCGCCCGGGTCGCTGCCCGGGGCGGCGGCGAGGCCGCCATCACCCAAGCGCTGTACGAACTCACCGGGCTGTCGGCGCTCGTCGAGGACCGGTTCGGCAACCTGAGGTCCTGGGCGGGCCCCGACCGTCCCGATCCCTATCCGGTGCGGTCCTCCACATACCAGGAAGGGATGCTTCAGCAGATCGCGCGCGAGCCGGGCCCGGTCAGAGTCAAAAACCGGCTGATCGCCCTGGTCCGTCCGCGCGGCGACGTCCTCGGCGTACTCGCCCTCGAGGACCCCGAGGCGACGGCCGACGAGCACACCCGGTTCGCCCTGGATCATGCCCGGCGGTCGCTCGCCCAGGAACTCATGCACACGCGAGAACTCGCCGAGGCCGAACTGCGACTGCGCCGCCAGCTCATCGACGACCTGCTGGAGGGCACTGACGAGACAAGCGCCTACGCCCGGGCCGAAGCCGTCGGCCACGACCTGCAACGCACCCACTACGTGGTCGTGGTGCACTGGCCGGGCAACGCCTCCGACGACTCCTTCACCCGTGCAGTGGAGCAGGCGACAGCCACCTCGGTGACCCGTCCGCTGATCACCCGTCGCGGCGACAGGATGGTCCTGCTGACCGAAGCGAGGCCCGACGACAATGCCGTGTACACGGCACTGGCCCACGAGCTGGGAGCGCCCGACGGAGCAATCGGCGTGAGCACCCGCTGCGACTCCCCGAACGGCATTCCCCGCTGCTACAGGGAAGCACTGCGGGCCCTTGAGGTGCGGCAGAACTCCCGCCAACGCAGCGGGACGACTTTCTTCGACGACCTCGGGCTCTACCGGATCCTGGGGCCAGGAAACGATCTCCGGGAGCTCGAAGACTTCGTCCGAGAGTGGCTCGGCCGACTGATCGACTACGACGCGGAGCACGACACCGAATTGGTGGAGACGCTCTCGCGCTACTTCGACTGCGGAGGCAACTATGACGACGCGGCCGCCGCACTGACCGTCCACCGCAGCACCCTGCGCTACCGGCTCCAGCGCATCCGTGAGATCAGTGACCACGACCTGGCGGATGTGGACACCCGGCTCAATCTGCAGGTGGCAACGCGCGTCTGGAAGATCATTCTGGGCGGGCGGCGCTGACCGCGGGTACCGGAGGGTCGACGCTGCGGCTCAGCCCGGAACAGGTCGCCTGTGAGTGAATGCGATGTTTGCAGGACCCCGTCACCCCCACGACGGACGCGCCGGCAACCGACTGGCCGTGTGCCCACTGACCGGCACCGTCACCGAGGCCCGGCCGTCCTGCGTCGATCAGTGCTCCGGCTGATGTGCGGACGCGTGCGTCGACCGCGGCCGGGGGTCCGTCGGCAGTTTGCCCTCCAGATAGAGGAATGCTGGCCCGTGGAGCAGTGCCCAGCACGCCACGCCCAGGGCGTCGGGGGCGGCGTCCGGGCGGGCGCGCGCGGAGAAGCTCGAAAATCCACCTCATCGTCGACCGCCAGGGACTGCCCCCTGTCGATCGGCATCTCCGCCGCCCATCTCCAGGACAGCCAGGCCCTCGTCCCGCTGCTCTGCGGTATCCCACCCATCCGGTCGCGTCGCGGCCCTCGCCGCCGGCGGCCCGGCAAGCTGGACGGTGACCAGGGCTGCGACTATCGGCACCTGCGGCAATGGTTCGCTTCCCGCGGGATCCGGCACCGCCTCGCCCGCAAGGGCATCGAGTCGTCCCAGCGGCTGGGCCGCACCGCTGGGTGGTGGAGCGGACCATGTCCTGGTTGTCCGGCTGCCGCCGCCTGCACCGCCGCTACGAGCGCAAGCCGGTACGGAGGGGGACAGGCTGTGCGAGGCCGTCACGCCCGACACAGCGCGCCGGCCACCCGCTTGAAGTCGACGGCGAGCCGCCGGGTCAGAAACGTCACGTGGTCACGTTCAGCAGGGGGTTGGTGAACGAGTGGTCCCAGTCGCGGTCGTGCGCGATGCCGCCACGGCGCTCGCCCTCACGCTGCTCGGCCGGGAGGACATCGCCGCCCACGACGGCTCGCTGGAGGAGTGGTCCAAGGACCCGCACGCTGCCGCTGGAACTCGGTGGCTGAGCCGGCCGGCGGGCCCGGATCTCGCCGCCCCCGCTCAGCGGACGAGCTCTCCCACGAGCGCGGCGACCTGCTCCACCTCGATGAGGAAGCCGTCGTGGCCGTAGGGGGATTCGATCAGCCGGAGGTTGTCGGCGGTGGGGATGCCCGACGCCAGCTCCGCCTGCTGGGACGGTGGATAGAGGCGGTCGGAGTCGACCCCGGCCACGAGTGTTCTGGCGGTCACCCGGCGCAGGGCGGCGCGTGTGCCGCCGCGGCCCCGGCCGACGTCGTGGCTGTTCATGGCCTCGGACAGGACGACGTAGCTGCCCGCGTCGAAGCGGCGCACCAACTTGGCGGCGTGGTGGTCGAGATAGGACTCGACCTGGTACCGGCCGCCGCTCCAGGGGTCCTCCGTGCCCTGGGACGTACGACCGAAGCGAACGGCGAGTTCCGGCTCGCTGCGGTAGGTGACGTGGGCGAGCCGCCGGGCCAGACCGAGCCCGGCGTGCGGTCCCTGACCGGTGTCGTGGTAGTGGCCGCCGCGCCAGTGCGGGTCGGCGCGGATGGCGTGCAGCTGGATGGTCGCCCAGGCGATCTGCTCGGCGCTCGCCGCGGCCGTCGAGGCGAGCAGCAGCAGGGCGCCGGTACGCTCGGGATACGACACGGCCCATTCCAGTGCCCGCATCCCGCCCATCGAGCCGCCGACCACCAGCGCCCAACGGGCGATACCCAGCGCGTCGGCCCAGTCGGCCTCGACAGCGACCTGGTCTCGTTGGGTCAGGAAGGGAAAGTCGCCGCCCCAGCGGCGGCCGTCCGGTGTGAGCGACGACGGCCCGGTACTGCCCTGGCAGCCGCCGAGGACGTTCGGCGCCACGACGAACCAGCGGTCCGTGTCCAGGGCCCGTCCCGGTCCCACGAGTCCGTCCCACCAGCCGGGGGTGGGGTGCCCGGGACCGGCGGGGCCGACGACGTGGCTGTCCCCGGTGAGGGCGTGCAGGACGAGGACGGCGTTGGAGGCGTCCGCCGCGAGCCTTCCCCAGGTCTCGAACGCCAGCTGCACGCCCGGGAGTTCGCTGCCCGCCTCCAACGCAAGCGGCTTCTCGCGGGCATACCACTGGCGACGCCCGGGCGGGTCCCCCTCCCGCCAGGCCCCGGAGGCCGGCGGGAGGGGAACCTCGGAGGGCGTCGGTACGGTGTTCAGGACGCGCCCTTCGCCGCACGGAACCCCGCCTCCAGGTCGGCCTTGAGGTCGGCGAGATTCTCGATGCCGACCGACAGCCGCACCAGGCCGGGCGTGGTGCCGGTGGCCGCCAACTGCTCCTCGTCGAGCTGGCTGTGGGTGGTGGACGCAGGGTGGATGATGAGGCTGCGGACGTCGCCGATGTTGGCGAGATGGCTGAACAGCTCGACTGCGTCCACGAACCGTTTGCCCGCCTCGATGCCGTCCCGCAACTCGAAGGAGACGATGGCACCGGCACCGCGCGGCAGGTACCGCTGCCCGGCCTCGTGCCAGCGACTGGACGGCAGTCCCGGGTAGTGGACGGCGGCGACCTCGTCGCGCTGATCCAGCCATTCGGCCAGCGCCTGGGCGTTCGCGGAGTGCCGCTCGATGCGCAGGCTCAGCGTCTCCACACCCTGGAGCAGCAGGAACGCGGAGTGCGGGGAGAGCGCCGGGCCGAGGTCACGCAGCAGCTGCACCCTTAGCTTGATGGCGAAGGCGCCGGGGCCGAGGGCGGGCCAGTACTGAAGACCGTGGTAGCTGGGGTCGGGCTCGGTGAAGTCGGGGAAACGGTCGGCGTGGACGCCGAAGTCGAAGGTGCCGCCGTCCACGACGACCCCCGCGATCGCGGTGCCGTGTCCGCCCAGGAACTTGGTCGCCGAGTGCACGACGATGTCCGCGCCGTGCTCGATGGGCCGCAGCAGGTAGGGAGTCGGGACCGTGTTGTCCACGATCAGCGGCACGCCCGCCTCGTGGGCCACGTCCGCGACCGCTCGCACGTCCAGCACGTTGCCGCGCGGGTTGCCCAGCGTCTCCGCGAACAGCGCCTTGGTGTTCGGCCGGATCGCCGCCCGCCAGGCCTCGGCGTCGTCCGGGTCGTCCACGAAGGACACCTCGATGCCGAACTTGGGCAGCGTGTGCCGGAACAGGTTGTAGGTGCCGCCGTACAGGGAGGTGCTGGAGACGATGTGGTCCCCGGCGCTCGCCAGCGTCAGGATCGCGAGGGTCTCCGCGGCCTGCCCGGAGGCCAGGGCGACCGCGGCAACTCCGCCCTCCAGCGCGGCGATCCGCTGCTCGAAGACGTCCTGGGTGGGGTTGTGGATGCGGGTGTAGATGTTGCCGGGCTCGGCGAGTGAGAACAGGTCGGCGGCGTGCTGGGTGTCCCGGAACACGAACGACGTCGTCTGGTAGATCGGCGTCGCCCGGGCACCGGTCGTCGGGTCCGGCGCGGCACCCGCATGGATCTGCCTGGTCTCGAAGGACCACACGGAGGTGTCGGGCCCGGCGGAGGTTTCCTCGGGGGTGTGGCCGGCGGTGACGGAGTCGATGGGCTGGCTCATGGTGCTGCTCCCTGTGCGGAGGGTGAGAGGGGGAAGGCGTGAGGGAACCGCAGCGCTGGAAGCCGCCCCGACGGAGGGCGGCGGTCAGCGTGAAGCGGTGAGGAAGGTGCTGGTCAGAAGCCGGAGCGCGGCGTCAGCTCGCGGCGGAACAAGCCGTGGTGGTGACACGCACGTAGTCCACGTGGCGGCGGGTCACGAGCACGGTCATGCAGCCAGATAACCACAACGGCGGCGGTATTCACCAGCACAACGAGGATGTCTCGCGTCGCGCTCTGCGTGCCGGCCGCGCCGCTGCCCGTCGCTCTGGCCGTGACGCAGTTGATGTCCGGCGTCGCGGAGGGTTCACCGCCTCACCCCATCAGACCCAGGTACTTCAGCACGCTCCGGCAGAGGTGGCGGGAGTGGGCAGCGGAATCCTGCAGATGGGCCAGCGCATCGCCACGGCCGTCTGCCTCAGAGCCGTCCCCGCGGTGTACCTGCATGCCGCTTCCGGCCCGCCGGGAGCCAGCCACCCCGGGCCGGGTACGCGCTGGCCTCCTGTGTCTGTGTGGGCCTGCTCGCCGTGGCCCTGCCGCTGTCCCTGCTGCGCCGGGCCCGGCCGTTTCGCCCGTCGGTTCCACCGGGCCGGCTCGCTCCCCCGCTCCGCGAGACCACCTGACCACCCGTTCCACGGTGCCTCGTACCAGCCCCCTCCTCTCATCAAAGCCCGACCCGTGCGTTCGACCAGAACCCGGTCAGCCCTCGTCGTCCCGGGCGGGGCGGCGCCGCGGACCGCGTTCGTCGCCGCACCGCAGGTCCCGGCGGCCGTACCTACGCCCACTTCTCTCGCCCGGCACGACAGCCGAGACCATCGCGGCGGCCGGGACCTCCACCCAGGACCCCAACATCCCTACCTGGAAAATAAGTTGGCTGGCGTTTGCCCGGGCCCCCAGCAGTGACGAGCCGGATCTCGCGGGATGGCGGACGGCAGGGGAGTCGCCATGGGGGGCTCCTGTCCGGGAGAAGCGAAGCGGGCCGGGCGGGACGACCCGCCGGTGCGGCGCGCAGACGTCAGCCCCTGACGGGCGCGTCAAAGGCAGGTACGGCTGCCCGCAGTGTCCACGCCGGACCCGTGTCCGCGATGCGAGACCTGTCCGGAAAGTTATTGACCCACGTGGTGGACCTCTGCTGAACTCCCAGCCATGAACCCGCGCGTGGAGCTCACTCGGCGGCGCCACATCGATCTGGCGCACGTCTCCAGCGCGTTTTGTTGTCGCTGACCCGGTAAGTGGTCCCCGGCGGCAACCGGTACGCACCGAGGGTGCGTGTCGTGCGGAGGCGGTCCGAAACCGCTCATAACGCAGCGCCGCACCGCGGGATCGCCGTGACCGCCTCCTGAGCGACTGCTTCTCCGACCGCACTCCTGCGCGCTCTCCGCGCCGGCTGTCGTTCGGTCGCACTGCGTCGCCATCGCGCCGACGGCCCGAACTCCCGTCGATCGGCTCGCGAGTCGGCCTCTCACTCACTCTCTCCGCTCTCCGCACGGAGCACCCAGCGCTCAGCTGTGCGCCCACGTCCCCGAGAAGGACTTCCTCATGCCTGTGTCCATCCGTAAGCTCACCAGCCGTATCGGCGCAGTTGTGGAGGGCGTCGACCTCACGGAGACCCCCGATCTCCCGACGGTCACGGCGCTCCGTGACGCCCTCAACCTGCACAAGGCGATCGTCTTCGATCACGTCAGCCTCGACAACGCCGGCCAGGAGCGCGTGGCCCGGTGGTTCGGCGAACTCACCACCGCCCACCCGAACGTGCCGGCCGCCGACGGCACCAGGAACGTGCTCGCCGTCGACAGCGCGACGTCCAAGGCCAACGAGTGGCACACCGACGTCACCTTCGTGGTCAACCCGCCGCAGCTCACCACGCTCCGGTCGGTCGTGACCACGCCCTACGGCGGAGAGACGCTCATCGCCAACGCCGCCGCGGCCTACCTCGACCTGCCCGAACCGCTGCGCGTCCTCGCGGACACGCTGCGCGTCGTGCACACCAACCAGTACGACTACGCCCGCCCGACGAGCACGACCGCCCAGCGGCTGGAGTACGACCGCGTCTTCGTCTCCAAGCCCTACGAGGCGGGGCACCCCGTCGTGCGGGTGCATCCGCTGACGGGCGAACGCGGCCTGTTCATCGGCGGGTTCGCCAAGCGGATCGTCGGCCTGTCGAGCGGCGACTCGGCGGATCTGCTGCGCATCCTCCAGTCGTACGTGACCCGCCCGGAGAACATCCTGCGCTGGACCTGGTCCCCGAACCAGCTGCTGATCTTCGACAACCGGATCACCCAGCACTACGGCGTGGACAACTACGACGACCACCCGCGCCGCCTCAATCGTGTGACCGTCGCGGGAGAGGTGCCGGCCGGTGTCGACGGCCGCCGCAGCGAGCAGCTTGTCGGCGACGCCTCGCACTACAGCGGCCTGCTGGAGGTGGCGGCATGACCGAGCTCAGCCTCAGGGCGCCTGCCGTGACCCGGGGCCCGGACACCGGGACGGAGGTCGGGAGACGCGAGGTGTTCCTGCCGCGCGACACCCGCCGCCGGACGCCGCTCAGCACCCTCCGCGAGCGCCTTCGCTGGCCCCTCGGGGTCTACACGACTCCGGTCGCGATCCTCCTGGCCTGGGAGATGCTCGCGCGGGCCGCAGTGGTGTCCAAGACCTACGCTCCGGCACCGACCTCGATCGTGAAGTCCGCCGCCGATCTGTGGCAGCAGGGCGTCCTCGGCCCGGACCTGGCCATCTCGCTGCAACGGGCCGGCATCGGTCTCGCGATCGGGCTGACGGTCGGCATCGTCACCGGAGTGCTCGGTGGGCTGCTGCGCAGCGGTGAGTACCTGTTCAACGGCCTCGTGCAGGTACTCAACACCATCCCCCTGCTTGCGGTGCTGCCGCTGATGATCGTGTGGTTCGGCATCGACGAGCTCACCAAGGTGCTGCTGATCTCCTTCGGCGCCGGCGTGCCGATGTATCTCAACCTGTTCGCCGCGATCCGGGGCGTCGACCAGCGGCTGATCGAGATGGCGCGGACGACGGGCGCGGGCACCTGGCGCCTGGTGACGCGAGTGCTGGTGCCCGGGGCCCTCCCGGGGTTCCTGGTCGGCCTGCGGTTCTCCCTCGCGTACAGCGTGTTGGGCCTGGTCGCCGCGGAAACGGTCAACGCCGACAAGGGACTCGGCTTCCTCATCACTCAGGGTCAGACCTATCTCCAGACCAATCAGGTCTTCGTGGGGCTGGTGATCTACTCGCTCCTCGGTCTGCTCGCCGACCAGTTCGTCCGGGTTCTCGAGCGGGTGCTGCTGCGGTGGCGACCCAGTTATGAGGCGTCATGAGCAGCACGATCGCGACGGAGCTCCGCCGGCAGACCGGGGCTGTCGTCGAGCAGGTGGTCCGTCGCTTCGGTGACCGGGTGGTGCTCGACCACCTCGACCTCACCATCGCCGACGAGGAGTTGGTGATCCTGCTCGGCCCCTCCGGCTGCGGCAAGAGCACCCTTCTGCGTCTGCTCGCCGGACTGGACCGGCCCGACGCAGGGCGCGTGGAGGTCCCGGCGAAGCGAGCGATCGTCTTCCAGGCCGACCGGCTGCTGCCGTGGCAGCGGGTCCTGCCCAACGTCACCCTCGGCCTGCACGGACCCGAAGCGGAACTGCGGGCCCGCGACGTGCTCGCCGAGGTCGGACTCGCGGGCCGTGAGAAGGCATGGCCCAAGGAGCTCTCCGGTGGCGAGGCCCAGCGGGTGTCGCTCGCCCGGGCACTGGTCTCGGAGCCCGAACTCGTACTGCTCGACGAGCCGTTCGCCGCTCTCGACGCCATCACGCGGCTGCGCATGCACGACCTCGTACGCGCACTGCGGACCAAGCACCACGCCGCCATGCTGCTCGTCACCCACGACGTCGACGAGGCGATCGCCCTCGCGGACCGCGTCGTCGTCATGAGCAACGGCCGCATCGGCACTTCGCACGAGGTGAACCTCTCCGCCGCGGACCGCGAAGGGAGCATCGCACGCCAGGAACTCCGTGCCCGGCTCCTGGAAGACCTCGGCCTCGCCGGCCAGCACTGACCTTCCCCCAAAAACCCTCACCCAGCACAGAAAGCACTCACTTCCCATGCGTAAGAGAACCAGCAGGCTCATCGGCGCCGTCGGCTCGCTCGCTCTGGCGAGCACCCTCGCGGCCTGCGGATCGTCGTCGTCGGACACGGCCGCGCCGCTGAGCAACGCCGCCGACACGAGCGACGCCAAGCACCCCGAGTGGAGCAAGTACACCTTCACGATCGGCGACAACGGCGGTGACGGCAGCCAGGAGCTGGCGAAGCTGACCGGCGTGTTCGACAACGCCCCCTACCAGGTGAAGTTCGCCCGCTTCACCTACGGCCCGCCCCTCGTGCAGGCCGCTGCCTCGGGCGACATCGACCTCGGCAGCGTCGGCGACGTACCGCCGATCACCGGCGCCGCGAAGGAGTACGGCTTCAAGGTCGTGGCTGTCAACCGTTCCCTCACGCCCGACCAGGCGGTGGAGAACATCATCGTGCCGAAGGGCTCGAAGCTGAAGACGACGGCCGACCTCAGGGGCAAGAAGATCGCTGTCCCGCAGGGCAGTTCGGCCCACGGTCTGGCCCTGAACGCGCTGAAGAGCGTCGGCCTCACCCCCAAGGACGTGAAGCTGGTCTTCCTCGACCCGGCGGCGGGCGCCACGGCGTTCAACACGGGCAAGGTGGACGCCTGGTCGATCTGGAACCCGCAGTCCGCGATCGCGGTCAAGAACGGCGCACGGATCCTGGTGAAGGGTCTCCCGCCGATCGACCAGACGAGCAGCTATTACGTCGCCAGTGACACCTCGCTGAAGGACAAGACCGAGCGAGCTGCTCTCACGGACGTCCTGAAGAGGCTGTCGCGGGCGTTCGCCTGGGGCGTCAAGAACCCCGACAAGTACGCGCAGGCGCTCTCGAAGGAGCAGGGCATCCCCCTGGCCGACGCGAAGGCGTCGCTGGCCGCCTACTCGAACCGGGTGACCCCGGTGGAGCAGTCGGACATCGATCTGGAGCAGCAGCTCGCCGATGCCTTCCTGGAGGCGGGTCAGATCACCAAGAAGGTCGACGTCAAGGCGATCACCGACAACCTTCTCCCGGCCGGCTACGACAGCTCCAAGCTGAAGGTCACCTCATGAGCGGGAGACGGCGGCTGCATCTCAACGCCTTCCTCATGGAAGCGGGTCACCACGAGGCGGCGTGGCGGCTCCCGCACAGCAATCCCCGCGCGGACTTCGACCTGCGGCACTGGATCGAACTGGCCCAGCTGGCGGAGAGCGCCAAGTTCGACTCGCTGTTCCTCGCGGACGGCCCGGCCCTCATCGGCACCGGCGAGTTCCGGCCGCCGGGCCAGCTCGAGCCATTGACCCTGCTGACCGCGCTGTCCCAGGCGACCAGCAGGATCGGCCTCATCGCGACCGTGTCCTCGACCTACAACGAGCCGTACAACCTGGCCCGCCGGCTCGCGTCCGTCGACCATGTCAGCGGCGGCCGCGCCGGCTGGAACATCGTCACCTCGGCCGGGGCCGACGAGGCCGCCAACTTCGGCCTCGACAACCGCCCCGACCACGCCGAACGCTACGCCCGTGCCGACGAGTTCCTGAGGGTCGCCAAGGCGCTGTGGGACAGCTGGGAGTCCGAGGCCGTCGTCGCGGACAGGGCCACCGGACGCTACGCCGACCCCGAGCGGTTGCACCGCATCGACCACCAGGGCAGACACTTCAAGGTGGCCGGCCCCCTCAACGTCGAGCGTCCACCGCAGGGTTACCCGCTGCTCGTCCAGGCCGGTTCCTCCGAGGACGGAAAGGACTTCGCGGCCCGCCACGCCGAGGCGATCTTCACCGCCCACACGACGTACGAGCGCGCCGCCGCCTTCTACGCCGACATCAAGGCACGGACCACGGCCGCGGGCCGAGACCCGGACGGCGTCATCGTCCTGCCCGGCATCGTCCCGTACATCGGGTCTACCGAGGAGGGAGCACGGGCGCTTGCACGGCAGTTCGACGAGCTGCGCGTCCCGGAGTATGGGCTGCGCCAGCTGGCCGCCGTGTTCGAGACCGAGCCGTCGGCCTTCGCACTCGACGAGCCCCTGCCGGAGTTCATCCTCGCCAGGCCGAAGCTGGAAGGCTCGCAGAGCCGTTCCGACCTGATCATCGATCTCGCGGTGCGCGAGCGGCTGACGGTCCGGCAGATCATCTCGCGGCTCGGCGGCGGGCGCGGCCACTTCGAGTTCGTCGGCACGCCCGAGCAGATCGCTGACACGATCATCGCCTGGTTCGAGGGCGGTGCCGCGGACGGGTTCAACATCATGGCTCCCGCCCTGCCGTCGGGCCTCGAGGCCTTCGTCGAGCACGTGCTGCCGATCCTGCGCGGCAAGGGGCTGTTCCGCGAGGAGTACGAGGGCACGACCCTGCGTGAGCACTACGGGCTCCCGGTCCCCGCGAACCAGTTCCATGGCTGACCCGCTCGCGACTCCCGCCGCTTCCCGGAGCGGCGGGAGTCCGCTCGCGCCGCGGGTCGAGGGCCTTCGCAAGACCCACGAAGCCGGCTTCGCCGCGGTGGCCGGGATCGACCCGGAGATACCGGAGGGCGCCTTCTTCGGCCTGCTCGGCCCGAGCGGCGCCGGGAAGACCACGCTGCTCGGCTCGGTGCAACATCGTCCGACCCACCGCCGGCCACCCTCTCCATCTGCGGCCACGACCACCGCCGCCGTAAGGCCCGCAGGCATCCCAGGCGAGGTACCCGGGTGCGGGCGGCCGGAAGTCGACGATCGCGGCCACCTCGTCGTTCCTGAACAGGACGTTGGGGCGGCCGGCTACCGATGTCCCTGTGGTCCTACGCACCGCGGGTGAGCGACAAGCCATCTTGGAGGACGTCGAGCACACCATGGCCTCGCTTGCCCCGCTGACCGTCCAGACCCTGCACGGCGACATGGCCCCGTTGTCGGTCACATACGACGAGGACACCAGTGGTCAACTCGCGTGCCCCGCCGGGCGTTGAGGTCAACGAACCACAGTGCCCACGAAGCGTGCACGGTGTTTTGCTCTGCCCTCGGTGGGCAGTGTGCAGAACCGCGGCACTCAGGCCGTCCCGCTCATCGTGCTCACTCCCGTCGTCACGTCCCCTGGGGGGGGCACCTCCGACGGTAGACCTGTACCTGAGTACCGCAAGCAAGTCCGGCGGTCTGTGGCCGGACGGAGCGACAGCCGACCAGTCAGTGGCCGCTGACAGCGAGTTCGTAGTCGCCGATCAGATCGCCGAGGAGGGTACCGGCGATGAGGTCGCTGGGGAGGTGGCCGGCCATGTAGAGGCGGGAGTAGAGGACCTCGGCGCGCATCCACTCGTAGTCCTCTGCGCGGTGCGGGGAAAGGGCGCCGAGGAAGGTGACGGCAGCGGCGGAGCGGGCGGCGTGCCGGGAGGGATAGGAGTACGGGCCCTTCGCACCGGGCTTGATGTGCTTCTCCGGGCGCAGACTCGGGTCCAGAACGAAGGGAGCGGACTGCTTGTCCTTGGCGGCCAACTGGTCGCTGATCGTCTTGGCCAGCTTCAGGGCCGCCTTGAGTTCGGTCTTCTCGGCCTTGCCCTGCGCTGCGGGGATCAGTTCGCGCTGGTCGTGGAGGAAGAGCTTCCAGATGTCCGTCTTGCCGTGGAGCTCCAGCCAGGTCGCGGCCTTCTTCCCGGCTGCCGTGCGGGTCTTGGCGAGTACTTGGATCTGGTGGAGTTCGGCGGTGCGCTGCGTGGCCGAGGGCGGTGCCGGGACCTGCTGGGCCGCCCACGCGGCGAACGCCTTGTCGTCGCGGGTGCTCCCGTGCGCGAGCTTCCACTGCGCGAACAGGGCATCGGCCTTGGCGCGTTGAGTCACGGCCTGGTGAGCGACCGCGGCGATCTGGGCGTCGGTGAAGAGCTTGGGCGGCGGGTTCTGCTTGATCAGCACCGTCGCGCCAGGGTTCTTCTTCGCGGATGTGGAGGCGGCGGCCGGGAGCAACTGCGGTCGCAGCAGGCCAACGGCGGCAGCGGCGACGGCGAGCAGCGCGATGACGGCGTACGGCCATTTGATGCCGCGCAGGGCGTTCATGCGGCGGAGTTCCTTTCGAGGACAGGCTGCGTGCTCGCCTGTGCGGTGAAGTGGGCACGGGTGAGGCGGCGTAGGTCGTTGTCGGGCAGGCCGGGGGTGAGCAGGGCCTGTCCGATGACGTATTTGCTCAGCGACACCGGGCGGGCGCCCAGACTCAGCAGCAACCGGTCGGCCGGGGCGGGCCGGGCGCCGCCCTTGGTCTCGACGAGCACCCGGCCGGAATCGAGTGCGGCGGTGCGGTCGCTGCGGTGGCAGGTGAGGTGGCCGTCGAGGGTGACGCGGGTGCCGTTCTCCAGGTCGGCGAGGGCCGCACGGACATAGCGGACCTCGGCGGAGGGGACCAGCTTCCTGGCCATGGCGGGGATGCCTGACCCGGCCAACGTCTTGTCCACGAACTCTGCGGTCTGCGTGTCGAGTTCGCCGTACGCGGTGGCCGGGACCTTCAGAGCGTGCTTCAGCGTAGCGCCACGGCCGTCCTTGGTCTTCACCTCCACCCGGCACAGTTCGTCCTCCGCGTACAAACGGGTGCGGACCTTCCAGCGGCGCCGGCGCTGTTGGACGTGGGCGTGCCAGGCGGCCAGCTGTTCGGTGTCGAAGTACGTGCTGAGGTAGCTGGTCGTACGGCGTCCCGCCAGGTCGAGGACATGGTGGGTGTCCGCCAGCCGGGCTACGAAGGTGCGGGCGCGGTCGAGGGGGAGCAGGTACTTGCGGTCGGTGCGGTGCTGGAGAGCCGCAGCCGCATCGACCTCCGCCAGCGTGGCGCCGCACAGAGCCGACAGGCCCAGGCCGGCCGTGAGAGAGGACGCAGCGGTCACGTGAGCACCACCGGCTCGCGCGGTTCTCCATCCGTTTGGCCTGTGGGCTCGTCCGGTCCGGCGGGGTAGCGGGCGGAGACACGCGTGGTCTCGCGGACGTAGTCCACCTCGTCCACGACCACCGACAATGGGGCCTGGCCGAAGCGGAACGCCACGTCCTGGGCGATGAGCGCGGGCTCGGGATAGAGCCGGTCGAGGGTGAGTTTCACGATCCGGGTCGCAGGCTCGTACCTGCTCGGGTCGTCGACGACCAGGACCGCCACGAGGACCGCGGCGGTGAGCGCGACGACGAGCCAGGTCTGGCGGTGCGGGAGCCCGGTGTTCAGGGCGATGACCAGCGCGACGAAGGTGTAGGCGACGTCGCGGAGGGTGAACGCCGCGCTGCGCAGCCGGACCAGGGAGAGGATGCCGAACAGGCCGAAGCCGACCCCGGCGGGGAACTTCCCGGAGCTGATGGTGCTCATCGCCGCGAACAGGCCCACGTTCAGTGAGGCCAGCACCAGCGGCATCGCCGTCGCGCTGGGACGGCGCCGGTAGAGCCAGCCCACCAGGAGCATCAGAGCGATGACGTCGAGAGCGCCGCGGGTCATCAGGTCGGCGGGCGCTATGTGGTCGGTGATGTCCTTGGCGGCGAGCACCGGGACCGACGTGTGCATGGAGAGTCCCTTCCGCCACGGCACGTCGGACGGCGGACCAGTCGCGGCCCGCGGAGCACCGCGACAGGAACCACGCTAGAGATGCCGCATGAACAGACCATGAAGGATCTCCGACACCCGACACCCGACACCCGGCATCCGGTCGGGCGGCTAGCCTGACCGGCATGCACTATCTGGTCGTCGACGACGAGACACGCCTCACGGACCTGGTCGTCCACTACCTCACCGAGTCCGGCCACACCGCCGAGGGTCGCTACGACGGCCCGAGCGGACTCGCCGCCGCCCGCGATCCGCGCCTGGACGCCGTGGTCCTCGACGTGATGCTGCCCGGTCTGGACGGCCTTCAGGTGTGCCGGGCCCTGCGCGGCGAGGGCATCGACGTGCCGGTGATCCTGCTCACCGCGCGCGGCGCGATCAGTGAACGCGTGTCCGGCTTGGACGCCGGCGCCGACGACTACGTCGTCAAGCCGTTCGCCATGGAAGAGCTGCTGGCCCGGCTGCGGGCCCTCTCCCGGCGCCGCCCGGACGCGTCCGGGCGCCTCCAGGTCGGCGACCTGGTCCTGGACCCCGAGCAGCGGCGGGCGTGGCGGGCGGACACCGAACTCGACTTGTCCCGGCGGGAGTTCGATGTTCTGCGGGTTCTGATGGCGAACGCGGGGCGGGTGGTCACCCGCCTGCAGCTGCTGGAGGAGGTCTGGGACGGCGAAACCGACCTGCGCAGCAACGCCATCGACGTTCACGTCTCCAAGGTGCGCGCCAAGGCCGACCGTGCCTTCAGCCGGACGACGATCACGACCCTGCGTGGGCGCGGCTATCGTCTCGAGATCGCCCCGTGACGCTGCCCGGCCGGCCGTGGGCCTGGTTTCGGCGGCTGCCCGTGGTCACGCGCCTCGTGCTGGCGGTCGCCGTCACCATGTCGCTGGTCCTGGCCGGCGCGGCGGGCCTGGTGTACTGGCGGGTCAAGACAGCCCTGGACCAGCAGCTGAACGACGACCTGAGCACGTACCAGCACAGCCTGGACCAGG
Organism: Streptomyces hilarionis; assembly: GCF_024539675.1. Taxonomy (GTDB): domain Bacteria; phylum Actinomycetota; class Actinomycetes; order Streptomycetales; family Streptomycetaceae; genus Streptomyces; species Streptomyces hilarionis. The sequence goes on along the minus strand of NZ_JAHHIT010000035.1, from coordinate 48,094 downwards.
CCGTGCGCCGCGAGGCCGCGCTCCCGCCGGGCCCCAGCGGCAGCCTCCAACAGGTCCTGGACGCGCACGGCCGCATCCTGCGCTCCAGCGACGCCCTGCGCCACCGGCTGCTGCTCACGCCCGCCGAACTGAGCGCCGCCACACACGGCGCCACCGTCCGGCGTGACGTCGGCTCCCTGCTGCCGATCACCGCGGACACCCTGCGTCTGCAGGCCAGGCGCGTCACCGCCGGCGGACAGATCCGGATCGTGATCGCCGCGGTCCGGCGCGGCCACCGCGACGAGGCACTGCGCGAACTCCTCGCCCAGCTCGCCCTCGCCTCCGGCCTGACCCTGATCGCCGCCTCCTACGTCGGCTACCGCACCGCCCGCGCCGCCCTGCGCCCGGTCGAGCGATACCGCAGCGGCGCCGCCACCCTCGCCGACGGCACTCAGCATCTGCGCCTGGACGTGCCCGGCGACCGGGACGACGAGATCACCCGCCTCGGCCACACCCTCAACCACATGCTCGACCGCCTGGAGGCGGCCGCCGAACGCGAGCGCCGGTTCGTCGCGGACGCCAGCCACGAACTGCGCACCCCGCTCACCCTGATCCGCGCCGAACTCGACGTCGCCCTGCACCGCCCCCGCTCCGCCGGCGAACTGACCGACACCCTGCGTGCCATGGACAGCGAGGTCCAGCGTCTGATCGACCTGTCCAACGCGCTGCTGGACCTGGAGGAACTCGGCAGCACCGACCACCTCACCCGAGCCCCCGTATCCCTCCCCGGCCTCGTCGACGCCGCGCTCGCCGCGCACCAACGAACCGCCGAACGGGCCGCGCGCGACCTGACCGCGGAGGCGGCCGAGGTGACCGTCCATGTGGATGCGCGGTGGCTGAGGCCCGCCATCGGCAACCTGGTCGACAACGCCTTGCGCCACGGCCACGGGAGCGTCCGTCTCACGGCTGCTGTCCACGAGGGCAGGCTGAGGCTGTGCGTGACGGACGAGGGGAGCGGCTTCCCGCCGGAGTTCCTGCCCCGGGCATTCGAACGCTTCGCCCGCGCCGAGGCAAGCCGTACCAGCGAGGGATCCGGCCTCGGGCTCGCCTTCGTGCAGGCGGTGGCCACCGCCCACGGCGGCACCGCACACGCTGCCAACACCGAGCACGGCACCACCATCACCCTCGACGTGCCCTGCTGACCGCCGCCGATCCGGCAGGCGCGGCGGCGACGTACGGTGGCACATGGCCCCGCCCCTCCTGGGAACCCACCCTCCTCGCCCCCGGCGCCCTCGCCGTCCGTGGACGCATCAAACGCTGACCGCTCTGTGCGAAAGACATCGGGCTCGTGGCGGTGGGTTGTGGGGGCTGGCCCGGACTTCAGCGTGTTGACGGCCCCGTCAGGGCCTGCCCGACTGACCGGTCGGGCGGTCCGCCGTGACCAGCCACGCCGTGCTGCGCAGCCGGACCGTTCCGTCTGCTGCCTCGTGGGCTTGCAAGTGGTCCGTCAGCGTGCGGCGTGCGCTCTCGTGCGGTCGTGTCGGCCCTCTGGGTTATGAGCCCAGCGAGCTACCGGGCTACTCCACCCCGCGTCGGCAGGACCAGTGTTCGTCAACAGCCAGCCACGTTGCTCGGGTTTTTTCCGGGGCACCATGTGCTGAGAGGCGCCCTTCCTCGGCGTCACGGGCCTGGCCAGGGCAGATGGAGTATTGAGAGGCGAGAACCTAGGGTCGGCACGTGGCTTTCATCCTGGTGTGCGAAGACGACGGGGCGGTTCGCGGCATCCTCAGGCGTGCCCTGGAGCACGACGGTCACACCGTTTCCGTCGCCGCCACGGCAGACAGCCTGCTGCGGCAGCTCGCACCGGTGCCCCAGCTGGTCGTCCTGGATCTCGGGCTGCCGGACGCCGACGGCCGCGATGTCTGCCTGGCTCTGAGGGCTCGCGGCGTCGACGTGCCGGTGCTGATGCTCACCGCCCTGGACGGTCTGCATCACAAGGTGGGCGGCTTCGAGGCGGGCGCCGACGACTACATGACCAAACCTTTCGACATCCCGGAACTGCTGGTCCGCGTCCGGGCGCTGCTGCGCCGGGCCATCGTGGCGCCCGCATCGCACGAGGTCGTCCTCGATCCGGCGAAGCACATGGTGACCTACGATGCGGCGAGCATGAGCCTGACCCCGACCGAGTTCCGTCTGCTGGGCCGCCTGATCGCCTCGCAGGGCGACGCGGTGCGCCGCCATGCCCTCGTCGCCGCCGGCTGGCCGCACGGGGCGCACGTCAGCGACAACACCCTCGATTCCTATGTGCGCCGGCTGCGGACGAAGCTCGGTCCGCTGGGCGTGGCCGGGCGCCTGGCGACGGTCCGCGGTGTGGGTTACCGATGGCAGTGACGGGATTCCGCAGAAGCGTCGTCGCGCTCACCGTCCTGATCGCCACCGCCGTGGTCGCCATCCTGGTCGTCGTCTCGCACGTGCTCCTGAGCAGGGTGACGGACGCCGACGCGCACGATCTGGCCCGTACACGCGCCGAGGCGGTCGCGGCGAACGTCACCGCCAAGGGCGGCCGTGTCGTGCTCACGGAGAACGGCAGCGAGGCGCTGGACGAGGTCGCCTGGGTGTATGCCGACGGCCGCCTGGTCGACGGCAACGTACCGGCGAGCATGGCCGGGCGGGTCGAGGAGCTGGTGGACTCGGGGCGCTCGCAGACCGCGACCGTCGGCGACTCTCTCCTGTACGCGCGGCAGGTCCCCGTCGACGGCCACCACGTGATGGTGGTCGTCCGGGTGGACCTCACGCCTTATGAGACGTCCGAGCAGCGCAGTCTGACCTTGTCGCTGATCCTGGGCGGCCTCACGATCGTCCTCGCCGGCGGTGTCGCGCATCTCGTGGTGCACCGCGCGCTGCGGGTCGTGCACGAAATGGCCGCCCTCGCCGACGACTGGGGCCATCACGAACCCGGGCGCCGCTTCGACCTCGGCGTCCCCCGCGACGAGTTCGGGGAACTGGGACAGACCCTGGACCGCCTCCTGGAGCGCGTCGACAACGCGTTGGCGGACGAACGCCGGCTCACCGACGAGATCGCCCACGAACTGCGGACACCGCTCACGGTCCTGCGGGGCGAGGCACAGCTGGCTCAGCTGTCCGGCGACCCGGTGCCGCCAGAGGCGGTACTGAGCGAGGTCGACCGCCTCGACGCGGCGATCACGACGATCCTGCGCGCCGCACGCGCCCGCACGGACGAGGGGACCCGGTGCGATCTGCGCTCCGCCGCGCGGCAGGCGATCGGGGATCGCGCGGTCGAGGTCGCTTTTCCCGCGAAGATCGAGGTGGCCGTGGCGCCCGACGTCGCCGTGTCGCTGCTGTCCCCCCTGCTCGAGAACGGCCTGCGGCATGCGCAGACGCGTGTGTGGATCACCGCGCGCAACCAGGGTGCGGCCGTCGTGGTCGATGTCCTGGACGACGGCCCGGGCTTCGATTCCGCGGACGTCGAGCGGGTCTTCGAGGCGGGTGTGACCGGCGGCGACGGATATGGGCTGGGGCTGCCGGTGGTGAGGCGCATCGCCGCCTCGGCCGGTGTGGAGGTCCGTGCGATCGCGGACGGCCGCGGGCATGTCGAGGTGACGCTCCCGGCCGTGCGTGCGATCACGTAGTCAGGTTGCTTGCAGGTTCCCCGCGTGAACCTGGCCGCATGACAACGACAGCGGAAGCGCGCACGCGCAGCGGGCGCCTCATGCTCAACAAGGTCCCCGAGGTCACCATCTGGTTCTGGGTGATCAAGATCCTGTGCACCACTGTGGGTGAGAGCTTCGCCGACTGGATCAACATGAAGCTGGGCGTCGGCCTGGTGAACACGGCCTGGATCTTCACCGGGGTGTTCGTGGTGGTCCTGGCCGTCCAGCTGCGGCTGAAGCGGTACGTCCCGTTCCCCTACTGGCTGACCGTGGTCGTTGTCAGCGTCACGGGGACCCTGTACACCGACATCCTCACCGACCAGCTCGACGTGCCGCTGTGGATCAGCTCCGCGGTCTTCTCGGTGCTGCTCGCGGTGGTCTTCGGCGTGTGGTGGCTGCGCGAGCGGACGCTGTCGATCCACTCGGTCACCACGCTGCCGCGCGAGTCGTTCTACTGGCTCGCCGTTCTCGTCACCTTCGCGCTCGGCACCGCAACCGGCGACTGGACCCTCGAGCTCACCGGTTGGAGCCCGGGCGCTTCGGTGCTGTTGCCGCTCGGCCTCATCGCCGCGATCACGCTGCTGTGGAAGTTCGGCGCGAACCCGGTGCTGTCCTTCTGGCTCGCCTACATCCTGACCCGCCCGCTGGGCGCGAACATCGGCGACTGGCTCGCCTCCCCGAAGGTCGCCCAGCCGGGTGAGCCGACCGGCCTCGCGCTGGGCACCTTCACCACCAGTCTGATCTTCCTCGGCCTGATCCTGGCCACCGTGGTCTACCTCACGGTGACGCGCTCGGACGTGACCGAGACCTACGACGCGGCCCACGCCGTCCACGCCACCGGCGACCTGCGAAAGGAACGCGTCGGCCTGGCCGGCTTCGCGCTGCTTGCCGTCGCCACCGCAGGCCTGCTGATCTGGGCCCACGGCCAGCCGCACACCGGCCCGGCACCGGAGGAGGACAACACCTCCGCGGTCCAGATGGCCCCCGGGGAGGCGGTGAAGAAGTTCCCGCCAGCCAAGGTCGCCGCCCTGAAGGCTCTCGCCTCCACCTCGCTCAAGGACGCACGCTCGGGGAACGCGAAGGCGGCGCACGCGGCCGCACAGTCGCTGCGTGACCTGTGGGATGCCGACCAGGCCTCGCTGGAGCCGCTGGACGAGACCGGTTGGACCTCCATCGACGCGCAGATGGACAAGGTGCTGGGGACCTTCGGCATCGACCACTCGAACCCGCCGATGCCACCCGCGCAGCAGGAGAAGGAACTGAGCGCCCTCCTGACGGACATGGGCTGACCGTCCACCCCCTCTCAGCGAAGCCCGTCGGGGCGGTCGAAGCCGATGCCGATGGCTTTGACCGCCCCGTGCCGCAGCAGAGCACGCCGGGCCGACACCTTGCGCGGGCTCAGCTCATCCCGCCGCCGTCGGGTTCTGGCCCGGCTTGGGATGGTGAGTGTTCCGGGCGGCTTTCGCCCGGAACACCGACGACACCAGAGCTGTAGGCGGCTTACCTGGTGAGTTCGACCGGTTCGTTCAGTCTCGTCAGCTTCCGTGGGTTTCTCACCAAGTAGACCCGCGTGACCTGCCCGTTCTCCACCACGAGGCTCACCGCCGTGGCCAGCTCGCCGTCGAACTCGATCCGGCCCGCAGGCGCCCCGTTGAGCCACACGGCCGTCGTCGTGAGCGAGGCCACTTCCGCCCGGTTCGTGCGCGCGAGCACCTTCGCCACGACCTCGACTCCGTGGATCGGAGCCAGAGCGGCGGCCGCAAGCCCGCCACCATCGGCGATCAGGACCACGTCCGGCGCCATGACCTCCACAAGCTCCTGCAACTGCCCGGTGCGCAACGCGAGCAGGAACCGTTCCACCACGGCCTGCTGCTCCGACCGACTCACCCGCACCCGCGGCTGCCGGGCCGCCACATGCGCGCGTGCTCGCCGCGCGATCTGCCGCACCGCGGCCGCGGACTTCCCGATGGCCTCGGCGATCTCGCCGTACGGCAGCTCGAAGACCTCGCGGAGCACGAACACCGCCCGCTCCGTGGGCCCGAGCGTTTCAAGAACGGTAAGCATCGCGATCGAGACGCTCTCCGCGAGCTCCACGTCCTCGGCGACATCGGGGCTGGTCAGCAACGGGTCCGGCAGCCACTCGCCGACATAGTCCTCGCGGCTGCGCGCCAACGTCCGCAGCCGGTTGAGCGCCTGCCTCGTGACGGCCCTGACGAGATACGCCCGCGCGTCGCTCACCCGCGACTGGTCGACCTGGGCCCACCGCAGCCAGGACTCCTGCAGCACGTCCTCCGCGTCGGCCGCGGAGCCGAGCATCTCGTAGGCGACCGTGAACAGCAGGCTGCGATGGGCGACGAACGGGTCCTCGGTCATGACGTCGACGCCACGCCGGACGTTTGAGGACGCGCGGCCAGCGGGATCTCGCAGGCCTCGGAGTAGCCCTGCGAGGTGATCCCATGCGCCGTGTTGCACCTGGCGGCCATGTTGGCGAAGCCGATGAACACGGTGAGCTCGACCAGCGCCGCCGGGCCGAGCCGGCCGAGCAGACTCGCCGACAGCTCATCGGTGACGGTCGTCGGCGTGTTCGTCATCGCCTCGGCGTACTCCATCACCTCCCGCTCCAACGGCGTGAACACCTCCGACTCCCGCCAGCGCGGCACCTGGCTCGCCTTGGCCAGGTCCAGGTTCTGGTTCAGTGCCGCGAAGTAGTTGACGTCGAGGCACCAGCTGCAGCCGATCTGTCCCGCGACGGCCATGTGCGCGAACGTCTTGAGGCTCGCGTCGGCCGCGTCCCAGGAGCCCACCTTGGCCGAGAACTCCTGGTTGGCCTCGGCGAGCTTGGGGTTGTTCCACAGCACCTCGTTGGGCTCGGGCACGGAACCGAGCTGCTTGACCAGGTTGTCGCGGAGCTCGGCGGGGAGCTCGGCCTTCGGGACGCGTAGCGCCATGGGGTTCTCCTTGGACGTCTGCCTGTTTGGCATGAAGACACCAGCGGGCCTGCGAATGTGACAACCACCATCGCCCCTGGGCATGGATCGTCAGCGCGCACAGGCTCGAACCCGACGGCGGAACCGGACCAGATCACCTGGGACAGCACCCGCCATCCCGACTCCCGGGACCAGATCACCTGAGATCCCCGGCACCCTCGCGTCTCACATGATCTGGTCGCCACAGGTCACAGCACTGTCCACGGACCAGATCGGTTGGGGCGGGACATGCCGTCTCGTCTCAGGCGAGGCCGTCGCCGTGCTGGTTGGGCCTTCACTTTCTGGCGCTTGCGACGCCCAAGCCGTCCATGTAGTCGCGGACTCGCGTGATCAGTCCGTTGCGGACGTGGAGTATCAGAAGGCCGGGGACGGTGAACGTGGTGGCCTTGGGCGGCAGCGTTCCCACCACGACATGCTCGGCGACGATCACTTCGGGATCGGCGGTCTCGTAGGCCGCGACCCTCCTGACCTCCTCCACCTGCACAGGGCTGGCGCCCCAGGCTGCCCTGTAGCCGGCACGTACGGCCTCACGCCCCTCGAAGGTCGGAGGGAACCCTGGTGAGGAGAACGGGAACTCGTGCACCGCGTCGATGGTGTAGAGATCGGCGAGATCGTCCGGGGACTTGTCGAGCATGGCTTCGTAGTAGCAGGTCAGCACCTCGTGAGGGGTGCGAGCAGCAGCAGGTGTATCCAGAGGTGGCACAGGGTTGTTCCATTCGCTCAACGTTTGTTGACTCAGTAACCGTAGGTTCGGTCCAACGTTCGGTCAACGGCTGTAGAGTGAATCGGTGTCTACTTCTCGCCAGTCCCGTGCCGACCGACGCCGAACGACCGAGATGCGCATCCTCGACAGCGCCCGGGAGCTGTTCGCCGAGAAGGGATTCGAGCGCACCACCATCCGCGCCGTGGCGGCTGCGGCGAGCGTCGATCCGGCTCTGGTGATGCAGTACTTCGGCTCGAAACGGGAGCTGTTCAGCCAAGCCGTGCAGGCGTTGCCCGTCCCGCTGACGGCCACTGACACCGACGAGCTCGTCGATCAGTTGCTGGCCTCCCTCGGCCTCAAGCTTGGCGGTCTTCCCGAGGGCACGCTGGCGGTGATGCGGTCGATGCTCACCGACCAGGCAGCAGCCGATCACGTCCGTGCCGCTCTCGGCCGCCAGATCGACAGCGTCGGAGCCACCCTGCCCGCCGCCGAGGATCCCGAACTGCGTGCCGCACTGCTTGTCACCGCATTGCTGGGCGTGACCATCGGCCACCAGCTCCTCGGTCTGGCCTCGCTTCGTGAGGCCTCTGCGGATCACATCGCCGCGTTGCTCCGCCCCGCCATCAAGGCATTGGCAGGACCACCGGGGTAAACGCAGTGCCCCTGGCGCTCGGAATGTGAGCAGTCTGTACTCAGGCCCAGCAGCGGTAGTGGGGGGTGTAACGGGTTCCACCGTGATTCCGCATTGGCTTCATCGGGCTGGCGCGGTGACGGGATGTGGCGGGCGAGCGGGTCGAGTTCGGCGCGGTACACCTGGGCGGTGACGTGCCGCTCGGTGCGCTCGGCCGGCCCGTCGAGCGACCAGTACGCCGCGATCGCCGGGGCGTTCATCCACTCGGTGATCAGCGGCAGGTCTGCCGACCGGACGGGCCGCAGTCGGAACTCGCCCGCGGCGGTCGTCAGCGTGCAGGGGAGGGCGGGGTGGATCACGGGTCGCGACCGGGTTGGGCAGAGTGACGTACACCGACTGGGTCGACACCGGGCCGACGACGACACCATCGGCCGCCACCTGGAGACCGGCCTGCGCGGCAACGGGTACACGCCGACCTGGAGCCGGACGGTTTCGCCGCTCCGGCCGAGGCCGCGCGCCCCCTACGACGTGCTGCTGCTTGACCTGGGACTGCCCGGCATAGACGGTCTGGACGTCGCGCGCGCCCGGCACCCGGACCTGCTGATCGTCATCCTGACGGCCCGCACGGACGACATCGACGTCATCGCCGGCCGCGGGGGGCCGACGATTATCTCGTCAAGCCCTTCAGCCTGACCGTGCTGTTCGCCCGGCACCGCGCCCATCTGCGCCGCCAGGTCGTCGCCGCACCGGCTCAGGGAACCCGTCCGGCTGGCCGACCACGTCATCGACGTTGTGGCACGCCGCTGCACGCTCCACGACCAGCACATCGAGCTGCATCCCTTTGTGGGGGCACGGCTACCGCTTGGGACTCTGACAGACGCAGCTGACACGGCGCAGTGACGCATGCCTGGTGGGGTGGCGGGGGCAGACGGGTTGCCCGGGCTCCCGGCCATGGCTCGTCGGTTCAGTCCGCGGTCGGCCGGGCGAGGCCGTGGTCGTAGGCGAAGATCACGGCCTGGATGCGGTCGCGGGCTCCGATCTTGGCCAGGACACGGCCGACATGCGTCTTGACCGTGGACTCGGACAGCGCGAACCGGGCGGCGATCTCCCCGTTCGTCCAGCCCTTGCCGACGGCGACGAGGATCTCCCGTTCGCGGTCGGTGAGGGAGGCGAGCCTCGGATCCTCAGTGGAGTCGCCCCGGTGGGCGGGGACGTACTGGGTGTACTCGTCCAGGAGGCGGCGCGTGAGGGCGGGCGCGATGACGGCGTCGCCGACGGCGACGGCGCGGATCCCCGCGAGGAGTTCATCGGGACGCGCGTCCTTGAGGAGGAAGCCGCTGGCACCGGCACGGAGGGCGGCGTGAACGTACTCGTCGAGGTCGAAGGTGGTGAGCACCAGGACGCGGGAACGCGCACCGGCGGCGGCGATGCGGCGGGTGGCCTCGATGCCGTCCATGCCGGGCATGCGAACGTCCATCAGGACGACGTCCGGGCGCAGTTCGGCGGCCTTGCGGACGGCCTCGGCGCCGTGCGCGGCCTCGCCCACGACGTCGGTCTCGGCGACGGAGTCCAGAAGTAGGTGGAAGCCGTAACGTTGCAGCGGCTGGTCGTCCACGATGAGCACGGTGGTCATCGGTCACCGCCGCTTCCCGGCGTGAGGTCGAGGATGGCCTCGACGCTCCATCCGTCGCCGTCCGTCAGCCCTGCGCTGACGGTTCCGCCGTACAGAGCCGCTCTCTCCCGCATGCCCACCAGCCCGTGTCCTTCCTCGTTCGGCGGTCCCGGCCGCGCGGCCGGGCCGGTGTCCTGGACCTGGATGGTCAATCGGCTGTCCTCGACGAGGATCGCCAGGTATACCCGTGTGCCGGGGGCAGCGTGCTTGAGGGTGTTGGTGAGAGCTTCCTGGACTATGCGGTACACCGTCAGCTGCACGCCGCCGTCCAGTGCCTCGACGTCGCCGGAGGTCCGGTAGAGGACCTCCAGTCCCGCGGCGCGCACCTTGGCGCACAACCCCTCGATGTCCGCGGTGCCGGGCTGCGGGCTGAGCTCCAGCGCGCCCGGTGGGCCGTCCCCGGCCTCGCGCAGCACGCCGAGCACGCGCCGCAGCTCGCCCAGGGCCTGCCGGCCGGTGTCGCCGATGAGCTGCAGGGCTTCCTTGCCCCGTTCGGGGGCGATGTCCGTGGCGTAGGCGCCGGCGTCGGCGAGCGTGATGATCACGGACAGGTTGTGGCCGACGATGTCATGCATCTCCCGGGCGACCCGGGTGCGCTCGGTGGCCGTGGCCAGCCTGCTGCGCTGGTCGCGCTCTATCTCCAGCCGCGCCGCCCGCTCCCGCAGTCCGGCGAGCTGGGCCCGGCGGATCCGCACCACCATCCCGAGCGCGAGGGCCGCGGTCGCCGTGCTCAGCAGGAAGAACAGCGCGTCCCACACGGACACGGCCGGGGAGACGCGGACGGCGACCAGCACCATCGCGCCCGCCATGGCCGCGCAGGCCCACGGCAGCTGCCGCAGCCGCCCGTGCAGAGCGAGGCTGTACAGGGCGACGAAGAGGGCGATGTCCGCGCGCAGCGGCGCGCCCAAGGACCACTGGAGGACGAACACCGCCGTGATGGCGGCGAAGGCAGCCGCAGGTCTGCGTCGCCGCCACAACAGCGGCAGTACCAGGCCGGCCTGTAGGGCCAGGATTCCCCCCACGGGCAGCTGGGTGAAGGCGAGCCGGAACCGGGGCGGCCCGTCGCCGTCGTCGGCACCGCCGTGGATCAGGTCGGGCAGGCAGAACATCAGGAAGACCAGGACGACGACCGCGGTGTCCAGCACCCAGGGATGTGTCCGGTCGGCATGCCGCAGCCGCTGGCCGCCCCGGGACAGTCGGGCGACCAGCGGTCCCATCCCGCTGATGTCATCGGTGGTCATGGACGTCACCTGTCCATGGTGCGGGCGTCAGACGTCACTGCGTACGAGCCGGTACGCCGCGCCGCCCAGCGCCAGCGCCGTCCAGCACACGAAGACCAGCAGTCCGGCGCCCGGCGAAAGGGTCGTGGAGTCGTGGGTCAGGGCGAACATCGCCTGGCCCGCGTCGGACGGCAGGTAGGGGCTGATGTCGTCCTGCCAGGAGCTGGGCAGCAGGGAGATCAGTCCGGGGATCAGCATCAGGGTCGCGACCAGGACCGAGATTCCACCGGCCACCGACCGCAGCAGCGCGCCCAGCGCAGCGCCGATCACTCCGACCAGGCCCAGGTAGAGCCCGGCGCCCAGCAGGCTCCGCAGGACGCCGGCGTGCGAGAGGCCCATGGCCGCGGGCGTGCCGGAGACGATGCCGCTGCCGACGAGGAAGGCGACGAACGCGCCGACCGTCCCCACGGCCAGCGCGACCAGACCGAACGCGGCCGCCTTGGACCACAACACCGGCAGACGGCGCGGAACGGCCGCCAGCGTCGAGCGGATCATGCCGGTCGAGTACTCGCCCGCCGTGACCAGCACGCCGAGCACGCCGAGGGCCAGTTGGGCGAAGTTCGTGCCGAAGAGGGACAGGCTGACGGCCGTTGAGGCAGCGAAGTCCGGGTCCATGTGGCTGGAGCCGATCTCGGACTTGTAGCGGCTCGCGGCGATCAGCCCGAAAGCCACCAGGAACAGCAGGCCGAGGCCCAAGGTGATCCAGGTCGAGCGCAGGGACCACAGCTTGGCCCACTCGGAGGCCAGCACGCGCCGGCCGGTCACCCGGTAGGCGGGACGGGAGGGTGCAGTCCTGGGTTCCTCCGCCGTCGCGGTGAGGGTGCTCATGCGGGCCTCCCGAGGGTCTCGATGCCGGTCGTGGTGCCGTGGTACTCCACGGCGTCCCTGGTCAGGTCCATGAACGCCTCTTCCAGCGACACGGTCCTGGCACTCAGCTCGAACAGCGCGATGCCGTGTTCGGCGGCCCTGAGTCCGATCTCGCGGGCGGTCAGCCCGCTCACCTGGAGCTCCTCGGAGCCGATCCGGCCGGTGACGTCGACGCCCGGCCCGGCCAGCACGTCCCGCAGCCGCGCCGGCTCCCCGGTCGCCACCCGCACCGTGTCGCCGCCCGCCTCGCGGATCAGGTCCGCCACGGTCGTGTCGGCCAGCAGCCGCCCGCGTCCCACGACGATCAGGTGGTCCGCGACCAGCGCCATCTCGCTCATCAGGTGCGACGACACGAACACCGTCCGCCCCTCGTCGGCGAGCCCCTTGAGCAGGTTGCGGATCCAGAGCACGCCCTCCGGGTCCAGTCCGTTGACCGGCTCGTCCAGCATCACCGTCTGCGGGTCGCCCAGCAGGGCCGCCGCGATGCCCAGGCGCTGGCCCATGCCGAGGGAGAAGCCTCCGGCCCGCTTCCTGGCCACGCTGCCGAGGCCGGCGACATCGATGACGTCGTCGACCCGGTTGCCGGGGATGCCGTGGGTCAGGGCGAGGGCCCGCAGGTGCTGGTAGGCGGAGCGGCCCGGGTGGATGGACTTCGCCTCCAGGAGGGCGCCGACCTCCTGGAGCGGGGCCCGGTGGCGGGCGTAGGGGCGGCCGTTCACGGTGACGGAGCCGCTGGTCGGGGCGTCGAGGCCGACGATCATGCGCATGGTCGTGGACTTGCCCGCGCCGTTGGGTCCGAGGAAGCCGGTCACCGTGCCGGGCTTCACGATGAAGTCCAGCCCGTCGACGGCCGTCTTCTCGCCGTACCTCTTGGTCAACCGCCGTGCGTCGATCATTCGCGTTCTCCCTGTCGGGGGGGGGCGGCGTCCACACCTCCGACGCCACACCCGCAACGCTAAGTGCCAAATCACCCCAATCCGGTGGTACCAGAGGGCTGAACTGCGGTGGGTGCGTAGTACCGCGGTACTACGCACCCACCTGCGGCGCTTACCGTGCTCGTCGGCTCCGACGTGGTCGCAGCGCACGTCCGGCCGCCGCGACGGGCACCGCCGCACCCTCGGCGCCCGCCGCTCGCCATTCGCCGTGCAATGGGCCCGTTCCGGGCTCCTGGCCAGGCCCCAGGTGTCCGACGCGGCGTTAGCCCTTTTGGATCTTCCCCCGAAGGTTCCCGGCACCCGACGGAGTGCGCGCCGTGGGCATACCCGGAGGGTTCCACTGGATCTTTCTCCGTTGTGTTCTTCTGGCAGGTCATCGTGCTCTTCCCGGTGATCCACCGACTGCGGGAAGCCAACTCCGCGCTGCGTTTCGAGGCGTGTCTTGACCTGCTGGAGACCGTTGGTTCCCTGCTGCTCCTCGGCGGCATACTGCTGAGATTCCTGGCGGGGGAATCCTGGATCTGGCTCGGCCTCGCAGGCTTCCTGCTCCTGGCCACTGTCTACGCAGTGAAGGGTGTCCACTGGCGCGGCGCGCGCCGCCACCCGCGGGCTGATCCGAATGGCGGGGCCCGGATCATGCCCCGGATCCCTTTCTGCGGACGACCCGGATCACAGGACGGAGCGGCGGAGCAGCAGCGTCAGCACAGCGGCGTGCAGCAGGACTAAGCCGAGGGATCCGCCCCACAGGGCCCAGGCGCGCGAGCGTCCGCTGTGCACCGCCCGCACGTCGGCCAGAAGGGGGCCAGGAGGTGGTGCTGTCCGACGACGTCTTCGAGCCGGGTGGGGCGAAGGCGGTCGGCCAGGGGGCGGGCGGGCTCCTCGTCGAAGAGCGGCAGGGGTGCCTCCATCGGTCTCTCGGGGCGGAGGCGCACGTGTGAGGATGCGGCGGGCGTTGCACGGTTGCTGGTGAGCGTGGGGTCAGGGGCTCGCGACGCTCAACGGGCGCCAGGGCGGGCGCGCTTCGGCAGCCGATCGACGACCAGGTCGTAGGAGTCCTCGACTGCGTCGGTGACCAGTCGCTTGGTGATGCCGGGGCCCGGTCCCAGTGAGATCCAGTGCCGTTTGTCGAGATAGCGGCCGGGCGTGATCGAGGCGTAGCGGCGAACGTGCGCGCTCGCGTGTTCAGGTTCGCACTTGACCGTGATGATCTGCTCGTCCGGGTCGTCGGTGACGATCAGGAACACCTTGCCCGCGACCTTGTAGACGTCCAGGTGCTCCGTGAACGGGTAACCGTGATCCGTTCCGGGCAGCGCGAGGGCCGTCTGGCGGGCGGTGTCCTGGACCCGCTCTCCGGCGGTGTTCACCGGGCTGCCCGAGTTGTGCCGCCGTAGGTGTGCGGGTCGACGGGCCGCTCGGCCTTGGGCAGGCCGGCGACGACGAGCCGGTAGGAGTCGGTGACGAGCTCCCTGATGAGCGAGTCGTCGACGCCGTCCCCGCCCTCCAGCGTGATCCAGTGCTTTTTGTTCATGTGGTAGCCCGGGCTGATGTGGCTGTTGTGTTCCCGCAGGGCGAGGGCCTCGCCGGGGTCCGCCTTGAGGATCACGACTGGGCGGCCGGGGACCTCGGTCATCAGCATGAATACCTTGCCGCGCACCTTGAAGACGTCCCAGTCGTCGCCGAAGGGGTGCTCCAGCTGGGCTCCGGGGAGTCCCTGCGCGTAGTCGGCGGCCGTCTTGTGGAGGGTCGATTCGTTCATGGGAGAGGTGTCGTCTTTCCGTGAGGTGGTGGTGGGCTGCGGCATCGAAGGATGCGTGGGCACGTCGCGATCGGGACGGCACGTCCCATCCTTCCTTCGGAGCCGACGAAAAGGCGGGTAGGCTGCGGACATGTGATGGTCGACAAGCGACACCCCAGCTCAGGCGGCGGGCGGGCCGCAGCGGCCGAGATTCCGCTGTTCGGCTTCCAGCCCCCCGTCGGCACCCCCTACGGGCTGGAGGTGAGCACCGTGGAGGACTTCTTCGCCCATCACGATGACTGGCCGTGGAATCCGCCCCGGCCGGGCCGCGCCACCTTCCACTACCTCATCGCGGTCACCGAGGGCGAACTGCGGCACGATGTCGACCACCTCACCCGCACCATCGGACCCGGTCAGTGGCTGTGGGTACGACCCGGACACGCGCAGTGCTGGCATCCCCCTGGTGCCGCCCGCGGCCCGTTCATCCTCTTCGAACCCGACGTCCTGCGGCCCGACATCGCTCGCCTCCTGGCCCCCCTCACCGCGCACGACGCGCCCGCCGTGCTCACCCCACACCCCGACGACGCCACCTGGCTCCACCAGACAGCCCTCCAGCTCCTGGACGAACACCGCGCCCTCGGCCGCCGCCCCCTGGACGTCCACCACGCCCTGCGCCGCAGCCTGCTCGAATCCCTGCTGCTGCGCCTCGCGGGCGCCCCGGGAGCCGCCACAATCGCCAGGGCCACGGCCGACGCGGGCCGCCGTGACAGGTACGGGCGCTTCCTGGACGCCTTGGAGCTGCACTTCCGCGAGCTGCACCAGGCCGCGGACTACGCGCGCCTGTTGGGCTGTTCGGTCCGTACCCTCAGCCGCGCCACCCGGGACGCCACCGGCAAGGGGGTGCGGGAGCTCATCGACGAGCGTCGCCTGCTCGAAGCCCGGCGCCTGCTGGGCGACGGCCGGTGGGACGCCCGGGCCGTGGCCGCCCAGCTCGGTTTCTCCGATCCCGCGAACTTCGGCCGCTTCTTCCGCGACCGCACCGGTCTTACTCCGGCCGCGTTCGCGGCGAGCGAGGCCGCAGGGGCTACGAGCCCTCCGTGAGCGGGCTGCTCCGGGCTCCGCGGCCCCGTCCTCATCCGGCCGTCCGGGCCGGAGGTGTGAGCGCGATCATGACGACCTCGTCGGCTGCCTCCACGTGCCGCATCTGCGCGCTTTCCTCGCCAAAGAGACCTTCCTGGGTTCGCCCTCAGGAGCCATCCGCAGGTCGATCGATGCCCTCGGAGGAGGGCGTACTGACGGTTCTCAGACGATCTTCTCCGCGGAACCGAAGTCCATGTCCATCGGGCGAATGAACGACCAGGTGGAGTGGATGACGCGCCACTGGGACCCCTCTTCCTTCTGGTACAGCTCGATGCAGTTGTACTTCATGTCGATGAGGTTGGTGTTCGCGTACAGCTGGTAGGTCAGTAGGGCCATGTCGTCACCGAACTGCACGCGCGGGCTACGGAAGTCGTACTCCTCGGCATGGAGCTTTCCGTCCACTCCGTCCAGGAAGGCGTCGATGGTGTCGTGGTCCTCGACGCGTTCCAGATGGGCGCCGTCGAAGTAGGTGAAGCTCCTGCGCGACCACAGTTCGCGGTATCCGGAGACGTCGCCGTTGAACCATTTGTCCAGGGCGCTCTTCTCCAGCCCGATGAGGTGCTCGGCGAGCTGCTTCTGCTCGTCCGTGCAGTTCGCTTCGTCGACAGGAACGGTAGGCATGATCTTCCCTTCGTGCATGCCGCGGCCGGTGCGGACATGGAGTGGTGGGTATCGTCAGTCGTCGAGGAGCACGACGTGCTTGCCTGGCGTGGTGCTGGACTCGACATCGGTCTGGGCATCGCGCACCTGCTCCAGGCCTCGGTAGGTCTTCGCGACCGGGACCTTGAGCCGGCCCTCGGCGATGCCCTGGAGCTGCTGCTGGAACACCGCGGCGGGCAGGTCGGCGGCCTCGCCCGCGTAGCTGGTCAGCCGCACCCCGCTGGGGATCATGAACGGGGTGAAGTCGGGGATGGCCCACCCGCCGGCGAGGGCGCCGGTGAAGCAGGCGGTGCCGTGTACCCGCACGCATCCCAGCGTGTCGGGTAGGGCCGTGCAGCCCACCAGCTCCAGCGCCGCGTCCACGCCCTGCGGCGCGAGGTCCCGGATCTTCTCGGCGATCTTCCCGTCGTCCACCACTGGGTGGGCGACGCCCATCGTCCGCAGTTCGCCGGCCCGCCCGGCGTGCCGGGTGGTGGAGATGACGGTGGCACCGATGTCCTTGGCCATCGTCGCCGCGCTGAGCCCGACCGTGGAGGTGCCGCCGCGGATCAGCAGCGTCTGCCCGGCCTTCAGGTCCAGGCCGCGGGTCAGTGATCCGTAGGCGGTTTGGAACATCTCCGGCAGCGCGCCGATTACCTCCCACGGCAGATCGGTGCCGAAGGGGATGACCTGCCCGGCGGGGACGGTCACGTACTGGGCGTAGGCGCCGTCGAAGGACCGGCCCATGCCGCCCATCATCGTCGCGACCTGCTGCCCGGGCCGCAGTCCGCTGTCCTCGTCGGCCTCGTCGACCAGGCCGACGCCTTCGATGCCGGGGATGCGCGGGTAGGTCACCTCCGCGTCCGACTCGCCTTTGCGGGTGGTGACTTCGGACTCGTTGACGCCGAAGGCCTTCACCTGGATCCGCACCCAGCCGGGCTTGCGGACGGGCACCGGAACATCCTTGATCTGAAGTGCGTCCGGGCCGCCGGGCCGGGTGACGACGACGGCCCGCATCGTCGCCGGTGCGGCGCCGCCGACTGCTGTTGGTCGGCTCATGTCGAGTACCTCGCTCCGTGTTGTTCCGTATCGCCCGTCGGTCGTCAGGGGCGGTCGATGCCTTCCCAGAGGTCGAGGACCTGCTGGTAGTGGGCGGTGCCCTCGAAGGGAGAGCCGCCGACGGTTTCTGAGGTCGGCTGGTCCGTGACGGCGGGCCACAGGCGGGAGTGCTCGCCGGTGGCGAAGTCGAGGACGATGTCGCGGATACGGGTGTCACGCTCGGCCTGCTCCGCGCTGCGGCCCGGCTGTTCCTGGCCGACCAGGGCGTACATCTCGGTGCCGTGCACGGCGGGCGCGCCCTCGGCGGGGCCGATCATCAGAAGGTGGGCGTTGCCGCCGGCGGCGGCGTGGGCCAGGGCGCCGCGGGCGGCGGGGATCGCGAAGAGGTAGTCCGCCATGACCGCGGCGCGGACCTCGGCCGGGGTACGGCCGCCCTGGTCGTAGGCGTCGACGATCTTCTGTGCGCGGGAGCGGGAGATGCGCCACCCCGCGACCTCGTCGACGACGCGGTCGACGGTGCCCGGGTCGAAGCGGTCGAGGTCGTTCGCCACCCACCAGCCCATGTCGTCGCTGGCCATGCTCAGCAGGATGTCGACGTCGCGGTGCGCGCCCGAGGCGAGGACGTCCATGGGGTGGGCGTGCACCACCGCACCGGGCTGCCCGATGTCCAGGACGACGCCGGTGGCCTTGTTGTCCACCCCGCCGCGGACTCCGAGGTCCGTCGGGGCGACCTGGCGCAGGGCGTCCCGCAGGGAGAGCGGGTCGAGGTCCAGCAGCTTCTCCGGGTTGTCCGCGACGCCGAGTTCAGTGACGAACAGGTGCGCGATTTCCTCGGCCCACCAGGCCGGGACGGAGCGGGCCGGCCCGCCGGAGAACCCGGCCAGGCGCCGGTACAGGCCGTCGGCGGAGGAAGCCCCGAGCAGCCCGAAGGTGGAATAGGCGCCGCCGCTGTGACCGTAGACGGTGACGTTGTCGGGGTCGCCGCCGAAGTGGGCGATGTTCCGCTGGATCCAGGTGAGCGCGGCGATGATGTCCTGGAGGAAGAGGTTGCTGGCCTCGGCGAGCTTCCCGCCGTAGTGCGAGAGCGAGAGCGGGCCCAGTGCGCCGAGCCGGTAGTTGATGGACACGCCCACCACGCGCCCCGTCGCGGCGAGACCGGCGGCGTTCGAGGTGATCTGTGTGTTCGCGCCGTACTCGAATCCGCCGCCGTGGATGTACACGGTCACAGGAAGCGCCTTCGAGGCCGGCTGCTCGGGGGCCCACACGTTCAGGTTCAGGCAGTCCTCGCCCATCCCGCTGTCCGCCTCCAGCCAGTCGCCGCTGTCGGGCTGCACGGAGACGACGCCCTTGCGGTCGTAAGGGAGGTCCGGATCGAAGTCCGCGACCACGGGGCGGCAGTACCGCTCGGCGGTGGCGTAGGGAATCCCCCACCAGGACCGCACCCCTGGTGCAGTCGGGGCCTTGGGTGCGGTGGCGGTCATGACATGTCCTTCCGGCGCGGTTCGGTGTTCTCCATCGTTCCCTGGGATCCGACGAATCGGTCGGCAGACCGCGGTCAGCCGGTGGTCAATAGGTGACACTTCTCGGTCCTTGCTCCTAGGTCAGGCCACTGCGGGCAGGCCGAGGTCCTGCCGTCAGCGGACCCTGAGGGAACCCATCCGAGCGGCCACAGCACGGGTGCCGCTGGTGAAAGGGGCGTGCAGCCGGTGCCGCCGCCGAGGTTGATCGGCGACGGCAACAGCGAACGGTATGGAGGCCGGCTCAGGCGGCTTGACCAAGGTCGGCGGCAGTCGGGGCCTGCTCGTGGAGCTGGGTGAAGTCGACATTCAGCTTCGTCTCGTACGCCTCGGGCTGGATGCCGAGTTCGTGGGTGGAGTACTCGCCGAACCGGTTGACGCGCTCGGTCAGGTACGGCGAGATGCGGGCCAGGTCCTCCGGCTCGATTGTCCAGCCCTCCTCCAGTAGCTGTCGCACGATCTCCGCGAACTCCGCGTCGAGGGCGGGGTCGTGGGCGGCCCGCAGGCGGCGCTCGGCCTCTGCGCGGGGGTGGGGGAGGGGCTTCCGCACCAAAGGTCGGGTACTCACCGCGTCGCGCGGGTGACGGCAGGCGTAGGTGCCGCCCTTCGTGCCGACTTCGTCCGCCGGCGCGAGGACATCTGCGGTCCTCCGCAGCGGCAAGCGGCTGGAACCAGCCGCGGGCAGGCGCGACGTGCGAGGTGTTTCCACCTCTTCTTCCCCTTGATCAGAAAGAATGCGATGACAGCGCCTCCGAGGAGCAACATGACGATGGTTGCTGGCCAGTTGTCTGCTATCGCCGCTGCCTGTGGGTACATTTTTCCTCCTGAGGATTACGGGGAGGGGTCGAGGTGGCCGGACGTTGGTATACAGCCCTGGGCGTGAACCTGCTGCTTGGAGTCCCGGCAGTGGTGCCGATCTGGCTGCTCTGGTTCGTCGCGGCAAACTGGGCAGGGCCTCGGGAACCCACAGAGAACGACGGCATGGCCCTGTGGCTGGTGATCATCGTCCCCATCGTCGCTCTGTACCTGCTGCTCTGGTCTGCCGCTAACCGACCTCTGGCACGCCGGACTTCGCTCGACGTTCGCGGCTACTGGTCGCTCAGCATCCTGGGTACTCTCCTGCCGACCGCCGCACTCATCTTCATTTCACCCTGATCGGATCGGCACGAACCGGGAGTCATACGTGGCCGCCCTCTGCTCCCCTGCCGGCACCCGAGTTGTGTGTGGGGGACCTTGAGAGGTCCTGGCGCGCCTGGACGTCGCCGATCCCGACGACGCCTGCGACCGCTGGTGGGACGGCCCCCGTTAACAACGCTCGTGGTCAATACAGCTAGCACGTCGTACACAGTTGAGCCGGGCGCCCATCAGGCTTCACGCGGACCCGGCCGCGGGAAGGCCCCCGACGTCATCGGCCGCGACTTCACGGCAAGCGAGCCGAACGCGAGGTACGTCGGCGACATCACCTGTCTCCCGCTGGACGGCGGGGAGTTCCTGTATTTGGCCACCGTCATCGACCTCGTTTTCACTTCACGCCGCCTGGCCGGCTGGGCGATCGCGGACCACATGCGCACCGACCTCGCGGCCGCCGAACAGACCCGTGGAAGCCTGGCCGGGGTGGTCATACACACCGGCGGGGCCCAGTACAGCCGGGTCTTCGGCGACGCCTGCCGCCAGGCCGGCGTCCGCCAGTCGATGAGCGCTGTCGGCAGCTCGGCGGACAGCACGCCCGCGGAGTCCTTCAAGGCGACGCTCAAACGCGAGACGCTTCAGGGCCGAAAGCGCTGATCCAGCTAACGCGAGGCCCGTCTCGACGTGTTCCGTTGGCTCAACCGCTGTAACACCCGACGCCGACACTCCCGCCTCGGACAACGCAGTTCCATCGCCTACGAGACAGCACTCGACACAACATCAACTACCCCGGCCCAAGCCGCATGGCCCGTGTCCAAGATCCCGGGTCAAGGCCCCGTGCTTATTACACCGCCTGCCTGCTCAGGGTCCTCGCGGTCATCGCGAGGCCGGCGAGGACGGCCGCCATGAGGGTGCCGAGGACGGCGGTGGTGAGGGTGCCGGTGCTCAGGTGCAGGCTCACGTCGGAGCCGGTGGCCTGGGAGAGGCCGGAGGCCATGCCTGCCAGTGGGGGCAGCGTCACCAGGATGCCGAGGGCGGCGCCGACGACGATGACCAGGGACGTCTCGCCGACCGAGACCAGGAGCAGCTGGCCGACGGTGCCGCCGGCGGACTTCATGACCCCGAAGTCGCGGCGTCGGCCGTGGGCAGCCATGGCCATGCTGTTGGCCACGGCGATCACGCTGTAGCCGACGGCGATGGCGATCAGCATCATGGCGAGGCTGTCGGTGAGCTTGGCGTCGGTCTGGTAGTCGGCCAGGGCGTACTCGGCGGCGTCGTGCAGGGCGGTGCCGGGGACGGCGCCGGAGGCCTTGGCATCGCCGGGGACGAAGATGTCGTCGGTGAGCGCGGCCGGGTCGTGGGCGCGGACCAGGTCGCGGGAGACCACGAAGTCACCGCGGGCCGGGTCGTCGGGCAGGACCGAGCCGACGCGCAGGGTGACGGCGGTGCCGTCGGCGAACCGGACCGGAACCTCCTCGCCCTTGGCCAGGCCCAGCTTCTTGGCGGTGCGCTCGCCGAGGACGGCCTCGCCCGGCTTGCTCCAGCGCGGGTCCCGGCTGCCCAGGACGTCCAGGACGGTGGCGTTCCCGGCCTGCTCGGTGCCCTTGTCGGCCTTGAGGACGAACGCGCGGGTCGGCAGGGCCGCCTTGCCCACCGGGTTGGCGGCGACGACCTCGTCGGTGTTCCCGGGGGTGCCGAACGGGGTGACGATCGTCTGTCCCGAGACCTTCAGCGCCTCGCCGGCCGGGTAGGCCACGCGCATGGTCTCCACCATGCCGCTGAGCAGCACCGCGAAGCCGACGGCGGCGATCACGGGGGCCACCAGGGAGGCGGCCCGGCGCGGGTTGGCGACGAGCTCGGCCCGGATCAGGACCGGGCCCGCGGAGCCGCCGCGCTGGAACGGGGCGGTCAGGAACCGGCCGACGGGTCCGATGAACGCGGGGGTCAGCAGGGCGGCCGCGACGATCAGCGTCATGGTGGCGAAGATCGCTATGTTGATGCGGTTGTCGGCGCTGGAGGTGGCGGTGCCGATGGCCAGGAGCACACCGGCCCCGAGGACGGCCAGGCCGGCGATCCAACGGCCGCGCCCCATGCCCTGGTTGGCGGAGCGGCTGTCCAGGAGAGCCTCGATCGGGGCGATCCGGGCGGCCTCGCGGCCGGCGGTCCAGGCACCGATCACGCTGACGCCGACACCGATCACGGAGGCCGTGAGCAGCGGCCAGGCGGCGACCGTGACCTCCATGCCCGGCGGCGCCACGTCCAGGTTGTCGAGAATGGAGCGCAGCACCGGGGCGGCGACCACGCCGGCCACGCAGCCGGCGATCGAGCCGAGCAGACCGACCACTGCGGCCTCACCGATGATCATGCGCTTGACCTGCTGGGGGGCGGCGCCGATGGTGCGCAGCAGACCGATCTCGCGCCGCCGCATCCCGGTCGCCAGGACCAGCATGGAGGCGACCACGAACACCGTGGTGAACAGGCCGAGGATGGCCATGGCGCTGATGAGCTGGACGCCCAGGAAGCGCTTGTGCTCGATGTACTGCGGCTGCAGTTCGGACCGGCCGTCGCCGGATACGACGTCGCCGCTGTCGCCGAGGACCTTCTTCGCGGCGGTGACGATCGTGCCGGTGTCGGCTCCCTTATCGACGACCAGCGCGATGGCGCCGACACCAGGCTGGTGCTGCGCGGCGAACGCCTCGCTGAAGTAGTAGCCGGGGCCGTCCACGGTACCGACCACGGTGAACTGCTTGCGGCCCTCAGTGAGGTTGACGGTCAGGCGGCTGCCCGCGGCCACGCCCAGCGCGCAGTCCACGACGACCTCGTTCGTGGCGCTCGGCGCGCGGCCGGAGACCAGTTTGTAGGGCGCCATCCGCGCGCTGGACCAGCCGTGCCCTGACTCCAGGGCACCCTCGTCGGTGACGGGCTTGCCACCCTCGATCGCCTGGGCGTAGAAGGAGCGGTCCACCACGGCGTCGGCCACACCCGGGACCTTGTCGAGTCCGGCCACCAGCGGCTCGGCCTCGGCCTTGCTCCACGGCATCCGGTCCTCGGGGCTGCCATCGGCGTCGGCGGCCTTGTGGGGCAGGGCCAGGGCGGTGGTGCCGTCGTAGCGGGGCTGGACCCGGGGCCGGGCGGAGTCGTAGATGACCAGGGTGGTCGAGATCAGGGCGGCGCCGACCAGGACGGCGACGAAGGCTCCGAGGAAGCTGGACCAGCGTTCGCGCACGTTCGCGAGGATCAGCATCACGCCTCCAGCCGGGCCATGTGGGTGGCGATCGCGGCGGCGTTGTTGCCGCCGGAGTGACGGTCGAGCGAGATGCGGTCGGCGATCTGCCCGTCCTTGAGGAAGACGACGACGTCGGCCACGGACGCGGCGACCGGGTCGTGGGTGACCATCAGGGTGGTCTGGCCCTCCTGGTCGACCAGCATCCGCATCATCCGCAGCACCTCGCGTGAGGTGGTGGTGTCCAGGGCACCGGTGGGCTCGTCCGCGAAGAGGACGTCGGGGCGGGTGACCAGCGCCCGGGCGAGGGCGACGCGCTGCTGCTGACCGCCGGAGAGCTCACTGGGACGGTGCCCGGCGCGCTCGGCGAGACCGACCGCGGCGAGCGCGTTCGCGACCTGCTCGCGGCTGACCTTGCGGCCGGCGAACCGGGACGGCAGTTCGACGTTCTGCGCCGCCGTCAGGGACTCCACCAGGTTGAAGGCCTGGAAGACGAATCCGATGTGGTCACGGCGGAGCTGGGTGCGCTGCTTCTCGTTGTGCTGCCCGATGTCCACGCCGGCGAGGACGATCCGGCCGTCGGTCGGCAGCTCAAGGCCGGCCGCGCACTGCAGCAGGGTCGACTTCCCGGAACCGGAGGGGCCCATGATGGCGGTGAAGGTGCCGCGCGGGAAGCCGATGGTGACCCCGTCCAGCGCGGTCACCTGACGACCGCCGGCGCCGTGGACCTTGCGTACACCGTGGAGTTCGACCGTGTCCTGTACCGGGGTTTGCCTCGTTGTCGTCATGCGTCGATTCCACTGCACGGGGGGTGCCCGGGGCACTGATCCACCCTCTACTCCTGAGGTAGAGGCAGCTCTACCGCCAAATCCTTTTCCCCGCAGTTACGTTGATCGCATGCAACCCACAACAGCCTGGCAGGCCATGGCTCAGCGTCCGCTGAGCTTTCTGACCTCGAGCTGGCCCTGGCGGTCGCTGGCCTATCTGAGCGGAGGCGTCGTGGTCGGCGCCGCGGCGGTGCTGGTCTTCACCCTGGGCCTGGCCGCGGGGCTCGCTCTGCTGGTCGTGCTGATCGGTGTCGCGCCGCTGGTCGGAATGGTGCTGGTGTCCACGCTGGTGGCCCGGGTGGAGCGCCGCCGACTGCGCCTGGTGGACCTCGACCACCTGTCCGACCCGCACCGGGCCCCGGACGGCCCCGGCCTGCGCGCCTGGACGGCCACCCGGCTCAAGGAGCAGGTGACCTGGCGGGAGTTGATGTTCACCCTGCTGTCGGCGGCGGCACTGTGGTGGATGGACCTGATGGTCCTCGCGTTCTCCTTCGGCATCCCCGCCACCACCTTCGCCACGACTGGTCGCGAGACCTGGCCGTGGACGGTGTTCGGGGCGATCGTGCTGCTGGCCTCGCCGTACACGGTGACGTCCTGGGCGGGGGCGCGGGCCGCCATGGCGCGAACCTTCCTCGCCCCGCGCGACAAGGAGCTCGGGGAGGAACTGCGCGAGGTGCGCGCCTCGCAGTCACGGCTGCTCGACGCCTTCGACGCCGAGCGGGTACGCATCGAGCGCGACCTGCACGACGGGGCGCAGCAGCGGCTGGTCTCGCTCGGGATGACCCTGGGGCTGATGCGCCTGGAGGTCCCGGAGGGCTCCGCGCAGTCCGAGCTGCTGACCCAGGCCGAGGCCCAGCTGTCCACCGCCCACCAGGAGTTGCGGGCACTGATCCGGGGCCTCAACCCGCCCGTCCTCGCCGACCACGGACTGGTCGCGGCGATCGAGGACTACGCCGGCCGGTTCCCGATCCCGGTGAGGGTGGATCTGCGACTGCCCGAACGACTGCCCAGGAAGCTGGAGACGACGATGTACTACCTGATCAACGAGGCCATGACGAACATCGCCAAACACAGCGGAGCCACCAGCGCCCAGGTACGCGGGCGCTACCATTCCGATCTGTTGATCCTCGACATCACGGATGACGGTCACGGTGGGGTCGATCCCGAAGCGGGCAGCGGTGTGACCGGGCTCGCGGACCGGGTCACGGCGCTCGACGGCCGGATGCGGGTGTCGAGTCCGGCCGGGGGGCCCACCCTGCTGCACGTGGAGGTTCCGTGTCGCTTCGCCTGATCGTGGCCGAGGACGCCGTCCTGTTGCGCGAAGGGCTCGTCGGGCTGCTGCAACGGGTCGGCCACGAGGTGATGGCGGCCGTCGGGGACGCCGACGCCCTGGTAGCGGCGGTGCGCGCCGACCGGCCGGACCTGATCGTCACCGACGTACGCATGCCGCCGTCTCTCAGCGACGACGGGCTGCGCTCGGCGGTCGTCCTGCGCGAGGAGTTCCCCGGCCTGCCCGTGCTTGTCCTCAGCCAGTACGTCGAGCGCTCCTACGCGCTGCGCCTGCTCGACTCGGGTGGCGGGGCCGGGGTGGGCTACCTGCTCAAGGAGCGCGTGAGCGCGGTCGTGGACTTCGTGTCCGCCATCGAGCGGGTGGCCGCCGGCGGCACCGTGGTCGACCCCGAGGTGATCACCCAGCTGGTGCGGCTGCGCCAGGATCCGCTGGAGCGGCTGAGCCCAAGGGAGCGCGAGGTGCTGGGGCTGATCGCGGAGGGCCGCACCAACGCCAGTCTCGCCAAGCACCTGTTCATCAGCGAGGCCGCCGTGAACAAGCACATCGGCAACATCTTCAACAAGCTGGACCTGCCGGTGGACACCGAGGGCCACCGCCGGGTCCTCGCGGTCCTCGCCTTCCTGAGGGCATGACGGCGCGGCCTCGTCCTCGCGGAGCAGGGGGAGGATGAGGCCGCGGTGCGCAGCGGCGCGGGAGCTCGGTCGGACATGGCTATCAGGATGTGGCGGGTGCCCTCGAAGAGGCGGCGGCTGTGCCCGCAGCTCCTTGAAGGTCTCATTGCCGAGCCCTGCTGGATGCCACTGGTCGGCCTGGTTGAACCAGAGCTGGGCGTGAACATGGTGGGCCTCCAGTGATTGCCTGGTCTGTTGGAGACCTACGTTCATCCGCCCCGGTCGATCACGCACAATTTCTGCGGCGTGCACGTATCAGGTGGTCAAGGCAATTGCTCGGGTGACGGCCGTGATCGCCGGGGTGGGGCGGCCGGGGAGCCGCGCCACGAGAACCCGGCGGATCTCGGGAGGTGCGCCTTCGACGTGCAGCAGGCTCACCCCGGGCGGCAGCACCGGCGAGAGCCGCGAGGGCACCGTCGTCACCCCGAAGCCACCGGCGACCAGTTGAAGCTTCGTCAACCAGTCGCGCGCGCAGTGGACGATGTCCGGCCGTCCGGGCAGGCCGGGCCAGACGCCGAGCAGTGGCTCGGCGTTTGACGCCGGGGCGGCAATCCACCGGGCGTCAACCAATTCGTCGACGTGCACCACGGTGCGGCCCGCGAACTCTCCGGTCGAAGGTACCGCCACGACCAGTTCGGTGTCCGCAACGGTCTCGACGTGCAGGCGCGGCGACTCGCCGTCCAAAGGCCGGTGGGGCGGTCGGGACGTCAGCACGGCAAGGTCGATCGAGCCCGCGCGCAGTGCGCGGACCAGGGAGGGCGTGGTGCCCTCGGTAGTCGTGAGCGTGATCTGCGGGTCGGTCGCCGCGAGGCGGGTGAGGGCGAGAGGCAGGATGGCCGCGCCCGCGCTCAGGAACAGTCCGAGCCGCACCAGTTCGGTACGCGGGACGGTGCCTGTGAGGTCGCGTTCGGCCGCAGTCAGGCAGTCCAGGATCGTGCGCGCGTGGCGCAGCAGAGTCAGTCCCGCCGGGGTGAGCCGTACTCCGTCGGGGCGGCGTTCGAACAGGGCGATGCCCGCGCTTCGCTCGAGGGAGGCGGCCTGGCGCGAGACCGCCGACTGGGTGTAGCCGAGCCGGGTGGCTGCTGCGGTGAAGCTGCCGGACTCGGCGATCTGCCGCAGGACCCGTAGGCCCGTACTGGAAATGTCCATGCGGGATACGCATACCACAGATGCCTGATCGTCGCTTCCCGCACGTCGCCCGGGTTCCTAGTGTCGATCCCGGCGAACAAGGACGAACACGGAGGTCATCAGGTGCGAGCAGCGGTTCTGACGCGGTTCGGTGCCCCGCTCACGGTGCGGGAAGTCCCCGATCTCGAGGCTGGCGGCGGCGAGGTGGTGGTCCAGGTCCTCGCCGCCTGTGTAGCTCCGTACGCGGCTGAGGTCTTCAGCGGCGAACGGAACTACCCCCTGATCCCTCCCGTCGTGCCCGGTATCGGCGGCGTGGGACGGGTCCTCCACGTCGGCTCGGACGCCACCCGGCTGCGCCCCGGCGACCTGGTGTGGTGCGACTCGACGGTGCGCTCGCGGGACGACGCCCTGACGCCCGACATCACGCTTCAGGGCTGGAGCTCCCGCGGCGAGGGCGGCGCGCGCCTCGCCCGGTACCTGCACGACGGGTCGTTCGCCGAGCTCATGCGGGTCCCTACGGAGAACGTCTTCCCGCTTCCCGCAGCGGCGGGGGACGACCCTGCCCGCTGGGCCGCGCTCGCCGTGTACGTGATCCCCTACGGCGGGCTGCTGGCCGGCGGGCTCGCAGCCGGTGAGACGCTGCTCGTCAGCGGGGCCACCGGCAACCTCGGTAGCAGTGCGGTCGCGGTGGCGTTTGCCATGGGGGCGGGCCGCGTGGTCGCCCCGGGTCGCAACCGGGCCACGCTCGACCTCCTCGCGGACCGGTTCGGTCCGCGTCTGCGTCCGGTCCCGCTCACCGGGGACGAGGCCGGCGACCGTGCGGCGATGTCCGCGGCGGCCGACGGCCCGATCGACATGGTGATCGACCTGCTGCCGCCGAGCGCACCCAGCTCGTCAGCGCGCACGGCGGCCATGACCGTGCGTGAATACGGCCGCGTCGTTCTCATGGGCGGCGTCGGCATGCTCGGTGGCGACGACCTCGCCCTCCCGTACCCATGGATCATGCGCAACTCGATTACCGTGCGCGGCCAGTGGATGTACCCGCGTGCAGCGAATGTCGGCATCATCCGGCTCCTCGCCTCGGGCACCCTGGACCTCGCCACCGAACGGGTCCGGTCGTTCGGCCTCAACGCCGTCAACGAGGCCGTCACGTACGCCGCTTCACATGGTGGCCCGTTCGACCGCACTGCCCTCACCCCACAGGTTCGCTGACAAGACCGACTGATCCCCACATGTGAGGCGCCGGCGACAACGCCGGCCCGGGGCCGCAGCCGTTCACCTCCGTGACCTGCCGCCCGCCGCTGACGTTGCCCGGATCATGCACAGTTACGACCACCTCGACCTCGACGAGATCGACTTCGCCCCATGGTGCACGACACGCAGCGGCTGCCCCTGTTGACCTTGGCCGAGGCCCAAGACGTGCTGCGAGTGCTGCGCGCGGTGGCCCTGGAGGGCGGGCCGACCGCTCCGCAAGCGGACCGCCTGGCCCGCGAGATCGGCGCCCGTATCCCTTCCTTGGCCTGAGCATTGCCCCTCTCGGCTGGCCGCGGGGCGGGGCGGGTCATGGGCGGGTGCTGAGGTACGTCACATGCTGACCTCACCGTTCCAGGACCGGTGCCTCGCACCACCGCCTAGTGGACCCTGACCACGTACTTGCCCCGCACCCCGCCCGCCTCCAGCGCCCGGTGTGCCGATGCTGTCTCTTCCAGCGGGAAGACCGTGTCCACCGCCGGCCGCAGCTTCCCCTCCGTCACCTGGCGGGCAAGGTCGTCGAAGAGCGCACGTTCGGGGTTGCCGCTGAAAAAGCGCACCCGGCCGCGTCCGTGGACGGCGCTGATCGCGATGTAGCCCAGCGAGGCGGCGGGCCGCGCCAGGTCTAAGGCGATGGTGACCATGCGTCCGCCGGGCTTCAGCAACCGCCGTACGGTTCGCAGGTCGGTGCCCGCCGTGTCGAAGACCACGTCGAACAATCCCAGTTCCGCTGGGGACACGGTCCTGTGGTCGACGGCGTGGTGGGCACCGAGCGCACGGACGAAGTCGAGGTTGGCAGCGCGGGCCAGAGCCGTGACCTCGGCGCCGTACGCCTGTCCAAGCTGGACGGCGGCGTTGCCGACGCCGCCCGCCGCGCCCCGTACGAGCAGCCGTTCGCCGGGACTCAGTGCGGCCTTGTCGTGGAGAGCCGTGACGGCCGTGGTGGCCACCGGCAGTGCGGCGGCGGCCACGAGGTCCAGCCCCTCCGGGACCCGGCCGAGCCGCTCGGGCCGTACCGTCACGTACTCGGCGGCGCTGCCGAATCCGGAGTTACGGCCCAGGACGCCCCACACCCGGTCGCCGACCGCTACGCCAGTCGTGCCGGTGCCGAGTGCGGCGATCTCGCCAGTGAAGTCCAGCCCGATGCGCTGCGGGAATTTTCGGCCGGTGATGAGGCGGAGCCGACCGGAACGGGCGGCCAGTTCGGCGCCGTTCACGCTGAACGCGTGCACGCGTACGAGGACCTCGCCGGGTGCCGGGGCGGGGCGTGGCACCCGGCCCACGTACAGCACGTCGGGGCCGCCGAAGCGGTCGAACAGTACGGCTCTCATCGTGCGGTCGTCCATCGTTGTGTTCTCACCTTCGCCACAGTGGCCGTGCGGGGGGATCGTGGCGCCGAGCGTAGGCTGGCAAGCGGACGAGATCGTCCAGTTGACCGGAGGTGAGAGACAGTGGTGGGGGAATCCTCTCGGATCGCGGGGCAGGACGGTCTGCGGGCGGACGCCCGGCGCAACCGGCTGAGCATCCTCTCGGCCGCCCGCGTGGTTTTCGCCGAGCACGGCATCGACGCGCCCATGGCGACCGTGGCCCGGCGAGCGGGCGTCGGCGTGGCGACGCTGTACCGGCGTTTCCCGACGCGGGACGCCCTGGTGCGGGCCACGTTCGCGCACCAGACGGACACCTGCGCTCAGGCGCTCACCGAGGCGCTGGCCGACCCCGATCCGTGGCAGGGCTTCCAGCGACTGGTCGAGACGGTCTGCGAACTGCAACGGGAGGAACGGGGCTTCCCGGCCGCGTTCGTCTCGGCCTTTCCGGACACCACGCGAGAACGCACGCGAGTATGCGAACAGGCCGAGCGGGACTTCATGGCCCTGGTCCGCAGGGCTCAGGCGGCGGGCGCGCTGCGGGCCGACTTCCACCCTTCCGACCTTGCCGTAGCCCTGTTGTCCCACTGCGGTCTGGTCACCGCACTGCCGGATGACCATGCGGCGTCCCGGCGTCTGGTGGCCTACTTGCTCCAGTCGTTCCGCGCCGAGGCGGCCCACGGAGCGCTGCCGGCGCCGAGTGCACTGTCGCTGCGCAGTCTTCCGCTCGCGGCCGACGGCTCCCAGGGACATCGACCCCCCAGAGCCTGATACAAAGCGGCGCCTGCCGCGTGGCCCGCGCTTCAGGCGACCGTGCCACTTTCGCAACAGGCCCGAGGCGAGGCGGCGGGGGGAAACTGGCGAGGTCATCCTGGCCGTAGGGAGCGAGTGGCGCGCCAATGTCGGGGGACTCGGCGGGGGAGGGGTTGGGGAGACAGCCTCTTGGGCTCTTCGCCGGCGATGGTCGGTGAAGAGCCTCTCCGTTGTCGTGTGTGATCTTCGTTTCAGGCTGGGGGTGTTCTACGGACCTGGTTTGGGGCAGGCGTACGGGAGAACACTCTGGTCCCCCTTCGGAGAAGCAGTGATGACGACCTCCCGTGATCAGCGGGCGTCGGCAGGCGAAACGCGTGACGCTGAGTTCGCCCGCCTAGAACAGGTGAATGCGCAGTTGCTGCACGCCGTCGACGCTCATGCCACGGTCGATCAGGCCATCGGTGTCCTCATCGCGGTCCACCGGCTGCCGCCGGCCGCCGGGTTCGAGGTGCTGCGCGAGGTCTCCCAGCATCTCAACGTCAAACTGCACACGATCGCGGTAACCCTGATCCGGTGGGCGCTGGGGCACCAGCCACTGCCCGAGCCGCTGGGCGAGCAACTGGACGCCGCACTACGCCGCTGCTCCCAGCATGATCCACCGGAGCAGCCGGAGTCGTCTGGGTAAGGCGGTCAGGCGTGGAAGCGCCTCCCGCCATGAGCCGGGACAGGGTGCCGGGGCTGCCAGGATGGGCGCTGTGAGCACCCCTCGCCACCCTCTGGGCACCGGCCCCCCCGGCCCCGCCGCCGCGGAACCCGCCGACCGGCCCGGCACCGCCGCGCAGCGGACCAGCCACCCGCGCCGCCCGCAGAACCTGCCCCCGCCCTGGGCCCCGGCGGGCGCAGCGCACGGCGCGTCCTCGGCCCTGGCCAGCTCCCTCCCACCTGAAAGAGCGTGTTATCCCGGTGGTGGTGTTTGTAGGGGGTCTGCCCTACCTGTGGAAACTTGGTGATCCAACCGATGCTGCCGAGCGGTTCAATGTATGGATGAACGATGCTCTGTGGGATCGGCTGCCGGTTGGTGACCAGCGAGACGTGGACGAACTGGTCGCTGCGGGACGCCACATTCAGGCCATCGCGCTGATGCGTGAGCGTGCCGGCCTCCCGCGGCCAGATCTCCGTGACTGCGTTGAACTCCTGGAACAACGTGCTCGGGTCTTGCGAGGGTAGGTGGAGTGCCGACAGGTCGATCAGGCATCGCGCCAGTTCGGAGTGCTTTCGCGGGTGAGGCGGCGGCGCATCAGGTCGATCATCGCCAGCTGAGAGGCCATTTCACTTGGCTAATTGTTGCGGGTCAGGGCGTTGTTGACGGCGTCGCGGGCTCGTCCTCCTGCAGGGGGACGCTTGCCGCATAACTCGTGCACGCATCGCACCTTGTGAGTAGGTCGTGCTCACAGTTGATCACGTGCACGAGGAATCGTTCGGCACCCTCGAGTTGTGCTCGCTGCGTCCGGATCCTGTGGAGTTGCCGCTCGATCACCCCCGTTCTCTCGGGTTCACCTCGGTGCAGAACCTGCCGGATCTCCGGCAGGCTCATGCCGACGCCCTGGCATGCACGCAGAACCCGCAAGCGGTGAAGGTGCTCCTCGCTGTAGTCGCGCTGGCCTGACGGTGTGCGCTCGGGCACGACGACGCCTACATCGTCCCAGTGCCTCAGCACATGCACCGCTACTCCAAGACGGTGAGCGACCTCTCCGATCTTCATGGGGGCCATTATCCCTGCTTGACCTCAGGTTGACCTGAGGTTCTAGCTTCATCGCATGAACACGAGGGAATCGCGACTGTCGGATCCTGTCCACATCACCGTCGACGGGGCAAGCATCGCAACATACGTACTGGTCCCCGAGCGGGGGGCTCCGCAGGGAGACGTGGTGTTCTGTCATGGCACGCCCTGGTCGTCACAGGTATGGGCGGATGCTGCACGGCACCTCAGCAGCAGGTATCGGGTGTTCATGTGGGACATGCCCGGCTACGGCAGATCACCGAACGATCCTGCAGTACCGATCGATCTTGCCTCCCAGATGTCACGATTCGCTCAGCTGCTCACGTACTGGCGCCTGGACAGGCGGGGACGTGGTGACACTCGATCCGTGGGGATCGCCGTTCTTCCGACTGGTCGCCGACCATGCCGACGTGTTCGCGGAACTCCCAGCCACGCTCCACACGGCCTTGGTCAAGGAGTACATCGCCGGTGCTGCACACCACCAGTTGACAACCGATTGGGTAGATACTTTGAGTCGGCCGTGGTTGGGGGCATCAGGTCAGTCGGCCTTCTACCGTCAGATCGCTGCGCTCCGGCCTGAACACACCAGGCCGGTCGCGGAACGCCTGCAGCAGGTGAGCTGCGCGGTGACGATCGGCTGGGGCGAGCAGGACCCCTGGGTTTCCGTCGACCAGGCAGCTCAACTGCAAGACCGGCTCCCCGGGAGACCACGCGTGACCGTGCTGGGCGAGGTTGGGCACCTTGCCCCTGTTGAAACGCCGTCGCGTGTGTCTCGCGCTCTCAGCGACTGGCTTGCCCAATCCGTAACGTGCCACGGTGAGGGTACGGACAGGTGAGAACTCATGCCAATGCACCGCTGTCCATCGAGGGGCGTCGCCGTCTGATCGAACGGTGCAAGACTCGTCCGATCCCGCGCGTCGCAGCCGAGATGGGTTGTAGCCCTTGTCACCGTGCAGCTTGCCGGGCCGCCGGCGGCGAGGCCGCGACGCGAGCGGATGGGTGGGATGTCGCAGACCAGCGGGATGAGGGCCTGGCTGTCGTGGAGATTGGCGGCGAAGATGCCGATCGACAAGGGGTCGTCCCTGGCGGTCGACGATGAGGTGGATTTTTGAGCCCTTCTTGTCACGGTCGGTCGGATTCGGTCCCGTCAGCTAGCCCCTTTGAGGGCTCGGACGCTGACCGAGTCGATCGGGCACCGCGACCAGTCCAGCTCACTCCGGGAACCGAGTTCATCCAGGGCCAGGCGGTGGAGGTTGGGCCACACCCTGGACTCGGTCCACTCGGTGAACCGAGGGAGGGCCGTCACGCCCGATAGCCCGAAGTCTGGTGGCAACTGGTTCCAGGTGCAGCCTGAGGTGGCCACGAACATGCTCGCGGCCAACACCTCCCGGTCCCCTCGCCGCCGGTGCCCTCCACTCTGAGGGCGGACAGGCACCGGCGCCACCACCCGCTGGAACAACGTCCACAGATCTTCCGGCGCCATCCGCTCGACAAGCGCAGCAGCCATCACCCCAGACTGCCGCAAGATCACGACAACTGACATGGCGTCTAAAAGGGTGTCGCATCAAGCCAAGCGCCATTTGCCTGTGGCACCAAACACGGATACCTTCCGGTCCATGTCTGCCCGGCCCCCATTGCCCACCACGCTTATCGGTCGCCATGTACGCCTTGAGCCCCTGACGATGCGGCATCTCGGCGAGTTGTTCGCTGCTGGAGGCGGTGATGAGCTGGTCTGGCAGTGGCAGGGCGGCCCCGCCCCGCAGACCGAGGAGGAACTGGGCGCCAAGCTCGCTGAGCTGCTGGAGGACGCCGAGCGGGGCGACTGTGTTCCGTTCGCGGTCATAGACCGGGCCGGTGACAAAGCCATCGGCTGGACTGCATACATGGACATCGACATGGCCAACGAGCGGCTCGAGATCGGCTGGACCTGGTACGGCCGCGCATACTGGCGAAGCGCCGTGAACACCGAGACGAAGCTACTCCTGCTCACCCATGCGTTCGAAGAACTGGGCGCGGGGCGAGTGCAGTTGAAGACCGATCACCTCAACCACCGCTCACAGGCGGCCATCGAGCGCATCGGAGCGCAGCGCGAAGGCGTACTGCGACGCCACCGCCGGCGGCCGGACGGCACCTGGCGGAACACCGTGTACTTCTCCATCCTCGCCGAGGAGTGGCCCACGGCCAAGAAAAGACTGATCGCCCGCCTCGCAGGACAGGGCTCCTGCAAATAGCGCCACGAACGGGGTATCGCCGAAATACAGGTCAAAGGGGCAATGAGTTGATCTTGAGGCCTTGATGGCTGTTCAGTTCTCCGCTTCACCCTCGGCGAGGATGCGGTAGACGGTGGCGACTGAGGGTCGCTTGCCCTGTTGCCCGTGGGGATGACGAGCTTGCGGGCAATTCGGGAACGGGCACACCGTTGGCCCGCAGACTGCGGGCGTATGCGGCCATGCTGATCAAGCTCGGCCCCCGTTACTGAGGTTGAACTCGTGATGTCGTAGGGGCTGATGGCTCGTCGCCCGTGCGGCATCACCGGGGCATGCGGTATCCACAAGGAGGCGGGCTGACTGCCGAACGGCAGCCTTTCCGCGAGGAGTTACGGCTCAAGGCGGCCGAGCGGTTCGCCCAGGGCGAGGCGGGCTCGGTCATCGCCAAGGCTCTGCGCGTCAACGTCCGCTCGGTACAACGGTGGCGGCAGAAGTGGGAGCAGGGCGGTCCGCGGGCCCTGCGGTCGCAGGGGCCGGCATCGCTGCCGAGGCTGAGCCAGGAGCAGTTCGCGCAGCTGGAGGAGGAGCTGGCCAAGGGGCCAGCCGCGCACGGCTTGGAGGACCAGCGCTGGACACTGGCGCGGATCAAGACGGTGATCGGTCAGCGCTTCCACATGGACTGCACGATCCAGGGCGTGCGGAAACTGCTGGCGCGTAATGACTGGTCATGGCAGGTCCCGGCCCGACGCGCCATGGAGCGGGACGACGAGGCGGTGGCCGGGTGGGTCAAGGAGGTGTGGCCCTGCGCGGAAGACTCGCGGCGGCCCGTGGAGCCTGGCTCGTCGTCGAGGACGAAGCCGGATTCTCCATGACGCCGCCGCACGCGAAGACCTGGTCACAGCGCGGCCGAACCCCGGTGGTGCGGGTCCGCGGCCGCTCCCGCAGACGGATCTCCAACGCCGCGCTGACCTGCTACAAACTCGGTCTCCGCTCCAGCTCAGCTACCGGCCCCGCCATGACGACGGGCGTCGCGATGGGCGCAAGAGCTTCTCCTGGCGCGACTACCGGGACCTGTTGATCGCAGCACACCAGCAGCTCGGCGGCCCGATCGTGCTCGTCTGGGACAACCTCAACGTCCACAAGGCCGCCGACCTGCAAAAGTTCGCCGAGGCCCGGGACTGGCTGACCATCTACTACCTGCCGCCCTACGCACCCGACCTCAACCCCGTCGAGGGGATCTGGTCACGATGAAGGAGAACGCGTCGGGCGCGTAGACGAAGCCGGTCTGGGGGCGGTCGTGTCCCTCCTGCGACGCGGCTGGCTCTCCAACGTCGCCTTCAGCACCCCCGAACACCTCGTCCAGCGCATCCGGCGCGGCCTACGGCACATCCAGTACCGCAGCGAACTCATAGACGGCTGCCTCGCCGAGACCGGCCTGACGATCAGACCCACCTGAGCGACCCGGCCACATCACAAGTTCAACCTCAGTCATGCAGGGCGGCCGCGAGTGCCTCGGCCAGGGTTACGGGTGGCCGGCCGAGCAGGCGGCGCAAGTCGCCTGAGTCGGTGTACATCTCGCCGCGATTCATGCCGCGGTCAGCGTCAGCGAGGACCTCCGCCAGCTCGGCGGGCAGGCCCGCGGCGGCCAGTACCTGGGCGAAGTCGGCCACCGGGAGGTCAGCGTAGGTAACCTGCTTTCCGGCCGCAGCGGAGATCGCGGCGGCGAGCTCAGTCAGGGTGAAGGATTCGTCGCCGCCGAGCTCGTACACGGCGCCGGTGTGGCCTTCAGCGGTGAGGACGACCGCTGCGGCCTCGGCGTAGTCGGCGCGGGACGCGGCGCTGATCCGCCCCTCGCCTGCGGCGCCGACGACCACGCCGCTCTGCAGGATCTGCGGCAGTTGGCTGGTGTAATTCTCCAGGTACCAGCCGTTGCGCAGCAGCACGCTGGGGATTCCGCGGTCCCGCAGATACGCCTCGGTCTCGCCGTGCGTGGCACCGATGACGGTGGTGGCCGTGTCCGCGTGCGTCGTGCTCGTGTACGCCACCAGCGACACGCCTGCCGACGCCGCGGCGTCGATCACGCGGCGGTGGTTGACGACCCGCTCGCCCACGGGGACCGAGGCCGAGATCAGCAGCAGCCTGTCCGCCCCCGCGAATGCCTCGGCCAGGCCGTCGGTGTCCGCGAAGTCGGCGCGGCGTACCGTGATGCCTCGGTCGGCCAGGTCCTTGATCCTGGCGATGTCCCGGCCGGTCGCGATGATGTCCGCGGCCGGGATCCCGCGCCGCAGCAGTGCCTCGACGGTAAGCCTGCCCAGCTGGCCGGTGGCTCCGGTGACGACGATCGGCATGATGGTCATTCCTTCCTTCCGCGCGTGCCTCGCACGCCTGCCGCGGTACGTCCGCCGCGGGATGGAACAAGAATGACCTGGACACTCTCCGTTGGGGAGTAGCCACTTCTTGGTAGGGTACTTACCGCAGCGAAAGCATTGAGGTGAGCCGTATGGCTGCTGTCGAGAATGTGACCGGGCCCATGCCGTCATTCGATCCCTATGAGCGCGGCTGCCCGTCGCGGGACCTGCTCGACCAGATCGGCAGCAAGTGGGCGGTCCTCGTGCTAGGCGAACTCGGCCGGAACGGGACCTCCCGGTTCGGCCAGCTCCGGCAGACGCTGGCGGGCGTGAGCGAGAAGATGCTCACCCAGACGCTGCGCACCCTCGAACGCGACGGGCTGGTCAGCCGGACCGTCTACCCAGAGGTGCCGCCGCACGTGGAGTACGAGCTGACCGCGCTCGGCCAGACGCTACGGGAACCGCTGAAGGCGCTCACGGAGTGGTCCGTGCTGCACATCGAAGAAGTCATCACCGCTCGCGAAGAGTACGACGACCGCACTGAGCGCACCAGGTAGTCAGCGGCGGCCAGGCCCTGGTCATGGACGGCCGCCTCGCCGAGACCGGCCCGACAATCAGACCCACCTTAGACGTCATTTCAGTCGGTGTGATCTTGCGGCAGTCTGGGGTGATGACTAGTGCGCTTGTCGAACGGTTGGCACCGGAGGACCTGTGGGAGTTGTTCCAGCGGGTAGTCCCGCCGGCCCCGGAACGCCCGCAGGGTGGCGGGCATCGGCGGCGAGGGGACCGTGAAGTGCTGGCCGGGATCATCTTCGTGGCCATCTCGGGCTGCACCTGGAACCAACTGCCGCCGGGCTTCGGCCTGTCGGGCGTGACTGCCTTTCGCCGGTTCACCGAGTGGACCGAGGCCAGGGTGTGGGCCAAGCTCCACCGGCTGGTCCTGGACGAACTTGGTTCCCGCGGCGGACTGGACTGGTCGCGGTGCGCGACCGACTCCGTCAGCGTCCGGGCCCTCAAAGGGGGCAGCTGACGGGACCGAATCCGACCGACCGCGGCAAGAAGGGTCCGAAAATCCACCTGATCGTGGACCGCCGTGGTCTGCCTCTGTCGATCGGGATCTCCGCTGCGAACCTCCACGACAGCCAGGCACTGATACCGCTGGTCCGCAGCATCCCGCCGATCCGCTCACATCGCGGTCCCCGCCGCCGACGGCCCGGCAAGCTGCACGGGGACAAGGGCTACGACTACCGCCACCTGCGACGATGGCTGGCTTCCGGTGGCATCCGGCACCGCCTGGCCCGTAAAGGCATCGAGTCATCCCGACGCCTGGGCCGGCACCGCTGGGTCGTGGAGCGGACCGTGTCCTGGCGGTCCGGCTGCCGACGGCTGCACCGCCGCTATGAGCGCAAGCCTGAACACTTCCTCGCCTTCACCGCCATCGCCGCGACACTCATATGTCACCGCCGACTCACCAACTGAAATGACGTCTAAGTCGATGACGTTCAGGCGGGTGTCGGGCCGGCAGTGCGTGCAAGCACGCAGGCCGTCGGCCAGGAGACGGCGCGCCTCGGCCTAGTCCCCACCGCATGGCAGTCCCCGGTATGGATCTGCACGGTGAGCGGCTGGCGCCGATGCCGAGCTCCACCGTCCACTCCGGCCGCGGAGGCCGACGCGCCCGGCCCTGCTCGACTTGACGGCGTCGTCAAGAGCAACGGCACGGGTGCCGGTTTCCAGAACGTCCGGCGCGACGGCATCGGGCCCGCGTGCGCCCGCGACCTGCACGTCGTGACCGGCTGCGCTGAGCGGCAGGCGCACGCCGATCGCGGTGGCGACCGCCTCGATGCCGATGTCCGGTCCCTGCTCCTCAGGCGCCCGACATCGGCATCGAGATGTGTGTCCCACGTCGGTGGTCGACCCCCCGACGAACGTCTGCTCGGGTCAGGTGGTGCTCAGTAGGCACCGACATAGGCGGGGGCCGACTCTCTGCTTTCGTCGTCGACGCTCACCACGTAGAAGAGTCCGCCAGCTCTCGGGACCCGCACCTCCCCGTCGGGGGGGTAGGAGGTAGCAAGGAGGGACGATGCGTACGGGTCGGGGGACTGGGCGTAGACACGGTAGTTCTGGCCCATGTCACCGGAGTGCCCGTCCCACGAGATGAGGACCCCGCTCCCGTCGTGCCGAGCCATCAACCCGCTGGGCTTCGGCCCGGTGCTCGGCGCGGGCCGCGTGGCGTTCACTGCTTCGGAGACGCCGGAACGCCGTCCCGATGTGTCGACCGCCTCGACGGTGTAGGTGACGGGCACGTCCTGCGGGGCCCGCGGGTCGGTGTAGGCGGTGCCGCGTACTTCGTCCGGCCCGTCCAGGTCCTGTCCGCCCACGGGCGCCGCCCACACCTCGTAGTGGTCCACGTGGTCCGACTAGGCATGCCAGCGCACGGTGTTGCCTGCCGTTGCCCGTCCGCCAGGCCGGGTAGGGCTGGCACGGCCCTACCCTGCCTCCTCGCCCACTGCGGACGTCGCATGCGACGTGCGCAGCCTGCAGTCCGACGGCTGCGAGAGCGGTGAGATTTTCGCGTCGGTGGGGTGGACCGACAAGCCCCTCAGCAGGGGACGGCGGCACTGACCCGCTGGGGTTGTCAGCCGGCTTTGAGGTCGCCGGTTGGGGTGATCGATGGTGCGTTTGAGCTTATTGCCGTGTGACCAGTCCAGGGCGCGGTCGTACTCGAGGCGTCCCACGACGATGCCGCGGGCGACGGCGGCCTGACGGGCGAAGGCTTCGCTTTTGGTGTGGGCGTGGGGAGCTGGGCGACGCGCCGGTAGGCGGCGGCGTGCTCAGGCGGGATCAGGGTGTCGCCGGCGAAGGCGTCGGCCTCGGCTTCGTTGCGCTCTCCATCAAGGGTTGTTTCGTCGTCGCGGTGGGTGCCTCGATGAAGGTGAGGCGCTTGCCGTGCACGAGGACATGACCGAGCTCAGCGCCTCGACCTTGGCGGACAGTCCACGAGCAGTTGGCGGAGAGTCCACACCCCTCACCACCACCTTCCTAGGGCCATGACACGGCGAAAAGATCGCCAACAGGTGAAAGGAATCACCTGTGCGCCCTGACCAGGCTCACCAAACGCTTGTCAAAAGGGGAAAACACATGCGCAAGTTGAGCGCTGTCGCCATAGCCGTATCCTCCATCGCCTTGGCGATCGGTTCC
The DNA here is from genome assembly GCF_024539675.1 of Streptomyces hilarionis. GTDB lineage: Bacteria > Actinomycetota > Actinomycetes > Streptomycetales > Streptomycetaceae > Streptomyces > Streptomyces hilarionis. The sequence continues at coordinate 8,110 of NZ_JAHHIT010000035.1, read as the reverse complement.
GCGAGTGCGGCTTCGGCTGCACCGAGCAGTCAGGCGGGTGGCGCTTCCGACGCAAGCGCCACGGCCAGCTGTCTGAAGGTCCTCGACTGGTACAACAGCGGCAGTGGCAGGTACGTGAAGGTCAAGAACTCGTGCAGCCACAAGGCGTGCTTCTCGGTCACCGTCGCAGCTGACAGGGACCCGAATTTCACCATCGGGGCGAACAAGACCGAGAGCTTCCGCTATGGCGGCATCCTCTGGACCGAGGGATCGGGAATCAAGGAGAAGGACTGCTAAGCCAGCACCGGCGCTTTCGCTCCAAAGGCAACTGAAACACTGAACGCTAAATAACGACCCGCGCCCCGCTCCAACAAAGCGAGCGGGGCGCGGTGGCGAATAGGCGGAATCCCAAAGTGTGCCGAGCCGTCAATCGACCTGCAACCGCTTTCGGCACATGCGCCACGTATGGCATCGCCGGGAAGAGCACCTGGAAAGAGTGCGCAACGGCTACTACATCGTCGGCCGGAGGGGGCGCGGGTTCGTCCGGGGTGATCAGGGAGAGTTGCTCGGCGAGGGCGCTCATCGGCCGACGCTGTTCTCGTCGAGGCACGCCTCGCTGTGGGGCGTCTGCTGAACGGGTCGCACGCACGCCAAGCTTTCACGGATCACTTCGCTGCTGGCCCGAAGCAGATGGACCAAATTGGCGGCCAGGGTCGCAGGTAGCGCTCCGCGGTCCAGCCCGCACGCGTGGACGAGGTCGCGGGCTGTGTTGTTTTCTCGGATGTGATCAGGGCGGTGAGCCGGGGGTTGGCTGGACCCGTCCGACAGCCCAGCGACACACCTTGTCGCCGAGGAACTGCACCGCCGCACCAGGGCCGCAACCGACGGGCCGATGGCAACGCGTGCGCCGGCTACCTCTGCGCGGCGACCGCGGTGTCACCAGATTCGAAGGCCCGGCGTGCTTGCCGTAACGCACGAGCGAAGAAAGCCGCAGCTCGCAGAGTTGCCGACCCGGCATCCAGGCCGGTTACATGCATCGACGGTCAATCCGAAATCGTGCCGATGCGACGACGGCCGAGCGTGAGGCGCACCGTCCCGTCTTGACCGGGTCTCAGGTGCTTGCCTCTCGTCCTGGCGGGCATGGCTCCTTCACCACGTGGGGCCACAAGCCGGGATCTGGACAGCAGTGAACTGGGAGCAGAGTTTCCGTGACACGGCGAGGGCCCCGGCTGTCGGACTCGGCATCATCGCCGTATGACGCGGGCGACGATGCCGGCGATGGCGGCGAGCGCGCTGAGGACGGCGGCACCTACGCCCAGGGGCTGCGCGAGACTCGGGTGCTCGCGGGTGAGGTAGACGGCCGCACCGGTGATCAGCAGCCCTACCACCAGGGCGAGGAGAAGCACCACCAGGCGAAGTTCCTGGTGATCGCGGTCCCGAGGACGGGAGTCGTCCGTGTCGGTGGTCATGCGAGGTGAGCTCCTTTGCGGCTTGGGCGCACAGCAGCAGCGCCCACGGGCGGGCGCGATACTTCGTGCAGGCAGTTCAGGTGACTTCCAACGTGGCTGATCCGGAACGGCGTTGGTACGCCATACGGTTGCCACTTCACTGCCATTTCAGAGGACGGGTAGCAGACCGACCCGACGAAGGTGGGGGGTCTCTAAAACCCGTCCGCGGCCGGTGCGGGCGCCGCTACCTTCGCGCCATGTCCTCCAGCGACGGACCCAGCGCGGCCGATCAGCAGCTCATCGATCACGCGGCGCGTCACGACCTCACCATCACCGCAAAGCAACTCGCGGGCTGGCGGCGGGCCGGACTTATGCCGGGGAACATCCCAGGCGGAGGCCTCGGCCAGGGCCGTGGCAGCACGTCCACGCCGCCGCCCGAGAGCTTCGACCTTGCCGTGGCTCTCGGCCGCATGTCCGGGCGCGGCAAGCGGCCGACGGACCTGGCGCTGCTGCTGTTCGCCGAAGGTCTCCCGGTACCGGAGGCGACGGTTCGCGCCGCCTTCCGCGCCGCCGTTGACACCGCCACTCTTCCCGATGAGGGTGACGGCTCGGACGACGGCCTGGACCTGGACGAGCGGCTGGACAGCCTCTCCCACCAGCTTCGCGACGGTGGCCAGGTCGTGACCCTTGTGCCGGCCCGGGCACGCCGCATCGATGAGCGCATCGCCCGCCGCCTCGGTAAACCCCCCGCCGAGATCTTGGAGTTGGACCAAAACGCCGGATCCGAGCCGCTGGCAGGAGTATTTCGAGAACCTCTACCACCTGGTCCGTGAGTGTCCCGCGGACCACGCCCGTGCGCGGACCGACCTGTGGAGGCTTGCAAGCCCATGACGTGCCGCGCTGACCCTGGGCGAACCCGGTCACCACGAATACCGCACCGCCATCGTCGACTTCTACCTCAGCGCCGATCCCCAACGCCCCGGCAACTACCTCCTCGGACCGGTCGGCCGGCCGACCGCCTGACCCGTTCCCGCCGTTCCTCCCCGCACTCCAGTCCCCTGGGATGAGACGTCCGGCCCAGGATCACCTACGCCCCTTGATCCCACGCCTGACCGCAGCCGAAGGTGACGCCGTTGAGGTCCGCCACGATCCGCAGCGGCGCCGCCGCGTCGTCATCGGGCATCAGGGCCTGGCTTAAGGCGGCGTGGACGTCGTCGTCGATCTCGCCATGAACGCTCACGACACGGACACAGTCCTGGCCTGGGCCGAACAGCGCATCACCAGACTGCCCCCGCCATGACCGGCGAACTCCGCGCCTGGCACCCGAGGGCCGAAACGACCCTGACCCGCGCGAACGTCGCTGGACCGGCACTGGTAGAACCGTCGGGTGTCCCTGCGCTCTCAGATCTTGAAGAAGTTGCCCCTCACGGTCGGCGTGCTGCTGCTTGCGCTGCTCGGGATGTTCGTGACGGCGGTGGTCCCGAGTGGGTGGGCCTACGCCATGTGTGCCGCTGTCGGCTACCTCGCCGAACCAGTCGTGGTGAAGCGGGTCACCAGCGGGATGCAGCCGCTGCCCCGCGTGGGCCTGAGCGTTGCGTCGGGTTCCGTGCTGCGCGGTTCTTCCGCCCTGGTGTTGCTGGCGCGGGCCGGGGAGGGCGGGTCGGGCGCTTTCGTCCTCGTGGCCCTGGGCTTCCTTGCGATGCAGGCGCTGCGGGTGGCATACGGTGGGCTGTTGCTGTATGTGTGGTGGTGCCGACGGCTGCCCGCCGTCACTCGCAACGTCGATCTCTCTGTTCTGCGCATCCCGGACGCTCCGCCGCGCCGGCTGATGGACCTTTACCGCGGGCCGATCGCCTTCATCGACCTGCCGCTGGTCGCGGGTGCCGCGGTCGCCGTGGAGGCCGGCGCGCGGTGGGCTGCCGGTGGCGCCGCGGCCGCCGTCCTCGCGGGCGTCGTGGCCGTCGTCCTGCTCGCCGTACCCGCCTGGCGGTCGAGGCATCTCGCCGCCAAGGGACGCGTACTGGACGCCGTCCGGGAGCAGGTACGGGCATCCGAGCCCGAGGTTGTCGTCTACTTCTCCGGCGACCTGCACTCCGCGTACCAGCTCAACGGCTGGCTGCCCGTCCTCGACCGGACAAAGCGCCGGGTGGTGATCGTGCTGCGCGAGCGCGAGATGCTGCCCCGGCTGGACCCGACGACCCGGCCGGTGGTCTGCCTGCCGCTCGGCAAGGACCTGGCCGCCTTCGAGCTGCCCAGCGCCCGGGTGGCGCTGTTCGCCGCCAACGCCGCCAACAACACCCACTTGTTGCGGATGCCGCAGTTCCGTTCCGTCTACATCGGGCACGGCGACAGCGACAAGCCGACTAGCTTCAACCCGTTCACCAAGGTCTACGACGAGGTGTGGGTAGCCGGCCCGGCGGGCCGCGAACGGTACGCCCGCTCGGGCGTCGGGGTCGCGGACACGGACGTCGTCGAGGTGGGGCGGCCTTCGCTGTGGCCCGTCGCCGCGACGACCGTCGCGGCCCCGCAGCCGACCGTGCTCTACGCGCCCACCTGGGAGGGCTTCCACGGCGACGAGGGCGCGGCCACCTCGCTGATCACAATGGGCCCGGCGCTTGTCCGTACCCTGCTGGCCCGGCAGCCGTCGATCCGGCTGCTCTACCGGCCGCACCCGCTCACCGGCACTCTCGACCGGCGGGCGAAGGCGGCGCACGCCGAGATCCTCGCGCTGATTGAGGCCGCGAACGGCGGCGCCACCGAGGACGACGCCCGGCTTGAGCGCATGGCCGCCCGGCTCGACGCGGTGCGGCATGCCGGCCGAGGCGACGAGGCGCAGACCGCCCGCGACGCTGCCCGGCCCGCCGCCGACTGGGAAGCGGTGCTCGCCGAGTGGCAGGATGCGTACTGGGCCGACGGCACCCGTCACCGGGTCACGGCCGGCTCCCGCCCCGGCCTCTACGACTGCTTCAACCACGCGGACGTTCTCATCGCCGACGTGTCGGGCGTGGTCACGGACTTCCTGGCGGCGGACAAGCCGTACGCCGTCGCCAACCCGGCCGGCCTCGACGCCGACGTGTTCCGGGAGCGCTATCCGGCAGCGGCGGCCGGCCACCTCATCGGCCCGGACCTCGCCGGACTCGACGAACTCCTCGACCGTGCGGGCGGCGCGCCCGACCCGCTCGCCCACGAGCGGGGGCGACTGCGCGCCCGTCTCCTCGGTCCGGTGGAGGCCGACCCGCTGGCCCCCTTCGAGCGTGCCCTCGACGCCCTCCTACGCCGGGCCGCCGGCTGAGTCCTGGCCGAGGAACACCCGCCGTACCACCCGCTCCGCGGCGTGTCCGTCGTCGAAGGTGCAAAAACGGCGGCGGAACGCGGACCGTGCCCGCCGGGCCGCGTCGTCGTCCGCCTGGCCGTGGAGGAGCACCTTGGTGAGCTCCTCCTCGGTCCTGGTGACGGTGCCGGGCGGCTGCTCCAGCAGGTCGAAGGTGACGCCCCGGGTGCTGCGGTACGTCTCCCAGTCCGGGGCGTAGACGACGATCGACCGGTCCAGGTTGGCGTAGTCGAACATGATCGACGAGTAGTCCGTCACCAGCACGTCGGCCGCCAGGCACAGCTCCTCGACGACGGGGTGCTTCGACACGTCCAGCAGCCGGCCGCCGCCGGACTGCGGCTCCTTGCCCTCGGCGTCGTAGTAGTGAGAGCGCAGCATCAGCACGTGGTCCGGCCCGAGCGCGGCCGCCAGCCGGTCCGGGTCCAGAAGCGGGCCGACGTCCGCGTACTCGCGGTGGGTCGGCGCGTAGAGCACCGCGGTCTGCTCCGGGGAGATGCCGAGCTCCTTGCGAATCGCGGCGATCTCGTCGGGACCGGTGTCGAAGTAGCGGTCGTTGCGGGGATAGCCGTACTCCAGCAGCTCGTACGAGCCCGGGTAGACGCGGGGCCAGATGCCCGAGGAGTGCGGGTTGGCGGACAGCAGGTAGTCCCAGCGGGCGGAGTGCTTGCGCAGCCGCGTGAAGTTCATGTCTCGGGCGCCGAGCGGGTAGCTCTCCTGGTCCAGGCCCATGACCTTCAGAGGGGTGCCATGCAGGGTCTGAAGATGCACGGACCTGGGGCGCTTGGCGATGGTGTGCGGGAAGTTGACGTTGTTGACCAGGTACTTTGCGCGGGCGAGCAGGCGCAGGGCGCGGCGCGAGCCCGCCACGGCGTGGTCGACGCCCGGAGGGAGGGAGGCGACTGCGTCCTCGCGGACGATCCACACCCCGTGGAGGTCCGGGGCGAGTTCGCGTGCGCGCTCGTAGATGTCACGGGGGTTGCAGGAGTAGCCGCGGTACCAGTACGCGGCGTAGACCGCGAGGTGGTCGTCGAGGGGGAGGCGGCGCTGGAGTTCGTAGTAGAGAAACGAGGGCAGCGCGCGTGCCCGGCGCACGGTCGTGCGCGCGGTGCGTTTCGTCATGGCGGCGCCCTTACGGGCCTTCAGCCGGAGGCGGTTGACCGGCCCGAGGGCGGCGAAGAGTCGGTAGTCGTCGCGGGCGACGAGGCGGAACTTGGCGCCGCGGGCGCCGGCCGGGAAGGTGTGGTCGGCGGGCCGGTAGCGGGTGAAGTGCCCGGCCATGCGGTGGAAGAACTCGCGGCGGTGTCGTGGGGGAACTCGGGACGAGTCGTCGATGATGGTCGTGTAGTGCCAGATGGCCCGGTCGAAGAGCGGGGCGCGGAAGGCGTCGAAGGTGTCGCCGTGCCCCTCAACGAAGGCGAAGACCTTCTCGTACTGGCCGAAGACGTCGAAGTGCCGGTCGCTGACCGTGGTCGTTATCGCGCCGGCCCGGCGCTCCCGGTAGTAGTAACAGACCCGGTCGAGGAGGGCGATTCGCTCGGCGGCGAGCAGGATGGGGTAGGTGACCGGGAGGTCCTCGTACAGCCCCAGGCCGAACCGTATGTCGAGGCCGGCGAGGAAGTCGCGGCGGATGACCTTGTTCCAGGCGGTCATCATGAGCTCGAGGACACTGAGACGGGCGGCGAGGTCGAAGGTGTCCGGGGGTGCCGGCTCGCGCAGGAGATGTGCGCGCGGGCTGGGCTCGATCGTGCCGTCGGGCAGGGCGCGGGCGTAGTCGAGGAAGAGGACGTCGGGGCGACTCGCCTCGAGCCGGGGGGCGATGGCGGCGAGGCTGCCGTCGGCTATCCAGTCGTCGCTGTCGACGAACCATACGTATGTGCCGCGGGCCTGCGCGAATCCGGCGTTGCGGGCCTCGCCGAGCCCGCCGTTGGCCGCGAGGTGCAAGACCCGGACGCGGGGGTCCCGGCGGGCGTACTCGTCGAGGATCTCGGGGCAGCCGTCGGGGGAGGCGTCGTCGACGGCGATGACCTCGAAGCGGGTGAAGGGTTGGGCGAGGATGGAGTCGAGGCAGGGACGGAGGAATGCCTCGACGCGGTAGACCGGGAGCACGAGGCTGATGAGCACGTCGGACTCGCGGGTGGCTGCCTCAGCTGCCGCTGCCATGGGACCTCCTGTGGATGACGACCGTTCACAGTAGGGTTCGTCTGCAAACGGATCTTGCCCAGAGCATGAATGCCGCGAGACTGACCGCTGCCTTGTAGGAGGTGGCGGTCCTGTCGTATCTGGTGGCGATGCCACGGAAGCCCTCAAGCTGGTTGAAGCAGCGTTCGACAGTGTTGCGTCGGCGGTAAGTGTGAGATTCGAATCGCGGAGGCCGGCCGCCTTGTCGGCCGCGATGGTGACGGTGTCGTTGTTGGTCGGCCTTCTCTGGGATGGTGTGCGCGATCCCGCGTCGCCGCAGGTAGGCACGGAATCCGCGCGAGCTGCACGCCTTGTCTGCGATCACGTGGTCGGGACGGCACCGCGGTCGGCCAACGCTGTTGCGGGGCACACGAACGCGTTCGAGCTGAGGCTGAGCACAGACACTGTCGTGCCGCTGTCCAGGCGTAATCAGGAGGGCCCAGTCGATCGCCTGATGAACGAAGCCAGGCGTAAAGGAATAGACGTCACACGCGAAAATGAGGCCATGCCAGCCTGACTCCAAAACATACACAGCGTTCCACTATGATGCATCGCGCTGCGACGTCATCTCGGAATCGAAGGCCGCTAGGGAGGATGGGCGTGCGCCAGATACTCCACCCCGAGAAACCCTCAACTTCGTTACCCAGGAGGCGCGTTGCAAAGCGGCAGTCGAGGGCAGTCGATGGAGAGACCGGAGGGAGAGTCATGACGGAACACTCTGGCCCGCGTACGCCGCCAGCATGGGCCATGCCAGGTAACCGGTGGACACCGTGGGTTTTCTGGCCCTTGCTCTGCTGGAGTATCACGTTGCTTGTGTGGCGGATAATCGATGGCGCCAGTACTGCTCGCATCCTGGTGGCAGCCTGCTTGATCCTCATGTTCGGCTCACTGCTGGCCGCCAATCGGGCCGCGAGGCGCAAACAGGGCTGAGGGGGTGTCGGGCAACTCCCGCCCGACACCCCCTCAGCGGCCAGCCCGGCGGAGCCGGTTGGGCGGGAGCGCAGCGGACGCCTGTAGTTCCCGCTTGCGGGAACTATAACCCTCTTCAGTGTTGGAGCGAAGCGGAAATACTTATATAAAGCGCGCAGCGCTTTATTAGAAATCCGCTTGCGGATTTCATGAATTCGCGGAGCGAATTCTTGTATGCCCCGGCTTGCCGGGGCATATCCCGCTC
>NZ_JAHHIT010000034.1 GCF_024539675.1 Streptomyces hilarionis | reverse complement strand
GGCGGGGAATCCGGGTCCGGGGTGCGGGGCTTGGCGCGCAGCGCGCTGATGCCCCAGTTCAGGGCCAGCGCGCCGAGGAGCAGAGCCACGTACGGCCAGCCGAAGAGGGCGAAGAAGAAGGCCCACATGCCGCAGAGCAGGGCGTAGCGCGCGTGGCGCTGGGCGGGGTCCATCGGGTCCCAGCGCTTGCCGGGGTCGCCGCCGGGACCGCTCGGACCGCCGTTCTCGGGGTTGCGGCCGGGGCGCTCGCCGAAGCCGCCGGGGGAGCGCCCCGGCTGCCGGTCGCTCCACTGGCCGCCCCACGGGGAGCGCCCGTCCTCGGGGTCGCCGCCCGACGGGCGGCGGGGCTGCCACGGGCGGTCCGGCGCGCCCTCCGGCGGCGGCGCGAAGGGGTTGTCGTCCTCGGGCGGCTTGTTCTCGTCCGAGGGGGCGTCCGCGGGGGAGGCGGGGCGCTCTCGCAGCAGCACGACGCCGCGCTCCCCTCCCTGCGGTGACTGCGGGGGGAGCGTGAGCAGTCGCAGACTGCGGTCCGGCATCAAGTGAGCGTCTTCCCCTAGGTGATAAGGCTGTCTGGCCTGAACGGACGTGGCTGTCACTCCGGGAACGCGCCGCACGGCGGCCGCGTTCCCGATCACGCCCGCATCCCGTTCCTCGCAGACGCTACCTTCCGGCCACGCCCCCGTCCCGCGGGGGCCGTCCGGTGTGCCGGTATCGTTGCTGGCGGTCGGCTGCTTCGTAGGCTTCCCCGTATCCGGGGGCGCGATGCATTCGTACGAAAGTACAAACGCGTGAGCCCGCGTCCGCCCACCGCCTTGTACGTGCTTCCCCGAGAAAGGGCCTCACCGTGGCCGCTGAGCCCGTGGCCAAGCGCCTCGTCGTGCTGGTCTCCGGATCCGGTACGAACCTTCAGGCGCTCCTCGACGCCGTCGCGGCCGAGGGCGTGGCCGCCTACGGCGCGCGGATCGTGGCCGTCGGAGCCGACCGCGGGGACATCGAGGGTCTCGCCCGGGCCGAGCGGGCCGGCATCCCCACCTTCGTGTGCCGGGTCAAGGACTTCGCCGCCCGCGAGGAGTGGGACGCCGCCCTCGCCGAGGCCGTGGCCGCCCACGAGCCGGACCTGGTGGTGTCCGCCGGGTTCATGAAGGTCGTGGGGAAGGAGTTCCTCGCGCGGTACGGCGGGCGGTTCGTCAACACGCACCCCGCCCTTCTCCCCAGTTTCCCGGGAGCCCACGGTGTACGCGACGCGCTCGCGTACGGCGTGAAGGTCACCGGATGCACCGTCCACTTCGTCGACGACGGCGTCGACACCGGCCCGATCATCGCGCAGGGCGTGGTGGAGGTCCGGGACGAGGACGACGAGAGCGCTCTGCACGAGCGCATCAAGGAAGTCGAGCGAAGGCTGCTCGTCGAGGTCGTGGGGCGGCTCGCCCGCAACGGCCATCGCATTGAGGGACGAAAGGTAGTTATCCAGTGACCGCCGAGAGCACTGTCACGGCCGAGAGCGGCAAGCGGGACATCCGCCGCGCGCTCGTCAGCGTCTACGACAAGACCGGTCTGGAGGAGCTCGCGCGCGGGCTGCACGAGGCCGGCGTCGAGCTCGTCTCCACCGGGTCCACCGCCTCCCGCATCGCCGCCGCCGGCGTTCCCGTCACCAAGGTCGAGGAGCTCACCGGCTTCCCCGAGTGCCTGGACGGCCGCGTCAAGACCCTGCACCCCAGGGTCCACGCCGGCATCCTCGCCGACCTGCGCCTGGAGGACCACCGCCGGCAGCTGGCGGAGCTGGGCGTCGAGCCGTTCGACCTCGTCGTCGTCAACCTCTACCCGTTCCGCGAGACCGTCGCCTCCGGCGCGACCCCCGACGAGTGCGTCGAGCAGATCGACATCGGCGGCCCCTCCATGGTCCGCGCCGCCGCCAAGAACCACCCGTCGGTCGCCGTGGTCACCAGCCCGGAGCGCTACGCCGACGTCCTGGCGGCCGTGCAGGGCGGCGGCTTCGACCTCGCCGCCCGCAAGCGGCTCGCCGCCGAGGCGTTCCGGCACACCGCCGCCTACGACGTCGCCGTGGCCTCCTGGTTCGCGTCGTCCTACGCGCCCGCCGACGAGTCGCCCTTCCCCGACTTCCTCGGCGCGACCTGGGAGCGCAAGAGCACCCTGCGCTACGGCGAGAACCCGCACCAGCCCGCCGCGCTCTACGTGGACGGCAGCGGCGGCGGTCTCGCCGAGGCCGAGCAGCTGCACGGCAAGGAGATGTCGTACAACAACTACACGGACACGGACGCCGCGCACCGTGCCGCGTACGACCACGCCGAGCCGGCTGTCGCGATCATCAAGCACGCCAACCCGTGCGGGATCGCCGTCGGCGCGGACGTCGCCGAGGCGCACCGCAAGGCGCACGCCTGCGACCCGCTGTCCGCGTTCGGCGGCGTCATCGCCGTGAACCGGCCGGTCAGCAAGGAGATGGCGGAGCAGGTCGCGGAGATCTTCACCGAGGTCATCGTCGCGCCGGACTACGAGGAGGGCGCCCTGGAGGCGCTCGCCAAGAAGAAGAACATCCGCGTGCTGAAGGCCCCGCAGGGCCCCGCCGCTCCCGTCGAGCTCAAGCCCGTCGGCGGTGGCGCGCTGCTCCAGGTCACCGACCGCCTCCAGGCCGAGGGCGACGACCCGGCCAACTGGACGCTGGCGACCGGCGAGGCGCTGTCCCCGGCCGACCTCGCCGACCTGGCCTTCGCCTGGAAGGCCTGCCGGGCCGTGAAGTCCAACGCCATCCTGCTCGCCAAGGACGGCGCGTCGGTCGGCGTCGGCATGGGCCAGGTCAACCGGGTCGACTCGGCGAAGCTGGCCGTCGAGCGGGCCGGCGAGGAGCGGGCGCGGGGCGCGTACGCGGCCTCCGACGCCTTCTTCCCCTTCCCGGACGGGCTGGAGGTGCTGGTCGAGGCGGGCGTCAAGGCCGTGGTGCAGCCCGGCGGCTCGGTCCGCGACGAGCTGGTCGTCGAGGCCGCGAAGAAGGCCGGAGTGACGATGTACTTCACGGGGACGCGGCACTTCTTCCACTGATCCCCGCGTGCGGCGAAAAGAACGGGCGGTCCGGCACCACGCCGGACCGCCCGTTCCGTTTCCCGCGCCTGAACGGCAGGAAGGAGTCCGACGACATCCGCGCGCACCAGTGGGTCACCCCGGCCGGCGCGCCGCCTCCCGCGCCTGTGTGCAGGGGGACATCGACCACCCGGCCGAGAAGCCGCGCCTCAAGCCCGGCCCCGGACACCGCGGACCCGGGCCGTTCCCGCACGGTCGCGGGGCTGCCGCGGGTCAGTAGCGAGGACGGTTGAACCAGGCGCCGCCGCTGATCATCGCGGAGAGGATGATGCCGCCGAAGGCCAGCGAGATGACGCCGCCGAAGGTGCCCGAGCCGCCGCCGCCGTTCACGATGTTGGCGAGGCTGCCCAGGATCATCAGGGACGCGTAGACGATCGTCGTGACGCGGATGCCGCCACGGCCGGACTTGAACTTGACGCCCAGGAAGATCGACAGGCTGCCCAGGGCCAGCATGAGCAGCGCGATGGCGATGATGAGGCCGGTCGCCATGCTGCTGTCGTCGCCGGAGCCGAAGGCGTTGGACGTGTCCTGCGCGGCGCCGGCGGCGATGCCGATGACGATCCCGGCCAGGAACTGGAAGCCGGCCAGGATGAACAGCAGCACCCGGGCGGTCTTGACCAGGCCGGGCATCTCCTGCGGGACGCCGTAGCCGTAGCCGTGCGGGACCGGCGGGGCCTGCGGGTAGCCGTAACCGGGCTGGCCCTGGGGAGCGGTGGGGTAGCCGTAGCCGGGCTGCTGGGGCGGACCCTGCGGCGGATAGCCGGGCGGCTGGCCCTGCGGCGGGCCGTAGGGGTTGTTCGGGTCGCCGAAGCTCATGGCGGTCCTTCCTCCGTGTGCACTCGAGTGCGGGGACGCGGCCTGGCTCGGAGGAAGGTTCTACAGATGCGGTTCGTCCCCCCGGTACTGCCCGCGGCACTGTGGCGTCAATCGTTCTGCAATGGTCGGTTTGTTGTCCAGCCGCATTCGCCGGCATTCCGCAGGCGTTGTGCAAGTGCAACATCATCGATCGCGTTCGCGCACGTCAGCCGTGCGCGGCGGCCTCGTTCGGGGTCACCCGGATTGGAACCGGGGGGCCGTCATCCGGGAGGATGGACCCATGACCGCCCAGATTCTCGATGGCAAGGCCACCGCAGCCGAGATCAAGTCCGATCTGACCGCCCGCGTGGCGGCGCTGAAGGAGAGGGGCGTCACGCCCGGCCTCGGCACGATCCTCGTCGGCACCGACCCCGGCAGCCAGAAGTACGTCGCCGGAAAGCACCGCGACTGCGCGGAGGTCGGCATCGCCTCCCTCCAGCGCGAGCTGCCCGCCACGGCCACCCAGGAGGAGATCGAGGCGGTCGTCCGCGAGCTGAACGACGACCCCTCCTGCACCGGTTACATCGTGCAGCTCCCGCTGCCCAAGGGCATCGACGAGAACCGCGTCCTGGAGCTCATGGACCCGGACAAGGACGCCGACGGCCTGCACCCGATGAACCTCGGCCGGCTGGTCCTGAACGAGCCCGGCCCGCTGCCCTGCACCCCCAACGGCGTGCTGACGCTGCTGCGTCGGCACGGCGTCGAGATCAACGGCGCCGAGGTGGTCGTCGTCGGACGGGGCGTGACCATCGGCCGGTCGATGCCGCTGCTGCTGACCCGGCGCAGCGAGAACGCGACCGTGACCCAGTGCCACACCGGCACCCGGGACCTGTCGGCGCACCTGAGGCAGGCCGACGTCATCGTCGCGGCCGCCGGGTCCGCCCACCTGATCCGCGCGCGGGACGTCAAGCCGGGCGCGGCCGTCCTCGACGTCGGCGTCTCGCGCAACGCCGAGGGCCGGATCGTCGGCGACGTCCACCCGGACGTGCGCGAGGTGGCGGGCTGGATCTCCCCCAACCCGGGCGGCGTCGGCCCGATGACCCGTGCCCAGCTGCTCGTCAACGTGGTCGAGGCGGCGGAGCGCAGTGTCGGCTGACGGCGCCTCCGGCAAGGCCGGGGACGAGAACGTGACGGGCGACCACGTCGACGAGATCGAGGTCCGCGACCCCATCAGCGCGCCGGACGCCGACGGCGTGCCGCGCCGCACCACCCGCCGCTTCCCGAAGTTCACCCGGGACACCGCGCGCCCCGAGGGGGCCGGGCGGGCCGCGCCGGGCGACGCCCTGGCCGCCCGGCAGTGGCCGATCATCGCGGTGCTGGGCGTCGTGGCGCTCGGGCTCCTGCTGACGGCGCTGGACGTGTTCCGGGTCGGCACGATCCTGATCGGCGTGGGCCTGCTGACCGGCGCGCTCCTGCGCTGGCTGCTGCCCGGCGTCGGGATGCTCGCCGTGCGCTCGCGTTTCACGGACATCGTGACCTACGGGGTGCTGGGCACGGTGATCGTCCTGCTGGCGCTGATGGCGCAGCCGAGTCCGTGGCTTCAGATCCCGTTCCTCAAGGACACCCTGCACTTCACGGTCAGCAGCGGCGGCTGACGGCAGACGCACGGCGGCCCGTCCTCATCCCCCGAAGAGGACGGGCCGCCGGCGCGTCTCCACGCTCCCGCACCTCGAACACCCTGTTCAACGCCCCGCCTGACGCTGTGGCACGGAAGTGACCGTTCCGCTACGGTGCACGCGCACCGCCACAGCCGGCCCGCGCGCGGGAACCGTCCGGCCGCCCCTCGTCGTCCCCCCAACGGACCGAGGGGGAGGTGGGCGGGATGGGCTCCTGGCAGCCGCTGCCGGACGGGCTGCCGTCGGAGGTGCGGCACTTCGTCGAGCAGATGCGGCAGCTCAAGGACGGCACGGGGCTCAGCCTGGCCGCGCTCGGCGCGCGCACCGCGTACAGCAAGTCGTCCTGGCAGCGCTACCTCAACGCCGTCCAGCCGCCGCCCCGGCAGGCCGTCGCCGCGCTGTGCAGGGTGGCGGGACTGGCCGGGGCGGACGCCGAACGGCACGTCGTGCGCTGGGAACTGGCGGTCGAGGCGTGGCCGCGGCCGGCTCCGGCGAACCCGGCCGGGGAGTACGAGGACGATCCGACGGTGCCGTGGTGGGACCGTCCGGAGGAGGAGCCCGCGCCGCTGCCGGCGCCCCGGGCCGTGGGACGCCTGCTGCTCTACGCGGTCCTGATCCTGCTCGCGCTGCTGGCGACCGCCGTCGGGGGAGCGGTCGCCTTCGGCTGAGGCGGGCGGCACCGGCGCGGGGGCGCGCCCGTCGTGGGCTTGCTTTGACAGTTCGGGTAGGTGTCCCGAATCGTCATCACATCGGGTCTTACGCGACCCATGGGATTCAGCGCACGAGAGGGGGGCCGATGCCTCGCTGGAAAGCCCTGCCGGACGAACTCGACCCGCGGGTCCGGGAGTTCGTCGAGGCGATGCGACGGTCGGTGGACCGGGCGGGGCTGGGCGTCCCGGCGGTGGCGGAGCGCACGGGCTACGGCAGGGCGTCGTGGGAGCGCTATCTCCACGGCCGGCTGCTGGCGCCCAAGGGCGCGGTGGTGGCGCTGGCCGAGGTCACCGGCACCCCGGTGGTCCATCTGATCACCCTGTGGGAGCTGGCCGAGCGGGCGTGGAGCCGCGCGGAGACCCGGCTCGTACCCGGGGCGGTGGCGGCGACCGCCGGGACGCTGCCCGCCCGCCCCCTGCCGGGGCGGTCCGGGCCGCCGCCCGCGCCGCTCCCGTCCGACGGCGAGCGCGCCCGGCCGCGGACGCGGGACGGCGGCGCGGACCGGCGGTGGCGGACGGCCCTGCTGCTCGCCGCGGTCGTGGGGGTGGCGGGCGTCGCGGCCGGCGCGTTCCTCCTCGCCGCAGGCCGGGAGCCGGGGACGGCGGGTGTCGTCGCGTCGCCCTCTCCGTCGGTCGCCACGCCCCGCGTCCTGCCCTCGGGGGTGCGGTGCGCCGGCTCCGACTGCACGGGCCGGGACGCGCAGACGACGGGATGCAGCGGAGGGCTCGCGGCGACGGCGAGGACCGCGACGGTCGGCGCGACGCGCGTCGAGGTCCGCTACAGCCGCGCCTGCGGGGCCGCCTGGGGCCGGATCACGCCGGCCGGGCCCGGGGACACGGTGACGGTGAGCGCCGGTTCCCTGCGGCGCACCGGGCAGGTCTCGGCGCCCGGGGCCACGATCGCGTACACGCCCATGGTGGCCGTGACCAGCGCCGACGACGCGAGGGCGTGCGCGGTGCTGGCCTCCGGGCAGCAGGGCTGCACGCCCTGACCCGGCGGCGGCCGCACGGGCCGCCGAAGAAAAGCGGGCGCGCGCAGGCATGGCCGCGCCGCCCGCGGGCACGCGAAACGTACCCCCACGGGATTCCGGCGCGACCCGGTTCCCCCCACGGCGGCCGTACGGTTCCCTCTCTCCCGGACCGGCGGCCGCCGCTCCTCGTCGGCGGGACGTGCCGGGTGTCCCCCACGGAGAAGTCCACTCTGTGGGACGGGCCACACGACCCCGGACGTCCGGGATCCCGGATGCGCGATAGCCTGACCGCTGATTGGATCTCTTGATACCAAGAGATCGATCATCTGTACGTCCCACCCGGGGCAGGGACGCCCCACCGACAGCTGTCATACGGAGAACGCCATGACCCGCACTCCCGTGAACGTCACCGTCACCGGCGCGGCCGGCCAGATCGGTTACGCCCTGCTCTTCCGCATCGCCTCCGGCCAGCTGCTCGGCGCGGACGTGCCGGTCAAGCTGCGCCTGCTGGAGATCACCCCGGCGCTCAAGGCCGCCGAGGGCACCGCCATGGAGCTCGACGACTGCGCCTTCCCGCTGCTCCAGGGCATCGACATCACGGACGACCCGAACGTGGCCTTCGACGGCGCCAACGTGGCGCTCCTCGTCGGCGCCCGCCCCCGCACCAAGGGCATGGAGCGCGGCGACCTCCTCGAGGCCAACGGCGGCATCTTCAAGCCGCAGGGCAAGGCCATCAACGACCGCGCCGCGGACGACATCAAGGTCCTCGTCGTCGGCAACCCGGCCAACACCAACGCGCTGATCGCCCAGGCCGCCGCCCCGGACGTACCGGCCGAGCGCTTCACCGCGATGACCCGCCTCGACCACAACCGCGCGCTGACCCAGCTCGCGAAGAAGACGGGCTCGACGGTCGCCGACATCAAGCGGCTGACCATCTGGGGCAACCACTCCGCCACCCAGTACCCGGACATCTTCCACGCCACGATCGCCGGCAAGAACGCCGCCGAGGTCGTGGGCGACGAGAAGTGGCTGGCCGAGGACTTCATCCCGACCGTCGCCAAGCGCGGCGCGGCCATCATCGAGGCGCGCGGCGCGTCCTCGGCCGCCTCCGCCGCCAACGCGGCCATCGACCACGTGCACACCTGGGTCAACGGCACCGCCGAGGGCGACTGGGCCTCCATGGGCATCCCGTCCGACGGCTCCTACGGCGTCCCGGAGGGCCTGATCTCCTCCTTCCCGGTCACCACCAAGGACGGCAAGTACGAGATCGTCCAGGGCCTGGACGTCAACGAGTTCTCCCGCGCCCGCATCGACGCGTCGGTGCAGGAGCTCGCGGAGGAGCGCGAGGCGGTTCGCGCCCTCGGCCTGATCTGAGCCCGAACGCCCACGATCCCCGGACGGTCCGACCGTCCGGGGATCGTTTTTTCGGGCCGAGCGCCGTTCAGCTCTCCTTGAGGGCGCTCACGAAGCCCGCCCAGGCGCCGGGTTCGAAGAGGAGCGCCCCTCGCTCGGGGGCTTTGCTGTCCCGCACGGGGACGACGGCGGGGTTGCCTTTGGCGACTTCGAGGCATGCCCCGCCATCAGGGTTGCTGTAGCTGGACTTGCGCCAGGTGACGTTGCTCAGGTCGATGGCTCGCACGGCACTTCCTCCAACATCCGCATCATGAACTTCCGCGACTCGGCTGGGGAAAGCGCCAGGTCACGCATCGCATCGTAACGCCGTTGAAGCAGCTCAACTGAGCGGGTTTCCTCGATGAGTTCGCCTCGGTGCGCCGTCTCCGCGTAGGCCACCGTGGCGCCGTCGGGCAGCCGCAGGAACATCATGTCGGTGCTCACCAGGGCATGGAGTCCCACACTGTGCGGCAGGACCTGAAGGGTGATGTTCGGGCGATCGCAGACTTCCAGCAGGTATTCCAACTGCTCTCGCCACTCGCGCGGGGCGCGCAGAGGCGTCCGCAGTACGGCCTCGGAGAAGATGGCGCGGAACGGTGGCGGATCGTCTCCCTCCAGCAGCTTGCGTCGCCCCGTGCGGGCTTCGACCTGCTGGTCCAGTTCGGCTCCCTTGAGGCCGCCGAGCGTGAGGACTTCCCGTGCGTACGCCGCTGTCTGGAGCAGGCCGTGGACAGTGCTCACGCCGAAGTGCCACAGGCTCAGCGCGTCGGCCTCGATGTCCATGTACCTGCGGTACTGCTCCTTGAACTGGCTGTTGTCGCCGAGGGCGACTTCCCACAGGGCCAGCAGCAGGCCCGGCGTTCCGTAGTGCTGGTCGAGGGCCTCCACGATCTCCGGGCTGCCGAGGCTGACCCCGCCCTCCATCTTGCCGAAGGTGGACTGGTCCCACCCCAGCCGCTCGGAGAGCTCCCGCAGGCTCTCGCCGCGGGTGTTGCGCAGCAGGCGCAGTTCTTCCGCGAAGCGTTTGCGGGGCTGCTGGCTTCGTCCCGTGACGACTCGTCTCGCGGGCATGGCGTCTCCTTCGCGGCGCGGCTCAGCGTGGCGGTCCGGACACGAAGAGTAATTCAACTCTTCGTGGGATTCAGGGCGTTGTCGAAGCTCCGGCGGCGGACGGGCGCGCCGAGGCCGGTCACGACCAGCGCCGTCGCCGCGAGCACGGCCACCGCGACCGTGCGCAGGGCCGGGCCCATGCCGGCGGCGAAGCCCGCGTGCCCGGCGAGGACCGTGCCGGCGACCGCGACGCCGAGGGCCGCGCCGACCTCGCGGGCCGAGGTGCCGAGTCCGGAGCCGAGGCCCGCCTGGTGGGCCGGGAGGGACGTGACGACGCCCAGGGTCAGCGCGGGCATCGACAGGCCCGTCCCCGCCGAGATGACGAGCAGCCAGCACGCGTACACCGGGTAGGGCGTGCCGGCGTCGGCCGTGGACGCGCCGAGCAGGCCGAGGCCGATCAGGGCGAGCCCCGAGCCGATGACCGGGCGGGGGCGGTCCGACCAGCGGGCGGCCAGCCTGGGGACGAGGGCCATGCCGACGATCAGCGGGACGATCGCGACGCCGGTGACGGCGGGCCCGTAGCCCTTCACCTCCTGGAGGTACTGGGAGTTGACGAAGAACAGCGCGAACAGGCCGAAGAACCCGGTCATGAGGCCGAGGCCCGTGGCCCGCAGGCTCCGGGAGCGGAACACGCGCGGGTCGAAGAGGGGGGCGCGCGAGCGCAGGGAGCGCAGCGTGAACGCGGCGACCAGGGCGGCTCCCGCGGCGAACGAGCCCAGGATGCGCGGCGAGGTCCAGCCGTGGTCCGGGCCCTCGATGATGCCGAACAGGACGGCCGCGAGGCCCGCGGTGAGCAGCAGGGCGCCCAGCGGGTCGAGGCCGCCGTGCGGGGAGCGTTCGGTGCGGGGGGTGGTCAGCGCCACGGCGAGCGCCAGCAGCGCCGCCAGCGGGATCATCGCGGCGAACAGGGCCCGCCAGGTCAGGAACTGCCCGGCCAGGCCGCCGCCCAGGTTGCCCGCCAGGCCGCCGAGGCCCATGGCGAGGGTCCAGGACGCCATCGCCCGGGCCCTGCCCCGCGGTCCGGCGAGGTGGACCAGGATCGACATCGTGGCCGGGGTGATCAGGGCCGCGCCCGCTCCCGAGATGCCGCGACCCGCGATGAGGACCGCCGGGTTCGGGGCGAACGCGCTGGTGGCGGCCCCGAGGGCGAACAGGCCGAGGCCGGCGAGCAGCGCGCCCTTGCGGCCGAGGCGGTCGCCGAGCGCGCCGGCCGGGATGAGCAGGCCCGCGAAGACGATCACGTAGGCGTCGACGGTCCACAGGATCTCGGTGTGCGAGGGGTGCAGCGAGGACGCGCTCAGCTGCGGGATGAGGAGGTTGATCGCGGCGACCATGCTCTGGGCGACCAGGACGCAGGCGCACAGGGCGAGGAGGGTGGACCGTTTCAGGGCGTGCGAGGGCACGGCTCCTCCCGGGGAGCTCGTCGGAGTGGGATGCGCGTTCACCGTAGGCTCGGCCCCGACCTGCTTTCCAGTGCAACCTTTGCAAGGGGTGAATGCGTGTGACGCAATCCGTGGGGGCTTCGGCCGGACCCGCCGGGCTCGACCTGAATCTGCTGGTCGCGCTGGACGTCCTGCTGGAGGAGCAGAGCGTGCAGGGCGCGGCCCGTCGGCTGCATCTGTCGGAACCGGCGATGAGCCGCACGCTCGGCCGGGTGCGCAGGGCGCTGGGGGACCCGGTCCTGGTGCGGGCCGGGCGGCGGATGGTGCCGACGCCGCGCGCGCTCGCCGTGCGGGCCGAGGTGAGCGCCGTCGTCGAGCGGGCCCGCGCCCTGTTCGCGCCGGCCGAGGGGACCGACCTGCGGACGGTGACCCGCACCCTCACGATCCTCGGCCACGACGCGATCGCGGCCGCGCACGGGCCGGCCCTGTACGCCCGCGCGGCAGCCGAGGCCCCGGGCATCCGCATCCGGTTCCTGGGCGAGAGCCACGTCGACGCGCCGTTCCTGCGCGAGGGCACCGCGGACCTGGAGGTGGGCGTCATCGACACGGTGGCCCCCGAGGTGCACCGCGAGCAGCTCTACGAGGACCGGATGGTGGGCGTGGCCCGTGCCGGGCATCCCCTGCTGGAGGGCGAGTTGACGCCCGAGCGGTACGCCCGGGAGGCGGACCACCTCATCGTCTCGCGGCGCGGCAGGCTGCACGGGCCGGTCGACGCCGCGCTCGCCGAGCTGGGGCTGGAGCGGCGGGTGGTGGGAGCGGTCGGCTCGCTGCCGTCCTCGCTCTTCGTCGTCCGCGACACCGACCTGGTGGGGCTCAATACCGCCTGGGGGCTGCCGTTGGCGCAGAGTCTGGGCCTGGCCTCCTTCGAGGTGCCGCTGGATCTGCCGCCGCTGCGGCTGGGCATGGCCTGGCATCCGCGGCACGACGCCGACCCCGCGCACGCGTGGCTGCGCGGCGCGGTGCGGGACGTGATGGCGCAGGGTGACGGCCGCTGAGGGCCGCCGACGGCGGACGGCGGGGACCGGGGCGGCCGCTGTGTGAGCGAACCGTCACCATGACACCCCATTTGACAGCTTTTGTCCGTAATGGCAGTGACTCAGCGCACTTTAGGCAAGAGATTGCGCATGCAATGCAGGGTTCGGGGCATGTGGACGCGGTCCCCGACAGCGACCCACGGGTGACACAGGGGGACTGAACAGGAACGGAAGGCAACACCGATCATGGCCGACACGACGGAACAGACGGAACAGCGGGAGTGCCGGACGATTCACGCGGGCGGCGAGTGGCTGACCGCCGCCTCCGGAGCCACCCGGGAGATCCTCGACCCAGCGGACGGCCGCCCCTTCGCGGTGGTCGCCGAGGGCGACGAGAAGGACGCCGACCTGGCCATCGCGGCCGCCCGCGCCGCCTTCGACGAGGGCGACTGGCCGCGCACGCCGGCCGTCGAACGCGCCGCGCTGCTGCGCCGCGTCGCCGACCTCCTCATACGCGACCGCGAACGGCTCGGCCTGCTGGAGAGCCGTGACGCGGGCAAGACCCTCGAAGAGGGCCGGGTGGACATCGACTGCGTCGCCGACGCCTTCCGCTACTTCGCCGGCCTCGTCGCCGCCGAGGCGCCGGGCCGGGTCGTGGACGCGGGCTCGGCCGACGTCCACAGCGTCGTCGTCCACGAGCCCATCGGCGTGTGCGCGCTGATCACCCCCTGGAACTACCCGCTCCTCCAGGCGAGCTGGAAGATCGCGCCCGCCCTCGCCGCCGGCAACACGTTCGTCGTGAAGCCGAGCGAGATCACCCCGCTGACCACGATCGCCCTCATCGACCTGCTCGCCGAGGCCGGGCTGCCCGCCGGCGTCGCCAACATCGTCACCGGCCCCGGCCACTCGGTCGGCGCCCGGTTCGCCGAACACCCCGACGTCGACCTGGTGTCCTTCACCGGCGGCCTCGTCAGCGGCGTCAAGGTCGCGCAGGCGGCCGCCCCGACCGTCAAGAAGGTCGCCCTCGAACTCGGCGGCAAGAACCCCAACGTGGTCTTCGCCGACGCCTGCGCCACCCCCGAGGGCTTCGACACCGCCGTCGACCAGGCCCTCAACGCGGCCTTCATCCACAGCGGCCAGGTCTGCTCGGCGGGCTCGCGGCTCATCGTCGAGGAGTCGGTCCGCGACCGCTTCGTCGACGAACTCGCCCGCCGCGCCGGGAAGATCCGCCTCGGACGCGGCACCGAGGCCGGCGTCGAGTGCGGTCCGCTCGTCTCCGAGCAGCAGCGCGCCAAGACCGAGGAGTACGTGGCCTCCGCGCTCGCCGAGGGCGCCGTGCTGCGGTCCGGCGGCCGACGCCCCGACCCCGCCCCGGAACGCCCGGAGAGCGGCTACTTCTACGAGCCCACCGTCCTCGACCACTGCCACCGCGAGATGCGCGTCGTGCGGGAGGAGGTCTTCGGGCCGGTCCTCACCGTCGAGACCTTCCGCACCGAGGACGAGGCCGTGGCCCTCGCCAACGACACCGAGTACGGGCTCGCGGGCGGTGTGTGGACCTCCGACGCCGGTCGCGCCCGACGGGTCGCCGGCCGGCTGCGCCACGGCACCGTCTGGATCAACGACTTCCACCCCTACCTCCCGCAGGCGGAGTGGGGCGGCTTCGGAAAGAGCGGCGTGGGCCGCGAACTCGGGCCCGCCGGACTGGCCGAGTACCGCGAGTCCAAGCACGTCTACCAGAACCTCGCGCCGCAGCCGGTCCGCTGGTTCGCGGGCTGACCGCCGCGCCCCGGACACCCCGCTCACCCCGCCCCCTTCGCATCGAACAGACTTCGCACGCCCCTGGAGTACCCCCCATGCCACAGACCTCACCCGTCTATGACTACGTGATCGTCGGAGGCGGAACCGCCGGTTCCGTCATCGCCTCACGGCTCACCGAGAACCCCGACGTCACCGTCGCCGTCATCGAGGGCGGCCCCAGCGACGTCGGCCGCGACGACGTCCTCACCCTGCGCCGCTGGATGGGCCTGCTCGGCGGCGAACTCGACTACGACTACCCGACCACCGAGCAGCCGCGCGGCAACTCCCACATCCGGCACAGCCGCGCCCGCGTCCTCGGCGGCTGCTCCTCGCACAACACGCTCATCGCCTTCAAGCCGCTGCCGTCCGACTTCGACGAGTGGGAGGCGGCCGGCGCGACCGGCTGGGGCGCGGTCCCCATGGAGGCCTACTACGCGCGCCTGCTGAACAACATCGTCCCGGTCGACGAGAAGGACCGCAACGCCATCGCCCGCGACTTCGTCGACGCCGCCCAGCAGGCGACCGGAGTCCCGCGCGTCGAGGGCTTCAACGCCAAGCCCTTCGACGACGGCGTCGGCTTCTTCGACCTCGCCTACCACCCCGAGACCAACAAGCGCTCCTCCGCCTCGGTCGCCTACCTGCACCCGGTGATGGACGAGCGGCCCAACCTGACGATCCTGCTGGAGACCTGGGCGCACCGCCTGGAGCTGGACGGCCTGCACGCGCGAGGCGTGCACGTGCGCGCCGCGGACGGCACCGAGAGCCTCGTGCGGGCCCGGCGCGAGGTGGTCCTCTGCGCGGGCGCGATCGACACGCCCCGCCTGCTCCTGCACTCCGGCATCGGCCCGAAGAGCGACCTGGACGCGCTCGGCATACCCGTCGTCCACGACCTGCCCGGCGTCGGCGAGAACCTCCTCGACCACCCCGAGTCGGTGATCGTCTGGGAGACCCACGGGCCGCTCCCGGAGAACTCCGCGATGGACTCCGACGCCGGCCTGTTCGTGCGCCGCGACCCCGAGCACGCGGGCCCGGACCTGATGTTCCACTTCTACCAGGTCCCCTTCACCGACAACCCGGAACGGCTCGGCTACGAACGCCCCGAGCACGGCGTGTCGATGACCCCCAACATCCCCAAGCCGAAGTCCCGCGGCCGGCTGTACCTCCAGAGCGCGGATCCGGCCGTCAAGCCCGCCCTCGACTTCCGCTACTTCACCGACGAGGACGACTACGACGGCCGCACCCTCGTCGACGGGATCCGCATCGCGCGCGAGATCGCCAAGACCGAGCCGCTGGCCGGCTGGCTCAAGCGCGAGGTCGCCCCCGGCCCGCACGTCACGAGCGACGAGGAGCTGAGCGAGTACGCGCGCAAGGTCGCGCACACCGTGTACCACCCGGCCGGCACCTGCAAGATGGGCGCCGCCGACGACGAACTGGCCGTAGTGGACCCGCAGTTGCGAATCCGTGGACTGGACGGCATCCGCATCGCGGACGCCTCCGTGTTCCCGACCATGACAGCCGTGAACCCGATGATCGGAGTGCTGATGGTCGGCGAACGGGCCGTGGACCTGATCGGAGGCGATGCCTGATGAGTACCGACACCCGAACCGACACGACCACGCACACGACGATCGAGGAGCGGCCGCCGGTCTTCTCGGTGGACGGCCTGTGGAAGGTGTTCGGCCCGAAGGCCGAGACCGTCCCCGCCGACCCCGAGCTGACCTCGCTGCCTCCCGCCGAACTCCGCGCCCGCACCGGCTGCACCGCCGCCGTCCGGGACGTCTCCTTCGACGTGCGCAAGGGCGAGGTCTTCGTCGTCATGGGCCTGTCCGGCTCCGGCAAGTCCACCCTCGTGCGCTGTCTGACCCGGCTGATCGAGCCGACCGCCGGCACCATCGCCATCGAGGGCGAGGACGTGCGGGCCATGGACAAGACCCGGCTGCGCGAACTGCGCCGGCACCGCGCCGCGATGGTCTTCCAGCACTTCGGCCTGCTCCCGCACCGCACCGTCGTCGACAACGTCGCCTACGGCCTCGAGATCCAGGGCGTCGGCAAGTCCGAACGCCGCGAGCGCGCCCAGGAGGTCGTCGAGAAGGTCGGCCTCGAAGGCATGGAGCACCGCAGGCCCAGCGAGCTGTCCGGCGGCCAGCGCCAGCGCGTCGGACTGGCCCGCGCGCTCGCCGTGGACCCCGAGGTCCTGCTGTTCGACGAGCCGTTCAGCGCGCTCGACCCGCTGATCCGGCGCGACATGCAGGAGGAGGTCGTGCGCCTGCACCAGGAAGAGGGCCGCACGATGGTCTTCATCACCCACGACCTGAGCGAGGCCCTCAAGCTCGGCGACCGCATCGCCCTCATGCGCGACGGCGAGGTCGTGCAGCTCGGCACCCCGGAGGAGATCGTCGGCTCGCCCGCCGACGACTACGTCCGCGAGTTCGTCCGCGACGTCCCGCGCGAGCAGGTCATGACGGTCCGCCGGGCCATGCGCGCCGGCGAGTGCGTCGGCCCCGACCACCCCGGCGCGATCGCCGCCGACGCGGTCGTCGCCGACGCCATCCAGGTCGTGTCGCGCAGCCACCAGCCCGCGTGCGTCGTGGAGAACGGCCGGTGTCTGGGGGTCGTCGACCACGAACGGCTCCTCGACGTCGTGGCCGGAACGGAGCTCCGCAAGGAGGCGGTCTGACATGGCTACCGTCACCGCACCCGCGCCCCGGGTCTCCCTGCCGGGCATCCTCAAACACCGCGCGGTCGCCAAGCTCGCGCTGCTGGCGCTGGCCGCCGCGGTCCTCGTGCCGCTCGCCAACGCCCAGTGGGCCAGCGGCAGCTGGCCCGCCGCCCTCACCGTCGACCTCACCCAGCCCCTGGGCAGGGTCAGCGACTGGATCATCGACAACCGCGACAGCCACCCGCTGTTCCTGTACGGCTTCGGCTACGTCAGCAACGCCGTCGTGCTGTCCGTGCGCGCCGTCTACGTCGTCCTGCTCGCCGCCGGCTGGGCCGGCGTCACCGCCGTCTCCGCCCTGGTCGCCTGGCGGGTCGCCGGCGTGCGGCTCGGCCTCGGCACCGCCGCCGCCTTCCTGACCTGCGGCCTGCTCGGCATGTGGATCCCGACCATGCAGACGCTCGCGCTGATGGTCGTCGCGGTCCTCGTGTCGGTCGCCGTCGGCGCCCTGCTCGGCCTGGCCGCCGGACTGTCGGACCGGATGGACCGCATCCTGCGCCCCGTCCTGGACACCATGCAGGTGCTGCCCGCCTTCGCCTACCTCCTCCCGGTGGTCCTGGTGTTCGGCATCGGCGTGCCCGCGGCCGTCCTCGCCACCGTCGTCTACGCCGCCCCGCCCATGGCCCGGCTCACCGCCCTCGGCCTGCGCGGCGCCGACAAGGAAGTGCTGGAGGCCGTCGAGTCGCTGGGGGCCACCTCCCGCCAGCGCCTGCTGACCGCGCGCATCCCGCTGGCCCGCAAGGAGCTCCTGCTCGGCCTCAACCAGACGATCATGATGGCGCTGTCCATGGCGGTCATAGCCTCCGTGATCGGCGCCGGCGGCCTCGGTGACCGCGTCTACCAGGCGCTCGCCTCGGTCGACGTCGGCGCCGCCCTCGCCGCGGGCATCCCGATCGTCCTCCTCGCCGTCGTCCTGGACCGGGTCACCGGCGCGGCCGGCGACGGCGCGGGCGACCTCGGCGCGCCCACCGGCCCGTCCCGGCGCGCCGGCTGGGCGTACGCGCTCGCCGCCGCCGTGGCCGTGGCGCTCGTCGGCCGGTTCGCCGGCCGCCTCGACTGGCCCGGCTCCTGGACGCTGAACATCGCCGAGCCGGTCAACCGGGCCGTCGACTGGATGACCGACCACCTCTACTCCGGCGTCCCCGTGATCGGCGGCACCGCCGACTGGGCCGGACACTTCACCACCTGGGTCCTCGACCCGCTGCGCGACGGCCTCCAGGCCCTGCCCTGGTGGTCGGTCCTGCTGATCGTCGCCGCGCTCGCCTGGGTCATCGGCACCTGGCGGACCGCGCTCACCGCCGTCCTCGCCATGGCCGCGATCGGCGTGCTCGGCGTGTGGAAGCCCTCGCTCGACACGCTCTCGCAGGTCCTCGCCGCGGTCGCCGTCACCCTCGTCCTGGGCTTCGCGACCGGTATCGCCGCCGCCCGAAGCGACCGCTTCGAACAGTTCCTGCGGCCCGTCCTCGACGTCTTCCAGACGATGCCGCAGTTCGTGTACCTGATCCCGGTCGTCGCGCTGTTCGGCGTCGGCCGCGCGCCCGCCGTGGCCGCCGCGGTCGTCTACGCGCTGCCCGCCGTCGTGCGCATCACCACCCAGGGGCTGCGCCAGGTCGACCCGGCCGCCCTGGAGTCGGCCCGCTCGCTCGGCGCGAGCAGCGGCCAGCAGATCCGCCAGGTGCAGCTCCCGCTGGCCCGCCCGGCCCTGCTGCTCGCCCTCAACCAGGGCGTGGTCCTGGTCCTCGCCGTCGTCATCATCGGCGGCCTGGTCGGCGGTGGCGCCCTCGGCTACGACGTCGTCTTCGGCCTCGCCCAGGGCGACCTCGCCACCGGTCTGGTGGCCGGCGCGGCCATCGTCTGCCTCGGCCTGATGCTCGACCGGGTGACCCAGCCAACCGAACGCCGCGCCAAGAAGGGAGCGTGACATGCGCATCCGTACCACCGCGACCGTCGCCGGCGCCTCCGCGCTGCTCCTGCTGACCGGCTGCGGCGCCGCCGACATGACGAAGCAGGCCTCGCCGTTCGCCAACGCACAGGGCGCCAAGTCCCTGACCCTGTCCGTGCAGTCCTGGGTGGGCGCCCAGGCCAACGTGGCCGTCGCCCAGTACCTCCTGGAACACGAGCTGGGCTACCGCGTGGACACCGTGCAGGTCGACGAGGTGCCCGCCTGGGACGCGCTCAGCCAGGGCCGGGTCGACGCGATCCTGGAGGACTGGGGCCACCCCGACCAGGAGCAGCGCTACGTCAAGGACAAGAAGACGATCACGCCGGGCGGCGGTCTCGGCGTCACCGGTCACATCGGCTGGTTCGTGCCGACGTACTTCGCCAAGCAGCACCCGGACGTCACGAACTGGAAGAACCTCAACAAGTACGCGTCCCAGCTGCGCACCGCGGAGAGCGGCGGCAAGGGCCAGCTCATGGACGGCTCGCCCTCCTACGTCACCAACGACAAGGCGCTGGTGAAGAACCTGAACCTCGACTACCAGGTCGTGTTCGCCGGTTCGGAGGCCGCGCAGATCACCCAGATGCGGCAGTTCGCCAAGGAGAAGAAGCCCTTCCTCACCTACTGGTACTCGCCGCAGTGGCTCTTCAAGAAGGTCCCGATGACCGAGGTGAAGCTGCCCGCCTACAAGGAGGGCTGCGACGCGGACCCGGCGAAGGTCGCCTGCGCCTACCCGCACACCCCGTTGCAGAAGTACCTCAACGCCGACTTCGCGAAGAACGGCGGCAAGGCGGCGGCCTTCCTGAAGAAGTTCAAGTGGACCACCGAGGACCAGAACGAGGTGTCCCTGATGATCGCCGACCAGAAGCTCACGCCCGAGGACGCGGCGAAGAAGTGGGTGGACGGCCACACCTCGACCTGGAAGGCGTGGCTGTCCTGACGGGACCGGCCCCGACGCGACGGTGGCGACGTGACGCCGGTGGCGGTCCTCCTCCCCCCATGCCTCGGGGCCGGGGGGAGGAGGACCGCCACCGGCGTGCGGCCGTCAGCCGGTCCCGGCCGTCGGCGGCGGCGATCAGCGCCCGGGATCGCCCGGACCGCGCTGCGCCGCCGCGCCGAGCGCGGACCTCGCCCGGCCGAGGTCCCGGTCGAGGAGGTTCGCGCGGCTCACGCGTGCTGCCCCGGCGCGTAGTGGCCCGGCACCAGCCGGCAGGTCACGCCGAACCGGTTCCAGGCGTTGATCACCGTGATCGCGGCGATCAGCTGCGCCAGTTCGCGCTCCGCGAAGTGCCGTGCGGCGCGCTCGTAGACCTCGTCGGGCACGAACCCCGACGTCAGCACCGTCACCGCCTCGGTCAGCGCCAGCGCGGCGAGCTCCGCACCCGTGTAGAAGTGCTCGGACTCCTCCCACGCGCTGAGCTGGACGATCCGTTCGACGCTCTCGCCCGCCGCGAGCGCGTCCTTGCTGTGCATGTCGACGCAGAGCGCGCAGCGGTTGATCTGCGAGGCGCGGATCTTCACCAGTTCCAGCAGCTTCGGGTCGAGGCCCTTACGGGCGGCGCCGTCCAGCCGGACCATGGCCTGGTAGACCTCGGGGGCGTGCTCGGCCCAGTGGAGCCGCGGGGTGTGGGCGGGGGCGTAGCGGTCCGGCGCCCCGGCGGTGGCTGCGTTCGTGCTGGTCGTGGTGGGTGTGTCGGTCGTCATGCCTCGACTCTAGGAGTTGTCCGGCCCAGGGGTATGGTCCATTTCCATGGCGAGAACGCGGGCCACTCTGGGCGTCGACCTCCATCTGGAAGCCTCCGGGCCGCGGCTGCGGCGGGGACTGACCGACGCGCTGCGCGAGGCGGTCCGCGGCGGCCGGCTCCCGCCCGGCACCCGCCTGCCCTCCTCCCGCTCCCTCGCCGCCGACCTGGGCGTCGCCCGCAACACGGTCGCCGACGCCTACGCCGACCTCGTCGCCGAGGGCTGGCTGACCGCCCGCCAGGGCTCGGGCACCCGGGTGGCGGACCGGACGGTCGTCCCGCCCGCCGCCGGCGCCACGTCCGGGCGACCCGCACCCCGCGGGCCCGCCCACGACCTGCGTCCCGGCACCCCGGACCTGTCCTCCTTCCCGCGCGCCGAGTGGCTCCGGGCGGCCCGCCGCGCCCTCGCCGCCGCCCCCTCCGAGGCCCTCGGCTACGGCGACCCGCGCGGGCGGCCGGAACTGCGCACCGCGCTGGCCGGCTACCTCGCCCGGGTCCGCGGGGTGCGCGCCGACCCCGGGCGCATCGTGGTGTGCGCCGGGTTCGCGCACGGGCTGAGACTGCTGTGCGCGGCCCTGCGGGGCCGCGGGGCGCGCACGGTCGCCGTCGAGTCCTACGGCCTGGACGAGCACTGGCGGCTGCTGACGGGCGCCGGGCTGACGACGGCCGCGCTGCCCTTCGACGAACGCGGCACGGACACCGGCCGGCTGACGGACGCGGGCGCGGTCCTGCTCACCCCCGCCCACCAGTTCCCGATGGGCGTTCCCCTGCACCCCGACCGGCGGGCCGCCGCCGTGGACTGGGCCCGGCGCACCGGCGGCCTGGTCCTCGAGGACGACTACGACGGCGAGTTCCGCTACGACCGCCAGCCCGTCGGCGCCCTCCAGGGCCTCGACCCCGACCACGTGGTCTATCTGGGCACGGCGAGCAAGTCCCTCGCCCCCGGCCTGCGGCTGGGCTGGATGGTGCTGCCGGCGGGCCTGGTCGGGGAGGTGACGGCGGCCAAGGGCGAGATGGACACCTCCGGGGTCCTCGACCAGCTGACCCTGGCCGAGTTCATCGCGTCCGGCGCGTACGACCGCCATGTCCGGGCCGCCCGCACGCGCTACCGCCGCCGTCGTGACGCGCTGGTCGCGGCGCTGGCCGTCCGCGCCCCGGCGATCCGCGTCACCGGCATCGCGGCCGGTCTGCACGCCGTCCTGCGGCTGCCGCCCGGCACGGTGGGGCCGGTGCTGCGGGCCGCCGCCCACCAGGGTCTGGCCCTCGACGCCCTCACCCCCCGCTACCGGCACGCCGACGCGGTCGCCGAGCCCCTCGACGCCCTGGTCGTGGGATACGGGACGCCGCCGGACCACGCCTGGTCGGGCGCGCTGGAGGCGTTGTGCGCGGTGCTTCCTTTCGGCGAGAACGGCTCCGGAATTCCCTTTCCCGGATAGATTTCCTGCATTTTCCCGGATACAGTCCCACCATGACGAACAGTAATTCCGTGTCCCGTGTCGCCCTCAAGAAGGCCACCCCCGAAGTATCCGCCGCGATGGGCTCCCTGCACGCCGCCGCCGTTTCCGCGGCGCGGGAGGCGAAGGTCGAGCCGGAGATACTGGAACTGGTCAGGACCCGCGCCTCGCAGCTCAACGGCTGCGCCTTCTGCCTCGACATGCACACCAAGGACGCCCGCGCCCAGGGCGAGAGCGAGCAGCGCCTGTACGCGCTGAACGCCTGGCGGGAGACCCCTTTCTTCTCCGAACGGGAGCGGGCCGCACTGGCGTTGACCGAGGCCGTGACCCTGGTGCACGACGGGCAGGTGCCGGACGCGGTCTACGCGCAGGCGGCGGAGGTCTTCGACGACGCGCAGCTGGCGGCGCTGATCTGGGCGGCCACCGTCATCAACGCCTACAACCGGATCGCCATCGCGACACGCATGACGCCGGGCGCCTATCAGCCCGCCGGAAAATAAACGCGGAAAAACGAAAGGCGCGGGCATCGGTGAAATCGGCCGATGCCCGTTCCCGCGTTCCCCCTCTTTTCGGCGACACCTCTACTCGGTAATATCCGGACTCGGCAATATCCGGACTCGGCAATGTCTGCACTCGAAAATACCCGTACTCGGCGATATCGGTGCTCTGCGACGCCGGCACGCCGCGCTACCCGTACCCGTACCCGCCCGGGACCCGGACCCGCCCGTGCCTCTCAGGCGCGGGAGATCGGTTCGCCCAGGGACTCCAGCCACCGGCGCCATTCCGGGGCCCGCACGGCGGGCGCGGAACCGACCGTCCCGACCGTCCCGCCCGCCCAGCCCGTGACGGGCCGGATCCCGTGCAGGGCGTTCACCAGCCACACCTCCCGGTCGTGCAACTCGGCCAGCGCCCGCTCGCGGTGGACGACCCGGATCCCGAGCCGGTGCGCCCGTTCCTGGAGCAGGCCGACCGTCACCCCGGGCAGCACCGGCAGCCGGGGCGGGGGCAGACACAGCGCGTCGCCCTCCCACCACACGACGCTGGCGGTCGCCGCCTCCAGCACCGCGCCCGACGGCGCGACCAGCACCGCCTCCGACGCCCCCTCCTCGGACGCCCGGCGGCGCACCCGGGCCAGCGCGTCCAGGTCGGGCCCCTTGCGGCGCGGCCTGGTCCGCGGGTCCGGCTGGCCCGCCGCCCACACCCGCACGTCCGGCTCCAGCGGCGGCGCCGGCCGCAGCAGCAGCCGCAACTCCAGCGACCCCGCGGCGAGTTCCACGCGCGGGAACCACTCACCGGTGCGCGGCAGCGCGGCCGCCGCGTCCCGCCAGAACTCCAGCAGCCGGCGCAGCGGCGGCCCGCTGCACTCGCCGCAGGCCCGCAGGAACCGCTCCCGGTGCCGCTCCAGGCCGCGCACCCGGCCCTCGCGCACCAGCCACGAGTCCGCGACCAGCAGCCGTCCGCCACCGTCGCCGCAGCGGGGCGTCAGACCCCTGGCCGGCGTCCAGGCCAGCGACTCCTCCAGAACTGCGTGCCGTGTCATCGTCCGCTCCTCTCAGTACTTTCCGCCCGCTGCCGCGGGGGCCCCGCCGCGCGGCCCGTACGGCGCGTGCTCCAGCCACGACCCGCACGACGGCAGCACGGGCGCGAGCGCGGCCGCCGCCCGCTGCCGCAACCGCACGCTCCGGCTGCGCGGCCGCAGATGCTCCAGCGCGCTCCCCGCGGCGGCGCTGTTGAACAGCCCCGCCGCGCGCCGCGCCTCGGCGAACGCCCCGACGGCCCCCGCGGTGCCGGTCGCGACGGCCGCGGCGGCCGCGGCGGCGTCGGCGATCCCGCTGTTCATGCCGCGCGCGCCGAACGGCGGGAAGAGGTGCGCCGCCTCGCCGACGAGCAGCACCCGCCGGTGGGCGTCCGTGAACGAGTCGGCGACCAGACGCTGGAAACGGTAGGTCGACACCCACAGGATCCGGTCGGCGTACCCCTCGCCGACGACCGCCGGGAGCCAGCGCCGCACCGCCTCCTCGGTGCCGAACGCCTCCTGCGCGTCGTCGTCGCGGCACTGAAGATCGACCTGGAAGCCCCCGGTGAACGGCACCCGCATCACGCTGCGGCCGCCCACCCCCGGATGCTCGTAGTGGAAGACCCGCTCCAGCGGCAGCTCGCCGCCCGGCACGTCGGCCACGTCCACGACCGTGTGGAAGCCCTCGCCCCGGACGCCCTCCATGGCGATGCCCAGGGCGCGCCGCACCGCCGAACGGGCCCCGTCGGCGGCGATGACGTGCCCGGCGCGCCACTCCCGCCCGTCCTCGCCGCTCAGCACGACCCCGCCCGGCGCGGCGCTCACGCCGTTCACCCGCGCGCCCCACTCGAAGGCGACCCCGGCCCGCTCGCAGGCGCCGCGCAGGAACCGCTCGGTGTCCGCCTGGCGCAGGCTGGTGAACGGCGGGAGCGCGGGGCGGGGGCCGGAGGGCGGCGGGACGGTGCGCGCGTACACCTCACGCCCGCGGTACAGGGTCCGCCGGGTGCGCCAGGTCCGGCCGAAGGCCGTGATCTGCGCGGCGAGGCCCGGCCGCATCCCGTCGAGCAGCCGGAGCGTCTCGCGGTGCACGAACAGGGCGCGGCTGCCCGGCCGCGCGCGGTCCTCGGCGTCCGCCTCCAGCAGCAGCACCGGCAGTCCGTGCCCGCGCAGGGCGAGCGCCGCCGACAGCCCGACGGGGCCCGCGCCCACGACGACGACCGGGTTCACGCGCGCCCGCCCGAGGGCCTCGCGGCCAGCATGCGGGTGATCTCCACCCGCTTGACCTTCCAGGTCGCCGTCATCGGCAGCTCCTCGAACCGCCACTGCCGGGGCTCGGCCATCGCGGGCAGGTCGGCCGTGGCCGCCCGCCAGCGCTCCGGGTCGAGGGGCCGCTCGCCGCGCACGCACACCACCGGCACCGGTTCCCGGTCCGCGCCGGCCACGACGACCACCTCGCGCAGTTCCTCCAGCCGCTCCATCAGGGCGTCCTCGATCTCCAGGTTGCTGTGCACCGCGTCGATCCGGTCGGCCTCGCGGTCGATCAGACGCAGCGCGCCCAGCCGGCTCACGCAGCCCAGGTCGCCCATCTGCCACCAGCCGCCGTCGAGCTGGCGCTCGTACTGCTCGTGCGCGCCGAGGTAGGTGAGGACGCGTCCCCGGGTGCGGGCCTCGATCCGGCCGGGCGTGCCCGGCGGCACCCGCCGTCCCTCGGCGTCGGTGATCCGCACCCGGGTGAAGCCGGGGATGCCGATGCCGACCCGGCGGCCGTCCGCGCGCCCGGCGCTGCGCCGCGTGAACCACCGGAAGGCGACCGGACCGGTCTCGCTCTGCCCGTACAGCTGGATCAGCCGGGGCGCGCGGCGCGTCGACGCGTCCAGGAGCCGGCGCACCGTGCGCGGGTGGATCGCGTCGAACGTGGAGCCGTACGACGTCACCCGGGACAGCGGGGCGCCGGGCGCGTCGGCCAGCTCCTCCCACAGCACGAAGGTGTTGGGATGGGTCTCGACGATGCCGGGGCGGTGGCGGGCCAGCAGCGGTCCGACGGCCGCCGGGTCCGGGTCGGTGATCAGCACGAGCGGGCTGCCGAACCGCAGCAGCACGCCGAGCAGGTGGTAGAAGCGCGAGTGCACGAACGACATGTGCAGCGCGGCCGTCTCACGGCGGGTGGGCCAGCCCATCGCCTGCTGCGGCACGAGCCGGTTCCACATCGCGTGCGGGCAGTGCACGGCCAGCTTGGGCACGCCGGTGGTGCCCGAGCTGTGGGTGATGAGGGCGGGTTCTCGCGGGTTCGGCCGCACGGGCGTGGGCGGTTCCGCGCCGGCGTACCGCCCCAGCGTCTCGGCGCCGGGCGCGTCGTCCACGGACAGGATCCGCCGCACGGACGGGGCGAGCCCGCGCAGCGGCCCCTCCAGCCTGGCCCGGTCGGTGATCAGCCAGGGCCGGTCGAGGCGTTCGAGCAACTGCGCCACGACCGCCGGGGCCAGGCCGGGGGAGAGCAGCGCGGGCACCGCGCCGATCCGGGATATCGCGCAGGTCAGCAGCATGATGTCGACGTTGTCCGTCTTGTGGACGGCCACCCGCTCCGCGGGCCGTACCCCGGCCGCCCACAGCCGGCCCGACAGCTCCTCCACCAGGTCGGCCAGCGTCCGGTAGTCCAGGTGGACGCCCAGCGAGGGGTGGGTGTCCAGCGGCCGGTCCAGGGTGACGAAGACGGCTCCGTGCCGGTCGGCGGCCCGCCGGAACAGCGGGCCCAGGTAGAACCCGCGGCCGGCGAGCAGGGGGTGCTGCGACATGTGGCTGTTCCTCTCGGACGGACGCTCGGACGACGGGGCCCCCGGCACGGTCACCACGCGCCCCGGCGGACCAGGTGGCGCCGGAGCTTTCCGGTGGCGGTGCGCGGCAGGGACGTCACGCAGGAGACGCTTCTGGGCACCTTGAAGGCGGCGAGGCGGTCCCGCGCCAGGGCGACGAGCTCCGCCTCCAGGGCGGCGGCGGAGACGGCGCCGGCGGGCACGACGAAGGCGCGCAGCCTGCCGGAGCCCCCCGCGTCCGGGACCGCGGCGACCGCGACCTCCCGCACCGCCGGATGGGCCCGCAGGACGGCCTCCACCTCCAGCGGGGAGACGGTGATCCCGCCGGCCATCTCCATGTCGTCGGCGCGGCCCAGATGGCGGTAGGCGCCGTCCGGTTCGCGGCGGGCCCGGTCGTGGGTGGCCAGCCAGCCGCCGGCCAGGGTCCGCTCGGTCTCCTCGGGCCGGTTCAGGTAGCCGCGCGTCACCGTCGGCCCGCGCACCCACATCTCGCCCTCCGCGCCGTCGGGCACCGGTCGTCCGGCCCGGTCGCGCAGCTCCACCTCGAAGCCGGGCACGGGTCGCCCGACGGTGCCGGGCCGGTGGTGGCCCAGGCCGTTGGCGCAGAAGGCGTGGCCTGCCTCGGTGGAGCCGATCTGCTCCAGCACGGGCGCGCCGAGCAGGTCGGCGACCCGGGCCCCGACGTCGTCCGGCAGGCCCTCGCCCGCCGACACCGCCGCGCGCACCGAGGCGAAGCAGGCCGTGTGCCCGCTGCCCCGGTCGGCGACCAGCGCTGCGTACGCCGAGGGCACCGAGTACAGCAGGGTGACGCGGTGCCGGGCGACGAGTTCGTCGACGGCGGCGGGCGACGGACGCCGGTCCACCAGCACGGCGCTGGAGCCGGAGAAGAGCGGGAAGACGAAGGCGTTGCCGAAGCCGTAGGCGAAGTACAGCTTCGACACCGACAGGGTGACGTCCGCCTCGGTGACGCGCAGCAGCCGCCGGCCGATGAGGTCGTGGTACGTCTTCGGGTCGCCGTGCGTATGCACGACCCCTTTCGGCCGGCCCGTGGTGCCCGAGGTGTACTGCACGTACAGCGGCGTGTGCGCGTCGACCGGGTGGGCGCGGGCCGGCCGGGCCGTCGGGGCGAGCGCGAGGAGCTGGTCGGCGCCGAGCCGGACCCGGTCGGAGAAACGATCCTCCAGGCCGGGTCCCGTCACGCACAGCACGACCTGCGCGTCCTCGGCCATGAACGCGTGGTCCGCGGCGGGCAGTTCGGGGTTGACCAGGACGGCCACCGCCCCGAGCCGGGCCGTGCCGAGGAAGGCCGCGACCCAGGCGATGCCGTCGGGCAGCGCCAGGAGCACCCGGTCGCCGGGCCGCACCCCGTGCTCGGCGAGCACCCGGCCCGCCCGCGCCCCGAGGTCGTGCACCTCGCCGTGGGTCCAGAACCGGTGTCCCTCGTGGAACGCCGGCCGCGCGCCCCACCCGCGCCGCTCGGCGAGTGCGGCCAGATACGCGGCGACGTTGCCGGGGGCGGTGGAGTCGTCGGCGACCGCCCTCGGCCGCGGCACCCCCGCGACGGGGGTGACGACCGGGCCGGCCCCGGGCGTGCGCGAGGCCGTCATCGCGCGGCCCGCTTCCCGGCGGCGGCGACGGGCCCCGGGTCGGCGTCCGCGGCGGGCTCGCGCAGGGCGTGCATCTGCGCGGCCGTCTTCAGCAGCATCTCGTCGTACTCCGCGGCCGGATCCGAGTCCAGGACGATCGCGCCCCCGGCCCCCAGCCGCAGCTCACCGTCGGCCATGACGGCGGTGCGGATGACGATGTTGAGGTCCGCGCCGCCGCTGCATCCCAGGTAGCCGAGGGCTCCCGCGTACACGCCGCGGGCCTCGGTCTCCAGCTCGTCGATGATCTCCATCGTGCGCAGCTTGGGCGCGCCCGTCATCGAGCCGCCGGGGAAGCAGGCGCGCACGCAGTCCACCGCGTCCACGCCCTCGCGCAGCCGTCCCTCGACGGTGGAGACGAGCTGGTGCACGGTCGCGTACGTCTCGGTCGCCATGAGCCGGGAGACCCGCACGGTGCCGGTACGGCACACCCGTCCGAGGTCGTTGCGGAGCAGGTCGACGATCATCAGGTTCTCGGCGCGGGTCTTGGCGTCCGCGGCGAGCGCGTCCCGCAGCCGGGCGTCCTCCGCCTCCCCGGCGCCGCGCGGCGCGGTGCCCTTGATGGGCTTGGCCTCGGCGACGCCGTCCCGGGTGATCCGCAGGAAGCGCTCCGGCGAGGAGCAGGCCACGTCGAGGTCGCCGAACCTGAGGAAGGCCGCGTAGGGGGCGGGGTTGACGCGGCGCAGCGCCCGGTAGAAGGCGTACGCGTCGTCCGGTGCGGGTAAACGCGCCGCGTCGGTCAGGCAGATCTCGTAGCTGGTGCCCGCGACGAGCTCCCGCCGGCAGGCCGCGATGTCCGCGAGGTAGGTCTCCCGGTCGCGCACCAGCCACGGTTCGGCCCCCCTGAGCGCGTCCGGGGCGTCGGGTCCGGACGGGACCGGGGCGGCGACGGGGCGCTGCTCCGCGCCGCGAGGGCCGGTGAGGGCGGTGAGCGCGGCCGCGGCGGAGGCGAGCAGCGTGGTCCGGCCGGCGAGGCCGGTCGGGGCGGCGGCCCGCTGGGCCGGGGCCGCGGCCCGCGGGGCGCGGCGGGCACGGGCGGGCTCGGCCGGCAGCGCGGCCAGCGCGCTCAGGGTGCTCTCCAGCCAGTCCGCGGCCTCCCGCCCGGCCTGCGGGGTGTCCTCGGCCACGCAGACGGCGTAGGTGTACCCCTCCTGGTGGTCCACCGCGACGAGCCGGTCGGCGAACAGCCAGCAGGCGTCCGGGGTGGGGGAGCGGTGCCGGTTGGGGGAGCCGCAGTCGGCCTTCGTCTCGTAGCCGAAGTAGCCGACGTACCCGCCGGTGAAGTCGAACGGCAGCCCGGTGGCGTCCACCCGGCGGGCGGCCAGCTGCCGCTTGAGGTAGTCGAAGACGCTCGCCCCGACCTTGCGCGTGGGCCGCCCGGCGCGCTCGATCTCGCAGCGGCCGGCTTCGACGTCGTAGCGGACGAACTCGGCGAGCGGCCCGCTGTCGTCGCCGAGGAACGAGAACCGCGAGAGCCCCTCCTCCACCCGCGAGCTGTCCAGCCAGAACGCCCGCGGCGATTCGGCGTACAGCCGCGTGAACGCGGCCTGCGCGTCGATCGCCTCGGCGATGCGGCGGGTGTGCAGGCGGTGGGCGGGACGGCGGGGCCGGGGGACCGGGGAGGTGCGCGGGAAGGCCGTCGGCGAGGGCACCGCCGTGTTCTTGGTGCGCGGCCTGCGGGCCCGCTCGGCCGTCAGGTTGCGGAAGTTGACGAGCATCCGGTGGCCGTACTCGGTCAGCACCGACTCGGGATGGAACTGCACGCCCCACAGGGGCCGTTCGCGGTGCCTCAGCCCCATCAGGACGCCGTCCTCCGCCCAGGCCGTGGCCTCCAGCGAGTCGGGCAGCGGCTCGCGCACGGCCAGCGAGTGGTAGCGGACCGCGGTGAAGTTCTGCGGCAGCCCCTGGAACAGGTCCCGCCCGTCGTGGCGGACGCTGGACAGATGACCGTGCCGCGGCTCGGGCGCGGCGGCCACCCGGGCGCCCTCCCCGTGTGCGATGCCCTGGTGGCCGAGGCAGACGCCGAGCACCGGCACCGGGGCCTCGGCGAGCACCCGGGCGCTGATGCCGAAGTCCCGAGCTCGCGAGGGGTGCCCGGGTCCGGGGGACACCACCACGTTGTCGAAGGCCGCGAGGTCCACGACGGCGTCCGCGGGGGCGTCGTTGAGGACCACCACCGGCTCCTCGCCGTTCACCTCGGCGATCAGCTGGAACAGGTTGTACGTGTACGAGTCGTAATTGTCGATGAGCAGGGTCTTCACCCGCCCACCTCCCTAGGGTCGTTCATTCGGCTCACGCGGTGCGGCGTTTATGCCGTCCGCGCAGCGCCTGGAGCGGTGGATACAGCCATTTCTTGAAGAAACGCTGAAGGCGGGGCATGAGAATCCAGGTGACAAGGGCCGTCACACACAGGCAGAGCACCAGGGTGCGAACAATCGGATTCAGTCCGCCGAGATAGGGGAGGGCGATCAGATTGAAAAGGAGCACCGGTGGGAAAACCGCGCTCATATTCACGAACCACAGTTTCCACTTGGACGGCGGGGCCGGCGTCCTCGGCGCGAGGGTCTGGGAGTCGAACCAGGCCTTGGAGCCCGGCACGCTCCTGCGGTCGGTCTGCCGGGCGATGCCCAGCGCTTGTTCGTCCCACCGCACCTTGGCCGTCGAGTCCTCCCAGGCACGGGCCGTCCCGTCGCTTTCGAAGCGATAGACCACATGCCATTCCGCCTCTCCGTCGACAAGGACACCCCCTCCCAGAAAACCGGGTTGCTGCGCGCTCGCGCCCAGCATGGCCCACCCCCAGGAATGGAAGTCGGCCTCTCGGCCCGGCACCACTCGATATGCGGCGGTGACGGTGACGGGATTACTGGTCACACCGACGAGTACGCGGGAGAGAGCGCTTGCGTTCACAGGATCTTCAAACCCGTGCAACTGTGCGGACTGTCCCAAAAGCGGCTTTGGGCAGGGCTCGTCACGCGAAGGTTCGGCCGGCTGTACGAAAGGGGCCGAAAAGAAAAGGGCCGCCCGTGCGGCCGGTTCACCGGCGCGCGGACGGCCGCGGTCACGGGCCGCCCGTCACGCGCCGCCCGTCACGGTGCGGGCGGCGACGACTCGGGCGCCTCTCCGAACCGGGCCAGCGCCAACGCGCCCGCGACGGCGACCGCGAACCCCAGCACGGCCAGCCAGGCCAGCCCCTCCCGGGTGCGGTCCCCCAGCCACACCACCCCGACCAGCGCCGGTCCGATCGTCTCCCCGATCACTATCCCGGCGGTCGCCGTCGTCACCGACCCCCGCTGGAGGGCCGTGGTCAGCAACAGGAACGCGGCCCCGCCGCCCAGCAGCAGGGCGTACAGGGCGGGATCGGTGAGCAGGTCCACGGGGGA
Source organism: Streptomyces hilarionis (assembly GCF_024539675.1). GTDB lineage: Bacteria > Actinomycetota > Actinomycetes > Streptomycetales > Streptomycetaceae > Streptomyces > Streptomyces hilarionis. Next base: position 6,895 of record NZ_JAHHIT010000034.1, on the reverse strand, counting down.
CAGCGAGTCGATCAGCCGCACCGACACCTCCACCACCCCGAACCCGCAGCCGGCGCCGAGACCCAGCGTCAGCGCCCGGCCCCGCTCGGGCAGCCGCCCGGCGACCAGCCCCAGCAGCAGCACCACGACCGCCGCGCCGAGCATCGCCCAGGGCAGGGCCGCCGGCCCGCTCTCGTCGCCCTCGGCGCCGGAGGCCAGCCCCAGCATCCCGAGCCCCGCGCACACCACCGCCACGGCCGCCCACTCGGTCCGGCTCAGCCGCACGTGCAGCAGCCGCGCGGCGACCACCGCCGTCACCGCGAGGCTCGACGCGAGGGCCGCGCCCACGGCGTAGATCGGCACCGAGCGCAGCGCGACGATCTGGAAGACGAACCCCAGCCCGTCCAGCCCCAGGCCCGCCACGTACCGCCACTGGCGCACCGCGCGCAGCAGCAGCGCCGCGTCACCCGCCGGGCCCCGCCCGTCGCCTCCCTCGGCGGCGGCCGCCCGCGCCGCCACCGCCTGCAACACCGTCGCCGCACCGAAGCAGACCGCCGCGCCGAGGGCGCACACCATTCCGAAGAGCACGAGGAGGACTGTAGGCGAGCGGCCCGCCCCCGGCCCGCCCGCGCCCGCCCTCCCCGCGGTTGTCTAGGCTGTCGGCCGGAAATCGCCGTAGGGGCGATCCGACACGGGGAGAGACGGACATGGCGGACATACGGCGGCGGTTGCGTTCGGGCACGGTGGTGCTGGGCGGCGTGAGCCTGCTGGCCACGGCCCTCACCGCCTGCTCCTCCGACCCGGACAAGCGCTGCGTCGACCGGGACAGCTACACCCGCGGCAAGGGCTACAAGGTCGTCGCCGACAAGAACTGCAAGTCCGGTTCGACCTCGCACGCCGTCTGGTACTACGGCGGCAGCAAGAAGGGCTCCTACGTCGGGGGCGGCTCCCTGTCCAAGTCCGGCAAGGGCTCGGGCGGTTCGAGCGGCGGCGGCTCAGGCGGCGGAGTCGACCGCGGCGGCTTCGGCGGCGGCCACGAGGGCGGCTCGGGCGGCTGAGCGACCGGCAGGACGCCGGACGACCCGGACGACCCGACCGAGCGGCTGAAGAGGACACCGTCACCATGCGACGCCACACCGTCGAACCCCGCCCCGACTGGCAGCGGATCGTCGAGGAGCAGGGGCTCGTCTACCCGCTCACCCGGCATCCCGACGGCGTGCTGCGCCCCTACTGGGACGAGAGCGCCTACTACGCCTTCACCCTCGACGAGGTCGAGGCGCTCGAGGAGACCGTCGAGGAACTGCACGCCATGTGCCTGGCGGCGGCCGCCCGTCTCGTCGACGCCGACCGCCTCGCCGACCTCGGCATCACCGACCCGCGCGTCGCCGCGGCGGTCGCCGAGGCCTGGCGGCGGCGCGCCGAACTCCCCTCCGTCTACGGCAGGTTCGACCTCCACTACGACGGCGCCGGCCCGGCGAAACTCCTGGAGTACAACGCCGACACGCCCACCTCCCTGGTGGAGGCCGCCTCCCCCCAGTGGTTCTGGATGGAGGACCGCTTCCCCGGCGCCGACCAGTGGAACTCCCTGCACGAACGCCTCGTCGACGCCTGGCGCAGACAGGCCGCCCTGCTGCCGCCGGGCAGCCCGCTGCACTTCGCGCACTCCGCTGCCGACGAACTCGGCGAGGACCTCATGACGGTCGCCTACCTCAAGGAGACGGCGCAGCAGGCCGGGCTGGACACCGACTGGACGTCGATGGAGGAGATCGGCTGGGACCCGCTGTCCGGCCGCTTCGTCGACGGCGGACTCCGCTTCATCCGCAGCTGCTTCAAGCTCTACCCCTGGGAGTGGCTCACCACCGACCGCTTCGCCGGACACGTCCTGGACACCCTCGACAACGGCGGCGGCACCGGCACGACGATGTGGATCGAGCCCGCCTGGAAGATGCTCCTGAGCAACAAGGCGCTGCTGGCCGTCCTGTGGGAGCTGTACCCCGGCCACCCCAACCTGCTGCCCGCCTACCTCGACGGCCCGCGCGAGCTGGCCGCCACCACCGGCTACGTCGCCAAGCCCCTGCTGGGCCGCGAGGGCGCCGGCGTCACGATCCACGACAAGGGCGCGGCACCCGTCGTGCGCGACGACGAGCCCTGCTGCTACCAGCAGCTCGCCCCGCTCCCCTCCTTCGACGGCAACCACGTCGTCCTCGGCGCGTGGGTCGTGGACGAGGAGCCCGCCGGCCTCGGCATCCGCGAGTCCTCGGGCCTGATCACCGACGAGTACGCCCGCTTCGTCCCGCACGTGATCCTCTGACCGGCACCCGGTAGGCTGGCGAGCGGGTCGTGACTGGCGCGCTGGGATGGGACGGACCATCGGGGAGCGGCCCGTGAGCAGCATGAGTGCCGTGCGCCTGGGCCGAACCGAACTCGCCGTACGCCACGTCCGGAGGTCCCGATGCCCGAGAATCCCGCACCCCTGTCCACCGAGTCCACCGCCTTCCGCGCCGCCCTCGACGTGATCCGCGCCGTGGAGCCGCGCGTCGCCGACGCCATCGGCCAGGAGGTCCACGACCAGCGCGAGATGCTCAAGCTGATCGCCTCCGAGAACTACGCCTCCCCGGCCACCCTCCTCGCGATGGGCAACTGGTTCAGCGACAAGTACGCCGAGGGCACCGTCGGCCGCCGCTTCTACGCCGGCTGCCGCAACGTCGACACCGTCGAGTCGCTGGCCGCCGAGCACGCCCGCGAGCTGTTCGGCGCCCGCCACGCCTACGTCCAGCCGCACTCCGGGATCGACGCCAACCTGGTCGCCTTCTGGGCCGTCCTCGCCGACCGCGTCGAGGCCCCCTTCCTGGCCGAGGCCGGCGCCCGCCAGGTCAACGACCTCACCGACGCCGACTGGGCCACGCTGCGCCAGGCCTTCGGCAACCAGCGCATGCTCGGCATGTCCCTGGACGCCGGCGGCCACCTCACCCACGGCTTCCGCCCGAACATCTCCGGCAAGATGTTCGACCAGCGCTCCTACGGCACCGACCCGGCGACCGGCCTGATCGACTACGAGGCGCTGCGCACCTCGGCGCGCGAGTTCAAGCCGATGATCATCGTCGCGGGCTACTCGGCGTACCCCCGGCTGGTGAACTTCCGGATCATGCGCGAGATCGCCGACGAGGTCGGCGCGACCCTCATGGTCGACATGGCCCACTTCGCGGGCCTGGTCGCCGGCAAGGTCCTCACCGGCGACTTCGACCCGGTCCCGCACGCCCAGATCGTCACCACCACCACCCACAAGTCGCTGCGCGGCCCGCGCGGCGGCATGGTCCTGTGCGACGACTCCCTCAAGGACCAGGTCGACCGCGGCTGCCCGATGGTCCTCGGCGGCCCGCTCCCGCACGTCATGGCCGCCAAGGCCGTCGCCCTCGCCGAGGCCCGGCAGCCGTCCTTCCAGGACTACGCGCGGCGCATCGTGGACAACTCCCGCGCGCTGGCCGAGGGCCTGATGCGCCGGGGCGCGACCCTGGTCACCGGCGGCACGGACAACCACCTCAACCTGATCGACGTCGCCTCCTCCTACGGCCTCACCGGCCGCCAGGCCGAGGCCGCGCTGCTCGACTCGGGCATCGTCACCAACCGCAACGCGATCCCCGCCGACCCCAACGGCGCCTGGTACACCTCCGGCGTCCGCGTCGGCACCCCGGCGCTGACCACCCGCGGCCTCGGCACGGCGGAGATGGACGAGGTGGCGGGCCTGATGGACCGCGTCCTGACCACCGCCGAGCCGGGCGTCACGAAGTCGGGCGCCCGGTCCAAGGCCTCCCACGTCCTGGACCAGAAGGTCGCCGACGAGATCTCCCGCCGGGCCACCGACCTGGTGGCGGGCTTCCCGCTGTACCCCGAGATCGACCTCGGCTGACCGACGCGGTCCCGGGCCGCCCCGCAGGGGAGCGGCCCGGGACGCGTTCCGGCCGCTCCCCGCCCTCTGCGACAATGTCGGCATGGCCTCAGACCGACCCCGCGTGCTCTCCGGAATCCAGCCCACCGCAGGCTCGTTCCACCTCGGCAACTACCTCGGCGCCGTCCGCCAGTGGGTGGCCCTCCAGGAGACCCACGACGCGTTCTACATGGTCGTCGACCTGCACGCGATCACGGTCCCGCAGGACCCGAAGGAGCTCACCGCGAACACGCGGCTGGCCGCCGCGCAGCTCCTCGCGGCCGGGCTCGACCCCGAGCGCTGCACGCTGTTCGTCCAGAGCCACGTCCCCGAGCACGCCCAGCTCGCCTGGGTGATGAACTGCCTCACCGGCTTCGGCGAGGCCAGCCGCATGACGCAGTTCAAGGACAAGTCCGCCCGGCAGGGCGCCGACCGCGCGAGCGTCGGCCTGTTCACGTACCCGATCCTCCAGGTCGCCGACATCCTGCTGTACCAGGCCGACGAGGTGCCCGTCGGCGAGGACCAGCGCCAGCACATCGAGCTCACCCGCGACCTCGCCGAGCGCTTCAACGGCCGCTACGGCGCCACCTTCACGGTCCCCAAGCCGTACATCCCGAAGGAGACGGGCAAGATCTACGACCTTCAGGACCCGTCGATCAAGATGAGCAAGTCGGCGTCCACGCCGAAGGGCCTGATCAACCTGCTCGACGACCCGAAGGCGACCGCGAAGAAGGTCAGGAGCGCGGTCACGGACACCGACACGGTGATCCGCTACGACGCCGAGAACAAGCCGGGCGTCAGCAACCTGCTGGGCATCTACTCGACCCTCACGGGCACCGGCGTGGCGGAGCTGGAGCGGCAGTACGAGGGCAAGCTGTACGGCGCGCTGAAGACGGACCTCGCCGAGGTCGTCGTCGACTTCGTGACGCCGTTCCGGGACCGCACGCAGCAGTACCTGGACGACCCCGAGACGCTCGACTCGCTCCTCGCCAAGGGCGCGGAGAAGGCCCGCGCGGTCGCCGCGGAGACGCTCTCGCGGACGTACGAGAGGGTCGGCTTCCTGCCCGCGAAGCACTGACGGCGCGCGGAGGCGCCGGGGGCGCGCCGCACACCTGTTCCTCCGGGCAGAGCGCTGCACATCACTTCCCCTGCGCCTGCCCAGAGCACAGCCGTGGCCGTACAGTCGATAGCCGTACGACCGCGTGCGCGTCCGGCGCGCCACCCCGCCGGCACGACACGACGACCTGACGACATGACGACGGAACGACAGGAGAAGACGTGGGGACCGTAACGATCGGCGTGTCGATCGCGGTCCCGGAGCCTCACGGCAGCCTGCTCCAGGAGCGGCGCACAGGCTTCGGCGACGCCGCGGCTCACGGCATCCCCACCCACGTCACGCTGCTGCCGCCGACCGAGGTCGAGGCGGGCGCGCTGCCGGCCGTCGAGGCGCACCTCGCCGCGGTCGCCGCGGCCGGCCGGCCCTTCCCGATGCGGCTGTCCGGCACCGGCACCTTCCGGCCGCTGTCGCCGGTGGTGTACCTGAGGGTGGTCGAGGGCGCCGAGACCTGCGCCTGGCTCCAGCAGCGCATCCGGGACGCCTCCGGGCCCCTGGTGCGCGAGCTCCAGTTCCCCTACCACCCCCACGTCACCGTCGCGCACGGCATCGACGAGGCGGCGATGGACCGGGCGTTCGAGGAGCTCGCCGGTTACGAGGCCGCCTGGCCCTGCACCGGGTTCGCCCTCGCCGAACAGGGCGCCGACGGCGTCTGGCGCAAGCTGCGCGAGTACCCCTTCGGCGGCACGGTGGTGCCCCCGCAGGCCGGCCGCCTGGACCGCGGCTCACTGCCGACGCGCTAGGTGTATTGACCCGCAGCGTTGTTGACGCGGCTGATGGGCGGGTGTCCGTCCAGCGCGGTGTGGCAGCGATGGTGGTTGTACGTGTGGATGAAGTCTGTCAGGGCTTCGGTCCGCTCGGTGTTCGAGGTGTAGGGCCGCTGGTAGGCCCATTCGTCGAGCAGGGTGCGATTGAAGCGTTCGACCTTGCCGTTGGTCTGCGGCCGGTAGGCACGCGTGAGCCTGCCGGTCGCGCCGAGCTCGTTGAGGGCGTCTTTCCAGGCCAGGCCCTTTCGATAGGCCCAGGCGTTGTCGGTCAGGACGCGCTCGATGCGGGTGATGCCATGTAAGTGGAAGAACGCGGCCGCGCGGGTGAGGAAGCCCGCGCAGGTCGCGACCTTCTCGTCGGGGTGGATCTCGCTGTAGGCGAGGCGTGAGTGGTCGTCGACGGCGGAGTGGACGTAGTCGAAGCCCATGCTGCTGCGGGTGGCCCGGCCGGCCTGGCGGCCCAGCGTTCTGTGGCCGCCGCCGTCGGGGATCCGGCCGAGCTTCTTCACGTCGACATGGATGAGTTCGCCGGGTCGCTCGCGTTCGTAGCGGCGGATCACGACTCCGGTCGGGCGATCCAGCCAGGCCAGGCGGTTCAGCCGGTGCCGGGTCAGGATCCGGTGGACCGTCGATGCGGGCAGGCCCAGGATCGGGCCGATCCGTGCGGGGCCGAGTTTGCGGGTCTGCCGCAGCTCGCAGACCTGCTCTTCCATCGCGGCCGCGGTCCGGTGCGGGGTTGTGCGTGGCCTGCTGGAACGATCGTGGAGTCCTGCATCGCCTTCGGCCTGCCAGCGGCGAACCCATTTGTGGGCCGTGGGCCGGGATATCCCCATCTCCGCGGCGACGTGCGCGACCGGACGCCCGGACAGAACACGCTCGATGAGGATCCGCCTGCCGTGAACGGTCAGCCGGGCATTACGGTGGGGCACGAAGACCTCCGTGCGTGGTGTGGAGCCTAGACACCTCCACCACACCGGAGGTCTTCGCCATGATCAAGACCTACCGAGTGTCAACAACGCTCGTGATCAATACAGCTAGGGCGTGTTTCGAAAGTAGCGTCGTCCGCCCGGAGGGCGGGCCCGGCGGCGTCTGGTGCGTGCGATCGCAAGG